>CAWILM010000035.1:0-144885 GCA_963836935.1 uncultured Acidimicrobiaceae bacterium
AAGCCGTCGAGGCACACAGAGCGCTTCCCGTCAGTGTCGACCAACGTCAAACGCCTAGTGATCTGATGACCCTCTCTGTCCTCATGGACTTCGAATAGCCTGAGAACAGAAGGCGACTCGACAGCGTCATCCATAGGCTCATATTAGCCGCTACAGCCTATGTTCTAGTGGATGATTGCACCATCAATAATGGAGGGTACAGTGCAGGGCTATTAACTCTATGTCCAGAGGTCTGACGAGTATCTGGCACTCGTCGAGGCCGTCCGGGTGGATGGCCGTAACACCCACCGCACGCTTTTGCGCCTCGGCGAGGTCTCCGAGCTGAAAGAGTCCGGCCAGCTCGACAGGATCGTGAAGGCTCTGGCCAGCTATGCGAACGGGACCTATCTCGAGGCGGGTGACCTCGAAGGCCTCGGCTCGCCGAGCTTTGGTGCGATCGCAGCCATCTGGTCGTACTTTCGTCGTCTCGGGCTCGAGGAGCACTTCGCCTCCCTCGGCGACGGTCGGCGCTCGAGAGTCCTTCCCGACACGGTGTTTTCCATGGTGGCCAACCGCTTGACCGATCCGTACTCCAAGCGCCGCACGATCAAAGAGTGGCTCGACACCGTCGCGTTGCCGATGGGCGTGAGCGCTCCGAGCCTGGATCAGTGCTACCGGGCCATCGACGCTCTTGCTGAGGCAAAGGACGCCACCGAGGCCCATCTCTACACCGAGCTGTGCAACCTGGCGAACCTCGATCTGCGCCTCATCTGTTATGACCTCACCTCGAGCTACTTCGAGACGGTCGCCGCCGGGCGCAGAGCCTTTCCCTCCCTCGCTTTCGGCTACAGCCGCGACCACCGATCCGACAGGCCGCAAGTGATGATCGGCCTCCTCGTCACCTCCGACGGCATCCCGATCGCCCATCACGTGTTCGCCGGAAACACCGCCGATGTCTCGACGCTGCCTGACGTGATGGCAGATCTTAAGGAACGCTTCAAGGTGGGCAAGATCGCCCTTGTGGCCGACCGCGGACTCATCTCAGAGGACAACTTGGCCGAGGTCGCCGCCCACGGCTTCGACCACGTGTTAGCCACCCGCCTTCACCACGACGACGACGTGGCGGCCGTGCTCGAAGAGACGAACGCATCCACCACTCCCTGGACGCCAGTACCCGAGGCCAACAGCTTCTGTACCGATCTCACCCATGGCGCTCGGCGCTTTGTCGTCGTGTTCTCGCCCGTGCGCTACTTCCGCGACAAGGCGCGGCACCTGGCGCTGTGCGCCCGGATCGAGGACGGCCTCATTGCCTTGGAGCAAAGGGTGCGAGCGGGAAAGCTCGTCGACCCGGCCAAGATCGGCGCGGCGGCCGACCGCATCCTTCGATCCTCGCCGGCGGGCGCGGCTTTGTCGTCGACATCAAAAAGGGCTTCTTCTCCTTCGACTTCGACGAGAAGGCCCGACGCTACGACGAGGAGCTGTTGTGCGGGCGCTACGTCATCACGACCTCGCTCAGCGCCACAGAGGCCTCGCCCGAACAGGTCGTGCGGTACTACCGGAGCCTTGAGGCCGTGGAGCGGCGCTTCCGGGTGATGAAGGACTTCTTGTCGCTGCGGCCCATGTTCCACTGGAGCGAGGAGCGGGTGCGCGGGCACGTGGCCCTCTGTGTGCTGGCGGCCACCATCGAGGCCGTCATGGCCAAAGACCTCATGAACGCAAAGGTGATGGACCCCGACCTTCCGTTCCAATCGATGACGCCCCGTCGCGCGTTCGCGCTGTTGAAAGAGGTGCGCATCCAGCACCTCGCCGCGGGCAGCCAGCAGATCAAGCTCGTGAACAGGCGCAGTGCTCTCCAGGCCAAGGTGCTGAAGGCCTTCGGCGTCGACACCTCAACCTGGTCCAAAGCCGAAATCGCCTGACCAGGATCTTCAGTTCACGCGTAGGGGGAAAATGTCTTCGCCGCGCACCGATCTACCTGGGCTTACGCGAAAGTCGCGCCAAACTCCGGTCAGAAGGTCCAGCGTGCTTCTAGGACCAAGTCTATTCGTCGAAATCGATGACGATCGGTGCCGCACTTCTCGTGCAGAAGTGAAGAGCTCGGCGTATCAAATCAAACCTCGAACGCGCATGCGCGGTCCGCATTCTTGTCTTGGCTCTCCGTTCCCGGGGCGGCTATCGGATCGGAGCCAAGATTGCCACCGAGCTGCCGAAAGTGCCGGCGGCGATCGTGTCGAGGCCCTTCAGCTCGGCGAGTTGTGTTCCGATCGCCGGAACCACTCTTGGCCCGGCCGGGCGGTCGAGATGCTGGTAGTTGGCCCGGCCAACTAACGGACCTGGGCGCGAGTTTTCGCACCGAGAGATCGCCGCGGCGCCACCCCGCCCGGGACGACACGTCGGGTCGAACAACGCGCGATCCGAGTCAAGAGAACTGTGCCCTACGCCGTGACAGACGTTACTCAGGCCAGGCAGGTCCAACCGGACACTGCGGGCATCGTTGGCCGAAGTGGACCTTGCTCGCCTCTTCCAGGTCCACAACTGCGATTGCGTCTCCCTGATGGCCACCAGCAGTCCACGACCTCGCTCACAGTGGTAGCTGTTTGTCTACTTTCTCGACGACCGGCATCCTGCAGACGGTGCTTGGGTGGTTGCCGGTCAGGTGGCAGATCATCGCGGTGTAGTAGTTTGCCGCCACAAGAATCGTCTGTGCCGGCGAGGCATTGGGGTCGCCGAGGCTTTGCGCGATCTGCACGTGAGTGAAGCCCGCGAGAATGGACGGGCCAATAAAGGTACCACTTTGAAGGAATTTGTCTCCAAGGTCGACGAACGGTATGCCACCCTCATAGGTTGAAGAAATGTACGGCGGGAAGTCGTACTTCAGAAAGATCTTGCGGGCCAACGGCGATAATGTTTGTAACGGCTCGTAGCCGTTGCAATCCTCCACCGCCGTTGAGGTGCTCGACGAGGCGATGTTGGTACACTGTTCGGTGGGCAGGAAGACAATGTAGGCACTCGTGTAAGTCGAGCCGAAGAAGCTCAACGTAGCGGTGCTTGGGTAGATTTCCGGAGTCGCCCCGGAAACGGTTATGTGGAGTCCCTTGAAGCTGCCGAACCTTGCAAGGGCAATGGCGAGCGGCCAGCGGGTCGCTGCGCAGTACGGGCAAAAATCGGAGCCGATGTAGGCGATAACCGGCTTGCCGTCTAGCGTCAGTGCGGGCTGGCTCTTGAGAGCGGTGAGGGAGCCCGTATACGGCCCAGACGAGGTGAGGGCGTACCCCGCCTCAGCGAAGGATGAGGACGACACATGGGTGATCGCGCCGACGACGCGTGTTGGTGCAGGCTGCAGACCCAACCCATCGCCGCCGGACACAGCGGTCCGAGCTTTCTGACCGCCAACCGAAACGAGGATGATGATGACAATCACCAAAACAACCAGCACGGTGCCGACTATCGCCGCTGTCGTGGCGATGCTGCGTTTGGGGACATTGCTCGCGGAGCGACGTCTCAAAGCGGACCGATGCACCTTCTCATTCGCAGCGTTCCGTTCAGTTACGGAGTCGTTCTGAATGTTGTCGCCGGTCGAGTGGTCGTTGTTCAATGCTGGACTGCCACTGCGCGACAACTGGTCACACCGCGGGGCACGGTGCCACCCTGTGACATTGTAGCTGACTCTCCTTATTGATAGCGCAACTATAGCGTTAACTCGGGTGATCTAGTCGAATTGGGGCTTGGCCGAACAGGCTTTGGACTCAGATCTGGCATCTCCAATAGTGTGTCATCAACCATGTACCTTGGGACGGGACCAGGTGTCGAACCTGGAGCCGAGGCGCCGAGCGAGAACGCGTATTCGCGACGTCACCTCACGCTACGCCGGCCGCACCTCCGATCGGAGATCCCTCGGCGCGCCCGTCAGGACACCGACGAACGTTGCATCGGACCCAGCTCGCTTCAGTCGTTGACAGCGCTAGCGACGCCGGTTCACAAACGCGGTAGCACGAATCCTCGTCGACGCCCCCCTGGTTCTATGCCGGAACAGGCCGGGTCGCCCAGCTGATGTGGTGACGGACGAGACGCAGACACGAATCGGCAGTGGCGCTGGCGACGCATCTCTCCGGGGCGGGGGGCGCAAGGGGAGTAGCGGGCCGTCGGCGCGGGTACACGTTCGCGTTGGGAGGCCGACGTCGCAGAGAGCAGAGGCGTGTCTGTATCGTCTGACGAGAGCGGTGCCAGAGAGCTGAAACCGAGTCGAGCACAGACAACTCCGTCGTTTGGACTCATCCTGGCGTGACAGGCGACAGTGCCTGTGAACAGCTCGTGTGTCTGTGGTCGGGACCGGCATCGATCCGGTGACCTCGCGCTTTTCAGGCGCGCGCTCTACCAACTGAGCTACCCGACCGCTCGCCCTGTTGCCAGGACCGCTCCATATTGCCGCAAGAGAAACCGTCGCACCGTACAGCGGGGCGAAAGGCACCCGGACGGCACGACGCGACTCTCAAACGAGAGCGGACCTGACGGGATTTGAACCCGCGACCTCCGGCTTGACAGGCCGGCGTGCACTCCAGGCTGCACCACAGGTCCCGGTGACCGACAAGCAACTGCCGGTTGGGATGAGTTGCCACTGCTGCCGGGCCGACGTCGACAAACCTCGGACCCGACTTCGAGATCCTAGGCGATAACGAGGACGTCGTCCGCGATCGCCCGGACGTCCACGGCGCAAGGTGGGGGGCGCTGTGACCAACTGTCCGACTTGCAGGAGGTTGTCGAGGTGTACGGTCGACTTCCGTCCATCGCTCTTGTGTCACACAGCCCAATTACCGTCCGCTGCGCGGCCCGCCGGCCAGCAGGTCGGTTTGGTTGGTGGTCCGACGAGACCCCGCACCGCTGGCCGGGTGGTTAGGTAACCGGGACCGCGGTCGCGAAGCGGATGAAAACAGGGCCTTCGGCCCTAACCAACGGTCGCGGTAATTGCCTATTGTGAAGCTCATGGACCTTAGCGCTTCGTTTGTAGTGGACCGCGCCGGTCTTGACGGGTTGCTCGGAGCACTCGCGGCGCGTGGCTACCGAACCATCGGCCCGGTCGTCCGCGATGGCGCGGTCGTTCAGCAGCAGGTTTCCAGCACCGACGACCTGCCCCAGGGCTGGCATGACGAGCAGGCGCCGGGCCACTACCGGCTTCACCACGACAACGACCCGTCGCTTTTCGCCTGGGCCGTCGGGCCCGGATCCCCGAAGTCGGAGTTCTATCCGGCTCGTTCCCCAGTTTGGCGCGCGACTTCGGCGGGCGATGTCGTGACGCTGGAGCAGCCCCGCGAGGACAGCGCTCCGGTGGCGCTCATCGGGTCGCGACCCTGCGAGCTGGCCGGGATGCGCGTGCTCGACCGTGTCTTCGCCGGAGGAGAGGTGCCGGATCCGAGTTACCGCGATCGGCGAGAATCCGCGTTTGTCGTCATCGCAGAGTGCGGAACGCCGGCCGGGACATGTTTCTGCACCTCCATGGGCACGGGGCCCGGGGTTGCTGACCGGGCGGAGGCCGGTTACGACTTGGCTCTGACCGAACTCACGTCCGCGGGCGAGCCCCGGTACCTCGTCCGGATCGGATCCGAACGGGGAGCCGAGATCGCCGAGGAGATGGGCGGCTCGCCATGCCAGCCCCAGGACTTGGCGGCTCGCAATGCCGTGCTCGAAGAGGCCGCCCGCCGCATTAACCGCAAGCTCGATGCTGCCAACGTCCGCCAACTGCTCGCGGGCAATCTGGGCCATCCCCGCTGGGATGATGTAGCCAGCCGCTGCCTGGCTTGCGGCAACTGCACCCTTGTCTGCCCCACATGCTTTTGCGGTGGCGTGACGGACACGACCACGGTGGACGGCGCTGTCGAGCGTCACCGTCAGTGGAATAGCTGCTTCGACCTCGCGCACTCGCTCGTTCACACGGGCCCGGTGCGCGCCACGACGTGGTCGCGCTATCGACAATGGCTCACGCACAAGCTTTCGACGTGGCATGACCAGTTCGGTACGTCCGGTTGCGTCGGATGCGGCCGTTGCATCACGTGGTGTCCAGTGGGCATCGACATCACTGCCGAGGTTGCGGCGATAGCCGCGAGCGACGGCGCTGTTCCCGTCTACATCGAGTCCGGAGGTGACCGGTCATGACCGAGAACATCGGTGAACTGGTGGCAGAGCACCCGCTGTTCAGCGGGTTGCCAGTTGACATTGCTGAGCTGGTCGGAGGCTGTTCGCAGAATGTGGCGATCGCTACAGGCCAGCTCCTTTTGGAGGAGGGCGAACCGGCGCGGTCGCTTTATCTGCTCCGGCGTGGCCACGTGGCGCTCGAGGTGCACGAGCCCGGGCGTGTGCCTCTCGTCATCGACCGTATCGGCCCCGGACAAGCCGTCGGCTGGTCCTGGATGTTCCCCCCTTACAGGTGGCACTTCGATGCCCGTGCTCTCGAGCCCGTCGGCGCGATCTCTGTCGACGCAGACTGCCTGCGGTCAAAGGCGGAAGCGGATCCGGCTTTCGGCTACCTACTCATGAAGCGTCTTGCGGCAGTGATGCTCGACCGGCTTCAAGCGACCCGGATCCGGTTGCTGGATGTGTACGGACGCGATGTTGCTCACTGAGGCGGAACCGTTGTCGAATCCGCTGACGCCCGCGACATACCGGCTAGTGGACAGGCGCGTCGAAACCGGCGACGTGGTCACCCTGTCGCTCGAACCGACTTCCGGCCCGAGCCCGTTCGCCTTCAAGCCGGGCCAGTTCAACATGTTGACGTCCTTCGGGGTCGGGGAGGTCGCGATCTCGATCAGCAGCGCTCCCGGAGCACCCGGGCCGGTGGAGCACACCGTTCGCGACGTCGGTGCCATAACGCATTCACTTTGCACGGCCGCTGTCGGCACGGTCATCGGGGTTCGTGGTCCGTTCGGCACCGATTGGGGCGTGGACGGTCTCGACGACAACGACGTGGTCATCGTTGCCGGAGGCATCGGCCTTGCACCGTTGCGAGGTGCCATCAGCTATCTCGTTGACAAGCCGGGACGCACGGGACGGGTGTACGTGCTTGTCGGGGCTCGGGAACCGGACCAGATCACCTTCCCCGACGACCTCAAGAGGTGGGAGCGTGACGGAGCCATCATCAAGGTCACCGTCGACGTCCCGGACTCCCGCTGGTGGGGCGCGATCGGTGTCGTGACGACTCTGCTGCCCACGGTTGACTTCGACCCGGCTCGCACGGTTTCGCTCGTGTGCGGTCCTGAGATCATGATGAGGTTCACCGTTCGCGGACTGGTCGACCTCGGAGTCCCCTTGGGGGCGATCCGCGTGTCACTCGAACGGAACATGCAGTGCGGCATCGGTTGGTGCGGCCACTGTCAGCTCGGGCCACTTTTGATCTGCCGGGACGGTCCCGTCTTCGACTACAACCAGGCACTGGAAGAACTGATCTCGGAGCGCGAACGATGAGCACGTCCACAATCGCCACCCGACCCACGATCGCCGTCTTCAAGTTCTCCTCGTGTGACGGATGCCAGTTGAGCCTGCTCGACTGCGAAGACGAACTCTTGGGGGTCGTCGGCGCGGTGCAGATATCGGAGTTCAAGGAGCTGACGCGCGCTGTTGTGGAGGGACCCTACGACGTGTCCTTCGTCGAAGGATCGATCACAACTCCTGACGATGTCGAACGCATCAAGGCGATACGGCAGGCGTCGTCGCTGCTCGTGACCATCGGTGCGTGCGCGACCTCCGGCGGGATCCAGGCCTTGCGCAACTACGCCGATGTCGGCGATTTCACGACCGCGGTCTACGCTCATCCGGAGTACATCAGGACGCTCGCGCAGTCGACGGGCATAGCCGACCATGTGCGGGTCGACTTCGAGGCTCCGCGGATGCCCGATCGACCGCTACCAGCTTCTCGAAGTGATCACAGCGACACTTAGCGGCCGCAAGCCGGTCGTCCCCGGTCACACCGTCTGCCAACAGTGCAAGGGGCGGGGCACGGTTTGCGTGATGGTCGCGCACGGCACGCCCTGCCTCGGCCCGGTGACCAAGGCCGGCTGTGGAGCACTCTGCCCAGCGGTCGACCGCGGCTGTTACGGATGTTTCGGACCGTCCGACTCGGCGAACACGTCGTCACTCGCCCGGCAGCTCAACGCGCTGGGCACGTCCCGGGTCGATGTGTCACGGTTGTTCCGGACCTTCAACGCCGGTGCGCCGGCCTTTCGTGAGGAGAGCCTCAGAAATGACTCACCAGAGACCGGCGGATAGCCGCACCGTCCATGTTGAGGGCCTGGCCCACGTCGAGGGGGAAGGCTCCCTACTCGTCGAGGTGCGTGACGGCACGGTCGAGACGGTGGAGCTCGAAATCTTCGAGCCGCCTCGTTTCTTTGAAGCCTTCCTGCAGGGCCGGCGTCACACGGAGCCACCGGACATCACGGCGAGGATCTGCGGGATCTGCCCGGTTGCTTATCAGACGAGTGCCTGCCTCGCGATCGAAGATGCCTGCGGAGTCTCCGTCACCGACCAGATCGCCGCGCTCCGCCGGCTGCTCTACTGCGGTGAGTGGATCCAGAGCCACGCCCTCCATATCCATTTCCTGCACGCTCCTGACTTCTTCGGCTGTCAGGACGCGGTCGAGCTTGCCGGGCTGGACTTGGCGGCCGTGCAGCGTGGCCTCGAGATCAAGAAGGTCGGCAACCACCTCATGGAGGTCGTCGGGGGGCGCGCCATCCACCCCGTCAACGTGCGGGTCGGCGGCTTTTACAAGGCGCCTTCGCGTGAGGAGCTTGGGGTTCTCGTGGAACCGCTGCGCCGCGCTCTCGACGCGGCCTTGACCTCAGCGCAATGGGTGGCGGCCTTCGAGTTCCCGGAAATCGAGATCGACTACCGGTTCGTGTCGTTGCGCCACCCTGACTACTACGCGATCGAGTCTGGCCGGGTCGTAGAGCTTCCGAGGGCCTTGACGTCGATGTCAAAGGCATCTCCGATCTGGTGGTGGAGGATCACGTCGCTCGGTCGAACGCACTCCACACGCGTCTTGGAGGACGGGACATGTACCTCACCGGTCCGCTCTCTCGCTACGCGTTGAACTATGACCAGCTCACCCCGCTCGCACGCGAGACGGCAGTGGCCGCGGGCCTGGGCATGGTCTGCAACAACCCGTTCAAGTCGATCACCGTGCGTGCGGTCGAGCTTGTTTACGCCTGCGAGGAGGCGCTGCGGCTCATAGAGGCCTACGAGCCGCCCGACCCACCAGCGGTCGCCGTCCCAGGGCGGGCCGGCATCGGCTACGGGGCATCCGAGGCGCCCCGCGGCTTGCTGTTCCACCGTTATGAGCCTCGACAGCGACGGTCTGATCCGCTCGGCGCGCATCGTCCCGCCCACGTCACAGAACCTGCTCTGCATGGAGGACGACCTCCGCCGCGTGGCGCAGGCCAATCTTTCCATGCCGGACGAAGAGCTTGGGTGGCTATGCGAGCAGACGGTGCGCAACTACGATCCCTGCATCTCTTGTGCGACGCACTTCTTGGATGTGACGGTTGAGCGCCGGTGAGCATGGAAGTGCTCGTCGCCGGGCTCGGTAACGAGTACCGCAGTGACGATGGCGCGGGGCCTGCCGTCGCTGCCTACGTGTCGGAGCGGATGTCGAAGGTCGTATCGAAGGTCATCAGCGAACCGCTCGACCTGATCGGTGCGTGGGACGACGCTGACCTGGCCGTGGTCGTGGATGCGACCCGTTCCGGTTCGCCGCCGGGCACGGTGCAGCTCGTTGACCTCGGTACAGGTGAGGATGCCGGTTCGTCTGCCGGGCCTGTGAGCTCACACGGCATGGATCTGCCGCGCGTGCTCCGGCTCGCGCGGACGATGGGACACCCTCCGCGCCGCGTGGTCGTCGTCGGGATCGAAGGCGAGAACTTCGCCGACGGCCTCGGTCTCAGTCCGGCAGTGGAGTTCGCAGTCACTGAAGCCGGTGACCTCGTTCTCCAGGTGATCGACGAGGTGAGCTCATGTGCATGAGCAGGCTCCACCGAGCTATCAGCGCACCCGTCGGCGGCTGGATGACAGTTGAGAACGCCGAAGGGCGCCTGCAGCGGGTGTCGCTCATCGCCCTCGAAGGCCCGGAGCCACAGACTGGCGACTGGCTCGTCGTCCATAGCGGCTACGCATTGCGGTGTGTCGACTCAGAAGAGGCCGCGGCGATAGTGAGCCAACTCAGGGCCGGACAAGAAGCTCTGTCTTAGCAACAGTGTCGGCCGGTCTGCTGTTCGCACGATACGCCTACCCGCCGAACGCGCTCGGCTACTGTGGGCCGCCCGACGCGAAGGCTCTTGTCGACGCCAGTTCGCGCGATGGCAAAGTCGAGGACCTGGTCTCGGTGGCGAGGCGTTTCAGTGGGGCGTGGCCCTACCTCGAGCTGATCGCGTCGTCGAACGGCATCGCCGATCCTTTGGATGCCCGGGTCGTGGAGGCCTACTGGGTCGGCAACTCGCTGCTGGAGGGCATTCCTGCGCCGTCGTTGCTCGCGGCGATCAGGAGCCATCCCGATTCCGGCCTGGGCGGCGCGTCACAGCTCCGGGACGCCGCGATGGCCGGCGGCGCGGCCCATCACAGCTTCCACGTGTTCGCCGTCTACCCTTGGCTCGCTTTGTTGCGGTCGGGCAAACCCGAGCCCGCCCTGACCGTCCTCGAGCGCTGCCGGATCCGTTGGGGTTCGGTCGAAGCAGTCGAGGGGGAGAACGTGATCGTGCGGAGCCGACCACTTGGCTTCGACGGTCGTGAACTCGTCCTGCTCGACAAGCGTTCCGAACAGGCTTGCTTGAGGGTCGACGGCGTGGGCTTCGTCGACGACCTCGTGCCGGGTGACTTGGTCTCGTTGCACTGGGACTGGGTCTGTGACCGGCTCGAGCCCGCTGCCCTCGCCCACCTCGAGCACTTCACACTCCGCAGTCTGCGCGCCGTCAACATGACCGGGGTTCCGGGTTAGCCGGCTGCGCCGAGCCGCGCGGCACGGATCTTCGTGGCGCACTTTCAAGTGGCGACCTACCGATCAGATCTCTATGAAGAGGGGCCGGATGTCAATGGGTTCGGCCTGCGAGATTCCGGCGCGCCAAGCCGGAGTCAAGGCTCCCCAACCCCGACCGTCAGCTGACTGTGGTGGGGGCCTTGACGCCGGCGATGCCGAATCAGGACCGCGGGCGATGATCATGGGCTCCTGGCCGCAGCTCGCCTGCGGCCCTTAGGTGCTCTCTTCGTCGTTCCTCCCGTTGTTGGTTCGAGCGGTGCTCAACTCTCTATCGCCTGCTCTTGGCAAGGATCAGGTCTATGGGAGGTTCGCTCCGGTAGCGCAATTCAGAAGGGGGCCGTCATGCGGCCAGATCTGACGCGGCGCCTGCCGGAGCGAACGGCTTGTTCGTGGTCAACATCCACCAGATCGCCTCGGCGAGGCGGCGGGCGATGTCGACCCGGGCGATCTTCTTGCCGCGCTGGCGGCCGAGACGGGTGCTCGTTCTCTTGTAGCGCTCTGCGTACACAGGATGCCGGGAGGCATGGGTGGCTGCCTCGATGAGCGCCCAGCGGAGGTACTTCGGGCCGTTCTTTCTCAGGCTGCCGCGGTGGTCTGATTCACCGGACTGGTAGACCCGTGGACACAGTCCCGTGTAGCCGCACAGCTTGGTCGGGCTCGCGAAGCGTTCGATGTCGCCGATCTCGGCTGCGATCGTGTAGCCGAGGACATGTGCGATGCCCGGGGCGGTGCGCAAGAGGGGTACATAGGGATGATCGGCGCCGTCGGCCACGAGCTCGTCTTCGATCTCGGTGATCTGGAAGCTGATCGCGTCGATGAGCCGCAGGGAGGCCTCGATGTCGCTGAGCCAGGGTTCTGGGAACTCTAAGCGGGCGAGGAGTGCTCGGCCCTCGAAACCGAACAGGTCTGAGACCGGACGAGGGTGGCCGAAGGCGAGCAGGCTCGAGTGGATGCGGTTCTTCAACGCTGTGCGGTGGCGGACCAGGTGAAGACGGAAGCGGGCAAGCTCGCGCTCACAACGCACCGCCGGGTCCGGGAGCCAGATGGCCGGGACGAGGTCGCGCCGGCTCAGCTCGGCCAAGACGCGGGCGTCGATGCGGTCCGTCTTGCAGGCGAGAGGAGCAAGGCCCTTCACCTTCTGGGCATCGGCGATCTCGACGGACCAGCCGTAGAGCTCCAAGGTGTCGTGTACAAAACGAGCCCCGTTCATCGACTCGATGACGGCCATGACCTCGTTGTCCTTGCCGTAGCTGCGGGCGACTGAGCGCACGAGCCCTCGCAGGCCGTCGAGATCGGGAGGTGCCGTCGTCACCTCGAGGGTCGTGCCGTCCTCGGCGAGAAGATGGACATCGAGGCGGTGCCTTGAAAGATCCAGTCCAGCGTGCAACATGTGTGTAAGGCCTCCCTTGGTGGTTGGGTTTCGGTGACATCAACGCTGTCACCGAGGGAGGCCCCTCTTCATGGCATTCAGATGACGGGGTCGCCCCCGGGATCCTCGATCGGCGTCCCGAGGTTGGCGTGCTCGCGGATCAGCGCCTCGACAGCGTCGGGATCGTCGGGCGTGATGAACGGATGCACGAAGTGCCCCACATCGAGGATGAGCCCGACGCTTTTCTTCGGACGTTGTGGGTCCAGGTTCGCCCAATAGCGCGGGTTCGCCGTGCCCCAGATCCTTCCCTTCCCGCTGAAGGCGCCCATCTCGACGCGCCTGACAGAGCGGATCGAGCTGTAGGGGATGCGTTTGGTGCCCCAAGGAAAGTGGTAACCGCGGATCTGTATGCGGTCCGCCAGGCATTCAATCCAGCGATCACGGTACCGACTGTCCACGATCCACCTCCGGGTATCGGCTCATGGAGCGGACCTGCTCGGCCCGAGACTACTGGGAGCAGCCGCAAGTCGGCGGCCGATCGACGGTGCGAGCCTCGCGATCAGCCCGAGACGTCTCGGGGGTCGAGCAGATCGAGCTGGCGAACCGCCAAGGTTGGAAATTGGCACCCCCAACGGGATTCGAACCCGTGTTTCCGCCTTGAAAGGGCGATGTCCTCGGCCGCTGGACGATGGGGGCCCGGCCCGAAGGCGGGAGCGACGGCGCGAAAAAACAAAAGGGAGTCAGGCGCCGGCCTCCACTCCGGCGGTGCTGTCGTCCGCTAACAGCCACTCACTACCGTCGGGAGTATCGCGCACTTCGACGCCGGACTCGGCGAGACGTTCCCGCACGAAGTCGGCGTCCGCGAAACGACGGTCCTGTCTCGCCGCGTCCCGGATCTTCAAGAGCGCTTCCACGAACGACCCGACGAGCTGGCGGGGGTCGCGAGCTCGGCCTCGGACAGCCGGCCGAGCGCCAAGATGAGCGAACGGAGGCTCGCGTGCGCCCGGTCGAGCGCATCTCCGGCGGGGATGTCCGTTGACCATTCGGTGACATCCCGTTCCAGATCGAGCACGACGCCTGCGGCCCGCGCCATGTCTCGAGAACGCGACAGCCGCGGCGAAGTCAGCCTCACGCTCCCGCACAAGATCTACGAGAGGCGACCTGCTCGGCGGCCCCGCGGCACTTGATGAAAGGGTCGTCTCAGTTTCGGCGACTCGATCTGCCGTCTGCGCGCCTGTCTCTCGCTTCGCGCCTTGGCGGGCGAGTGCCTCGGCGGTCTCCAGTATCCGGGCGATGGGGAGGACCTCGCCACTCGGCAATGTCGCAGAACGCCCGGCGACGCGGACAGTCACCGCTCCCCGGCCCTCCACCGATGCGGTGCCGGCTTCGATGTCGAAGGTGCAGGCCGTGTGCTCGTCGACTCCGAGCACAAACGCGCCCTCGGGTAGCTCCTTCTCCATGATCGAAAGGCGCCGTTCACCGAGGTAGCAGAAACGGGTGTCGTGCGTCCCTCCCTCGCTGTTGTCGTAGTGCGGGATGATCGCCGCGCGAATCCCCACCGCCGAAGTGACGTCGAGGCCCTCGAGCCAGTGCGGGTCCTCACCGCATTTGTAGATCTCGTACACGGGCACGGTCGCAATGCCGAGCGTCAGGGCCGCGGCGCTCGCGAACACGACGCAACCCCCGTGTGAGAGTTTCTCGACGAGGAGGCTCGGTACGACGGTGCCCTGCCACTTCCGAAGCGCGTAGCTTGGGCTCCCAGGTCCTGCGAACACGTAACGCGAGTCGCGCACCGCGGTCGTGAGCTGTTCGTCGGCGAAGGCCGGGTGTTCGGCGCTATCCGGGTCCGCGTGGACCGCGGCGAGCCCCGTGACGGCGATGGTCGCCTGGAGGCTCTCGCGGAAGTAGGTGACCGCCCTACCGGCGATCTCTCTGGCGTTCTCCTGGAATCCGAACGGAGTGTCGAGCAGCACTGCCGGAACAGGCGGCGGCCCCAACCTCTCGAGCAGTTGGCGATGGACCCTCACCATCGTCGGTGATGTCTCGCCCGATCCCATGACTGCTAGCAGACGGGGTATCACGGGACGCGCGGTCACGGGTGTCTCGGCTGTGGAGTACCGTCCCAGCGAAGCCCGCCCGGCGGTTCGCCCCAATGATCCTCCGGGACGAGGTCGTCAGCGCCGGGCACCGGGTCGGGCAGGGTCTGCTCGAGGATGTCGACGAGCTCGGCTTGGAGACCACCCAGGTACAGGTAGGCGATCCACTCGGCCTGATGCTCATCGCCCGCCGGCAGTTCTGTCTCGTCCTCGGTGACCCCAAGCATCGATCCGAGGGCGAGACGCAGGTCGTTTAGCGCGGCGAGCCACGAGACGAGCTGGTCTTCGTCGAGCCACGTGGCGTGCGCCGTGGCCGACATCGTCTCGAGCGACTCGCGGTGATGTTCGAGGAGATCCTGACGGGTCATCGACTCGTAGGCGCGCTCGGCGTCAGGGTCGTTCGCGTAGGCGGGCGGGAGCAACCGCCGCAGGGCATCGGGCAGGTCACCCGGAGGGGTCTCACCGACGCCCTTGAGCAGCGAGACGAGGTGACTCGGCAGCACCGTCAGCAAAGTGCGCTCCTCGGCGGCGAGGCGTAGCTCATAACCTCCGTTCCTCGCCGGGCGGATTCGGCGCCGGAAGCTCATCCGGAGTGCTCCATCGTTGCCCAGAGCCCACACTGGTGCAACCTCGCGACATCTAGCTCGGCTCGTTCCTTGGGACCGCTCGACGCGACGGCACGGCCCTTGTAGTGGACATCGAGCATCAGCTTGTGAGCCTTCGCCCGCGAATAGCCGAAGAGCTTCTGGAAGACGTAGGTCACGTAGCTCATGAGGTTGATCGGATCGTTCCACACGATCACCAACCACGGCAGCTCCGGTGACGCCACGTCGTGGGTCTCCGGGCGCTCGACTTCCGTGGGAACGGCGGCTGAGCCGCCGATAGAGGCCGTGGTCATGGCTCACTCAGGTGTCGAGAGCGACGGCGTCGGTGGGTCCGCTCGCGAGAGCATTCCTGCTCGCTTCGAGAGGGTGCCGATACAACGACAGGTAGAAGCCGATGCCCGTGATCCAAAGCGTCGTCGCGCCTGCCAGGTGGAACTCGATCACCCAGGCAGCGTCGTGCAGGAAGTACTGAAGGTAACCGAGTGCCCCTTGGAGTGCCATCACCTCGATGAAAAGACGCCCGCGGCGCCGCACGACCTGCGGTGCATTCGCGTGATGGAAGGCGAATTGCGACGCGAGTGCCACACCGATGAGGAAGAGCGCGACGGTGGAGTGCACCTCGGCAATGTCCCGGAAAGCGATGGGGATTCGGCGGGCACCGGCTCCACCGGCGTGCGGGCCTGCACCTGTGACTACGGTGCCGAGGACTGTGACCAGGGTGAGGGTGCTCAGCTGCAGCCGAGCCAGGCGCACCAGGTCCCGTCCGATGACTGGCTCGGCGCGGGTCGGGCGATTGCCGGACCGGTGGTAGAGCACGATGGCATCGGCGAGGATCACGATCGTCAACACGAAATGGAGGGCGACGAGGTACGGGTTGAGCTTGAAGAGCACGACGAGGCCGCCGAGGATGATCTGAGCCGCGATGCCGGCAACCAAGCCTGCGCCAAGCAGGGTCAGGTCCCGCCGTGGTGGTGTGCGCAGGGCTGTCACGGCGAGGGCTGCCAGGGACACCAACGTCACTGCGACGCTCACGAGCCGGTTGGTGAACTCGACAATCGGATGGAACGAGGACACGGCGGTCAGGTGATGTTGGAAGCACGAGGGCCAGTCGGGGCAGCCGAGACCCGAGCCGGTCAGCCTGACTGCACCGCCGCTCAGCACCAGTAGCGCGTAGCAGATCACCGAGACCAGGGCCACCTTGCGCACGGTGGCGGGTAAGAAGCGGGGCAGGCGCACCGCTTTCGGATCGTATGCTCGCACGGCTCAAGCCACCATTCTGTACCGTCGGGCCACGGTGTCGCCGCGGCTTGATCAATTGCGACCACTTCTATACTTGCGAGATGGCGCAGGTCACGACGGTTTTGATCCCGCGCCGATCGGTCGGCGTCAAGCTCAGAGCGTATGTGGCGCTGACCAAGCCCCGGATCATCGAGCTACTGCTTGTCACGACGTTACCGACGATGGTCGTGGCGGCAAAGGGCATTCCAGAGTGGCGGTTGGTCGTCGCGACGCTTGTCGGAGGTGCGCTCTCGGCCGGCGGTGCCAACGCGGCGAACATGTTCGTTGACCGCGACATTGACGCCGTGATGCACCGCACACGGCACCGGCCGCTCGTCACCGGCGCCGTCGCTCCGGCAGCCGCCGTCATCTTCTCGATCGTCCTCGAGGTCGGCGCGTTCGTGCTGCTCTGGCGCGCCGTGAACCTCTTCTCGGCCCTGCTGGCCCTCGGTGCGGCGCTCTTCTACGTCTTCGTATACTCAATCGGCCTGAAGCGCCGCTCGACTCAGAACATTGTCATAGGCGGTGCCGCCGGAGCGGTCCCGGTACTGGTCGGCTGGACCGCGGTCACCGACCACCTGGCGTGGCCTGCGATCGTGCTCTTCGCGATGATCGTGATCTGGACCCCCTCGCACTTCTGGGCTCTCGCGGTGCGCTATCGCGACGACTACGAGACGGCGAACGTCCCTATGTTGCCGGTGGTCGTGCCTTTCGAGCGGGTGGCGCGCCAGATCATCTGGTACTCCGTGGCGTTGGTGGCGACCTCCTTCGTGTTCGGCGCCGTTGCCCACTCCGGGTGGATCTACTGGGTGTCAGCCGTTCTTGCCGGTGGTCTGTACGTGGCAGATGCTCTCCGCCTGCGTCGCGAGAAGGGAACCCCGGCGAGCGCCATGCGTTTGTTCACCTACTCGATCACCTACATCACGGTGGTCTTTGTCGCGATGGCGCTCGACGTGGTCGTCCGCTACCACTGATCGCGTCACCACCGCGTCCAAGGCCTGCAGGCAGCCTCACTCCCACTTGAAGCTCAGAGCCGCAACCACGGGCGCGGCGACTGCCCAGAGAGCGAGCACTATCCAGCCCTCGGTCGCGTTCGACCCGGATCCAAGCGTGGTGTGCAACGCGTCGGACAAGGCTGCTGTCGGGAGCAGACGGGCAAACGAAGCCAGCGTCCCGAGCTCGTGCAAGGGGAAGATGACTCCGCCGACGAGGAGCAGGATCACATACACGCCGTTTGCGACCGCGAGCGTAACCTCGGCCCGCAGCGCGCCTGCCATGGCGAGCCCGATCCCAGCGAACGCGATCGTTGCCAGGAGAACGGCGACAACTGCCAGCCCGGCGGACGGGTGCGGTCGCCAGCCGAGCGCGAGCGCGACACCGACCAGGAGGACGACTTGGACGATCTCGACCACGATGACCGAGACGATCTTGGCCGTCAATAGCACAGGCCTGCCGAGCGGCGTTGCCCCCAACCGCTTCAAGACGCCGTAGCTGCGCTCGAAGGCGGTCGCGATACCGAGGCTCACCATCGCCGTGGACATGACCGCGAGAGCGAGGATGCCGGGAGCCAGGAAGTCGACACGATGACGACTGCCCGTCGGCAGGACCGGCACAAGCGTGAAAAAGACGAGGAGCAGGACGGGAATCCCCAACGTGACGAGCAACGTCTCCCCACGTTCGAGGGTCATCCGGGTCTCGGCTGCGACCTGAGCCCGAAGCGCGCGGAGGTTCATGCCCGCGCCCGGCCCTTTCGGCTCGGCCGTCCGGAGGCCGACGACGAGCGTCCTTCGTGCGCGCCGGCGGCGCGCGCACCCCCGAGGTCAGCCGCAGGAAGACGTCCTCGAGCCGTTGGCGGCCGGCCCGAAGGTCGCCCAACTGAAGATCATGCTCGGCAAGCCACCCGGTCAGCGCGGCCACGAGAGCCGGAATGGGCGGTGCCGAGACCAGGTACTCGCCCGCCGGACCTTCGGTGACCGGTGCGCCGAGCCGCACGGAGAGCTCGCTCAGGGCGAGCCCAGGTTCGGCAGCGAAACGGAGCTCTGCGGACTCACCCTGGATCTCTCCTTGGCGCCCCGCGGCGACGACCTTGCCGTGGTCGACGATGACCACCCGGTCGGCCAGGCGTTCTACTTCGTCGAGTTCGTGGCTGGTGAGGATCACGCACACGCCGTCTGACCGCAGACCGGCGACGAGGTCGCGCACCGCGATACGACCTGCCGGGTCGACGCCGGCTGTCGGCTCGTCCAAGAAGGCGACGCGGGGCTTGCCGATGAGGGCGAGAGCGAGCGCCAGGCGTTGCTGTTCCCCGCCCGACAGGCGTTTGTACGCTGTGCGCGCGACAGACCGGAGCCCGACGAGATCGATGAGGTCATCGGGATCCCGGGGGTCCTCGTAATAGGCGGCGAAGAGCCGGACCGCTCGCTCGGCGTTCATGATCGGGTAGACGCTGCCGCGCTGGAGGACGACGCCGACTCGGGCCGTCAGCTCGGAATGGGCGGACCAGGGGTCGAGCCCGAGGACCCGTGCGGTGCCGCCGTCTGCCCGTCTGAAGCCCTCGAGTGTCTCCACCGTCGTGGTCTTGCCGGCCCCGTTGGGGCCGAGCAGCGCTACGACTTCGCCGAAATCGGCGTCGAAGCTGACGCCGTCGACCGCGACGAGATTCCCGTAACGAACGACCAGGTGATCGACCTCGACAGCAGGCATCGCCGAGAGGCTACCTGGGGCGGGTCTCGCAAACGGGCCGGGGATGTCCTGCAGTCAGCAACCGGGGCAGGCTCAGCGTCGCGGCGACTCGAACCGATAGCCGAGACCGCGAATCGTCGTGATGAGAACGGGCCTCGAGGGGTCCTGTTCGATCCGCGATCTCAGCCGCTTGATGTGCACGTCGAGCGTCTTGGTGTCACCCACGTAATCCATCCCCCACACCCGGTCTATCAAGGTGTCGCGCGTCACGACCCGTCCCGGGTTGCTGAGGAGCATCTCGAGCAGCTCGAACTCCTTGAGCGGGAGCTTTATCTCCTCGCCGCGCACGATGCACTCGTGGCGCCCGAGATCGAGCACGACATTGCCGACTTGAAGGATCTCATCCGGTCGAAGACCGGCAGTGGCAGGCATCCGCTCACCGTCGCGCTCAGTCACTTCCCCGCCCCAGTGCTTGAAGGACGCCGCCTGGTCGACGCCGTCGGCACTGCTCCTCTCGGCTCCCGTGTGGTGAGGCGGGGCGGCCGCGACCTTGCCGGCATGGGTCCTGCCCAAGTTGGCGTTGGCGCGTGCATTCGGGGCCCGGCGGAGAACCGCCCGCATGCGCGACACGAGCTCATGGACCCGGTAAGGCTTCGCGACGTAGTCATCAGCGCCGACTTCCAGGCCTACGACGGTGTCGAGCTCCGTCGACTTGGCCGTGACCATGATGATGGGAACCGTCGAATTGGCACGGATCGATCGGCAGACGTCGATGCCCGACAACCGGGGGAGCATCACGTCGAGCAGGACCAGGTCGGGCTGGTCGGCTGCGAATCGCTCGAGTGCCTCGACGCCGTCGCGCGCGACCGTGACGGAGAAGCCTTCCCTTTCCAGGTTCACGGTCAGCGCGTCCACGAAGGACTCCTCATCCTCGACGACCAGGACGCGGGCGGGCGGGACGCCGCGGTCGTCGTGCCCGGAGTTGCCCGTGTCGGAGGAATGGCTGGTCGGGACGTGTACTGGGGGCTTGCTGGCGGGCCGTGCGAGGTTTCGTGCAGCGGACCATTCAATCTCGAGGCGCTCCCGTTCGGTGGAGAGCCATGAAGTCCGGCGGCGTTGTCGCGTGGTCAAAGGTCAGTCCTTGGTTGGCGGGGGAGCCTCAATGTAAAGGTCGACCCTTCTCCTTCTCGGGACTCGACCTGGATGCTGCCTCGATGGTTAGCGGCCACGTGCCAAACGATAGCCAGGCCGAGGCCTGTCCCGCCTGTCGAGCGGCTCCGGCCCGCGTCGACGCGGTAGAAGCGTTCGAAGATCCGCTCGAGATCGCGGGACGGAATGCCTATGCCGTGGTCTTCCACGATCACGACGACGTCGTCGCCTTCGGCCCGGCCGATGCAGGTGACGCTGCTGTCGGGCGGTGAGAACTTCACGGCGTTCTCGAGCAGGTTGTAGACGGCTGAGGTCAGTTGGCGGCGGTCCCCCAGCACGACCACGGGTGGGTCAGGCTCTTCGAGCGTGACCTTGATCTGAAGCTGGCTTGCCGCCTCCCGGACGCGTTCGGCGGCTTCGGCCATCACGAGATTGGCCAACACCGGCTCGCGGGGAGGCGATTCCTCGTTCTCGATCCGCGAGAGGTCGAGAAGATCGTCGATGACTCTACTGATACGGAACGCCTCGTTGTAGATCCGGTGGGCGAGGCGCTGGACCACCTGGGGCTCGTTCTCGGAGAGCAGGGTCTCGGCCAGGAGCCCGACTGCGCCCATGGGCGTCTTCAGTTCGTGGCTGACATTCGCAACGAAGTCGCGCCGGACGTCTTCGAGGCGGCGCCTCTCGGACACGTCTTCGATGACTGCGATCACCCCGAGGGCGCGCTGGCCGTTGTCGATGCTTTCCACCGCGAACCACCAGGGTGCGCCTCGGCGGCCCGTACAGCTCCAGCACGCGCTCCTCGTGGGCACCCGGCGCCGTTGCGGCGAGGAGCTCCTCGACGGCCTGGGCGGCGAGCGCGTCGCCATGCCGGCTCCCGATGAGCGCGACAGCTTTGCTGTTGCGGAACACGGTTTCGCCCCGCTCGTCGGTTACGAGCACCGCCTGGGGCAGGGTGTCGAGTGTCCGGCGGAGCCGGATGGCCTCGGAACTCGCTTCTGCGACGGCTTCGACAGCACGGTCGGTCGCGCGCTCCAAGAGGATGAGCACTTCCTCGAAGTCGTTTGCGTCTCTTGGGGGCGAGTCCGCGCCAAGCCGCGACGCGAGCGCCTGCAGTCGCTGTCGCAACCCGGTTCGACCCCGGCGAGCTGCGATCAGCCCCGTCGCCGTGATGAGAACGATCACCACGACGACGGTTATGACGAACTCGAGAACCGTCACGTGTAAGACCCTGCTCACTTCCCCCAGCATTGCAGGCCGGCGAGGGGAAAGCGCAACCGCCTTCCACTCCCGTCCTCCCTCGCGGCTCGTGCGGTAGGTCACACGGTAGCGCGGGCGACGAGTCTTCTGACACGAATGCCGAACAGACGCGTCGAGCTCGCCGAAGGCTCGGCCAAGAATCCCGCCGTCCTGAAAGGTAGGTCGATGACTGTCTCGCCGCCCGCTCTCCTGCTTGCCGGCATCGTCTCGATGACCCCGAGCTCATCGGCCCTGCCGGGTCAGTCCACGATCCAGCAGCTGACCAACGGCCTGGGTTGGTGGGCGCTCGTCGCGTCGCTCGTCGGCCTCGTGCTCGGCGCCGCGGCCTGGGCACTCGGGAGCCACACGAACAATTATCAGTACGCGAACACGGGCCGAAAGGCGGTGCTCGCCTCCGGAGTTGCCGCTCTCTTGATCGGGGCCGCTCCGACCCTCGTGAACTTCTTGTTCCAGACCGGTCATGGGATCCACTGACCCTTCTCACCAGCTGGCGCCGCTGAGCTCCGCCCGCGGTCACGCGCTGTCGCCGGCGGCGCACCACGCGGGTGGCACCGGAGGCCTCGCCGGGATCCTCCGCACGATCGAGGGCACGGTCGGAACCCTGTCCCACACGATTGGAGGCGCATTCAGCGGTGTCGGAGGAGCCGGTCTTGTGGGTTCGCTCACCAAGGCCCTTCTCGACGGATTCTTCCACGACCTCTTGGTCTGGGTCGCGAACGGGGCGGCCTCTCTGGTCGCTGTACTGGGCAAAGTGCTGTCGTCCACGACGGCGCCCGTGCTCTCCGGCAGTGCTTTTCGCTCTGAGTTCGACGTCATGGCAGTCCTCGGCGCAGCTGTCGCCTTGCCTCTCTTGGCCGTGGGGGCGATCCAAGCGATTATCCGGCAGCAGCCCGGAGAACTGCTGCGTAGCGCGCTCGTGCGGCTCCCGCTCGCGCTGTTGTTCACGGGCGTGAGCGTTCAGCTGGTCGCTCTCGGGTTGGCGGCGACGGACCAGGCGAGCGCGATGGTGCTTGGGGCAGCCGGAGATCCGACTCATCGGCTCTTGGCGGGCTTGGTCGCGGGGCTCGGGCAGGCGGGAGGACCTGGGTTGGCCGCTTTCGGGGCTTTCCTCGTTGTGCTCACCGCCGCCATCGTCGCATTCGTCCTCTGGCTCGAGCTGGCCGTCCGATCAGCCGCGATCGCGGCCGCTTCGCTGTTCTTGCCCCTGGCGCTCGTAGGTCTCGCGTGGCCGGCAACAGCGCACTGGGCGCGCCGACTCGGTGAGACCCTCACCGCCCTTGTGCTCTCGAAGCTGGTCATAGCGTCTGTGCTGGCGCTTGCGGCAAGCTTGTTGGGCAGCTCCAGCAGTGTCGCAGGCGTAGTCGAGGGAGTGGCCCTGCTCGCGGTCGCGGCCTTTGCACCCCTCGCTCTCTTGAAGCTCGTCCCGGCTGTGGAGGCGGGTGCCGTTGCCCACCTCGAGGGTCTGAGCCGGCGACCTGTTCGCGCCGGCCAGCGTCTTGGCACCACGATCGCAGGCCTGGAGATCGGTGGGCTCGGGGGGCTCGGTGGCCTGTCTTCACTCGCGTCCAAGCGCGCGGGAGGCCCGGGTGCGGGTGGCTCAAACCTGCGGACGGTCGACCATCTCGGCGCGGGGCCGTTCACCGCGGACCGGCCGGTGGCGAGAGGAGCGTTGCCCCCCGATTCGGGGCGAGCTGGTTCCGGTCCAGCCCACCCCACAGCTCCCGTGGGCCCCGTCGGCACCTCCGCCGACCTCGCCCGCCCAGTCGGGTCCTCGTCGGTTGCCGGTCGCGCGCATCGGCAAGAGGCAACGACCGAAGTGACCCGAGAGGCAGAGGTTCTCCGCTGGACCATGCTGCTATCTCAAGGCGACCGACAACATGGCTGAGGAAACGGCCCGCTATCAACTCGGGCCACGTAGCCGCCGTGGGCTCGTGGCAGGGTGGCGGGGCGGGCAACTGGCAGCTGTGGGAGGTGGTCTCCTGGTCGGAGTGCTGCTGCTTCGTTCGGTCGGTGGAGCCGGCGGCGCTCTGCTCGCCTTTGTGAGCATCGCCTCGGCGGTGGCGTTTTCCACCCTGCCCCTCGCTGGCAGGAGTGCCGAACAATGGACACCCGTCGTGGCCTCCCATCTCGCGCGTCGAGCCGGCGTGTCGCGTCGGGGCCGCAGCGCCTTGTCCACTCTCGAGCTTGACGAGATCCCCGTCGGGGTTGCGGGCAGAAGCATCGGTGTCGTCGTCGACCGCG
The DNA here is from genome assembly GCA_963836935.1 of uncultured Acidimicrobiaceae bacterium. Classification (GTDB taxonomy): domain Bacteria; phylum Actinomycetota; class Acidimicrobiia; order Acidimicrobiales; family Bog-793; genus Fen-455. The sequence continues at coordinate 23,665 of CAWILM010000035.1, forward strand.
CGGCGGGCACGTGCACGGCGGCCGTGCGGGTCGGGGGGTCCGGATTCGCGCTCGGGGACGAAGAGGACCGGGCGCAGCGAATCGCGGCCTGGTCCGGCGTGTTGGCGGGGTCGGGCGCGCGAAGGCGGGGCCCTTCATCGACTGCAATGGATGGCGCGTTGCCTGCCCGGTGGCTTCGACGACGACGTGGCACCGACGGAGATCCCCGACCGCGGAGTCGCCGCTGGCAGCTATCGGTCGTTACTCGAGCAAGCGGCTCCACTGCTGTGGAGACAAGAGGTGATCGTCTCTTTGTCGGTCCGCAGCGCCGGCGGGTCTTCACGGCGCCGGACCCAAGACACGGCCCACCGGATCGTCGACGAGCTGGAGGCACTTGAGCGGCGGTGCCTCGCCGCGGGCCTCGAGGTCGACGGTGTCCTTTCGCCGTCGGCGCTCGCCACTACTATCCGGAGCTCGTTCACCGTGGGCGGGGCACCGAGAGGTGTCGCCGACGGCTGGCCCTGGCCGCTAGGGGTCGAGGAGGGCTGGTCGGCCGTCCGCACGGACGCGACGTGGCAGGCCACCTACTGGATCGCCGAGTGGCCGCGGAGCGGCGTTGGCAGTGGTTTCCTGCTTCCGCTCATGTTGGACGGTGGACTGAGGCGGACCATCGCCGTGACGATGGCGCCCGTGGCGCCGCTCCAGGCGGTCCGCCGGGCCGAGCACGACCGCACGTCGGGCGCGGCTGATGTCGAGCTTCGGCAGCGTCACGGTTTTGCCGTCACCGCTCGCACGCGCCACGAGCACGAGGCAACCACGCGCAGGGAGGTCGAGCTCGCCGAGGGTCACGCCGCTTTCCGTTTCACCGGCTATCTGGCGGTGACTGCGGACGACGAGGCGGCGCTGTCTGCCGCGTGCAGTCGCCTCGAGCAGACGGCTTTGCAGGCACAGCTCGAGCTGCATCGCATGTACGGCGCCCAGGAGGAGGGTTACACCTGCACGCTGCCGACGGGCCGGGGATGCGCATGAAGCTGCCCGCTCATGAGTCGACAACGGCCCAGCTCGGAGCTGCGTACCCGTTCGCCGCCTCGCCTCCGCTTCCCATCAGGCGAGTGCTCATCGGCCAAGACCTGGCGGGTGGCCCATTCGCCCATGACCCGTTCGAGCTGTACGCGGCGGGCACTGTGACGAATCCGAACGTCACAGTGCTCGGCCAGATCGGCCGGGGCAAGAGCGCGCTCGTGAAGACCTATCTGCTCCGGCAGGCGGCGTTCGGACGACAGGTTGCCGTGCTCGACCCGAAGGGGGAGTACGGGCCTCTCGCCCGCGCGCTCGGCTCGCGTCCGATCGCCCTGGCGCCCGGTGGCCCCATCCGCGTGAACCCGCTGGAGGGACCCTCGGCGCCGCCCGGAATGGCGGTGGCACGCCACCGCCTCGTTCTCCTCGGGACGCTCGCGACGGCATGCTTGCGCCGCCCGCTCTCGCCTCGCGAGCACGCCGCGCTCGAACTTGCACTCAGTGCTGCGACCCGGGCTCAGCTGGGACGGGGCAGCGGCCCTCCGACCTTGCCGGATGTCGTCCGGTCGCTTCTCCGGCCTCTGGCCGAGTCGGCAAGGGTGGTCGGGACGACGAAGGCAGGACTCGAACTGGACGGGCGCGACGTCGGTCTCGAGCTGCGTCGGCTCGTCGAGGGAGACCTCGCCGGGATGTTCGACGGCCCGACGACAGCCGGCATTGACCCCGGGTCCGGGGTGCTCGTCGTCGATCTCTCCGCCGTCTACCACTCCGAGGCCATCGGTGCGCTGATGGTGTGCGCCTCCGCCTGGCTGCAGGCCATGACGGCACGAAGCGAGGCTCACACGATCCTCGTGGTCGACGAGGCCTGGGCGATCCTGACCGAGCTTGCCGTGGCGCGCTATCTCAGGTCATCTTGGAAGCTGGCGCGCGCGAACGGGCTTGCGAACGTGGCCGTTTGCCACAGGGCGTCCGATCTCAAGGCGAGCGGTCCGGCCGGCAGTGAGCAGAATCGGCTCGCTGAAGGCCTGCTCGCTGACTCGGAGACCGTCGTGTGCTACGCGCAGCCGGCCTCCGAGTTGTCGGCGCTTGCGGACCTGCTCGGCTGCTCCCACAAGGAGCTGGAAGTCCTCCCGCGTCTTCGCCGGGGCGTGGCCTTGTGGATGGTCGGAAGGCGCCGTTACCTCGTCGAACATCTCCTCGGTCCCGACGAGCACGCCATCGTGGACACGGACGCAAGATTGACCGGCCAGGGAGATCCGTGACGACCGTTCGGCTCGGGCGGGGCGGACGGACCCGAAAGTGAGCGGGCTGGCTCCTTCGCGCCGCGACCGCCCCGGCTCTCGGCTGCCGGCCGCGAGGGCGCGGTCGTCCGCAAATGTCCAGGAGCATGATCGGATGGCCCTCGTCGCCGCGGTGGTCTGCTTGGCCTTGTCGTGGGTGATCTGGCTCGCGGGAGGTCTCCTGGCATTGGTGAACTCCGGTAGCTGGCGAGAGGTCCCTGTGATCCAGGCGCCCATGCTGCTCGTCCGCCTGATCGCGCATCCGAGCGCCCCTGTCGAGGCTTGGCCGCCCTTGGTGCGAAGCAGCCTTCCTGGATCCGCAGCCACCGATGCTTGGCTCGGGATGCTGGCCCTGCTCGGTGTCTCGGTGGCCTGCTGGTTGGCGTGGCGTCGATGCGATGTGCGGGGCCATCTGGGTGCCGCGGGCCTCGAGCGGAGTGCTCGAGGAGAGGCACCGCGGTCAGCCGGCAGGCATCGGTCCCGCCTCGTCGGGGCTCTCGGTCCTGTGTCGGCCCTGAAGTTGCCCGCAACGACCCGGGGGTGGGCGCAGCCTCGCGACCTGCGGACGTTGCACGTGCCCAAGGTTACGGGCGACCGGATCGTGCTTGGGACCCTCGCCCGCCGACTGCTGGCGGCCGAGTCCCGGCACTCGGTCATGGTTGTGGGGCCGACCCAGTCCGGCAAGACGTCCGGGCTCGCGATCCCTGCCATCCTCGAATGGTCCGGGCCGCTGTTGGCAACGAGTGTCAAGGCGGACCTCTTGTTGGCGACGTCCGAGTGGCGCAGATCGCTCGGTGCGGTCCAGTACTACGACCCGACTGGCTCGGTGGGCCTTGTGGCCGACAAATCGCGGGCATCGGGATGGTCTCCCCTCGCCAAGGCCTGTACCTGGTCGGGCGCGAGACGCATCGCCGCGGCCCTGTGCTCGGTCGCCAGAGCGGGGGAAGGGGGGATGGACGACGCCGGGTTCTGGTATGCGAGCGCGGAGAAGCTCCTGGCTCCGCAGCTCTTTGCCGCCGCGACGGCGGGCGCCTCAATGGCCGACGTCGTGAGGTGGCTGGACGACGAGGAGACGACCGAAGTTCTCCTGGCGCTCGAGCTCGCCGGAGTGCCTGAGGCCCTGCGGGCGGCCCGCGCCAGCTTCGGGCGAGAGGAGCGCCAGCGCGCCTCGGTCTACGCGACCGCCGAGACGATTGTCGCCGGCTTTGCCGACCCCGGGGTCGCCGCCTCGGCCGAAAGTTGTGAGATCGACCCTGCTGCCCTCGTCGGAAGCGGTGCCGGCTCCCTTTTCTGTTGCGCGCCCGCGAGAGAACAGGAACGCCTCGCCCCTGTCTTCACGGCCATCGTGCGGGAGGTGATTGACGCAGCCTTCGCGCGGGCGGCGGCGACGGGTCGGCCCCTCGATCCGCCGTTGCTCGTCGTGTTGGACGAGGCGGCAAGCGTTGCTCCTCTCGCCTATTTGGACCGGGTCTTGGCAACGGCCGCCGGTCACGGGGTTCAGCTGGTAACGGTTTGGCAGGACCTCGCGCAGGTCGAGGCGCGCTACGGCAGTCGTTGGGCGACGGTCGTGAACAACCACCGCGCCAAGATCGTGTGCTCGGGGATCGCCGACCCGCTGACCCTGCAGCACGTCGGTGCCTTGCTCGGCGACGAGGAGAGAGCCGAGCACTCCTGGACCGTTGGGGACGACGGTCGGCGCAGCCGCACCGAGGCTGTCACCGTGCGGGCGCTGGCGCCGCCGGGCTGGCTGCGTCAGCTGCCTCCCGGCGAGGCCGTGCTCGTTTACGGCAGCCTTCCTCCGGCGCGCATCGCCTTGCGGCCGTTCTTCTCCGACCGCGAGCTCGCGAGTCGGGCCACGGGCATCTCACCGCGGTGACGTGGCGTCTCCTTCGGTCCGCGGCGCTTGGCCCGGAGACAACGCTGAAAGCCTCATCCCTCGACAGGCGAGAGCCTGGTCGGGACACGCCGCGCCAAGTTGACGGCGTGGTCACCGAGGCGCTCGTAGAAGCGACCCACGAGAGCCAGTTCGATCGCCACCACGACGGGTGTGTCCGCTGCGACGAGCTCAGCGATGAACGACACGTGGAGATCGTCCATCTCGTCGTCCAGGGACACGAGGCGTTCCGTCGTGCTCGGCGCGTCGCCCCCGTAACCGTCCGCGGCGATGCGCCACATCGCGCAGGCGACTTCGCCCATTCGCTGGACGTAGCCCCGCAGGCGGGCGGGCATTTCGGCGGGGAGATTGCGTGTCGCGCGCCGCGCGACATGCTCGGCCAGGTCACCGCTTCGCTCCAGCTCCGGGAGCATCCCGAGCACCGCCAACAGGTACTGCGTCTCGGCCGGATCCGAGGGGCGGTCCAACAGCCGCGCCAGTACGGAACCCTCGAGCTTCCTGATAGAGGTCGTCGATGTCCGCGTCCGCGGCGACGAGGATACGGGCGGCCTCGTGGTCGCCGCTGACCATTGCATGCGTCGCCCCCGCGACGGCGTTCTCCACGAGCGCGAACAGTTGGATCACGTGACGGTCGATGAGCGCGATGTCGACCGGCACCGTGGCCTCAGGACGGACCGCGCGGAGGATCCGGTCCGAACCCTCCGCACCCTCACCCCGGGCGCGGCTGTCCGTCGAGGCTTCCTCTGTCGCCGGAGCGTGATCGGGGCCGCTCTGGCCTTCAGTGACGCGCGCGAGGTGATCGTCAGGAAGCGCAAATGACGCCATGGTGCTCACGGTACCCGTCGCAGGTGGAACCCGGAGCGAGAATCCGCCCTGGGACAGGATCTCGCGAAGCTTTCATGTCGGCGCGGCCTTCTGGACATCTGGAGTTCGCCGTTTGTTCACCCTCATCGCGTACGGTCGGACTCAGTGGAGAAGCGAGACGCGATGACAGTTCTCAGCGGCCGTCGCCTCAGCCTCGCGTACTCCGCACATACCGGCCCTGGCCCGGGGTCGTGCGTCCTCACCCTCCTCGCCCTCGCAGCCACCTCCGACGCGCAGCACCCCACTTGTTGTGCGTCACCTCTCCAACCTTTGCGGTGCCGCCTGGATTGCCGACCGGGCGGGCGATTGCGGCGAGACACCGAAGGACGCGCCTCCATGGGACGCGGCATGACGGTATTGGCGGCCGTACGGACGCACTCCGAGGGATCAGCCCTCCTCTTTCCTTGGAGCGTCCGTCGGCCGCCGCAAGCTCAATAGGCGAGCAGCGCCCGCGCGGCCGCGACTATGTCCTGGGCTTGCGGGAGGATCGCCTGTTCCAAGGTGGGTTCGTAAGCGACGAAGGTGTCGGTCGCGCCGACTCTCGAGATCGGCGCATCCAGCTCCCGGAAACACGCCTCTCCTGTCCAGGCGGCCACCTCTGCCCCGAAGCCGCTCGTCAGCACGTCCTCGTGCACCACGAGGAGGCGAGAGGTCCGCGCGACAGACGACGCGACTGCCTCTTTGTCCCATGGGATCAGGGAGCGAAGGTCTATGACCTCGACGCTCGCGGCGCCGGCCGTGAGTTCCTCTGCAGCCTCCAGCGACTTGTGCACCGTGGCACCCCACGTGACGATCGTGAGGTCGCTGCCCTGGCGAACCGTCGCGGCCTTGCCGAGCGGGATCAGGTAATCGGCGGGCGTGAGTGCGTCCCGGGCGTACTTCTGGCGGAGCAGATGCTTGTGCTCCAGGAACATCACGGGGTCTTCGCACCGGAACGCGGTCCGGAGCAGACCGGCCGCATCGCTGGAACGGGACGGCATGACGATGATCAGACCCGGGATGTGAGTGAAGATGGACTCACCACATTGCGAGTGCCAGATGGCACCGCCGGTCAGATAACCGCCGACAGCGACTCGGATCACCAACGGAACGGTGAACCGCCCCTCTGAGCGCCACCTCATCGTCGCCGCCTCGGCTTGGATCTGTTGCATCGCCGGCCAGATGTAGTCGAGGAACTGGATCTCGCTGCACGGGCGAAGTCCACGCAGGGCCTGGCCGATCCCGCGTCCGATGATGTTGGCCTCGGCGAGCGGGGCGTTGTAACACCGGGCTGTCCCGAACTCGCGTTGGAGCCCGTGCGTGGTGCCGAAGACTCCGCCCTTTCCCTCCACGCGGTCGATGATGTCCGCGGTCGCGTCGGCGACGTCCTGTCCGAACACGCGAATGCGCTCATCGGACCTCATCTGCTCGAAGAGAACCAGTCGGATCGCCTCGCCCATGCCGACGAGTTTGAGGCCGTCCTCCCCTTCGCCCCCGACCGACGGGTCCGGGCCCAGCCCTGTCTTCGGCTCGGGGATCACAGGTAGCCCCAGCACGTGGTCGGTCACCGCCGCCGGATCCGGTCTACGGGAGCGGAGGACCTGTTGCGCGGTCTCGGCGATCAGTGATCGAACGCTCTCCCGGGTCTCGGCAGCCTCAGCGGTCGTGAGCACACCCGCCTCGATCAGTTCGCGCTCGAGGCGAAGGATCGGGTCCCGCGCCGTCTTCCTCCTCGAGGTCGTCGGCGGACCGGTACTTCGATTGGGTGTCCTGGGACGAGTGCGAGTACGGTCGGGTCACCATCGCATGGATAAGGCAGGGCCCTTCACCGGCGCGCACGCGTGCCGTCGCCGCAGCGGCGAGCGACCTGCAGGCGAAGTAGTCGGTGCCGTCGACCTTGTGGACGGCGAGGCCGGGGAAGCCCTGCACGAGATCGGAGATGGGGGCCGGCGCCTGCTCGGAAGCAGGCACCGAGATGGCCCACCCGTTGTCCTCAACGAGGTACAAGAGCGGGAGGTGCAGCTGGCAAGCGCTGTTGAGGCTCTCCCAGAACTCGCCCTCCGAGGTCGCCCCCTCGCCGAGCGACACGTAAGTCAATTCGTCGGTTCGGGCGGTGCAGCCGGGAAGATCCCGCGGCACGATGTAGCGAGAGGCCTCGGCACACCCGACGGCGGGAAGGCACTGGCTGCCGGTGCAACTCGACTGCGAGACGATGTTGAGTGCCTTGTTCCCCCAGTGAGCCGGCATCTGGCGACCCCCCGAGCCTCGTGTCCTCGCCCGAGCCGACTGCCTGGAGCAGGATGTCGCGGGCTGTCACCCCGAGGCCTAGGACGAGCGCCTGATCCCTGTAGTAGGGGAACAGCCAGTCATAACCGGGACGAAGCGAGCGCGCCATCGCCAGCCCCAGTGCCTCATGGCCGGCTCCGGCTATTTCGAAATAGACCCGGCTCTGGCGTTGGAGGGTGATAGCGCGGTCGTCCAGAGCGCGCGAGATGCACGCGAGTCGGAAGTCCTCGATGAGTTCGGCGCGGTCGATGCCCCGGTAGAGCAACGGTGTCGTCTTCGCCTGATCGATGCCCATGGCCGAAAGGTGCTTGTGGGCTCGGTCCGAGCGTTCGGCGGCCGGTGCAGGCCGACCAGGGGAGAGGGCGGTCGTGCGTGTCGACTTCGTCAAATGGACTCACCCCCCTTGCCGTCGGTGCCTCCACCATAAGGTGAGCCGACCGGTCCGCGTCGTATTGACGGATGGGAACGGCCCTCCGGCCGCCCGGGGGGTACCACCAGCAGAGCTGTCGCAGCGACCGGCGGGGGAACGCCGGCGACGAACTACGCGCCTTTATCGGGCGCGCTTGGTGCCTGTAGCCTTCGCGGTTCGTGGGCCTGCCGACTCGACCGAGGCAAGCGCCACGACCCGAGCGGCGGGGGGGTCCGACAGGCCACCTTGGCGGTGATCTGCGTTTCGGCCCTGGTGGTCAATGTGGACAACACGATCCTGAACGTGGCGCTGCCGACCCTCGTGCGCAAGCTGCACGCGACCTCGAGCGGGCTGCAGTGGATCGTCGACTCCTACGCGATGGTCTTTGCGGGGCTCTTGCTGGTCGGAGGCAGCCTGGCTGATCGATTCGGCCGCGGGCGCCTTTTCTTCATCGGTCTGACCCTCTTCGGCGGAGCATCCACGGGCGCTGGGTTCTCGGGTTCGGTGGGATTCTTGATCGTGTGGCGGGCGGTCATGGGGATGGGCGCGGCGCTGACAATCCCCGCTTCGCTGTCGATCATCAACGACGTCTTCCGCGATCCGACGGAGCGGGCCGATGCCATCGGTGCCTGGGCCGGGACGATCGGGCTCGGCATCGCGATCGGCCCGATCGCCGGCGGCCTGCTGCTTGCGAGGTTCTGGTGGGGCTCGGTCTTCCTCGTGAACGTCCCGATCGTCGTGGCAGGGTTCGTGGGGGCCCCGATGCTTGTGCCCGACTCGAAGAACCCTGTGGCCGGCCAGCCTGATCCCGCCGGTGCGTTTCTCTCCATCCGCCGGCTTGGGCCCGCTGCTCTGGGCAATCATCGAGGCTCCGACCGAGGGCTGGGCTTCCGGGGAGGTGATCGGCGTCGGGCTGGCCAGCTTCGTCGTGCTTCTTGCTTTCGTCGTCTCCGAGGCCCGCAGCCGCCACCCGATGCTGAGGCTGGAGTTTTTGTCTGATCGCCGGTTCTCCGTGGCCGCCGGCTGTGAGAGCTTCGCGACCTTCGGCCTGTTGGGGGCGCTGTTCGTACAGACGCAATTCCTGCAGTTCGACCTCGGTTACTCACCGCTGCAGGCCGGGCTGCGCATCCTGCCGATCGCGATCGTGCTCGTTGTGAGCGCGCCGTTGTCCCCTGTCGTGGCCCGCCTCATCGGGATCAAGGACACGGTCGCCGCTGGCCTCGCCGCCATCGCGGGCGGACTGTGGCAAGTCTCATCGGTGTGCAGCGTCGCCACGACCTACGGGGAGTCCTGCCCGGCATGCTCCTGATCGGGCTCGGTGCCGGCCTCTTGCTGCCGACGGCGACGAACTCCGTTGTGGGTGCGGTCCCCCAGGGAGACTCAGGGGTCGGGTCGGCGTCCAACGCCGTGGCCCTTCAGGTCGGCGGGGCGCTCGGTGTGGCGGTGTTCGGGAGCGTGCTGGCCACCCGTTACCAGGACCGCATGAAGGTGGCGCTCGCCGTCGGCGGGGCTGTCGCCCTCGTGGGGGCTCTTCTCGTGCTCGTCGGCCTCCCATCCCAGGTCTCGCGATCCTCGCCGGGCGCCGCTGCGGAGACCGATGATCTGAATCGCCGACCAGGTCCGTAGACAGGCGTGGGTCCGGATGCACGAAGCCGCCCCGATGCGTCTAACCTGATGACAGTCCTCGGAAAGGAAGGCAGGTGATCACCGGGATGCTTGCCGATCTCATTGGTCCCGACAGCTTGATCGTGATTGCAGTCGTCGTCGTCGTGCTCCTCTTTGGAGGGTCACGGCTTCCCAAGCTCGCTCGCGGGCTCGGCAGCGCGTCCCACGAGTTCAAGAAGGGCATGGAGCAGGGCGACCCGGACAAGGGTGACACGTCCGCTTCCCAGGGTGACGACAAGACGTCCGGCCCAGTTCAGTCCAACTGAGCCACACCACTCGACACATCCTTAGGTGATGGCGTCGACAGGGTCGTCGCGTCGACAGGTCCCCTTTGGCGGGCACCAGCTGGCCGAATATGCCCTCGCAGCTGCTCTCGTCGTCGTGGGCGTGCACATGGGCGGGCGCCCGGCAGTAGTACTGATGGTCGCCGGGGCTGTGGTCGGCGCGTTCGCTTTTGTGACCAAGGGGCCGCTCGCGGCCCTGAGGATCATTCCCAGGCGGCTGCACATCTACCTCGACCTGGTTCTCGCCGCCGGGTTCGCGGTCTCGCCCTTGTTGTACCTGCATGACCTGCAGATAATCGCGGTCGTCCTCAGTGAGGCCGTGGCTGTTCTGCTGGTCCGCATGTCGCTCACGACCGCGATCGTTCCGCGCCCGCGTCCCAGCCGGCGGGGCGCGCAAGCGGGTGTTGCAGACGGTACGGGCGCCGGCGGCGGATCCGACGCCGTCTCGACTGTTGCCACGGCGGCAGGCCGCGTCGTGGGCACTGCAGTGGCTAAGGTCCGCGGTTCCGATGCTCCCTTGGTAGCGGCACGGGGTCTCGGTCGGGCGACCGGGCACGCGCGGCGCCTCGGGCGCGCGGTCCGCGTGGCGAAGACGCCGGAGGCGTCCTAGTCGTTCACGGTGTGTCCCAGGTCGCTCACGGCGCCTAGCTGACGGCGCGGCGGGCACGGCGAAGCGGTCGTTCGGCGAGGCTGCAGAGGTGGCCGAGGCGTCCAGGGGAAGGGCGCCTGGAACGGTGCTGAGCCGCAGCTCAGCCCGGCTCGGCAGACAGCTCGGGCAGGTTCTGACAGCGTCGCAGCCGCCTTCGGGCGCGTGCTTGACCGGCCCGCGAATTATTTGGTTAGAGTCTTCGGCCAGTGGGGATTCCGGGGGTCGCCAAACTGAGACGAGTCGCGCGCTTTTGCTGCTCAGCACACTCGCGCTCGGCCTTGGGGGATGCACCCTGCCGACTTTCGGGGCCTTCCGCGGCGCCACGACCCAAGGCCAGGCGGAGTTCAAGCTTTGGTCCTGGATGACGATCGCCGGCCTCGCCGTCGCGGTGATCGTCTGGGGTCTGATCTTGTGGGCCGTCATCGCCTACCGCCGCCGTGACCCGAACAAGGTCCCCAGGCAATTCCACGACAACTTGCCTGTTGAGATCATCTACACGGCCATACCGCTGATAATCGTCGGGGTCATCTTCTTCTACACAGTCAAGACGGAGAACAAGATCGACGCCCTCGCCCCGCACCCCGCCGTCACCATCAAGGTGACGGGATTCCAATGGGGCTGGAGCTTCAGTTACCTCAACTCGACGGGCAAGCAGGTCGCGCTGGTGGAGACATCACAGACCAGGCCGCCCGTGCTCGCAGGCAACCCGACGTCGGCTGAGTACCCACAATTCGTCCTGCCCCTCGGTGAGACCACCCAGGTCGTGCTCGTTTCGGCTGACGTCGTGCACGGTTTCTACATCCCGGCGTTCAACTTCAGCCGCTATGCGCTGCCCGGCGTCACCAACAGGTTCGACTTCACCCCGGTCCGCACGGGCGTCTTTGCCGGCCACTGCGCGCAGTACTGCGGTCTTTATCACGCCGAGATGCTCTTCAATGTGCGCGTCGTCAAGCCGGGGGCCTTCCAGGCGTGGTTGAGTTCCCAGTCTGTCGGGGGGGTAGCCGCATGACCCTTCTTGCCGAGCGGCCCGCGGTTTTCGACGAGGGCCCGGCGCACGAACATGAGGCTGGCCCGTCCGGGTTCTTGAAGTGGGTCACCTCGACCGATCACAAGGTGATCGGCAAGAACTACACGGTCACCGCGCTCGTTTTCTTCCTCATGGCCGGTGCCATGGCCCTCTTGATCCGGGCGCAGCTGGCGAGCCCTGACAGCACGTTGTTGTCGCAGCACACCTACAACGAGATGTTCACGATGCACGGCAGCTTGATGATCTACCTGTTCGTCGGGCCCGTCTCGTTCGGTGGGCTCGCGAACTACATCGTGCCGTTGCAGATCGGCGCACCGGACATGGCTTTCCCGAGGCTCAACGCCCTCTCCTACTGGCTGTACCTGGGCGGCGGTTCGCTCATGATGATGGGTTTCTTGACGACCGGATCAGCCGCCGACTTCGGCTGGGTGGCCTACGCGCCGCTCTCCAACTCGATCAACACCCCGGGCGCGGGACCGGATCTTTGGATCGTCGCCCTCGTCCTCACCGGATTCTCGGCGATCTTCACCGGGGTCAACCTGGTCACCACGATCTACTACCTGCGGGCCCCCGGCATGACCATGTTCAGGATGCCGATCTTCACCTGGAACATGCTTGTGACCGGCATCCTCATCCTCATCGCCTTCCCGGTGTTCACGAGCGCCCTCGTGCTGCTCTGGTGCGACCGGCACCTCGGCGCTCATATCTTCGAGGTATCAGGTGGTGGGGTACCGGTTCTCTGGCAGGACCTCTTCTGGTTCTTCGGCCACCCGGAGGTGTACATCCTCGCGTTGCCTTTCTTCGGCATCGTGACCGACGTGATCGCGGTGTTCTCTCGCAAGCCGATCTTCGGCTATCGGGGCATGGTGTTCGCGACGATCTCCATCGCGGCCCTGTCCACGAGCGTCTGGGCGCACCACATGTTCACGACCGGTGTGGTGCTGCTGCCCTTCTTCAGCCTGATGTCGTATCTGATCGCCGTACCGACCGGGATCAAGTTCTTCAACTGGATCGGCACGATGTGGCGCGGTTCGGTGAAGTTCGACACGCCGATGCTGTTCTGCGTCGGTTTCCTCGCCACCTTCCTGATCGGCGGAGTGAGCGGGATCTTGTTGGCTTCGCCGCCGGTGGACTTCGCCACGCACGACACGTACTTCGTAGTCGCCCACTTCCACAGCGTCGTCATGGCACTGGTAATGGGTGCTTTCGCCGGGTTCTTCTACTGGTACCCGAAGATGACAGGGCGAATGCTCCGGGAAGGGCTGGGCAAGCTGTCGTTCTGGCTGATGTTCATCGGCACGAACGTCACCTTCGACCCGCAGTATCTGTTGGGCCTCAAAGGGATGCCGCGGCGCATCGCGGAGTACGCGGCGAGTGACGGGTTCACAACACTCAACCGGATCTCGAGCGCCGGTGCGGTTCTTCTCTTCCTGGCGGTGCTGGTCTTTCTCGTCAACGCGTTCGTGTCGTGGTGGAAGCCGATCCCCGCTGGTGACAACCCCTGGGACGCGTCGAGCCTGGAATGGGCGACGACCTCTCCTCCGCCGCACCACAATTTCCTGCGCATCCCGCCCATCAGGTCCCAGCGACCGGTATGGGACCACAACCACCCTGAGGACCGGATTCTCGACCATGCGCGGCCGAGGCGACCCGGCCTTGTCGCCTCGGTGGGTGGGGGAACCGTGCTGCTCGAGGACGTCGGGCTTGACGGACCGAACGGCTCAGACTCCGGGGAAGCTCGACCGATGAAGGTCGAGTCATACGTCCTCTTGTTTGTTGGCATCTTCTTCGGGCTCGTCGGCCTCGCTTATTGGCTGATGAGCCATGAGGACGCCGGCACCGTCATGCTGCTCGGGACGTTCCTGTTGGGCTGCGTGCCCGGTGGCTACTACCTATGGTGGTCGCGGCGCATGTCCCCGAGGCCGTCTGACAATCCCAAGGCCTCCCTCAGGGACGGGGCAGGCGTTGTCGGAGCCTTTCCCGGATCCAGCATCTGGCCGTTCGTCCTCGGCCTCGGTGCCACCTTTGTGGGCTTGGCGCTCGTCTTCGGCGCCTGGACGCTGGCCGTCGGCCTATTCCTGGCTGTCGCGGCCCTCGTCGGGGTCGTCTACGAGAGCCGCCGCGGCGGCTTGGTCTAGCTCAGTTAGCGGCCCGGCCTCGTCACAGGGCCGGCTTCGGGGTCAGCACCCGTGTCCGGCGGGCGTTCGCGGCCCACCCGAATCGCGAAGCGCAGCACGAACACGGCCAGCACGGCCATCAAGAGAAGGAAGACCCCGAAGCCGAAGTCGAAGGCCACGCTCACGTGCCGTCACCGGGGCCTTCTTGCGGGTGCAGGTCCTGTGACGTTACTCGGACCAGACCCTCTTGCACGAGGCTGACGACGAGGCGACCCTCCTCGTCGAAGATGAGCCCTCTGGCCAGCCCGCGGGCGCCGTAGGCGTTGGGAGAATCCTGGTCCAAGAGCAACCACCGGTCGGCGCGGAAGGGTCGGTGGAACCACATGCAATGGTCCAGGCTGACGACCATGGTCGTGCCTTGTCTCCATCGGACCTCGTGCGGCTTCAGCACCGAGTCGATGATCGACATGTCCGAGGCGTACGCGATCACAGCGGCATGCAGCAGCGGATCATCGGCCAGTTCCCCGTCCGCGCGCACCCACAACCGCTGGCGGGTCTCCTGGCTGGTCGGCGGCAACCAGGGGAGATCGCCGATGTAACGCTGATCGATCGGTCGTGGCCGGCCCACCACGAACCAGTCCGGCAACTGGTCGAGGTAGGGCTCGAGGCGCTCGCGGACTGTCGCCAGGTCGTCGGCCCGGGGCACCTCGGGCATCTCGGCCTGGTGGACGAAGCCCGGACCCTCATCGATGTGGAACGAGCACTGGAGGTTGAATATGGCCCGGCCATGCTGGATCGCTACGACGCGCCGGGTGGTGAATGACCGGCCGTCGCGGATGCGATCAACCTCGTAGAGGATGGGCGCCGTCGGATCTCCAGGGCGCAGGAAGTACGAATGGAGGGAGTGGACCCGGCCCGCGCCGACCGTCCGTCCGGCGGCGACGAGTGACTGCGCGGCCACTTGGCCGCCGAAGACACGCAGACGGGTTTCGTCAAGATTCCTGCCCCGGAAGACGTTCACCTCGATGGCCTCGAGGTCGAGCAGTTCGACGAGCTGACTCAGGGCCTCTGTCACGGATGAGACGATAGACTTCCCTCATGGCCTCGTTAGTGAGCCGGGTTGTCGCGTTCCGGCGGACGGAGCACTTCAGGCGCCTTTGGAAGTACGCCTCGGTCTCGGTCGTCTCGACGATCGTCTCCCAGGTCGTGCTCTTCTCGACCTACCACATCTGGAAGGTCGGATCGGCGATGGAGTGCAATGTCATCGCCACGGCCGTCGCCTCCCTCCCGGCTTACTACCTCAACCGCACATGGACCTGGGGCAAGAAGGGCCGTTCGAAGGTCTGGCGGGAGGTCGTGCCGTTCTGGACGATCTCCTTCACCGCCATGGTGCTCTCGACGGCGGCGGTCGGGGTCGCCGCGCACAACGCGGACCGGATCGCGAGCGGATCCCTCGCTCGTGCCCTGATAGTCAACAGTGCCAACCTGCTCACCTACGCCTGCATCTGGTCGGCGCGCTACTTCATCTTCAACCGCTACCTCTTCGGAGCCAGGACCCAGGTTCCTGCACAAGACGAGCACGTTGAGCTGGCGCCTGAGGTCGCGGTGCCGGCCAACGGCGATGCCGGTGCGCTCGCGCCGGGAATGCCCGCGCTGGCAAAAGGTGAGCTCGTCGACCCGGTCGCTGACGTTCGCTGACGAAATGCCCGCGACGGGCAAGGCGGGACTGGGTCGCTTCACCTGGCGGGGCCGGCGGGTTGCCTGAGACCCCGTCGCCGCTCGCGGCGGCGTGCCACGACGGCGACCACCCAGCCTGCCAACACCGCGAACAGCGCCAGTGAGACCGTCGGCAGATCGCCGACGCGGGTATAGAGCGTGACCCCGTCGCGCAGCGCGACGTTTGTCCTGAGCACCGCCATGACCGAGAGGGGCGTCTGTTCGAGTACGTCTCCGTGGTTGTCGATGACGGCCGAGTAGCCGGTCGGCGCTGCCTGCAACAAATCACGGCCTTCTTCGATCGCCTGCAGGCGGGAAGCCGCGATCTCCTGGGCGGGGGCCTGCTCGCTGGAGTACGAGGACGTGTTGGTCGGGACCAAGATGAGCTGACCGCCGGCCCTCACGCCCGAGCGCCCGCGGCCGGGGAAGAACACCTCGTAGGACACGAGCACGGCGACACGTCCCACCGGTGTCACCATCATTCCGCTCCCATGTCCTGCGATGGCGTCGCGGGGAACAGCCTCGAGGTCCGCGAAGTGGGCGAAGAACGACCGCCACGGGACGTACTCGCCGAAGGGGACCCGGTGGACCTTTTCGAACGAAGCGACGAGGGCCCCGGAGGGTCCGTAGACCACGATCTCATTTCGGAACCGGGTCGTTCCGACGGGCCAGGTGACGCCGGCGAAAAGCGTCGTGTGAAGGTCGCGGGCGATCTCGGAGAGCTGAAGAGCTTCCTGCGTGCCCTTGAGGGGCTGGCCGAGCGCGACGACGTCCTCGGGCCACAACACGAGAGCGACCGGCGGACGAACCAACATGGTCGCCCGCAGCGCCGCGGCGTACACGACCGAGGCCGGGACCTGGAGATCGGACAGTCCGCGGTGGCCCCCACCCTGCACGATGGCGGCGCGCAGCGTCCGCACCGGGGGTCCGCCGTCAGCGGCGAACACACCCCAGAGGGCGAGCGCAGCCACGACGCTCAGGCTGAGGGAGCACCCGATGAGCCCAGTACCGTGCGCGCCGTCGCCTGTTCGGCGTCGTCGGAACCAGGTGACGACGAAGTCGCCCGCGGACACGCCGGCAAGGTAGGTAGCGCCAACCAGGAGGACCGTGCCACCGATGCGCGCCGTGCCGGCGAGGGGGCCGCTCACTTGCCCGAGCGCGATCCCGCCAGGTGGCACGCCGCCGAAGGGCCAATGCCCGCGTGCCCATTCCGCAAGCGTCAGCAACGCTGCCAGGGCCGGCATGCTGACCGGGCCGGTCGGGACCAGGAGGCACGCAAGAGCGAACATGGCCGCATAGATGATGATGAGCCCGGCATAGCCGAGGAACGTGAACTTGTCGGCCCAGGCGAGACCGATGGCGAACTGGCCACCGCCCGCCAGAAATCCGGCCGCTGTCCTGGCGCCGATCGACCGATCCCTTACTGCCCAGGCGAGGAGTGCCACTCCGACAAAGGCGAAAGGCCACAGCCCGAAAGGCGGCAGCGAAAATGCCACGAGGACGCCACCTAGGAGGGGCGCAAACCACACCACGACCCGGCGCGTGCGTCTCACCGGCCCAGGCGATCGCGAACCTCCAGCGCAGCTCGCTCGCCAGTTGTCAAACATGCAGGGATGCCGATCCCGCCCAGCGATGGACCCGCCAGCGCGAGTGCCGGCAGCTCGGCGAGGGCCGTCTGCGCCCGCTCGATCTTGCGGAGGTGCCCAGGCAGGTATTGCGGGAAAGCCCGTGGCCAGCGCTGCACCAGGCTGGAAAGTGGCGGGGTGGATGTACCGATCAGTTCCCGCAGGTCCTTGCGCACTGCCAGGACGAGGTCCTCGTCGGACATTGATGACGGTCGCTCGTCGCCGTAACGGCCGGTCGAGGCGCGGACGACGACTTCGTCGGCCGACGCCGTATCGGGCCACTTTGCAGAGAGGAACGTGCAGCCGGTGACGACCCGGCCCTCGCAACGCGGTGTCAGGAAACCGCTTCCCGCCGGGAGCCTCGCTATGGCATCCGAGCGCCAGGCGAGCGTGACGAGCGCGACGCTCGAATGTGGGATCGAACCGAGCTCCGCGGCTGGCACCGGAGCACTGTCGACGAGCAGCCGCGTGGCCACGTACCCGGGCGCTGCCATCACCACGCCGTCCGCAATGACTGTCCCGTCTGCTGTTTCGAGCTCGTAGCGGTCCTTGACCAGCCGGAGGGCCGTGACAGCTGTCCCAGTTCGGAGTTGTGCGCCCCGGTTCTGCACATCGGCCACGAGTGCGTCGACCATACAGCCGAGCCCGCCTCGCATCCCGAGGAAGAACGGCCACGCCTTCGTGCCGGCGCCTGGTGCCGGCTTTCGGGTGTTGTGGGACAGCAGTCTCAGCGCCCGCGTCACGCTGCGGTGCCCGGCAAGTGCCCTTGCCACCTGGGGTGCCACAACGACAAGGGAGAGCTGGTCGAGGCCACCGGCGTTGATGCCGCCGAGCAAGGGGTCCACGAGGCGCTCGACAAGCTCCCGGCCGAGCCGTGTCTCGAGGATCGAGGCCGCGCTCCACTCGGGACCGCCCGGGTCTCGGGCATCGGTGGCGTCCTTTTCGATGCGGCTGCCGACACGGTCCTGCGCGGGGAGCCCGAGGCTCGAGGCCGAGATCGGTGGGCCCAATGCCAACAGGTCGAGTGCGGCCCGGGCGAGCCCTCGCCCGCTCACGATCCGCGACCGGGCGAGGGCGACGAGGTCGGGAGGCAAACCGAGGATCAGCCCTGCCGGTAGCGGGCGCAGCCGTCCCCGCGCCACCACCGAAGCGGAGCTTGTCGCCGGTGCCACGAGATCGTCGCCGAGCCCGAGTTGGCTGCACAGCTCCGCAGCACTCGCGTTCCGTGTGAGGAAGTTGTCCGGACCGAAATCGACCGCACGTCCCCGGAACTCGCCGGACAGGATCTTGCCCCCGAAACGGTCATCGGACTCGAGCAAGATGACCTCTGTGTCGTGTCCGACGTCCTCACGGTCCGAGCCGGCTCGGAGTTCGCGACTGACAGGGGAAGCGCCAGCCAGGACGCGCGCAGCCGCCAGCCCGCTGATCCCACCGCCGACGACGGCCACGACGCGGTTCATGACCCTAGAGCTCTTTCGCGCGCGGTCGATAACGAGCTCGGCCAGCGCGG
This sequence comes from uncultured Acidimicrobiaceae bacterium, assembly GCA_963836935.1. Lineage (GTDB taxonomy): Bacteria > Actinomycetota > Acidimicrobiia > Acidimicrobiales > Bog-793 > Fen-455. The sequence goes on from CAWILM010000035.1 coordinate 41,966, forward strand.
CGCACATCCGCGGATCGGCGTTCAACGACGCCGTCCGGGCGAAGGCGATGCCCGCCTCGGTGGCGACGCGGCTCGCGTCGATATCGAGGTCGTAGAGGATCTCCAGGTGGTCCGAGGTGAAGCCGGCCGGGCAGACGACCACCGCGTCCACTCCTTCACCCGGCAGTGAACGCAACCTTTCCAGGATGTCTGGTCCCAGCCAAGGCTCCGGTGTCCGGCCGGCGCTCTGCCAGCCGATGTCCCAGCGCCCGAGGCCCGACGCCGACGCCACCAGTTCACCGGTCCGCCGGAGCTGGTCGGCGTAGGGGTCGCCGTCGGCGACGACGCGCAACGGGAGGCTGTGCGCGGTGACGAGCAGGAGAAGCCTTCCGTTCTCACGGCCGGCGGTCCCATCGGGCCCGAGCGACCCGAGCGCGTCGGCGACTCGCGCGGCGAGAAGCTCTATGAGCACGGGGTGCTCGTACCAGTTCTCGACGAACGCCGCGGGCATGCCGAGCTCGCCCGCGCGCTCTCTCGCCCGGGAAACGTACTCCCCGACGCTGCCCCGGGAGTAGTGGGGCGCAAGGACGAGGCCCACCAAGCCGTGCACCCCTTCAGCGGCCAGGCCCTCGATCGCGCTCTCGATGCGGGGGTCGGAATGCTTGTTGCCGAGGAAGCACAGGTAGCGGCCGGGCGATCTGAGCTCGAGTTGCTGCTGGATGCCGGCCACCTGCTCTGCGGTGTGTCGCGAGAGGGGAGAGACGCCACCGATCGATTCGTAGCGCCTTGTGAGGTCGGCCAGCTGCTCCGCGCTTGGTGGACGTCCGCGGCGCACGTCCGTGTAGAAAGTTTCGATCTGTCGGGGTGAGGGCGGGGTCCCGTACGCCATGACGAGGACCCCGGTTCGTCTCGAAGAGGGTGCCATCACCCGGCAGTCTCATCTGCGCGTGCGCCCGGTCTCCAGTTGTGGACCGTCTCGACCACCCGAGCCAGTACCGCCGGATCTGTCTCGGGCAGTACGCCGTGCCCAAGGTTGAAGATGTGCCCCGGCTTTCCGCCCGCGTCTTCCAGTACCTTGGTCGCTTCTTCGATCACGACGGCGACCGGTGCGAGGCATATGGCGGGGTCCAAGTTCCCCTGCACGGCCTTCCCCGCGCCGATTCGATCACGGGCCACCGAAAGGGGCACACGCCAGTCGACACCCACGACGTCAGCCCCCGCCGCGGACATGAGACCGAGCAGCTCTCCGGTGCCGACGCCGAAATGGATCCTGGGCACGCCCAGCGCTCGTGTCCCCTCGAGCACCTTGCGCGAAGCAGGCAGAACGAAGGTCGCGTAGTCCGCGGCGGAAAGTGCACCCGCCCAGCTGTCGAAGAGCTGGATTGCCGAGGCGCCAGCTTGGACCTGGGCTCTCAGTGTCGCCAGGGCGATGTCAGCAAGCCGATCGACAATCCGGGTCCAAAGCGCAGGCTCACCGTGCATGAGAGCCTTCGTGCGGCCGAAGGTTCGGGAGGGGCCGCCCTCGACGAGGTAGCTCGCGAGGGTGAACGGAGCACCGGCAAAGCCGATCAACGGGACGTCCGACTCGCGAGCGACCATTCGGACAGTCTCGAGCACGGGCGCGAGATCCGTTTCAGGTTCGAGAGGTCGCAGACGCCTCAGGTCCTCATCGCCGCGGAAAGGCGCATCGATCACCGGCCCGCGTCCGGCGACGATCCTGACTCCGACCCCGATGGCGGCAAGCGGGACGACAATGTCGGAGAACAGGATGGCGGCATCGACCCCGTACCGGCGCACGGGCTGAAGTGTCAGCTCTGCCGCAAGTTCGGATTTGGCGATCGCGTCGAGGATGTCACCGTCCCCGCGCAAGCGCCGGTACTCCGGGAGTGATCTCCCCGCCTGGCGCATGAACCAAACCGGTGTCCGTTCCATTGGCGCGCACCGGCACGCCCGAAGGAACGGAGAATCGAACTCCCGCACGGCATGACAGTATCCCGGCCTTCGGACCGGCCATAGCCGCCGTACCAGCCGCTAGATTCGGGCGCGTGTTTGGGCTAGAAAGTACGCCGTGAGCGACGCAGTGATACTGCCGCGCCCGCACAGCCGACAGCAGCCGGGGGGGCCCCAGTTGCTCGCCGTTGGCGTCGTCGTCTGGCTTGGCTCGGAATTCATGTTCTTTAGCGGCCTGTTCGCCGCCTTCTTCACCATTCGCGCCCACAACATGCCTGCGTGGCCGCCGGCGGGGACGTTTCCCCCCGGAACACACCTCGACACGATCCAGGCGCTGATCTTCACCTTCGTACTTCTGGCCTCGAGCCCGACATTCCAGCTCGGCGTGTGGGCGCAAGAGCGTGGGGAGTACAAGAAGGCCCGCAGCTGGATCATCACAAGCTTCGTCCTTGGCGCGGCGTTCCTCGGGAACCAGGCCTACGAGTGGAAAACCCTTCCCTTTCGCGTGCACACGAATGCTTATGGCTCGCTCTTCTATATCATGAGCGGCCTGCACGGGCTTCACGTCCTGCTCGGGCTCGTAGCCATGATCGCCCTCCTCGGCCGACTTGCCGGCTCGATGAAGGGCGGGGACCCCGGTGAGACCGCCGTCTTCCAGGCAGTCAGTTACTACTGGCACTTCGTCGACTTTGTCTGGGTCGGGCTGTTCAGCGCCCTGTTCCTGCTCTCGTGACCGCGTCCCGGGCCTTTTGGCGGCGATCCCTCTTGAGCTTCGCGCTCCTCGTGTCGGCGGGTTACGTTGGTGTGTTCCTGCTCGGCGGGGGACGGGGCGGTGTCTCCCCGGATGGAGCCCCGAGTGGAGTCAACGCGGCCAGCCTCACGAGCCAGGACAGCCCGACCACCGCGAGTCAGCTTGAGCTGGGCCGCACCTTGTTCGTGCAGAATTGCTCCAGCTGCCACGGGATCGGCGCCGAGGGCGGCAATCGGGCGCCGCAGCTTCTCGGTGTCGGCGGCGCAACAGTGGACCTCTGGCTCTCCAGCGGGTGGATGCCGCTCGCCGAGCCGACGGCCGCGCCCGAGCGCAAACCGGCAAAGTTCGATCGCGCCGAGGTCCTCGACATCGTGCGGTATGTGACGTCCTTGTCTCCGTCGTTCGGCAATCCGGGGGTCCCCTCCGGAATCGACATCTCCCATGCGAATGTAGCTGAAGGCTTCAGCCTGTTCGCCCTCAACTGCGCGCCCTGCCACACGATCACAGGTGCCGGAGACGCTCTTGCCGGGGGCATCCAGGCGCCACCGCTGCACGGTGTGACCAAGACGATGGTCTGGGAAGCGGTCCGGACCGGGCCCGGCAACATGCCGCGCTTTGGGCCCGGGACGCTTTCGCCTTCTCAAGTTGTCGACATCGTCGGCTACGTCGTGAAGAACATCCAGCGTCCCTACAGTCCCGGTGGGCTCTCTCTCGGAGGTGTGGGCCCGGTCGCAGAGGGCTTCGTCGGGCTGTTCGTCGGTGTGGGCGCCTGCCTGCTTGCTGCTCTCTGGGTCGGCGACCGCACCGAGGCCGAGGAGGACGATGGCCCCGAAGGCCATGGCGGCCATGACGGTTCCGAGACTCCCGACGGTCACGGGGACGGCCCGGCGGGTGAAGATCAAACCGAGCTCGCAAATGCCTGATAGCGCTGACACCACCGCCGGGTCGTCGCGACCGGACGGCCCGGAGCGCCGGGTGAGGATCCCCGTCACATCGATCCGCGTCGACGCACCGCAATTCCTGGTAGCGGCCAAGAACCCGCGTCGTGCCGAGCTCGTGGCGAGCTCGGGGTTCGTGTTGGCGGCCGCCGGATTTGCCGGCTTCGGCGCGGCCTATTGGCAGAACTGGTCCAACTTCTGGCTCGCCCTGACCTTCTCAATAGGATTCGCAGGACTGGGATACGGGATGGTGGTGTGGGGCCGGTATCTGATGCCGAGGGGTCCCTTCTCGGAGTCCCGGCACAGCCTCGTGCCGACCAGTGCCCAACGTGAGGTGTTCGTCCAGGACTTCGTGATTCGCGGGAAGGTTGCAGTCGAGCGCCGGGGCTTTCTCGTCAAGACGCTCGGGATCGCATCGGGGATCCTCGGTGTCGTGCTGGCTTTCCCGCTCCTGCGCTCACTCGGCCCACTCCCGGAAAAGACGCTTCGCCAAACCGCCTGGCGACGCGGCTCTTATCTCGTCGACATCACCGGTCGCAGGATCAAGACAGGCGATCTCGAGGTGGGCGGCTTCACCACGGTGTTCCCGGAGACCGACATCGGGGGCGCGTACTCCCAGACCATGTTGATCAGGGTCGACCAGCCACCCGCCAGCGGCTACCTGCTACCTCCGCCGCAATTCGCCAAGCAACGGGCTACCTGGGCGCCGCAGGGCTACATCGCCTTCTCGAAGGTGTGCACGCATGCCGGCTGCCCCGTGGGCCTCTACGAAGAGCTCACTAAGGAGATGCTGTGCCCCTGCCACCAGTCGCTGTTCGACGTCACTGACGCTGCCACCCCCATCTTCGGCCCGGCGCCGCGGCCGTTGCCCCAACTTCCGCTCTACATCGACGACGAGGGTTACTTCCGTGCCCAGGACGGCTACGACGAGCCCGTAGGACCGGGGTACTGGGAGCGCGGCAATGATTGACGCGCTTTTTAACTGGTTCGACGAACGGCTCGGGATCTCGGGCTCCGGACGTAAACTGCTCAACAAGATCTTCCCGGACCACTGGTCGTTCCTGATTGGCGAGATCGCCCTCTACTCGTTCATCGTGCTCCTCGGAACAGGGGTATTCCTGACCCTCTACTTCGTCCCGTCGAGCAAGGACGTCATCTACGAGGGCTCATACGCCCCCCTTCGCGGACAGCCCGTCTCCGAGGCGTTCGCCTCGACGCTGAACCTGAGCTTTGCGGTTCGCGGCGGCCTGCTCATGCGCCAGATGCACCACTGGGCGGCGAACATCTTCGTCGGGTCGATCGTTGTGCACATGCTCCGCATCTTTTTCACCGGAGCATTCCGCAAGCCTCGCGAGCTCAACTGGATCGTCGGCTCGACTCTCCTCATTCTCGCGATCTTCAACGGGTTCCTCGGTTACTCGCTCCCCGACGACCTCGTCTCGGGAACGGGCATCCGGATCTCGTTCTCGATCGTCGAGTCGATCCCGCTCATCGGCAGCTATGCCGCCTTCTTCCTCTTCGGCGGCAATTTCCCGGGCAACGCCATCATCCCGAGGTTCTTCATTCTCCACGTGCTCATCCTGCCCGCGGTGATCGTGGGTCTCCTGAGCGCCCACCTGGGCATGCTCGTCCGCCAGAAGCACACGCAGTTCCCAGGACGCGGCAACACGCCCCGCAACGTCGTGGGCGCCCCCCTGTGGCCCACATTCGTCGCGAAGACGACCGGTTTCATGTGCCTGACGGTCGCGGTCACCGGCGTTCTCAGCGCCTTCTTTCAGATCAATCCCGTCTGGCTCTACGGCCCCTACGTGCCGTACAAGGTGAGCTACGCGGTGCAACCGGACTGGTACATGGGCTGGCTCGACGGGGCGCTTCGTATCATGCCCAGCTGGGAGATCGTGGGCTTCGGCCACATGATCCCGAACGTCTTCTTCCCGGCGATCCTTCTCCCAGGCATCACTTTCGGTGTCCTGCAGGCGTGGCCCTTCATCGAGGCGAGAATCACCCACGACCACGCGGAGCACCAGATTCTGGAACGTCCGCGGGACCGGCCGAAACGTACGGCCTTTGGTGCGGCCGTGTTCTCGTTCTACTTCGTGCTGTTCGGGGCGAGTGCCACCGACGTCCTTGCGAACTACCTGTCGATCTCTCTGAACGTCGTGCTGACTTCGTTCCGTTTCCTGGCGATCGCGGTGCCCTTGATCGTGTATCCGGTCACATACCGCATCTGCAAGGAGATGCAGCAGGTGCCGACGGCAGGCAGGCGCAAGCGCGCCAACGTGGTCCTCAGATCGGCGGAGGGCGGCTACTCGACCGTCCGCGCCGAAGAACGCCCGGGTGACGCCGTCCCAAGAGTGGACGCGCTGCCTCTGGACGAGGACATCCAGTTCCTCCCGGTGATGGCCGACGTCGTCGTTAGCGGCAACGATTCCGGAGAGGAAGCGCCACCGGAATCATCGGCCGGGAGCCGGAGCGACCGCCCCAGAGACGGAATATTCACCATCCCCCGCGTCTACCGCTGAGCCCTCCGTTCTTGCCGAGGGATTCCTTCCCGTCCGTTGGTGGCGTGAGGTCCTGGAGTCGGCTGGGCTCAGCCGGATGCGCCCATCTCGTGCCACAACCCGCCATGCAGGTCAATGTTGTTGCTAGCCGCCTGACCGGGAGCGCCACCGCCAACGTAACTGTGAGGGGATGGCCGTCATAGGTGACCTGTGCAGCTCCGTGTGAACGCCGGATAGTGCCGAGCTCTCCGGTCACGCCCAGGCCCACGCGGGGAATCCCAGCCACCGGCGGCCAATAGAGGGCGCAGGTTCGGTAGCAGACAACACCACCGACTTTTGCGGTCTTGAGGAGCTCAGGGGTCGAGCGGGTACTCGTTGTTGCCGGTCCTGGGGATGCTAGGCAGAGGCCCAGCAGCACGGCACCCGGCAGCGTCAACGCGGAAGCCCCCCAGTGGGCGCTCGGAACGGCTGCCGGCAGCCTGCCGGAAGGCTTGCTTGTGTTTGCCTTCAGTCCGGCGAAGCGGAGCTGTTCGGTAACGCCAAGGACGAACACGGCTAGGGCCGCGAGCATGGTTACCTCGCTGACCTTCCTGAACCTGAAGAGTCCGATTCGCAGCGACAACAGGTAACTGCCAGGTGTCGAGAGAGCCAACACCACACCGCCCGCCGCGGCGAGCCGGCTACCGGACACGTGCACAACCATGCCCAGGCCGCAGGCGGCTATCGCCTGGACTAGGAAAAGCCAGCCCACCTCTGGGATCGACCGGTAGCCCGTCAGGTACAGGTCAAGGTGGACCGCTCCGGTCGACACCAGTAGGCGAGCGATCGCCGCGGCTGACCACCGAGGGCGCGGCACGAAGCTGAAGACGACAAGGCGGTCAGCCAGCAGGCGTCCGACGGCGACGCGGGGCCGTCCCGCCGGATGCTGCGGACAACCCAGGAATAGTGCGGAAACTGCACCGGTTCACAAGAGCATGACAACCACAGTGGTGGCTACTGGGTTCGGCGGACCTGAGGTGCTGTCCGTGATAGACGAGTCCCTGGGCGAGCCGGAGCCCGGACAGGTCTTGATCGAGGTAAGGGCGGCGGGCACGAACCCGGTCGACTACAAGATGTACAGCGGCGCGTACGGTAAAGACGCGTCTCAACTGCCGATACATCTGGGCTACGAAGCTGCCGGTGTCGTGCGTGCAGTCGGCGGCGATGCCGAGGGGCCGGCAGGGCCGATACGTATCGGCGACAGCGTTATTGCCTACCCGGTCCGGGGCGCCTATGCGGCCCAGGTGATCGCACCCGTCTCGAGTGTCGTGCCCAAGCCATCGACATTTTCTTTCGAACAGGCCGCCGGGCTCCTGCTGGTCGGAACAACTGCTGCGCACGCGCTCAATGTCGCAGCCATCGGTGCCGGCGAGACCGTGGTCGTGCACGGAGCGTCCGGCGGGGTCGGCCACATGGCGGTCCAGCTCGCCAGAAACGCCGGAGGCTCGTGTCATCGCCACGGCAAGCGAGGCGGCCCACGCCTACCTCCGTGAACTCGGCGCCGAGCCGGTGGTTTACGGTGACGGACTGGTGGAGCGGATCGGCGAGCTCGTCCCCGACGGCGTGGATGCGGCGATCGATACCGTGGGTAACGACGAGGCACTCAATGCGTCAGTTGCCTTGGTCGCCGATCGCAACCGGATCGTGACCATCGCCGCCTTCCAGCGCGGGGTCGAACTCGGCATCAAGGTCATCGGCGTTGGCCCGGGCGGAGATCCCGGTACCGAGATCCGCGCCGCGGCCCGCCTGGAACTCGTGCGCCAGGCTGAGGCGGGCAAGCTCCGTGTCCGGTTAGCCGGCACCTACCGTCTTGAAGAGGCGGCTGCCGCGCACCGGGAGCTGCTGTCGGGTCACACTCACGGCAAGATCGTGTTGATCCCCTGAGCGATCGGAGCGAGAACCGAGAGCCTCGAGCTTGGCGAGGTTGTCCAGGAGTCGCGACACCTCGCCTCCTGTGCCTCGCGAAACGCAAAAGAGAAGAAAAGAGCCGGTGGTGGGACTCGAACCCACGACCTGACGATTACAAGTCGCCTGCGCTTCCTCTGCGCCACACCGGCCTCGTCGTGAGCTTCGCGCCGAGAGGCGTTGATGACCAGCCTAAGTTCACTCTTGCGCCGCTCCGGCACCGGCTCCAGTTTCCTCAGGCGGCAGGACGCGGACCGTGCTCGCGTTGTCACGCGGCAACACGCGGGTTGCTCGCGTCCTGTCCGGCGGCAGGACCCGGAGTGTGCGTACCTCGTCAGGGGCCAAGACCCGGACGGCGCCACTGTCGCCGACCTGCTCAGGGCGTGCGGCAGGTCCAGGACCGGCCGGCCTTCGACGGCCACCTCCGACGAGGAACTTGAGGGGTGAACGGGCGACCAAGTGCACCAGTTCCCGCAGCGACCCGTTCGCGAGGGGATACAGCACGAGTGTGACGAGCGTCCCGATCAACAGCCCGGCCGCCGCATCGCCGGGATAGGCGACACCGCTGTAGACGACCGCCAGGGCGATGACGAGCGCGAGCAGGGTCGCAACCGCCGCCAGCAGCCGGGACCGGCCCAGCCAGATGCCAGTCGCCAAAGCCCCGGCGACCACGGTGTGCTCACTCGGGAAGCTGAACCCAGCTGGTCTTGTGACAAGCACGACTGCCTGCGGCAGGACGACGAAGGGTCGAGCGCGCGCGACCAGGTGCACGACCGGCAGTGACACCACGTAGGCCAGCGCGGCTCCTATGACCGCCCACACAAGGGCGGCGATCCTGTCAAGGTCGGTCCCGCCGAATCCGGCCACTCGGGCGCGAACCAGGGCGACGAGGAGCAGGGCGACGAGGATCGCGAGCGCCAAAGGGCGGGCGAAGAACGACATAACACCATGTGCCCACGCCGTTCGCGTGGCGAAACGGTTGACATCGAGGTACCAACGTCCGTCCACGGCGAAGGCTCCCGGGCCCGACCCGAGCGTTCACCCTGCTGGCGAGACGCCCGAGAGTCCTAGGGTAGCCACGAAACTCGCATTGCGGCAGCTGGCTCCGTTAGACTTTCACCCGGGCTTCCCTAGGGGGCCGTGTCCCGGCATATTCGACAGTCCGGCTTGGGTCTTTGAGTTTGTAATCTGTCGCGGTCAAATGCGAGAAGTCCCACAGCCACTACGCCGACTGGGCAGCGTAGTGACCCGCGATCTACAAGGAGAAGAAGAGACCGATGAGGATCCTCGTACTCGGTGGCGACGGTTACCTTGGCTGGCCGACCGCATTGCACCTTTCCGCGCGAAACCACGATGTCGGTGTCGTGGACAACTTCGCTCGACGCCTGTACGACGCCGAGATGGGCGTCGACAGTCTCGTGCCCATCCGGCAGTTGCAGAGGCGGGTCACGACGTGGAAGGAAGTCTCCGGTCACACCGTGCAGCCGTTCATAGGCGACCTAACCGACGACGTGTTCGTCGAGCAGACCATCCGTGAGTTCGCGCCCGAGGCGATTGTCCACTTCGCCGAGCAGCGATCCGCGCCTTACTCGATGATCGACCGCAAGCACGCCGTCTACACACAGGTGAACAATGTCGTCGGCACCTTGAACCTGCTCTATGCGATCGCCGACATCGACCCCACGATCCATCTCGTCAAGCTCGGCACGATGGGCGAGTACGGGACTCCGAACATTGACATCGAAGAGGGCTTCATTCAGATCACCCACAAAGGGCGCACCGACTTGCTTCCCTACCCGAAGCAGCCTGGCTCCTTTTACCACCTCTCGAAAGTTCACGACAGCCACAACATTCAGTTCGCCTGTCGGATCTGGGGCCTTCGGTCGACCGATCTCAACCAGGGGATCGTGTACGGGCAGGAGACTCCGGAGACGACCGTGCACCGTGACCTCTTGACCCGCTTCGACTACGACGGTGTCTTCGGGACGGTTCTGAACCGTTTCGCAGTTCAGGCGGCGGTCGGCTACCCGCTTTCCGTCTACGGCAAGGGTGGCCAGACACCGCGGCATGCTGGACATCCGCGACACGCTGGCTTGCGTCGAGTTGGCCTGTGTCAATCCACCGGAACCCGGCGAGTACAGAGTGTTCAACCAGTTCACGGAGTCTTTCTCTGTGCTCCAGCTCGCAGAGTGGACAGCGAAGCTCGTCGGCGACGGCGTCAGGATCGACAACGTCCCCGACCCGCGCGTCGAGAAGGAAGAGCACTACTACAACGCCGTGGCGACCCAGTTGCCGGCTCTCGGTCTCAAGCCGCACTTCCTCGAGGACGCCACCATCGAGGTGCTCATAGAGACCGCCAAACGGTACAAGGACCACGTTGAGTTCGACGCCATCCGGCCGACCGTCAACTGGCGGTCGACCAAGAGCGATGTCAGCGTGGCCAGGGGCGCGGCCGGAGACTGATCCGGCCCGGCGCTTGAGATCGACCGCCTCACCACGGACGCGGGCCGTCTTCGGGAGCACCCGCGGTCTGCAAGAGGTCTCGGATAACAGCCGGTACAGGGGCTAGCTTCTTCGGCGATGACTGTGGGCTGGCGACGAGGGACCTTCCCCTCCACGCGCCGGCCGACGAGACGTGTCGTGGCTGCGATCGCCGGTGTGATTGTGCTCGCGGTCGTCGTAGCCGAGGTTGCTGCCGATGTCGTGAACTCGGGGACCCACGCGAGTCGCGTCGCGGCTCAGACTTACGTAGCAGAGGTCATCCCAGTCATCGACGAGTCCACGAGGCTCGCGTCGACGTTGCACCTTGTCCGAGAGAGCGCCACCGCGTTGGGCCGGACGGCCTTAGAGGCCGATCTCGGAGACCTCGTCGCGGAGACCTCGGACAACTTGGCCCAGTTGGGGTCCCTCGGTGTTCCGGCGCCAAGCCCCCGGTCCGAGGATCTGCTCCAGGCCGTTCTCGCGGCCCGCGCCCTAGCGGCTAGGACGCTCACCGGAGCCATCGCGCTCGCGATCGGGCCGGAGGTCTTCTCGACGGGCTCGACGAGCTCGTCCGGGGGAGGATCCGGCAGCTCGACCCTCCCGAGTTCGGCTGCACCGGCGCGGGCGCGGGCCGTGAAGCTTGTTGTCCAGGCGGGCCTGGAGATGACGATCAGTGACAGGGACTACCGCAGCTTCGCATCCTCGTTGCCGACGCGCCAGTGGCCGGAACCGTCTCCCATCCTCGAGATGGATCACCCACTCGGCTGCATGGGCTGAGGCGTCTGCGACGTCCTGGGTTGCGCGGCTGTCCAGCACCCCGGCGCTTCAGATCCGCTCTGACTTGTCGATCGTGGCTGTCACCGTGCAGCCCCCTGTCGTGCGGATCACCGGACTGCCGACGACGACCACGTTCGCGACCACCACCTCCACGTCCACGACGACACCCCCCACGGTTCCTGTTACGGGGACGTCCCCGAGGCTCGACCTCCACTTCAACGACGGCGACGTCGACATCCACGACCTTGCAACTCCCGCCGCTGGGCTCGACCTCGGTTCTTCCACCGACTCATCAGCTCTCGGTCGTCCTGGTGGTCGCAAACTCGGGCAACGTTCAGATCTCGGGCATCTGGGTCGCGGCATCAGTTGTTCCCGACCTCTCGGCCAACGGGCGTCCGACCTCACGTGCACCAAGTCGTTCGACCGCCTTGCGGGTCGGTCTCCTCCAGCCGGGGTCGTCGGTCGAAGTGAACTTGCCGCCGCTTAGCGTCGTCGCGGGCGAGGCTTACAAGCTCTGGGTGTCGGTCGGCACGGGTAGCCTGCCGCGGCTGCCCGCCACTACTCCCCCCAAGGGTGTGGGTCAGATCGACGAGGTGAGGATCAAGGTCGCATCGGGGTGACCGGCCCTCCCGGGCCAGGGTCGCGACGCGGTGGCGAATCAGTTTCACCGGACTGCTCGCGCCAGGCGGCTTCGGCTCGGGCCGCAACCTCCCGCAATGGCCGACCGGTCTGGCCGGCCACCCGGGCGGCGTCGGCGTGCTCGACCTTGACTCGACCTGGGCTGACCTTTATCCGCACCGGGTAGCCGTCCACCTCGACCTCGACCATTGCCGCGGTGCCGCCCAACGCTCGACGGTGTGAGCGCGCACTCCGAGGCTGCCCGTTTCGGCGGCCAGGCGATGGCGGAGATCACCAACGAGCACTGGGTCACACAAGACGTTCAAGACGTGGCCGGGTCTGCCCTTTTTCATCAGCACCGGTATCACCCAGGCATCGAGCGCGCCATCGTCGAGCAGCGCGGCAACCGTGTGGGCGAGCGTCTCGCCGGTCACGTCATCGAGATTCGTCTCGAGCTGGACGAGTAGCTGACCTGCCCCCGGGGCCGACGAGAGGGCAGAATCCGCCGGGAGGCCGATCACGACCTGAGTGCAGTTCGGCAGGTCGTCCAGCTCTCGAGACCCGGCCCCGAAGCCTGTCGCCTCGATCGTCATCGCCGGCATCGGCCCGAAAGTTGAGCCCCAGGCCGCCAGCATGGCTGCACCGGTAGGAGTCGTCAGCTCGACGGCGACGTCTCGACCTTGGGTGGGGATACCTTCAAGAAGCTCAACGACCGCCGGCGCAGGGTTGGGGAGCAGGCCGTGGGCGCTGCGGACCATCCCCAGCCCAGTGGCCACCGGGCTCGCGGAAACAGTGCTCACCTCGAGCAACTCGAGAGCCGCGGCAGTTCCGACGATGTCCACGATCGTGTCGTGACCGCCGATCTCGTGGAAGTGCACCTGTGATCGCGGGCGACGGTGCAGGCGACCCTCAACGGTCGCGAGAAGTGAGAACGCCGCGACGAGCGCGCTCACGTACCCGCTCGGGCATCCGGGCCTCTTCCAGAATGCCCATCACATGCGGGAACGTCCTCACGACAGCGTCGTCACGGACCTTGACGACCACACGTGTGGCGGCGATGCCATTTCGCAGTACAGGCTCGAACCCGAGTGACCATCCGTCAATCGGTAGCCGGTCGAGCACGTGCCCAAGCTCTACCGGATCGGCTCCGGCGTCGACGAGGCTGCCCAGGGCCATGTCACCCGCTATGCCCGAAAAGCAGTGGAACCAGGCGACGCGCCCGCCGGCCCACGCCTTTGTCGAGGTTGCCGGTCCGATCCGGTGGAGCTCTCCGCCGCCCTTGTCATCTTTGTCGGTCACCGGAGCAATCTCGCCGCCGCGCACGCTGCACCGAAACCGTTGTCGATCCCTACGACCGTAATACCGGCCGCGCAGGAAGCAAGCATCGCGAGCAGTGCAGTCACTCCCTCCAGCGAGGCCCCGTAGCCGACGCTCGTCGGCACGGCGATCACCGGTGCCGGAGTCAACCCGGCCACGAGGCTCGGCAGGGCTCCCTCCATTCCGGCCACGACTATGACGATATCGGCCGTTGTCACTTCCTCCATCGACGCGAATAGGCGGTGCACTCCCGCCACCCCACAATCGCCGAGGAGGCCGGGGTGGAACCCGAACCCACCGAGCACGGCGATGCACTCCTCGGCCACAGGCAAGTCGCCCGTCCCGGCCGTGCAGACGAGCACACGGCCAGGTCGGTCAGGTTGCTGTCGCCAGACGACCGTGGACAGGCGGCCCACTTCCGGCTCCGAAGGCGTTCGTTGGCCGCCCGGTGAGGTTTCGAGCGCCGCGGCGAGCTGTGCCTCGTCGGCGCGGGTCAGGAGAACCGGGCCGCCGCCATCGGCTACGAGCAGCTCCGCGACGATTGCCGCGCACTGGCCCGGCGTCTTGCCCGGCCCGTAGACGGCTTCAGGCAGTCCGTGGCGGAGCGATCGATGATGATCCACTTTCGCAAAGCCCAGCTCCGTGAAGGGGAGTCTCCTCAATCTTCTCACGGCGTCGTCCGGCGAACACGCGCCCGATCGCAGGTCGTCGATTAGTCGCCGGATTTCGAGCTCGTCCATGGGTATTACTATCCTGCCCTCATGTACAAACCGGTGCAGGGTTGGAGGCGGATCGCGTTTCTCGGTCCCGAGGGCACCTTCAGCGAGGAGGCCCTCCTGTCGATTCCGTCTCTGGTCGAAGTCGAGCCGGTCGCGATGTCGACGATCGGTGACGCGCTCGACGCCGCAGACAGGCGCGAGGTCGATGCCGCCTTCGTCCCCATAGAGAACTCGATCGACGGCACGGTCAGCGCCACTCTCGACCACCTCGTCTTCGACTCGGATCTCTTCATTCAGATGGAGCATGTCCTGGACATCCATCTGGACCTTCTCGCACCCGCGGGCACAAATCTTGGTGACATCAGTCGAGTCGTCTCGATCCCCGTCGCGCTTGCCCAGTGCCGTCGGTTCCTGCACGAGAATCTGAACGGGGCGCAGCTGGTGCACGCGGCCTCGACTGCCGAGGCGGCCCGGCTCGTCGGTGAGACCGAGCCGGACGGGACTGCCGCGATCGCACCCGCGATCGCGGGGCGCCTGTATGGCCTTGACACAGTTGCCCGGCGGGTCGAGGACCACCCTGGGAACCAGACCCGTTTTGTCCTTGTGGCACGGGGAATGTTATCCCCGCCCACGGGCCATGACCGTACGAGCCTTGTCTGTTTTCAGCAGGCCGACCGTCCCGGCAACCTGCACCAGATCCTCGGGCAGTTCGCTGCCAGGAGCCTGAACCTCACCAAGATCGAGTCGCGCCCGACCAAGCTCGGCCTCGGCGACTACTGCTTTGTCATCGAGCTCGAAGGTCACCTGAGCGACGAGGTCGTCGGCGACTGCCTGAAGCAGCTGCACAGCGAGCTCGCCTCCGTGAAGTTCCTCGGCTCGTACCCCGCTTACGGGGAGCATGGGCCCCAGCGACGCGAGCAGATAGCCGCTGCGCGTGCGGAAGCCGATGCCTGGCTTGAAGCCCTTCGGTCACGTGTGCGCACCGAGGATGACTAGGTGAGGATCGCCCGCCCGGGCGCGGCCACCTCGAGTCTCTGACTATCCCGTTCGCCAACAGTGGCCGGTTGGCGCGTCTCCGCTTTGGCGAGGACGGCGCAGTTGCCACGCCTGCGGCAGTGGCGGAGTCTGTCGCCGATGTCGTTGGTTCCCGGTTACCTGTTCCAGGCAAGTCGCCTCTGTTTCATTGATCGCCTCGGCAAGACGTTCAGCGACTTCCAGGCTTCGTGATCCCCCCGCTTCGGGAACTCGCCGAGCGTGACCTACGGGAACGCCGGCACGTGACCCCCGCCCTGTTCAAGACCCACGAAGAACGCGTGCAGGTCGGCACCTCGGGTCTCGTCGTCGCGAGGGAAGCGACGGGCGACTCCGATCCGCCCTCGTAGATATCTCCCCGGCTACGGGAGTCAGCCTGTCGGTAGGCGAACCGGGCGGTCTCGGCCTGGGCGAGGCGCCTTCGCGCTGGGCTGTCGGGCAGGATTGTGAAGAGGAGGCGGACCTCTCTGTCGATGCGCTTGTCCGCACCAACCAGCTTGTGTTCCTCGCAGCCTTCCATTCCGATTGTCGAGTTCTGGGCGCAGGCCAGGACCGTAAAGGGCTCGGCAATAACCGGAGGCTTCATCTGAGGTGCTGCTCTCGCCGCCGCGGCTGCAGCTGGATCCTCCGCGGTACCGAAGGCGACGTGAGAGCCGAGCCCCAGGGCAATCACGGTCGCGGCTGCAATGGTCAGTTCTCTTCGCGTGCGGCCATGGTCGCACTGCGGCCCAAGGACCCGACCGCGCCCACACATTGGAAACCCCACCGTGGAGGTTCCCAGACACCTCCGAGCCCCCCTCTATAGTGATGCTTGTTGGCGTCAATGCGGTACCGGAACCTGGTCCCGGCGTGCCCGCGATCGGCCGTAGGAGGATCCCGACTCGTGGCCGCGTTGACCCCCTAAACGCCCAGGGCTTGCTCGCGTATCCTGGGCACGCCCGAGACGCGATGAACGATTATGGGATGGCTGATGGGATGGGGTCGCATCGGAAGGGCAAGGCCCCAGCTGGAGGGATGGCAGAGCGGACGAATGCGACGGTCTTGAAAACCGTTGGGTGATTAGCCCCGTGGGTTCGAATCCCACTCCCTCCGCCACTGTGATGTCGCGAGACATAGAGCGCACCTGTCTCGAGACATAGTTCACATCATCCGGGGTTCGGTTGGTAGTCCCTCGTCGGGTCCAGGGTGAGTTCGCGGACGAGTTCGCCGTCCTCGGTGATGATCCTCACGGATAGCTCGTGGACCAAGAGGAGAATCTTGGTCCCTGCCCGGGCACGGCCGAGGCCGACGTGGTGCAGCTTGGAGCTGTAACGTTAGCACCCGCCAGATCGTCGAGAACGAGGGAGCCTCACCGTGGCGCTCGGCGAGGTGGTAGGCGATTGTCGAAGGACCGGCGTCGAAACCCTCTTCGGCGAGGAACTTGCGCAACTCGACGATCTCGTCCTCGAGAGTGCCGGGCAGATTATTCGGGCTCGAGTGCGGCCGGCGCGACCTCGGTTCGAACGCCGCCTCGCCCTCAGCGCGTAGCGCTGGAGGAGCTTTTGCACCCAGCGGCGAGACAGCCCGTACTCGGCTGCGACCGCGCTTTTCGAGCGCCCCTCGAGTGTCACCGCCGTGATCACGAGCCTCGCCATCGACATCGCGCACCTCCTCAGAGGTGCGAACTATGTCACGCGACACCCGCGAACGATGTCCTGAATTCTCACACCACTCCCTCCGCCACTCCCTCCGCCACCACTCCCGCCACCACTCCCTCCGCCACTCCCTCCGCCGACTGGCTCAAATGAGCGCAATGGTGAAGTCCGCTGTGTCCACCACCAGTCACTACCAGAACTGCCCAGAAGGGCGGTCTCATCCGATAATGACCGGCGACCCCGAACCCCCGGGGTAATCAAGGCTCTCCCTTAGGGCGGCCCGAACGGCCGGTCTTGACCACCCCTCCCACCCGGCAACACCTCGGGAATCGACCGCCGGTTACTCGAGCGCGCCCCAACTTCAACCCGCTACCGACAACCACACACCAAGATCGGTCTTCGACTTCGTCGAAGTCAGCTCTTGACATGAGGCGCTTCTTCAGGAACGGCAGGGAGTCACACGCTTGGACGAAGTGAGCCGGGCTCGATGCGCACGGGAGAGAGTTCGGTGCCATTGCCTCGCGTAGGCCATGGTCAGTCACCCACCAGCTGTTGCTGCCTGAGGAAGGGCGCTTCGTCTGAGCGACGAGACGCCCGTAACTGCTCAGTTCTCCCTGGTAGATGTCATTTTCTCACGGTACAAGGGACTCTAGGGAGCGGGATCCAAACAATCCCAGGCACCCCGCTCCACTTCGTGACTTGCCGTCGACTTTACACGTCAGCCGCAATGCTGCTCATTATGAGCAATATTGATCAGTGAGAGCTCCTCAGCGTCGTTGTCCGACCGAAACTATCCCGCCCACACGAGGTGTGGAACGACATTCCTCGGGTAGGTGTTCTGGACCTAACTGCTTCTATGAGCGCAGAAGTGATGTGCCCTTGCACTGTGGCCGAGAGTTACGTAGGGTAAGCCGAGTCGATTTCAGTTAGCGGGAAGGATCGCTCATCATGAGCAACTTCGAGCATGAGTTCATGACGCAACCGGAAATGTGGCGGCGCGCCGCTGAGCTCGCGTCCACTGAGGCGCTGTTCACAGCAGGCGCCAGGGTCGCTTTTGTCGGTTGCGGCACTTCGCTCTACGTCGCCCAGGCGGCCGCCGCATACAGGAACGAGCAGAGACTCGGCGAGAGCGACGCCTTCCCGGCCTCGGAGATGCCCCCTGGCCGCAGGTACGACGCCGTCGTCGTGATCTCTCGCTCGGGAACGACCACTGAGGTCCTCGACCTGACGGCGACGCTCGTCCCGAGCATGCGCACCCTGGCGATCACTGCGGCAGACGACAGTCCCCTCACTCGCCTCGTCGACGAGCGGATCGTGCTCTCGTTCGCCGACGAAGAGTCGATCGTGCAGACGCGCTTCGCGACGAGCACTCTCTCACTCCTGCTCGCCGGCTTCGGGTGGGACGTCGGGGCCTCTGCGGCCAGGGCCGAGGTATTCCTCCGCGAACCTCCCGAAGAGGTTGGCACGGCGGACCACTTTGTCTTCCTCGGTCGGGGTGTCGGAGCCGCGCTGGCAAACGAAGCTGCGCTCAAGTTGCGCGAGGTGCTTGGCGCCTGGACAGAGTCCTATCCCACGATGGAGTACCGCCACGGCCCGATCTCCGTCGCCAGCGAGCGATCGCTCGTATGGATCCTCGACGACGCCGAGCCCAGTATCGACGATGAGATAGCGATCACCGGCGCACGTGTAGTACGTAGTGGGAGCGACCCGCTCGCGAGCCTTGTCCGGGTTCACCGCGCCGTTCAGGAAATCGCGACAAGGCGAGGTATCGATCCCGATCACCCCCGTTTTCTCGCCCGCTCGATCATGCTCGACCGCCATTGAGATGATGAGTCGTGCAGCGACTGCCGTTGTCGCACTCGACATCGGCGGCACGAAGATCGCTTCGGCGATCGGGGACGCCGACGGGGAGTTGCGTCGTTGGCGAACGCTACCAACCGCGGCCGAGCGCGGCGCCGAACGGGTGCTCGAGTCGGCCATTGCCCTCGCGAACGAGGTGCTCTGCGAGGAGCAGGAGAACGGCGGTGACGTCCGTGCCATCGGTGTGTCCACGATGGGGTTGACCCGCGTAGATCACGTCGATCTCGCACCCAATGTCCCGGGCTGGGGGGACCTGGCGATTCCCACGGCCATCGAGAGAGCTTTTCCCGCGTTGCCGGCGGCGTTCGGAAACGACGTGAAGCTGGCAGCGCTTGCCGAACTTATGTGGGGTGCGCTTGCCGGCGTGGCGTCTGGTGTCTACCTCAACCTTGGAACGGGCGTCGCCGCCGCTCTCGTCGTCCGCGGACAGGTTGTCGAGGGGGCTCACGGGGCGGCCGGCGAGATCGGCTACTGGCTCACGGACGACTCCGCGACATCACGAATGGCCGCGGACGGTGCGGTTCCGACTGAAGAGGCCCTCGGCGGCAGGGGTGTCGCGCGTCAGACCACTGAGCTCTTCGGGCGGGAAATTGAGGTTGCCGAGCTCGTTCTACGGGCCGAGCACGACCCGCACGCAGACGTGCTGCTCCAGGGCGTGTGGGACAAGATCGGGACGCTCGTGGCGAATCTGGCGATTGTCTGCGACCCGGAGATCCTCGTCCTTGGCGGTGGTTACGTTCGATCCGACCGCTTCCCAATCGATGCCATCGCCCGTCTCGTCGCTCGCGCGGTGCCCTACCCTCCCAAGGTAGTGCGCGCTCGCTTCGCGGGTGACGCGTCGCTCCACGGGGCAGTGGCGGTGGCACTTCGAGACTGCCTTGGCGTCGCGAGGCCAGTTGCGGGTGCCGCCGAGGGAAGCAACCGTCGTCGAGAACCCTCGTGGTGACCCCGAACGCGGCTCTCGACAGGACCTACCACGGAAGTGAGCTCGCGCTCGACGCAGCCCGTCGTGCCGAGAAAGCGCACGCCCGGGTAGGCGGACAGAGTCCCGAGGTCGCCCGCGCCCTCAGGGGCGCAGGGGTCGTACGACTCGCTGTCGATCTCACGGCCAGGTCGACAGTCCAGCAGATCGAGAAGTCGCGGCGCCGCCCCACTCCGTTCGCCGAGGCGCACCGAAAGGCTTCCGAACGCGTTCTACTGCAAGGATGCAATCAGCAAATGGCCAGCCAAGCAGACAAGGAAGGGGAACGATGAGCAAGAGGACATGGATACACAGCACGGCGTTCAAAGCAACTGCGGCGGCAGCGGCCGCATCGTTGGTGCTTTTCGGGAGCGCCGCGGCTGCTTCGCCGGCCCCGCGCCACGCCAGAACAAGCGGCGTGACGATCAACGTGGCCATCGCCTACCCGGCTCCGCCGAAGGCGATGCTCGCAAAGTTCACGAGCCAGACGGGCATAAAGGTCAACTGGTCGAACGTGGGATGGGACGACCTGCAGACCAAGATCGCAGCCGCAGCGGCGGCCAACACCTACTTTGCCGACGTTACGGACGTGGACTGGTCCAAGGTGGGCGAGTACTACGTGACGAAATGGTTCCTACCGCTCAACCAGTACTTCAAGATCAGCTCCCTTACATCTCAGTACCCGCAGCTCAGCTCGTTCGTCCGGAACGGGTCGCTCATCGGGATGCCGATGGACGTGTCGTTGCTCGTCACGACGATCAATGAGGAGTTGTTCCATAAGGCCGGGATCACCTCGATGCCGACGACACTCAAGCAGTACACGACGGACCTGCAGACCTTGAAGTCGAAGGGTGTCGTCAAGTATCCCCTCGACATCCCCTTTGCCGCTGCCGAAGGGCTCTCGACGTACTGGTACGAGCTCACTGCGGCGATGGGAGGCCAGGTGCTGAGCACGTCCTACAAGCCCCTGTTCACCAGCCCATCCTCTGCCGGTTACAAGGCGATGGCCTGGATGGTGAACGCCTACAAGAGTGAGCTCGTGGCGAAAGCGAACCTCGACTACACGGACTACCAGGGGTTCACGACCGAGATGGCGCACGGTCTCGCTGCGAGCGTCTTCTCCGACTACTCGGGAGACATCGGCACGATCTATGACGTTCCCAGCCAGTCGAGCGTCGTCGGTGATGTCTCCTATGTGCCGACACCAGGGATCTCTGGCGCAGCTCCCAATCTCGGCAACCCGGACGGGATCGGCATCCCAAGATTGGCCGAGCACGTCCAGGCAGCGGTCGAGTTCATCAAGTGGATGGAGGAGCCCGCAAACCAGGCGGCGTTCGCTGGTGCCGCCGGGCCTAAGAACGTCATCAGCACCTTCCCGCTGCCGTCCAATCGTGGCGGACTCGGCCTCCTCGCCTCATCGGGCAAGGTCCCCGGCGCCGCCGCGCTCGTCAACCTCGTCGAGAACCACGGGCGCGCCGTCTTTCCCGCCGGTGCCCCACCCTGGTACCCGAACTTCAGCAACGCCGTCTACACGAACTTGCATTCAGCCGCTGCAGGCCAGGAGAGCGTCGCGACCGCGATCTCGGCGATCGCCTCCGAGGTGAACAGCCTCAACAGCTAGAACCAGTTGGAAGCTGGTCCCGGCCGGGCCGTCGACGAGACGCTCGGCCGGGACACCGACCTTGGGAGGAGGGAGGAGGGTGTCGCAACCCGCGATCTCAAGTTGGCGCCGATCGCCGCCAGGGCTCACCCACCGACGTTCGCGCCGGTCCGAGGCGATGGGCTACGCCATGGTCGCACCGCTGCTCGTCTTCATCCTGGCCCTCGCGCTTTACCCAACAGTTCTCACGACGATCGACGCGTTCATGCACATCGACCCGCTCACCCCGCCGAACCACTTCGCCGGGTTCGGCAACTTCGCGGCCATCTTCTCCAACCCGGAGATCCGCCAGAGCTTCGAGAACACCGGCTGGTACGTCGTCTTCGGCGTCGGGCTGACGCTCGTGTTAGGCACGGCCTTCGGGCTCCTGCTCCAGCGGCGCTTCCGCGGCCGGGGCGTCGTCCTGGCGATCGTGATCCTCCCCTGGGCGCTGCCCGGAGTCGTCGAGGGTGTGATCTGGTCCTGGATCTACGACCCGACGTTCGGCGTGCTCAACTCGGTGCTGAAGAGCCTGCATCTCCTCTCCCAATACCAGCTCTTCATCGGCACCCGTCAGATCGAGAGCATCCTGCTCATCTCGCTCGTCCAGGTCTGGCAGATCACCCCGCTCGCGACTCTGCTCGTGCTCGCGTCTTTGCAGAGCATCCCCGGCGAGGTCTACGAAGCGGCCCGCGTCGACGGCGCCGGTTGGTGGCAGGTGATTCGCCGAATCACGCTGCCGCTCATCAGGCCCGGTCTCGCGATCGCGGCCGTTGAAGCGCTCGTCCTGTCGCTGAACATCTTCGATCAGGTCTATGTGTTGAACGCGGGTGCCACGACGGCGTCGTCGGTGATGAACATGACCTACTTCGTCACTTTCCAGGGGCTCAACTTCGGGCAGGGATATGCTCTCTCGTTGCTGGCGACCGTCGTCACGGTGGTGCTGTCACTGGGCGCCTTAAAGCTTCTTTACCGGAAGGTCACCTTCTAAATGAGACGGCGGATCGGGGTCTGGGCCCGGCGGGCGGGAATCGCCCTCGTGATCGCGTGGTCGCTGTTCCCGGTCTACTGGGCGCTCAACACGAGCCTCATGACGAATTCCGAGGCCCAGAGCACCCCCACACACTTCTTCGCTACCCGGCCAATCTTCACGAACTATCAGGCCATCTTCGGAGCCGGTCCACAGTCCGCCGCGGCGGCCGGGGGTATCGGCCGTTCCCTCGTGAATATCGTGGTGGAGAGCGGCGGGGCGACGCTGCTGACGCTCGCTATCGCGATCCTCGGTGCGTACGCGTTCGCGCGGCTGCGATTCCGGCTGAAGAACCTGTTCTTCTACACCGTGCTCGGGACCCTCACCCTCCCGGTATACGCGACGCTCATTCCGCTCTACCGGATCATGAGCGAAGTCGGCCTTATCAACACCTACCTCGGCATCATTCTCGTCTACGCATCGGGGTTCATGCCCCTTGCCATGTGGATCATGTACAATGTCTTTCTCGCCCTCCCTCCGAGCATCGAGGAGGCGGCCGTCATCGACGGAGCCTCGATGCTCCAGAGGTTCTACAAGGTCGCGCTCCCCATCGCGAAGCCGGGGATCGCTGCGACCGCGATCATCACATTCCTCTTGGGATGGGGGCAGTTCATCTTCCCCCTGGTGCTCAGTAGCACCGGGTCGACTCAGCCGCTCACCGTCGTTCTCGCTGCGCTCGAAGGCCGCCACGTCGTCCCCTACACGATCATCAATGCGGCGGCAATCGTTGCTATCGCCATCCCTGCGGTTCTGGTCTTTCTGTTGAATCGTTGGATCGTGGAAGGCATCATCGCGGGAAGTGTTAAGTAGTTGTGAACCGCCCCGTAGGTCGGCCCGCGAAAGTCCGTGAGAAGAATCCGCCTCCAGCTGCTAGCAACCTTGACCAGACGGTGCCCCCGGACCCACGAGACGGCAGCACGAAGAGGCGGAAAGATGCTCCCATGTCGGGTCCTGAGCACCCGTCGACGCCCCGCAACCGCGCCCGGAACCTCCGCCCGCGGATACGGGACAGCCGGCTGCGGTCGATCATCGAAGTCATCGACGACAACGGTGCCGTCGGCGTCGAGGACCTCGCGGAGTCGCTCGGAGTGTCGACGGCGACGATCCGCCGCGACCTCGCCCGCCTGGCTGACCAGGGGGTGATCACGCGATCGCACGGCGGCGCCATGCGGCCGGACGTCGGGCTCGAAGTGCCGATCAGCTATCGCCGCGGAACAGCAGTTTCCCAAAAGCGCCGGATCGCCGCCGCCGCCGCGACGTTGATCGGCGAAGGCGCCATCGTAGGCATCACCGGCGGTACGACGACGATGGAGGTCGCGCGTGCGCTGACGTCGGTGCGCAAGCTCACAGTCGTCACCAACGCGCTCAACGTAGGCATGCAGCTCGCGCGCCACCGGAACATCCGTCTTGTACTCACTGGCGGCGTCTGCCGCACGGCGTCGTTTGAGCTGTCGGGGCCGATCGCAGAGAGCACCCTGCTCGGTTACAACCTCGACGTAGCCTTCGTCGGTGTCGACGGAATCGACGTCGACGCGGGCTGCACGACCCATGACGACGCCGAGGCAAGGGCGAACGCGGCCCTCGTCAAGATAGCGCGGCACACCGTCATCGTCGCCGACAGCTCAAAGATCGGCCGTATCACCTTCGCGAGCATTTGCCCGCTCGAGCTGGTCGACCGGCTCATCACCGACAACGAGGCAGATCCGCAAGCGCTGTCGCGCCTCGAGGCTGCCGGGCTTCGGGTCGTGCTGGCGTGACTCAGCTGAGACAAGCGTGCAGCCGAGAACAGCTCGATCCCTGAGGCGCCTGTGCCGCGACCGTCAGCCGACCATGACCGCGCGTATTGTCCCTGTGAGCGCTAGACAGCCGTGGTCGGGACACGGGATGTGGGGAAGCGGCTTTGAGAGAAGTCTCACGCACTCCGCTCGACGACCAATCTGCGGTTCTGCCTGAGGCACTTGCTCCGAGGCTCCCGTTGTAGTTGTGCCTGGAGTTCAACAAGAATCTCAGACCCAGAGGAGGGGCCCGGTGAGCAAAGCGGGGCTGACGCTCATGGCAGTCCATGCGCATCCCGATGACGAGGCGTCGAGCACGGGTGGTGTCCTGGCCCGGTACTCGGCGGAGGGGATTCGGACCGTCGTGGTCACCTGCACCGACGGCGCGCTCGGCGATGGCCATGAGACCAGCAAGCCGGGCGACGCCGGCCACGACGAGGCATGGGTCGTTGCCACCCGTCGGCGCGAACTTGAAACAAGCTGCGAGATCCTCGGCGTCACGTCCCTCGAGCTGCTCGGCTATCGAGACTCGGGGATGATGGGCTGGCCGCAGAACGACGCCGAGGGCTCGTTTTGGAGGACACCGGTGGCAGCGGCGGCTCGGCGCCTTTCGACGCTGTTCGAGCATTACCGCCCGCAGGTCGTCGTCACCTACGACTCCAACGGGTTCTACGGCCATCCCGACCATATCCAGGCGCACCGGATAACGGTCGCAGCCATCGAAGCGACGCCGATACCCGACAAGCTCTATTACCCTGCAGTGCCGGTGTCGGCGATGGCAAAGTTCCGTGAGACGCTTCTCGCCGCAGGGCTCCAAGAGCCCGACGGAGTGGAAGAGGACTGGGATTTCGGCGTCGCTGACGAGCTCATCTCCACCACGGTCGACTGCAGCGACTATGCGGCACGGCAGTACGCGGCTCTCGAGGCGCATGCCAGTCAGGGCGACGGGAACTTTTTCACGCGGCTCGGGGTCGACCTCTTCTCGAACCTGATGAGCCGAGAGATGTTCGTGCGCGCTTTCGACCGGACCGGCGCGCCCACGCCCGAGGACGACCTCTTCGCCGGCTTGCGCTAGAGACTGCCGGCGTCAACCGAGCGCGCTCAAGAGTCTTCCGAGCCTCGCGGAACACGGCGGAGCAGGACCGGCAAACAGGGAACTACGTTGTCGGGGCGGGCATCTCCGGTTTCGGAATCCTCACCGGCGCCGTGTGCGACGCGGGTGTAGTCCAACCGTCCCGTCCGCAGGGCGAGGCGGTTTGCGGGCAAGGAGGATCTAGTCGTGCTGATACGAGGTGGAGTAGTCGTAGATGCCGCCGGCGAGAGATCAGCCGATGTACGCACGGCTGCCAACGGGCGGATCGCCGAAGTCGCGACCAGCCTCGACCCGTTGCAGGGCGAGCAGGTGCACGATGCGACCGGGAAGCTGGTGATCCCGGGAGGGATCGACCCCCACACTCACCTGCACATGCCCGTTGGCGCCGTGCGCGTGTCGGACGACTTCGTGAGTGGCACCCGGGCTGCCGCCATCGGGGGTACGACGACCATCATCGACTACGTGACAGTTGCTCGGGGTGACGATCCGATGGCCACTGTCGCCACCTGGCGCTCATGGGCCGAGCCCTCGGTCATCGACTGGGGCCTCCATCTCACATTCACCGAGGCGGTGCCCGAGTCGGTCGTGGCGGCAGGGGTCGAGATGGGGATCACGTCCTTCAAGCTGTACCTCGCGTATCCGGACCGCCTGCAGGTCGACGACGCCACGATCGTGCGGCTGATGCGCGTCGCGCGTCGGCACGGGGCCCTCGTCACGCTGCACTGTGAGAACGGCGGCGCCATCGAGGAGCTGCGACGAGAGGCGCTTGCCGCGGGGCGGACGAGCGTGATCGAGCATGCTCGCACTCGACCTGCTGTCCTCGAGGGCGAGGCTGTCGGGCGCGCGGCCGCGTTCGCGGAGATCACCGGCGCTTCCATCTACATCGTCCACGTCTCGTCCGCACAGGCGCTGGCGGCGGTACGCTCCGCTCAGGAGCGGGGCGTGGACGTCAAAGCGGAAACCTGCCCGCAGTACCTCTACCTCGACTCCAGCCGCCTCGAGGGTGCCGACGCGATCGACTTCGTCTGCACTCCACCTTTGCGCGACCCATGGCACGCCGAGGAACTGTGGGAGGGACTGGCACACGGTTACATCCACACGGTCGCGACCGACCATTGCCCGTTCTGGCGCGCCGACCGGCGCGCGGGCGTGGCCGGCCGACCGGGCGGCGTGGCCGATTTCACCGACATTCCGGGTGGCCTTCCTGGTATCGAGACACGTCTTGCCCTTGTCTGGCAGGGTGTGCGGTCCGGTCGAATCACCAAGGCGGACTGGGTGCGCCTGTGTTCCGAGGCCCCTGCCCGCACCTTCGGCTTGTGGCCGGCCAAAGGCTCGCTGGCGGTGGGTGCCGACGCCGACGTTGTGGTGTGGGACCCACAGCGGCACCAGTCGCTCAGAGCGGCAGACCTCGACATGGCTGTAGACCAGTCGCCCTATGAGGCGATGGTCTCCACAGGCTGGCCCGAGCTGGTCCTGAGCCGGGGCCAGCCGGTTGCCGTGGACGGCCGCTTCATCGGAGAGTTGGGCTGGGGGCGTTACACGGCGCGAGCACCAGTGCAGCGCGAAGGCGAGTGAGCCCGGCGGAGTGAAGTTTCGCCGACGGTCACATGGGGCAGCAGGTTCTGGGAGCTCTCGAATCGGACCGGGTCCTGCCGGCGGTCGGTGCCATCGCGCCTGGTTCCGTTCGACTGTTTGCCGGTCGGTCGGCAGGGGAGGGTGTCCGCCAGGCCGGAAATGCGAGGGCAGGGTCAGGATTCGTTCGAGAAGAGTTCAGCGGGTCTCTGCATGTCCGATGGGAGCCAAATATCTTGCCCTGGAGCCTTGTGACAGGCCCAAATGGGGATCTGTCCGGGATTGCGATTTGCACGGTGGCGGCGGCGGTACGGGATTGCAGCTCCACTGATCCCCGGTCGTCAACCGACGCAGGCATGCACCAGTCTCTCGCGGTTGTGGCCGCCCTGGTCGGGGGACGGCCTTCGCGCCTGGCGTCCCGCGTCAAGGCGCCCGTGCTGGCAATCGGAGAGGTCTGAGCGAGGCTCGTCTCGCAGTTAGCGAGCGAACGGTCGTGGCTTGAAGAGACAGTCGAGCGATACGTTCCCATCCCGATTGCAGGCGCCGGAGATAGGGGAGAAAGACCCTACCGAGCGCGCGCACCCCGCCCTAACGTCTAGATGAAAGGCGAAAGCCTCAAAGCAGAGGCTCGACATAGGCATCGACGTGAAAGACCGTATTTAGCTCGTGTACGCGGGCCTAACTCTCCGGGCAGGCTGGGAGTCATCAATGAGGAGATGGAGACACCATGTTGCTTGAACCACCCACCGTGGTTTCGCAGAATGAGATCACCCTGAATGTCCGCGAGATCGAGCCGCTGCTGCAGGCACCCCCGATGGATGTTCCGCCTTGGCCCGGCGCCACCATCACCCTCAAGGACGGCCGTACGATGTACATCCGCGAGGCGACCCTCGCGGAAGCCCCGGCAATGATGGGTTACATGAAGCGCGTCATGGAGACGGACCACGACTTCTACGACGTCGTCGGAGCCCGTGTCCATGCTGAGATCGCCGGGTGGTACCGGAAGCGGCTGAAGGATCCCTACACGCTGCTCGGGCTTATCGACGGCGAGTGGGTTGGATTCGCGAACGGGCGCCTAATGAACGAGGACATCAACATCAGCCTGCACACGATGGCGCTGGCCCGCGGTGGGCGCATTGGCGCAATCATGTACTACGTCAAGACCTGGTACGCCTTCGAGATCCTCGGGAGCAAGGAGTTTTGGGCGACCTACGAGAGCTACAACGGGTGGCACCGTTGGGGGCTCGGCATGGCGCAACCTTCCTACCCCTGGCCCGAGTATCAGCACGAGCTCGGGGGGGCGCGGGTCTACTACGTCACGAAGAAGTACTGGGACGCCGTCGTCAAGGACTACGTCCGTCAAATGGTCGGCGCCGACCTCGTGTTCGATGTCCCGGCGGAGATCGTCAGGGCGAACGAGCAGCTGAAGATCCCCCAAGACGTGACCGTGTAGCGATGACCTTGGGGTGGCCGCCCACGGGTGAGTCCAAGGACGCGACGGAACCGAACGTGACGATCGAACGCGAGATCGCCGAGGTCGTTCGCGGCAGCTACACGCGAACCACAGGCCAACCGGCCAGGCGGCGGATCGGTGCCCGCGAGCTGTTCTCCGAGGTGCTCGATCCGGACAGCTTCCAGGCCTGGGACTCGGACCTCGTGGCTGTGCCCGCCGGTCCGGAGTACCTGGGTCAGCTGGCTGAAGCGCGCCAGGTCTCCGGCGAGGACGAGGCCGTGATAACCGGGGAAGGCAGGATCCGCGGCCGTCGGGTCTGCGTGGTCGCCTGTGAATTCGCCTTCTTAGGAGGCACGATCGGGGTCGCCGCGGCCGAGCGGCTCACGGTTGCGATCGAGCGCGCCACCGCCGAGCGACTCCCACTGGTGGCCTCGCCCGTGTCCGGCGGCACGCGGATGCAGGAGGGGACCGTCGCTTTTCTGCAGATGGTCAAGATTGTTCAGGCCCTCATGCAGCATCGCCGAGCCGGCCTTCCCTATCTCGTGTACCTTCGCCACCCGACTACCGGCGGCGTCTTCGCCTCGTGGGGGTCGCTTGGGCAGCTCACCGGGGCACAACCGGGAGCTTTGGTCGGGTTCCTCGGTCCTAGGGTTTACGAAGCGCTCTACGGGGCCTCCTTCCCAGAAGGGGTCCAAGTCGCAGAGAACCTGTACCGCCTGGGCCTCGTCGATGCCGTGCTCGTACCGGAGGACCTCGCCGAGATAGCCGACCGGGCCCTTGACGTGATGTGCACCGCAACGGGGGAGATTCCCGCTGCGAAGGCACCGCCCGACGAGCCGATCAACGACGTCCCGGCGTGGGAGTCGATCGAGCGCACCCGCCGGATCGAGCGCCCAGGGGTGGAGGAACTGCTGCGCGCCGCGTCGCACTCTGTCACGATCCTGAGCGGTACCCAGGAAGGCGAACGCAGCGGCGGTCTCATCCTCGCCATGGCCAAATTCGGAGCGGCGCCGTGTGTAGTCGTGGGGCAGGACCGCCTCTTTCCTCGCGAGGGCAGGCCACTAGGGCCGGACAGCCTCCGTGAGGCGCGACGCGGGATGAGCCTGGCGGCCGAGATCGGACTGCCGCTGCTCACGATCATCGACACCCCCGGTGCGGCTCTGTCCAAAGAGGCCGAGGAAGGCGGGCTCGCCGGCGAGATCACGCGGTGCCTGGCCGACATGGTGACCATTCCGGTGCCCACTGTGTGCCTTCTGCTCGGAGAGGGGGCAGGTGGGGGCGCACTCGCGCTCTTGCCCGCCGACCGCGTTGTGGCAGCCCAGCACGGATGGGTCGCACCCCTACCCCCCGAAGGCGCCTCGGAGATCCTCTACCGGACCGTCGAGCGCACGCCCGAGGCTCGCCGCAGCCCAAGGCGTGCGATCGATCGACCTTGCTGCTGCAAGCATCGTCGATCGGATCGTGCCCGAGCGACCGGACGCTTCCGACGAACCAAGGCAGTTCCTCGGCCGCCTCAGCAAGGCCCTCGAGTACGAGCTGACGTCCCTGATCCGGTGGGACAAGACCGAGCGTCTGGGTGCCAGGCATCGGCGTTACCGAAGGCTGGGCCTACCTCAAGAGCTATAGAAAAAAGGAGTTTCGGACAACATGTTGCAGCCATTCGAAGTCAGGAAGGTCCTCCTTCAAAAGGTGACCGACACGTCGGGGTTGGAGGAGCTGATCGACAAGGGCGTCTTCCGGGCCGACGACGTCGTTGGTGTCGTCGGGAAGACCGAAGGCAACGGCGGTGTCAACGACTACACGCGTCTGCTTGCCGACCGCGCGTTCCGTGAGGTCCTCGTGGCAAAGGGGACCCGGACCTGGGACGAGGTCAGGCAGATCCCGCTCGCATGGTCGGGCGGCACCGACGGGGTGCTCAGCCCGCACGCCACGATCTTTGCAAAGGTTCCCGCCGAGAGCGCCCCGGTTACCGACGAGCCCCGCCTCTCGGTTGGCGTCGCCATGAGCGATCCGATACTGCCCGAGGAGATAGGTCATGTTGCGATGATCGAGAAGGTCGCCGCCGGCGTGCGCAGGGCCATGGAGTCCGCCGGCATCACCGATCCGGCGGACGTGCACTACGTCCAGACGAAGACGCCACTGCTCGTCCTCGACACCATCAACGACGCCAAGCGTCGCGGCCGCAAGGTGTGGACCGAGGACACCTTGGAATCGATGGACCTGTCCAACGGAACGTCCGGACTCGGGATCGCCGTGGCGCTGGGCGAGATAGAGATGCCGACAGACGAGCAGGTCATGCACGACCGTTCGCTCTACTCGTCGGTGGCGTCGTGCTCGTCGGGAGTGGAGCTGGACCGGGCCCAGATCGTCCTGGCCGGGAACGTCCGCGGCATCGGGGGCCGCTACCGGGTAGGTCACTCGATCATGGAAGACGCCCTCGACATGGACGGGGTTTGGAAGGCGATCCGCAACGCGGGTCTCGACGACCTCCCGGCCGACTGTCCCCACCCGCGCTACTTGAAGGGGCGACTTGTCAACCTGTTCCTCAAGTGTGAGGCCGACCCCTCCGGTCATGTTCGGGGCAAGCGCAACATCATGTTGGATGACTCGGATGTCCACTGGCACAGGCAGATCAAAGCCTGCGTCGGTGGCGTCGCAGCCGCCGTGAGTGGAGACCCTGCCATCTTTGTGTCCGTTTCGGCAGCGCACCAGGGCCCTGCCGGCGGTGGACCTGTGGTGGCGATCGTGGACCTTGGATAGGCATATTCACCAAGACAGTCGGGCCGGTAGGCCCGACTGTCTGTTTCGGAACTGGAGAATGATGTCGCAGACACAGGCATCACCGGCGTGGGCGAGTACCGCTGTCGGCGAGTTGCTTTGTGGTCGGGTGCAGGACGCGACCGTGTTCGCCTCGACCAGTGTGGCGTCCTACCTCAGCGTGCCGGAACCCCGGTCCAGCACACCGGTTATCGCTCTTTTGACCGAGCGAGCGGTGCGTCTGCCCATAGGCGTCATCGCCACCGCGGAGAAGCTTCCTCAGGCGGGGGACACCGTGCGGATCGGTGATGGGTCGATCGTCGCTCGCTATCGCACATGGCGGGCGGTGCGGTGGTGGGACCCGCGTCCCCATCTGGCCGCCGAGGACCTGTTCCGGCACGGCCTGAGGTTGCTTGAAGTGCTCGAGGACGAGCCCTCTTCGGCGTTCGGGTTCCCCCTCGCCGACGCCCTGAATGTGGTTAGGGCACTGGCGGCAGGGGACGCGCTGCCCGCCCTGGAAGTGATCGGGCTCGGCCCGGGCCTTACTCCCGCCGCGGACGACGTCGTAGCCGGGGCACTGGCCGTGCTCGCGCTGGGCGGTCGTCTCCACGACGCTGTCCGGGTCGTCGTCGACATCCACGCGTCCACGCACACGACCGCCTTGTCAGCAGCCCTCTTGGCCGCGGCGGGCAAGGGACAGGTGATACCGCAGGCGGCAGCAGTGCTCACCGCCCTCGCGACCGGAGGGCAACCGGTTCGCCTGAGGCCGGCTGCGGCAGGTCTGTTCAGTGTGGGGGGGACCTCCGGGCACGACCTTTGTGTCGGTATGGCGGGTATCCTCGCTGGATCCGCTCTGACGGGGGCATTCCGCCCGAACGGCGAGGCAGTTTCGAGGAGCCCACGATGAGCACGAGGGTTGAGCTGAGGCACGGCACTTATCGCGATTCCGTGGTCCTCATGCAGGTGAGTCAGGCCGTTGCCGCCTGTCGTGGCGTTACCGCCGCCATAGTGGCCATGGCGACCCCCCTCAATATCGAGATATACGAGCGACTCGGATTCGATCCGGCCGCGGTGGGCGGAGCCTCCCCCAATGACCTGCTCGTCGCCGTGCGGGCCGACGAGGACGCCCTTGCCAGGGCGACCGCCGAGCTGGAGCGCCAGCTGGCGCCGTCGGCGCCTTCGCAGGGCGATGGGTTCGGATCACCACCCGCCCCCCGGACTCTTGCCTCCGCGCTTCGCCATGGCGGCTCGCTGGCGCTGGTGTCGGTGCCTGGCCCACACGCCTTCGTGGAGGCGATGGACGCCATCCAGGCAGGTGTCTCGGTGATGCTGTTCTCCGACAACGTGCCCGTCGAACAGGAGATCGTGCTCAAGGACACGGCGGCGCGCCACGACGTCCTGGTCATGGGACCCGACTGCGGGACGGCGGTGGTAGGCGGACTCGGCCTTGGGTTCGCCAATGCGCTCCGCCCAGGCCCGGTCGGCATTGTGGCCGCCTCGGGGACGGGTGCGCAGGAAGTCACTTGCCTGCTTGACGCAGACGGTGTTGGCGTCACTGCGGTGCTGGGCGTGGGCGGGCGTGACCTGTCCGCCGCCGTCGGCGGCCGTTCGACGCTCGCCGCCATGAAGGTCCTTGACGAGCACCCGGCGACGGAGTTCGTCGTGGTCCTGTCCAAGCCACCAGACCCCAAGGTCGCCGAAGCGGTGCGCGCGGCTGCTACGAAGCTGCGCACTCCGTCGCTGGTGGCATTCGTCGGCATGGGACACGGCGACCTAACCGCCGCCACCGCCCAGATCCTCGCCGCGCTCGGTAGGACCCCGACCGCGCCCCCGGAGTGGTTGCCGTCCAATGAGCGGGGGCCCCGGGCCGGCTTCATCCGGGGCCTGTTCTCCGGGGGGACGCTGTGCGACGAGGCGATGGCGATCGCCGCGGGGCGCCTGGGGCCGATAGCGTCCAACACCCCTCTCCAGCCGGGGTGGGCGCTGGGACCTGACCTTAAGGCGCCGGGCCATCTCATGATCGATTTCGGAGACGACCGGCTGACGGCGGGAAGACCACATCCGATGATCGACCAGTCGCTACGCCTAGAACGGATAGGCCAGGAGGGTTCCGACTCTGCCTGTGCGGTGCTCCTGCTCGACGTCGTCCTCGGCTACGGAGCACACCCGAATCCGGCCGCAGAAGCTCGCCCCGGCCATCGTCACAGCCCGCGAGACTGCGGGCCGCGACGGGCGAGATCTCGGTGTCGTCGTCTCGCTCGTCGGCTCACGCTCGGATCCGCAAGGTCGTGACGCCACGGCCGAGACGCTGGCTGCGGCGGGCGCCAGTGTGCACCTGTCCAACGCCGCGGCGGCCCGCACCGCGGTGGATCTCGTCGCGGGAGCAGGCCGATGATCCAGCTTGACGAATCGCCCACGATGGTCACGGTCGGCGCGTCACTTTTCGCCGATGCGCTCACAGCTCAGGTTGCGACCCCGCGGCAGGTGCAGTGGGCACCACCGGTAGCGGGGAGCGAGGTTGACCTAGTGGCCATCGCTGCCGACACACGGACGCACGCCGCCACGGCAGAGTCGGTTCGGCGACTCACCGCCACCAGTCCGCTTTGGGTGGATGTAGTACCCACGCGGGAGGCACTGGGGCTCGGGCCTCGTGAGTTCCTGCATGCCGGACCCCCGGTCGACTGGGCGCACGCGTCCGGGCCAGTTCGCGGAGCTTTGGCCGGCGCCATGATCTACGAGGGGCTGGCCCAGAGCTTCGAGGAGGCCGCAGGCATCGCCGCGCAGGGGGGCATCTCGCTGGCTCCCTGCCACTCCCGCGCGGCGGTCGGCCCCATGGCCGGTGTTGTGAGCGCCTCGATGCCGGTGTCGGTGCTCGAGGACGAGGAGAGCGGGCGCCGGGCGTACTGCACCTTGAACGAAGGACTCGGAAAGGTCCTACGGTACGGGGCCTACGCTCCCGAGGTCATCGACCGCCTTCGCTGGTTGGAACGCGTGCTCGGTCCCTTGTTGGCTCAGACCCTTCGCCGGCGCGGGCCTGTCGACGTCCGCAGCCTTATCGCCCAAGCCCTCCAGATGGGTGACGAGTGCCACAACCGCAACCGTGCTGCCACTTCGCTGCTGCTGAGGGAGATCACGCCCGACATGCTCGAAAGCGGCGCCCGGGGCGGGGACATCGTGGCAGCCTTCCGTTTCATCAATGGCAACGACCATTTCTTCCTCAACCTCTCCATGCCGGCCGGCAAGCTTGCCGCCGACGCAGCCCGCGACATCCCGGGGTCCTCCATGGTCGTGGCGATGGCCCGCAACGGGACCGAGTTTGGGATCCAGGTCTCGGGGACCGGGGACGAGTGGTTCACGGCTCCCGCGCCACCGGTGAGAGGGTTGTATTTCGCAGGGTTCGGGCCCGACGACGCCGGCTTGGACATAGGTGACTCGACGATCACCGAGACGACCGGCATCGGAGGTTTCGCGATGGCGGCGGCACCGGCGATCGTGCTCTTCGTGGGCGGCGAGGTTTCCGATGCACTGGAGAACACCCTCAGGATGTACGAGATCACCCTTGCCGACCACCCGTTCTACAAGGTGCCGATACTCGCTTTCCGCGGCACTCCGACGGGCATCGACGCGACGCTCGTCGTGCGAAGCGGTGTGCTGCCCGTAGTCAATACCGGGATCGCCGGCCGCGAGCCCGGTGTGGGCCAGGTCGGAGCCGGCCTTGTCGTGCCGCCCATGTCCGTGTTCGTCGATGCCGTGCGGTCACTCGCCCGGCGCGCCGACCCGCAAGCAGCGCCTGGAGTGAAGGAACCGTCATGAACGACATCTTCAAGTATCGTGCCCCTACCTCACGCGCCGAGCTGCTCGGCCTGCTGGCATCCCACGGCGAGGGTGCCAAGATCCTGGCAGGCGGCACGGACCTGCTCGTCGACATCCGCAACGGGCTCGCCCATCCTGAGCTTCGTGATCAACTTGAAGAAGGTCGAGGACTTCTCGGGTCTCACCTGGAGCCAGTCCGAAGGGCTCATAATTGGGCCCTTGACGACCGTCAACGATATTCTTCACGACGCCAGGGTTCGAGAGTCCTACCGGCTGCTCGCCGACTGCGCCCTGACGATCGCCTCCCATCAGTTGCGGAACCGGGCGACGGTGATCGGCAACATCGTTCACGCCTCCCCCGGTGCGGACATGGCGCCCGGCCTTCTCTGCCTCGGCGCCCAGGTCCGGATCGCTTCCCAGCGGGGTCAGCGCGAAGTGCCCCTCAAGGACTTCTTCACCGGCGTGAAGCGGACGGTGCTGGGCCACGACGAGATCGTCGAGGCCATCACGGTGCCACCCGCCACGGCGAGGTCCCGTGGTTCATACCGCAAGTTGAAGCGGATCGACGGTCACGACCTTGCCTTGGTCAGCGTCGCGGTCACGAACACCGAGGGAGCGGTCCGGGTCGGGATCGGCTCGGCCGCTCCGACACCACTGCTCGTAGAGGGGCTCACCGACGAAGACCCGGCCGAGGCGGTGGTGGCGGCGGCGCGCACGGCAGCCCGTCCCATCGACGACCTGCGATGCTCCAAGGAGTACCGGGAGTACATGATCGAGGTCTTTGTCCGCAGGTCGTTCGAGGAGGTGCGGTGATGTGGATGTCTGTTGAGGTCAACGGTCACATCTACGAACGCGAAGTGACCGAGCACTGGACCCTGCTCCGCTTTCTCCGGGAGGACCTGGAGCTCACCGGGACCAAGGACGGCTGCTCGGCCGGTGAGTGCGGCGCCTGCACGGTGATGCTCAACGGCGAGGCCGTGAATTCCTGCATGGTGCTTGCGGCCGAGGTCGACGGCGCGACGATCGAGACGATCGAATCGGAAGCCGTGAATGGCGAGCTCTCCGAGATCCAGGCTGCTTTTGCCCGCAATTATGCGGTGCAGTGTGGCTACTGCACCGCAGGCATGGTGATGTCGGTGCGCGAGCTCCTGCGGCTCAACCCGAAACCGACTGTTGCCGAGATCAAAGAGGGCATCGAGGGCAACCTCTGCCGGTGCACCGGCTACCAACAGATCATCGAAGCTGTGCTTGACGTGTCAGGTCAGATCACCGACGAAACAAGGGGGGGACTCAAGTATGTCTGAGAGCACCGTTTCATCCGCACCGACCCACGTTGGCGACAACGTCCAGCGGGCCGACGACACCGCCAAGCTCACCGGCGGGGCCATGTACGCGAGCGACCTGGTCTTTGCCGGCATGCTCTACGCCCAGGTCAAAAAGAGCCCGCACGCCCGGGCGAAGATCATCGCCATCAACACCTCTAAGGCCGAGAACCTCCCGGGTGTTCATGCGGTACTCACCGGCAAGGAGCTCGACTACCGGATCGGCCTTTACGTCGTGGACAAGGACATCCTGGCCAAAGATGCCGTACGCCACTTCGGAGAGGCCGTTGCCGCTGTGGCCGCCGAGAGCCTGGACATCGCGAGCCGGGCCGTCGACCTGATCGACGTCGAGTACGAGGTCCTGCCGCCGGTCCTCAACCAGCTCGAAGCGCTCGAGGAGGATTCGCCACTGGTCCATCCCGACCTCGGCAGCTACGACTACGTGAAGGCTGCCTTCAGCCCGCAACCTGGCACCAATGTTCCCAACATCACCAAGATCCGCAAGGGCGACATCGACGCAGGCTTCGCCGAGGCGAAGTGGATCATCGAGCGCGAGTACACCAACCCGTCCGTGCAACACGTGCCGCTGGAGACCCACGTTGCCATCGTCGAGTGGAAGGCGGGGGACGAGGTGACCATCTGGTCGAGCGCCCAGTCCCCCTTCACCGTGCGGGACCTGTTCTGCCGCGCCTTCAAGCTGCCGTACAACAAGGTGCGCGTCGTCATACCTCATGTGGGCGGCGCCTTCGGTGGCAAAGCGGGAATCCACCTCGAGCCTCTGCTGGCCTGCCTCTCCCGCAAGGCCGGAGGAAGGCCGGTGAAGCTCCAGGCCACCCGGGAGGAGGAGTTCAGCCTCCTGCCGTGCAGGAGTGCCCTCACCTACCGGATCAAGACCGGCGTTGCCACCGACGGCCGCATCACCGCCCAGAAGTTGCAGATGTACTGGGATGCCGGTGCCTACGCGGACTACGCCGTCAACGTCACGCGCGCCTCGGCCTACTCGGCGGCGGGCCCTTACGACATACCCAACGCCTGGGTGGATGCCTACACGATCTACACCAACAAGCCGTGGGGCACCGCCTACCGGGGATTCGGTCACGTGGAGTTCTTCTGGGGCCTCGAGCGTCACATGGAGCTCGTCGCCAAGGTGATAGGGATGGACCCGCTGGAGTTCCGCAAGAAGAACCTGCTCAAGCCCGGCTCGACCACGCTGACCGGCGAGCGGATCAACGAGCACACGGGCAATCCCCTCAAATGCCTCGAGGCTGCAGCCGAGGCGATCAACTACGGCCGGCTCACCCCCGAGGAGCAAGAGCGCCAGGCGCGCACGGGCCGCCGGATCGGCAAGGGGATCGCGACGCTCCACAAGGCTCCCGCGATGCCGAGTTTCACGACGACGGCCGCGGTGGTCAAGATGAACGCGGACGGGTCGGTCGTCATCAACATCGCCCTCACCGAGATCGGCCAGGGCACGGCGACAGTGATCGCCCAGATGGCGGCGGACCGCTTGCGCTTCCCCGTCAGCCTGGTGAAGGTCGCGGTCGAGAGGGACACCGACAAGGATCCCTACGACTGGCAGACCGTGGCCTCGAAGGGACTCCTTCTCACCGGCAACGCGGTTCTCGCTGCCTGCGACGATCTCTTGCGACAGGCCTATGCCGACGCGGCCCAGGTGCTGCGCGCCCAGGCTTCCGACCTGGACCACGACGCGGAGAAGATCTTCATCAAGCAGCGCCCGGAGGAGTCGGTGACCTTTGCCTCCCTGTCGATCGGGTACGCCTACCCCAACGGCAACGGCATCGGCGGTCCGCTGATCGGGTTGGGCCGGTACACCGCGCCGGGCCTGACCAGTCTCGACAAGGAAACGGGGCAAGGACTGCCCGCCCTGGACTGGACCTACGGTGCCCATGGCGTGATCGCCGAGGTTGACCCGGAAACCGGTGAGTACAAGGTGATCAAGATCGCGTCTGCCTTCGACGTGGGCAAGGTGATCAACCCCGGCACCATGCGCGGCCAGTGCATCGGAGGCATGATCCAGGGACTAGGAACGGCCCAGTGCGAGAGCTACATCTACGACGAGCACGGCCACCTGCTCAACCCGTCGCTCACCGACAACAAGATCCTCACCTCGAAGGACCTGCCGGAGGAGATCGAGTGCATCGCCGTGGAGACGCCTCAGCTCGACGGGCCCTTCGGTGCGCGTGGGGTCGGCGAGCACCCGATGATCTCGGTGGCACCCGCTCTTGCCAACGCCATCCATGACGCGACAGGAGCCGAACTCACGCACATGCCCGTCCGGTTCGAGGACGTATGGCGGGCGATTCACCAAGACCAACCCGTCGACACCTGGGTCACCAAAGCTCCGGCCGTCTAGACCGGGCGGCAGTGCGCCCGTAGCCCCGGCGGTGGTTGTGCCGCACGCTTGTGAAATGTTTCCCGAGAAGAAAGGAAGGGATCATGCCGGCAAGTGAAAGCTGCAGAAGACGGGGTGATTCGGCATGAGCACTAACCCCGCCATCGACGAGCAAGTCGTCGAACAAGTCGAGAGCAATTCTTCTGCCGGTGCCTGACAATGCGCGCACCTCGACAGCCGGTCACCAGTTCTGGATCTGGTCCGGCGCGAACATCGCGCCGATCAACTGGGTGCTCGGCTCTTTGGGCATCGAGATCGGCCTGAGCCTGTTCCAGACGGTCTTGGTGCTGGTGGTGGGCAACATCATCGGCATGGCAGCCTTCGGCTTCTTCGTCCTCATGGGTCAACGCTCGGGAGTGAGCCAGATGGTGATGGCACGCAGCGCCTTCGGCCGCCGCGGCGCCTACCTGCCTGCCGCGATTCAGGGACTCATATCGGCCGGCTGGTGCGCGGTCAACACCTGGATCGTGCTCGATCTGGTC
The DNA here is from genome assembly GCA_963836935.1 of uncultured Acidimicrobiaceae bacterium. Taxonomy (GTDB): domain Bacteria; phylum Actinomycetota; class Acidimicrobiia; order Acidimicrobiales; family Bog-793; genus Fen-455. The sequence goes on from CAWILM010000035.1 coordinate 80,777, forward strand.
CTCGCCCTTATCGGCAAGCTCGGCTACCACGGCGGCACCAACCTGAAGATTGTCATCGTGGTCCTGATCATGGGCCTGCAGATCTGGCTGGCGGCGAGAGGTTTCAAGTCGATCGCCAAGTTCGAGCGTTACACCGTCCCGGTCACCTTCTGTGTCCTAATCGCGATGACGATCGTCGCCTGGTCCAAGAACAACGTCCACTGGGGCTATGCGGGTGCTCACCTGCACGGATGGGCGCTGCTGTCCGCTGAGAGCACGATCATGACCGCCATCGGGATCGGCTGGGGCTGCACCTGGTTCGCCTATGCGTCCGACTACTCTCGTTTCCTGCCCAAGACGCTGTCGCGGTCCAAGGTCTTTTTCGCCAGCGTCTTCGGCCAGTTCCTCCCAGTGGTCTGGCTCGGCATCTTCGGTGCGACGCTTGCGACGGTCACCCAGAAGGTCGACCCCGGCGCGCTCGTCGTCTCCAACTTCGGGATACTGGCTGTCCCGGTGCTGCTGCTCGTGCTGCACGGCCCGATCGCGACCAACATCTTGAACATCTACAGCTGCTCGCTGTCCGCGCAGACGCTCGACTGGAAGCTCAACCGGCGCAAGATAGCGCTCCTCGTCGGCGCCATCGCGCTGGCGTTCACGATCGTCCTGGTCTTCCAGAACAACTTCGCCAGCACCCTGGACAGCTGGCTGTCCGGTCTGGTGATGTGGATCGCCCCCTGGGGTGCGATCACGCTGATCCACTTCTATTACTTCGCAGGCCAAGAGGTCGACGTCGATCTGTTGTACGACCCGCCCGGGCACTCCCGGATCGCCGACGTGCGCTGGTCAGCGGTCTTCGCGTTCGTCGTGGGTGCCGTTGCCGCCTGGTGCTTCGAGTACGGCGAGGTCGGTTGGCTAATGGGTCCCGCCGCCACCGCTCTTCACGACGTGGACATGACATGGCTGGTCGGATCGATCGTCGCAGGGGCCGTTTACTTCGTGATCGGTCGCCCGAGCGTCTCCCCGTTGTTCGCGCCGGGCTACAAGCCGGCCGCGAAAGAAGTGACCGTGTGATGCAACTGGTAATCCGCAACGGCCGGTTGGCCGACCCGGGGGGTTCCCATGAGGGGCTCGTCGACCTACTTATCGACGGTGGCCGTTTCGCTGCTGTGGAGCGGGCGGGAGTTCGCGTCGACGAGGTAGCCCAGGAAATCGACGTGAGCGGCGCCTTGCTCAGCGCGCCCTATGTCGAGCCTCATGTGCACATGGACACGTGCCTGACTGCGGGTGAGCCGAGATGGAACGAGAGCGGCACGCTGTGGGAGGGCATCGCATGCTGGTCCGAGCGCAAGGCGATGCTGACCCATGACGACGTCGTCACCAGGGTCAGTGAGGTGCTGCGGTGGCAGGTCGCCAACGGCGTCCTGCACGTCCGCAGTCACGTCGACACCACCGACCCGTCGCTTGTCGCTCTCGACGCGCTCATCGATGTGCGCGAGCGCGTGAAGGACGTTGTCAACCTCCAGCTCGTGGCGTTTCCCCAGGAAGGCATCGTCTCGTTTCCCGACGGCGACAAGCTGATAGCCGAGGCCGCCCGCCGCGGCGTCGACGCGATCGGGGCCATCCCGCATTTCGAGGACACCCGTGAGGATGGGGTCCGTTCCCTCGAGATAGCGGTCTCGACGGCGCTGGAGGCGGGGTTGCTCATCGACGTGCACTGCGATGAGATCGACGACGAGCAGTCGCGCTTTGTCGAGGTCTTGGCCACACACGCCCTGCGCACCGGGCTGCGGGGTCGGGTCACGGCCAGCCACACCACCGCGATGGGCAGCTACAACGCCGCCTACAGCTACAAGCTGCAGCGGATCCTGTCCCGAGCCGGTATCAACCTGGTTTGTAACCCGATGGTGAATCTCCACCTCCAGGGTCGTTTCGACTCCTATCCCAAGCGTCGAGGCCTCACCCAGGTGAAGGAGATGCTCGGAGCCGGGGTCAACGTAGCTTTCGGCCACGACGATGTGATGGACCCGTGGTTCCCGATGGGCACCGCCAACCCGTTACAGGTTGCACACGTCGGGGCATTGGCCACCCAGATGACCTCACCGACTCAGATTGCCGAGTGCTTTGCGATGGTCACGTCACGGGGAGCCGCGGCCCTTTCCCTGGGAGACTCCTACGGCATAGCCGCCGGCCGTCCGGCAAGCCTGATCGTGCTGCCGGCGACCGACCCCTTTGATGCCGTCCGGCGCCAGGTGCGACCGTGGTACGTCATCTCTCATGGCCGTGTCGTGGCGGAGACTCCCCCCGTGTCCGCCACACTCACCTGGCCGGGGGAACGAGCGACGAAGATCGACTTCGTGCGCGAGCGCGACGTCAGCCGGGCAACCTGGCCGCGCTAGGGGACCTGAACGCCGGGGGAGTCCGAGCGGACTCTCCCGGCGCTGGCTGTCGAGGGGCGTGCGGCCCTTCGTCCCTTAACGAGATTGTAACTTGCGTAATGTATCTGTAACATGAAGGCGTGAAGCACGTCACCCGGGTGGCTGCCAACGCCGTGTTTCCTGCATCGCTGACGGCTCTCGAGCCCGAGGCCGTCCGATGACCGTCCTGTCGGCCCGACCGGACGGCCAACAAGTGGCCGCTCGGCGAGTCGGCGTGGTGCTCGGAGCCTTCTTTGTCCTCGCGGTGTTGGCGGTGATGCTCGACGCGTTGTCGGCACGCGTCTATGCAGGCGGTTCGGACAGGGCCACTGCGATCCTCGAAGGACAGGCGATGGGCCAGCGGCAACGTGCTGTTGCACGGGTGGATTCTGACCCACGACTCGTTCTGGACGATCGACGCCTACTTCTACGCGCTGGTGGTGCGCATCGCCGATCTCCGGCCAGGCCTGTTGAACCTGGAGCCGGCGATCGCGGTCGCGGTCGCCGTTGTGATCGGAGCCCTTGTTGCCAGCCGGGGGCACCGCGGGAGCCCCGCCATGGCGGGAGCCGGCATCGCCGCAGTGTTGCTCGCGTTTCCCACCTATGCGATGGCATCGTTCCTGCTCGGCGGCCCTGACCACGTCAGCACGGCGGTCCTGGCCCTTGTCGCGTTCGCCGGACTGAGGGGGGGCCGCTTCGACTGGAGATGGGCGGTCGCAGTCGCGGCGATGACCTTCGGAATGCTCGGCGATCTCTTGATGGTCGCTTACGGCATCTTGCCGGTGATGGGGGCGGCCGTAGTCTCAATGTTGCGCAGAAGAGACTGGCGCGCGGGAATCGCCGCGGTAACTGCGTCCGCCACAGCAGTCGTTGCAAGCGAGCTCGTCAGTTGGCTCGCCCGAGCGATGGGAGCGTTCAAGTCAGTTGACGGAGTATCCGTCGCGACCTTTGCCCAAATGGTTGCGAACTCGCGGCACATGCTTGGGTACGTGGCGGGCCTTGTCGGTTTCACGCACCGGTTCGACACCGGTCGGGTCCCGGCCGTCCTGCAGGACGTGCACGTCGTGGGGGCGCTGTTGATAGTCGCCTGTTCGCTCTTCGCGGTGGCGAACTTGGTGAAGGGCATCGTCTGCGGCCACCGAGGGGAGACCGCGACCCGGCTGGAGGTTGGCCAGTGGTGGCTCGAGGACGTTCTGGCCCTCGCGATGGCGGGCTCGGCGGCGACATTCGTGGTCCTGGCGGTGAATGGGGTGCCTGGTGCCCGCTACCTCGTCGCCACGGTCGTGTTCGCGAGCGTGCTCAGCGGCCGGGTCGTTGCCGGGGCTTGGAAACATCTGCGACCGGGCCGGATTAGCCGAGCGGTCTGCGTTGGCGGAGCCGTTGTCTCGTTGTGCTTTGCCGCCGGTCTCGGTTGCACCCTCGCCCAGCCGGTCGCAGCCCAGCGCTCGTTGACGCTCGTTTCCTGGCTTGAGGTGCATCACCTCAGAAACGGGCTCGGCGGTTACTGGGCGTCAAGCATCACCACTGTCGAAAGCAGGGGTGCTGTCACCGTACGGCCGGTGTGGGAGGACTCGGACGGCAAGCTTGGCCGGTACATGAAGCTGTCTACGGCCACCTGGTACGCCGGGGAGCATTTCCACTTCCTCGTCTACCAGACCCCTGTGTACCAAGGCGTGGACAGCGTCTCGGCGACCAGGACATGGGGACGGCCCACTAATGAACCTCGCGTAATACAGTGACATTCGACGGTGCGGGTGGGATACTGGTCGTATGTCATCAGCGCGACCGCGACGGGACTTCGAGGCGATGGAGGAGCGGCGGAAGAAGGCGGCAAAACTGTTCGCCCGAGGTCTTTCCCAGGCCGATGTCGCGCGGCGAGCTCGACGTGTCGCGCCAGAGCGTCAGCCGGTGGCAAGCGGACTTCCGGCGCGGCGGCGACGCGGCACTGCGGGGGGCAGGGCGTGCGGGGCGCAAACCGAAGCTCGCCCCCTCGGATCTGAAGCAGCTCGAGAGAGCGCTGCTTCGTGGAGCTCGGGCGGCGGGCTATCCCACCGATCTGTGGACACTCCCTCGGATCACCGAGGTGATCGAGGTCCTCACCGGGGTCACCTATCACCCAGGCCATGTCTGGCGGCTCATGGGACAGCTCGGCTGGAGCCCACAACGACCCCAGCGCCTCGCGAAAGAACGTGACGACGAGGCGGTCGCGACCTGGGTGCGGAACCGTTGGCCCGTTGTAAAAAAAACGCCCGGCGAAGGCGGGCCTGCATCGTCTTCGAGGACGAGTCCGGCGTCTCGCTGAGCCCTTCGGTCCGGCGCACCTGGGCACCGAAGGGGAAGACGCCTGTATTGCGGACACACTTCAACTGGAAGCGCCTGTCGATGGCCGCCGCCCTCGTGTACGCACACGACGGCGGCGCTCGTGTCCTGTTCTCGTCGCGCCCCGGTTCTTACGACACCGACAGCCTGATCGAGTTCCTCGGCGAACTGCACGTCGAGCTCGACGGAGAAAAGGTCACCCTCATCTGGGACGGCCTCACGAGTCACCGGAGCAGAGCAATGCGCGCCTTCCTCGCGCGACAGCGCCACTGGCTCGTCGTCGAGCGCCTCCCCGCTTACGCCCCCGAGTTGAACCCGGTCGAGCTGTTGTGGGGGAACTTGAAAGCGGGCGAGCTCGCCAACCTCTGCGTCGACACGGTCGGCGAGATGGAACGGGCGGCGAACCAAGGCATCGCCCGGATGCAAGGCGAGAGCGAGCTCGCGCTGTCTTTCCTCAGGCACACCGGGCTTTCATTATGACCTGACTGTCACTGTATTACGCGAGTCTCATTAGTACCTACACCGTCAGCGACTATCACGTGCTCGTGTGGTCAATCGGCATGAGCGTCGCACCCTTTCCATAGTCGACCGCCACGGCGGCGCCGGTCGTCCGGCGCCCGATCTCGGGTCCCTCATCCGCCCCGCCCGTCCGCCCGAGCGGTGCTTCGGAGGCGTTGCGTTCCTGGCATGCGGGTGCGAGGCTTGTAATTGGCACCTTGCTGCGGCCAGCGTCAGCCACGCTGAGCCACGAGTCGCAGGCGATTGGGTCAGTCGTGATCGGAGGTGTGAAATGCGCAGGTCACTGGTAGGGGGACTGCTTGCAATAGCAGCAATCTCCTCACCAATCGTGGCGGGCCCGCCCTCGGCTATTGCCGCGAGCCTGCGCGCCACAACACCAATCGGAAGACAGCTGGCGGAACTGAAGGGCTCCGACGCCCTTGGAGGTGATGCCGTCGGAGTCTCAGTGGCCATCTCGGGCAAGACAGCCGTCGTGGGAGCCCCCGGCCACGCCAAGGATGGCGGTCGGGCCTACGTGTACACGGGGACGGCGGGCCACTGGGAACAGGTCGCCGAGCTGAAGGGAGCTGACACCGTCTCCGGTGATTTCTTCGGCTATTCGGTTGCCATCTCTGGCACGACGGTGGTCGCGAGCGCGCCGGGCTACGCGAAGGACACCGGCCGCGTGTACGTCTTCACCGAGACGGCGAAGGGCTGGAAGCAGGCTGCCGAGCTGAAGGGTTCCGACACGGTCGCGAGTGATTACCTCGGCGATTCGGTGGCCGTCTCCGGCGCGACAGTTCTCGTTGGCGCCGACGGCCACGGGAAGAATGCCGGCCGGGCTTACGTGTTCGCCGAGACGGCTAACGGTTGGAAGCAGGCTGGCGAGTGGAGGGGATCCGATACGGTTGCGGGTGACGGCTTCGGGTATACGGTGGCCGTCTCGGGCACGTCGGCCATAGTGGGTGCGCCGGACCACGCCAAGAGCGCCGGACGAGCTTATCTGTTCACAAGAACGGCGCGCGGCTGGAAACAGGTTGTCGAGCTGAAGGGTTCCGACACGGCCAGCGACAACGGCTTCGGCGTCTCCGCGGCAATCTCGGGCACGACCGCAGTCGCGGGCGCACCGGGGTTTGCCGGGGCTGCCGGTCGGGCGTACGTGTTCAAGAAGACCGGCGGGGCCTGGACCCAAGCCTCAGAGCTGAAGAGCGTCGGTGCCGTCGCCAAGGAAGACTTCGGCTACACGGTGGCCATCTCGGGCACGACCGCTGTCGTGGGTGCACCGGGCTTGGCCAAAGACGCCGGCCGCGCCTACGAGTTCACCAACACGGCGAACATCTGGACGCAGGCTGCCGAGCTGAAGGGCTCTGACACGGTTGCCGACGACTACTTCGGCTATTCCGTGGCCGTTTCGGGTACGACCGCCGTCGTTGGTGCCGACGGTCATGCCAACAGTGCCGGGCGGGCCTATATCTTCAACGCCTGAAGCCGGCCAAGCGTGCCGCCCGACTTGCTCCGACCCCACCGTGAGCCCGAGATGGGAGCCCGAGATGGGATTCGAACCCATGACCTGCGCATTACGAGTGCGCTGCTCTACCACTGAGCTACCCGGGCGGCTCTCTGACAGCTGGGTGCCGACGTCGACTAGAAGCACACCGGCCCTGGCCTGGTCATCGTAGGCGGCGACCAACCCTGACCGGACACTTCGCCCCGCTGGCAGATGCGAGGGCGGCCGCTCAAAGCGCCCGGCGCCGGTAGCGGCGGACGGACACCGGAGCGAGCACCGCGAGGATACCGAGCGACCACAAGACTGCCCACAGGACCGTGGAGCTCACGCGACCGGTGCTGACGATGCTCGTGAACGGTGGGAAGACCAAGTCCGGTTTTGCCGCCCCGGACATGAGGTCGCGCGCCGCGTTGACGACGATGGACACAGGCTGATGCTGGGCGAAACCCTGCAGCCAGCCCGGCATGGTCTGCAACGGGACGAAGGCGGACGACGCGAAAGTGAGCGGGAAAAGGACCGGGAACGACATCAGCTGCGCTGTCTCGCTGTTGGGTGCGGAGAGGCCGACGAACGCGAATCCCCAGCTCAGCGCGTAGGCGAACAACAAGAGGAGCAGGATCCCCGCGAGGTACTCTCCGACGTTGGTCCCGATGCGGTAGCCCACCGCGTACCCGACGGCCGTCATCAGGATCATCACGAAAAGGTTTCGGCACAGGTCGGCCGTAGTCCTGCCACCGAGCACCGCCCAGCGCGACATGGGAAGAGCGCGGAATCTCTCGATGAGACCCTTTTGCAAGTCCTCGGCGAGGCCGATGGACGTGCCGATCGAACCGAAGGCGACCGTCTGCACGAATATGCCCGGCATGAGGAACTGTACGTAGTGGTAGCCGGGTGTCGGGATCGCACCCCCGAACACGTAGCGGAACAACAGGACGAACATGACGGGTTGCACGCTGGAGAAGAAGATCGCCTCGGGCAAGCGCGTGTAGGCGATGAGATTGCGCTTGGTCACCGTCAGCATGTCGGCGACGGCCCAGTAGAGCCTGCCACCGGACGGTGATGGATCGGCGACCGGGGTCGCCGGGGCTGGGATCGTGGTCGTGGTCATCAGCGGCGGCCCCTCCTGTGTCCTTGCGGGCGTTCGTTCGTGTTCGAAGGATTCTCGGCTCCTTCGGCGCGTTCGGCTTCGGCACGGTGTCCCGTTAGCGACAGGAAGACATCGTCGAGGCTCGGCTCGCGCAGCGCGAGCGTCGTCGGGGCGATGCCTTCCGCCTCCAGGATCCTCAGTGCTTCGGTGACGATGCGAGGGCCGTCGTTCACGTTGACCTCCACCGTGCGCCCGTAGACGACGGGTGCCTTCCCGTTGACCGTCTTGAGGGCTCTCGCGGCACGCAGCGCGGTCGGTTCGTCATCAAGACCGAGGTCGAGAACGGTCACGCCCATGTTCGCCTTCAGCGTGGCCGGTGTTCCGGCCGCGATCACTTTGCCATGGTCGATCACCACCAGGTGCTCGGCGAGCCGGTCGGCCTCCTCCAGGTACTGAGTCGTGAGGAGCACCGTTGTGCCCTCGGCGACGAGACCTTCGATCATGGTCCACACATCCACCGCGGCTTGCCGGGTCCAAGCCGGTGGTCGGCTCGTCGAGGAACAGGACCCTCGGATGGGCGACGAGTGATGCTGCGACGTCGAGGCGTCTGCGCATTCCTCCGGAGTACGTCTTCGTCGGGCGGTTCGCCGCGTCGGAGAGGCCGAACTGCTCGAGAAGCGAGGAGGAGCGCTCCTTCAGCTGCCCCTTGGGCATGTGATTCAGCCTTCCTGTCATCCAGAGGTTTTCAGCACCGGTGAGGTTCTCGTCGATGGCCGCGAACTGACCGGCAAGGCCGATCAGTTTGCGGACGACATCAGGCTCGGTCGTGACGTCGTGACCCAGCACCCGGGCCACGCCGCTGTCAGGTTGCAGCACTGTCGTGAGAACCCGCACAGCCGTGGTCTTGCCAGCTCCGTTCGGACCGAGCAGCCCGAAGATCGTGCCTTGTTCCACGGCGAAGCTGACACCGTCGAGGGCCCGGACGTTCTTGCCGAACGTCTTGTGCAGATCCTCAAGTTCAATGGCGAGCGTCATGCTGGTCTCCTTGCGGGCACTCGTCCGGGCCATGCGTGCAGGACGGCTAAGAAGCTGTACTATTTGGACATCAAATATATTAGCAACTAAGGTAAATCATGAGCAACGAGAAACGCAAGCGCAGCCTCGACGAGGTGACCCGGGCGCTCCGGACTTTCCTGTCCGCGTCGGACGCCTTTGACGAGGCACTCGGAGGTGTGCTCGGGCTCAACGCCACCGACGTTCGTTGCGTTGACCTCCTCGACCAGTACGGCACTATGACTGCCGGTGCTCTCGCAGCCGTGGCGGGGCTCAGCAGCGGTGCCGTGACCTTCCTGCTCGATCGCCTGGAGCGCGCCGGTTTTGTGCGCCGCGTCCGCGATGACCAAGACCGCAGGCGGGTGCTCGTCGAGCTCGCCCCGTTCGCCAGGTCTCAGATCTCCGAGCTGCACGCAGCACTCCACGAAGCTTTGAAGCGGTCCGCGCAGCACTTCTCGATGTCCGACCTCGAAAGCATCACCACGTTCCTGCGCGAGGGGGCGAAGCTCTACGAGGCGCAGGTCGCTCTGCTCTGCTCGCAGATCCCGGCGGGGACCGCCTCCCGCACGTCCGCCGCGAGAGCGGCCATCAAAGCGGCGGTAAAGGCGCAGGCGAAAGCCGAGGCCCTGGAGAAGCTCGAGCTGGCAGCACGAAAGCTCCAGGCGAAGGCGAGCGAGCTCGAGCGCAAGGCTGGGCGGCTCTAGTCGGCCCGGTTTGTGCCACCGGCCGGTTCAAGAGTTGAGCGGCCGCCCGGCCGCCAGGTTGGTGAGCAGGGCGACGAGTTCGGCACGGGAAACCTTGCCTAGAACCTCGCCCAGGATCCTGCCTTGCCTGCTGACGAAAACAGTGGCCGGGAGATCGCCGACGCCGAAACGGGTGGCCAGGGAGATGCTTGCGATACCCGGAGCCTCCGCAACCGGGTATGCCGCCCCGGTCCTGCGTACCATGGCCAGGGCCGCTGCAGGCGACGGGTCGTTGACGTCGACCCCGAGAAAGTGGATCCTTGTCAGTTCCTTGTCGGCGACCGCCGCGAACGTCCCGAAGCTCGGCCTGACAAGCGACACAGGTCGACTGGAACCAGTTCACCGCGGCCGGACCGTTGTCCAGCACGGCCCGGGTCAGTCTCCCGCCGCTGCCGAGGCGCGCGAGATCAAACGCTGGAACCTTGGCCGGAGACGTGTACAGGACGAGGTTCGCGTACTTCGACGTCGGGACCTCCCGAGATAGCACCGTTGCGTACGCGACGAACCCAACACCGGCCAGGACCAACGCGGTGAGACTGGCCGCAGCGGCAGGCTTCCGGTGCCGGGTCACGTCCCTGGGCCGGCGCCCAGGTGACGGGCCGGCGGCCCGCGCAGCGGGCTCTTGCTTGCTCCCGGGTCGACTCTCACGGCCCATCGCCGCATGGTAGTTCCGCGTCCCACCCTCCCGGCATTCAGGACCCGTGCCCCGCCACCTCATATTCTGGCGTTGCCACCAGGCAGCGCGCGGGCCGGGGGGAAGGAGAGGAGACAAGCGATGAGCGTCTTGGCCGTTGACGTGGGGACGAGTGGCGTCCGTGCTGCCATCGTGCGGCCCGACTCCTCGGTCGATCACATCCATCAGGTCCAGGTGCTGCCGAGCACGCCCTCCCAGGGCTTCGTCGAGTTCGACGCGACCGAGATCGCCAGGGCCGTTCTGGAGGTTTCTCTCGCCACGCTTGCAGACGGCGGGAGTGTCGACGCGGTGGGGATCAGCAGCCAACGTGCGTCGACGGTTGTCTGGGACCGCGCGACGGGCGAACCCGTCGCGCCCGGCATCGGGTGGCAGGACCTCCGCACAGTGGGGTTTTGCCTGGCGCTGCAGGCACAGGGGATCCGTCTCGCGCCCAACCAGAGCGCGACCAAGCTGGCGGTGCTCTTGGACATGGCTGACCCGGACCGGTCGCGCGACCTGTCCGCGGGAACCGTGGACACCTGGATCGCGTGGACGCTCTCGCGGGGCAGCCTGCATGTTTCCGACAGGAGCAACCTCGCCGTCACCGGACTGCTCGACGGCAATGCCGCCGAGTGGGATGAAGCGGTGCTCGAGGCGTTGAGGATCCCGCGAGGCGTCCTTCCACGCCCGGTCGATTCCCTGGATGTCCTCGGCGAAGCGGGCGCGTTGCCGGGAGCACCGCCGATCGCCGGGCTGGCCGGTGACCAGCAGGCGTCGCTGGTCGGTCAGGGCTGCGTGCGGCCCGGACTCGCCAAGGCGACCTTCGGAACCGGGGCGATGCTCGATCTGTGCGTCGGAGGAGTGCGCCCAGTCTTTCCCCGTCGTGGGCCCGGAGGCACTTTCCCGATCGTGGCCTGGAGCCAGGGCGGCAAGCTCACCTGGGGAATCGAGGCCATCATGATGTCGGCCGGCAGCTGCGTCGAGTGGCTCCGGGACGACCTTGGAATCTTGTCGTCAGTCGCCGAGTCGGACGCCCTGGCCGCCTCGTGCGCCGACGCGGGCGGAGTCTGGTTCGTGCCGGCGCTCCTCGGTCTCGGCACTCCAGTATGGGACTACGGTGCCCGCGGCACGCTCCTCGGGCTCACGCGTGGTTCTGGGAGAGCCGAGGTCGCGCGCGCGGTGCTGGAAGGGATAGCGCATCGCGGTGCCGACCTTCTTGAGGCCTCGGAGACGGACTCGGGCCTCTCGATTGGTTCCCTGCGTGTCGACGGGGGCATGAGCGCGAACCGGACGTTCACCCAGGCGCTCGCGAACGCCATCGGCCGCCCGGTCGAGGTCTCCGCCGTCACGGAGGCGACGACGCTTGGTGCCGCCTACCTGGCCGGAGTCGCGGTCGGCACCTGGGAGAACCTTGAGGAGGCGTCGTCCGGGCTTCAGCCCAGGGCCGTGATCGAGCCCACACGGCGTTCCGACCGCCCGCGGTGGCTCGAGGCTCGCGGCCGGGCGCTACGGACCGTACCGGAGCTGTCCGACCTGGACTTCTGACTCAGGTCGCGACGGGCGTTCCGGGACGGTCGGCCGACGCGGACCAGTTGCGGGCGGTTTCCGGCGCCGTCAGCTGGTCCGGCCCCGATCGGTGCTGTCGAAGTCGCGGGCTGGTGCGGACCCGTTACCTGAGGTGACGCCGAGTCGCGGGGGGGCATTGACGTCCCGCCGAGCCCCACCCCGTGCGGCGGCTCGCGCCCTGGCCGTGGATCGCGCCCTCCTGCGTCGGACGAGGCGCTCGTAGCGCAGGCCCGGGTGGAACAGGGTGAAAAGCAGCAGACCGAGGACAACTGCCGCGAATGGGATGATGGCGTTCGACTCCGGGGCGAAGAGTGGGAACAGCACGAAACCGGAGAGTGCCGCGGTCCAAGTCCACAGGATCACGACCGTTCGGCGCGGTCCATGGCCGAGCCGGACGAGCCGGTGGTGAACATGGTCGTTGTCCGGAGTGTCGATTGCGGTGCCCTTGGCCATTCGCCGGACGTATGCGAAAGCCATGTCGGAGATAGGGACTCCGAGAATGAAGAGGGGAAGGAACAGCGGCGCGTAGAAGAAGTACGTCTGGCCGCTCACTCCCTCGGTGCGCCCACCGATCTCCATCGTGGCGGCAGCCATCAACAGCCCGAGGAACAGCGCACCGGCATCGCCCATGAACACCCTGGCGGGATTGAAGTTGTGCGGAAGGAAGCCGATGCAGACCCCGCAGGTGATCACAGCGATGAGCGGCCCGAGGTTCGTGGACTGCAACACGCCGAGCTCGACGAGCCGCAGTCCGTACACGGCGAGCGCGCCCGAGGCGATGGCGACGATGCCGGCCGCGAGCCCGTCCAGGCCGTCGATGAGGTTGATCGCGTTCGTGATGCCGATCACCCATAAGGCGGTGATCAAAGGAGTTAGGTCCGAGGAGAGCACCACCGTGCCAGCGAGGGGGATCTTCAGCCAGAACATCGTGGCGCCGAGGAACACGAGCATCATCGCCGCGAGCACTTGGCCCGCCACCTTCGCCGGAGCGGAGATCTCGCGGGCGTCGTCGAGCAGCCCGACGCCCAAGATGACCGCAGCTCCGAGCGCGACACCCAGAGGTTCGGAGGAGCCTTGGAAGATCGCGTTCAGATGCCCGACGTGGTCAGCGACGACCATCGCGATGCAAAAGGCGATGAACATCGCGGGACCGCCGCCATAGGGGACGGGGTGGTGGTGGAGGTGGCGCTCGTCGGGGACGGCGACGTGGGAGAAGCGAGCTGCCACGCGCCGGAGCGGGAACGTCAGCAGGTAGCTGCACAGCGCGGCGATTCCGCCGACGAGGGCATAGTTGCCGATCGGTGGCATGGCGGGTCCGGCTCAGACCACGACCAGCTGGGTGGTCGTGGTCGTCGTGTTCTTGAGGATCGTCGCGAGCGGCACCGAGGAGGGTGGAGACACCACATGCACAGGCTCTCCCCACCTGCTCACCACAAGGCTCACCGTGAACCGGCTCGCACCGGCCGTCGTCGGCATCACGCCGTGGAACGCGATGGGAAGCGACTCGAACCCCTTTGTCAGCTGGAGCCTCGCCCGTCGCATGATCCTTGGCCGTGACACCGTCGCCTATCCATGCTCCGGAGATCTCAATGTCGCTCAGGTCGTCGTAGGGGGTCGGCCTCTCCCCGGTTATAGGTGGCGAGAGCGCGAGTTCCGACATCACCGAGCCGACCGTGAGAGCGGCGGCGGTGCTCTGGTAGACGGAGTCGGCGGGTACGACCGAGACCCATTGGCCTGCAGCGGCCGCGGACTGAGTCGCCGTCAAGTTGATGAGCACCTCGATCGCGGCGGGGTCGCCCCGGAAGTACGCCTCGTCGCCGACCAGTTCGATGTCGATCCTTGCCTTGGCACCTTGATACGAGACGACGATCGTTTGGGACCCCGAGGTCTGGTTGACGTCGCCGATGATCGTGGTCGTGAGCCCATTGCCGACCGATGTGGAGACATAGTGCAGCGAGGGCCGCGATCTCCCGTTCTTGAGCGCCGTCCTCATGGCTTCGACGGCTGCGTTGTTGGACCCGGTGCCGAGCGCGGCCTGCAGGGTCGTCGGGGCTGCCTCAGTGCCCGGCACGCTCGCGATCGTCGTCGAGGTGGCCGACGGCGTGCTGGTGCAAGCGGACGCCCCGATGCCGACGGCGACAAGACCGAGGGCGACCAGCAGCTTACGCACGCTGAGAGGCTACCCCCGAGGGCAGGCGGAAACCTCTGCGCCTGTGATCGGCGGACGGCGACGCGGCACCTGCGGACTGACAATCGGCTCGGCGCGTCTCAGCTCAGCCCGGCCCGGTTGCAGATGTGGAGGTATGACCTGAAGTTGTGGATCACCCACTCGTTCGGAGACGCGACGTACCTTCCTCGTTGAGATCAGAACGAGCAGCCGGCGTTAGCGCGCCGGCGAGGAAGGGACGCCGATGTTGAGCGTAGTGAACAACGACGAGGCGGGCGCGGAAGGTCGCTTTGGCCTGGACGAGATCTGTCGCGAAGGGGCGAGGACGATGCTCGCCGCGGCCTTGGAGGCCGAGGTCGAGGCGTATCTCGCCGAGGCTCGCAGACGAGCGGGACGAGGACGGGCACCGCCTTGTGACGCGCAACGGGCATGCCCGACAGCGCAAGGTCCAGACCGTGGCCGGCGCGCTCGAGATCCAAGCACCGAGGGTGAACGACAAGCGCGTGGACGAGGAAACCGGTGAGAAGGCCCAGTTCCGCTCCGTCATCGTCCCGCCCTGGTGCCGGAGGTCCCCGAAGGTCACCGAGGTCCTGCCGCTCTTGTACCTGCACGGACTCTCGACAGGCGACTTCGCCCCGGCCCTGGAGGGGTTCTTCGGTTCTGCGGCTGGGTTGTCGGCTTCTGTGATCACCCGGCTCACCACGGCCTGGCAGGACGAGCACCGGGCCTTCATGGCACGCAACTTGGCGGATCGGGACTACGTGTACCTCTGGGCCGACGGGGTCCACTTCAACGTGCGCCTCGAGGAGGAGCGGCTGTGCTGTCTCGTGATCGTCGGTGTGCGCCTCGACGGCAAGAAGGAGCTCATCGCGATCTCGGACGGCTACAGGGAGTCCACCGACTCCTGGGCGGCCTTGCTGAGAGACCTGCGTCACCGCGACATGCGCGCCCCAGTCGTCGCCGTCGGAGACGGTGCGCTCGGGTTCTGGGCAGCCCTTCGAGACGTGTTCCCCGAGACCAAAGAGCAGAGGTGTTGGGTTCATAAATCCGCCAACATCCTCGACGCTCTGCCCAAGTCCATCCAGCCTCTCGCTAAGACGATGCTCGCCGAGGTGAGAGACGCCGAAGACCGTGAACATGCCCGCGACGCCGCCAAGGCCTTCGACAACGAGTTCCACGCGAAGTGGCCGAAGGCCGCCGAGAAGCTCCGCGACGACCTCGGGCCGCTGCTGTGCTTCTTCGACTTCCCCGCCGAGAACTGGGTGCACTTGAAGACCGCGAACCCGATCGGGTCGACCTTTTCGACAGTCCGGCTCAGGACAAAGGTCACCAAGGGCCCCGGCTCACGAGCGGCTGGCCTCGCCATGGCCTTCAAGCTCATCGAGGCGGCGGAAGACCACTGGCGTTATGTCAACGGTTCCGCGCTCGTCGCTCTCGTGCGCGCAGGTGCGAAGTTCCGAAAGGGGGTGTTGGTCGAGACAATTGCGAAGCAGGAGGAGGTCGCCGCGTGATCAGCGGGTCGGGCCGATCCACAACTTTTGACTATTCCTCGCAGATGTGCTCGGCAATCGCGAGCGACGCTGTCGTGGCGGGAGAAGGAGCGTTACGGACGTCCAGGATGCTGCCTCTCAAGTCGAGCCAGAAATCGTCGACCAGTGACCCGTCACGCAGCATCGCCTGGGCTCGGATACCCGCTACGGCGGGCTCGAGGTCCCCGGCGGTCAGCTCCGGGACGTAGCGGCGAACCGCCGAGGCAAAGCCCCTCCTGTTTGTCGCGTGTGAGAGCTCCCGCAGACCCGCGCGCCAATTCGACATCGCAAAATGAGGGAAACCCGGCCAGGTCAGCGTTTCTCGGACGTCCGGCCAACTGAACGCCGAGCGCGGTAGTCGTCGCGCGAAAAGCCGAGGAAAGCGTTCGACCCGACGAGCACCTCATCGTGCACAGTCCTCGTGAGGTGAATTCCCAAGAACGGGTACCGGGGATCCGACACCGGGTAGACGAGTCCTCGCACCAGGTGTTGGGCGGCAGGTCGCAGCCGATAGTAAGACCCCCGGAACGGGACTATCCGAGGCTCGGCGTCAGCTCCGGAACGGAGGGCCAACCGGTCCGACTGGAGGCCCGCGGAGACGATGGCGAAGTCGCAGTCGAAATGTCCGGCGTGTGCTCCGGCCAGATCCAGCCGCACGAGGCCATCGGACCGGGGGAGGACGGATCTCACCTCGGTCCCGAGCCAAAGTTGCCCCGAGGCGGCAATCTCTTTCGCAAGGGCGCTGGTGACGGCAAGGAAATCGACAACAGCCGTAGAAGGCGAATGGATGGCGCGAAGACCCACGACATGTGGTTCCAGTTCGCGCAAGGACGGCCCCTCCACGACCCGCAGGCCGGGCACGCCGTTTTGCACACCGCGTTCGAACAGGTTCTGGAGCCTCTCCAATTCCGCCTCGTCGACTGCGACGACGACTTTGCCGCAGGTCTGGACCGGAATGGAATGTTCCTCGCAGTAACTCCTCAAGAGCCGGCCGCCCGTAACGCACAGCTCCGCCTTCAACGAACCGGGCTGGTAGTAGAGGCCGGAATGGATCACGCCGCTGTTGTGGCCGCTTTGCTGCGATCCGACCGTGTTCTCCTTCTCGATCACGACGACGCTTGCGCCCGGGTTGGTCCGTAGCAGCTGTCGGGCGACGGCCAAGCCGACGATCCCGGCTCCGACGACGGCCAGCCGTCTCATGCTCGCCAGCCCTGGTCGTCGTCGCATGACATTGACGAGCCGAGACCGGTCTCGACCCTTGATTGCGGTTGGGGACGCTTCACGTCGGCGATCTCACGATTATGTCCCCTGCCCCGCCATGCGTCATTTCCCCTGCAGTTTCCAGGGCGATCTGGCATTTCGGTCCTGTCGAGGCCTCCTCAAGGGCCAAGGACGTAACCTAGGTACAGTTGGGAGGTGGATGACCTCGACCTCGGCGGTCTCTTGCGCCTGGCCGCAGGAGGGGACGCACAAGCCTGGGGCACGCTGGTTGATCGTTTCGCGGGCCTCGTCTGGGCAGTCGCGCGTGGTCACGGGCTCAACAAGGCGGATGCCGCCGAGGTCAGCCGGACGACCTGGCGGGTGCCCGCGACGAACCTCGGGGCCGTCGGTGACGCGGAACGGGTCGGGCCATGGGTCGTGGCGAAGGCCCGGCGTGAATCCGTCCAGCTCTTGCGGCAAGAGGGGCACGACGTCACATCGCAGCGATCGAACGACTGGGTCAGCGGGGATTGTGGGCTCGAGACGATCCACGATCTGGCAGGGCCGGGACGCGGCGCAGCGCTTTGGCGCGCCTTCGAGGCCTTGGACGCGGAGTGCAAAGCCTTGCTCCGGTTTCTGTTGGCCGATCCACCTCTGAGCGACGAGGGGCTGAGCGACGTGTTCGGCAGGCCGATCGTCGGCATCGTTCCGCTTCGCGCCCGCTGTCTCGATCGGCTGGGTGACCGGGCCGCGTGCCACCCACGCCGCTCTCACGCCCGCCGCACCCTCGCGGGCACAGCCGAGGGGAGGGTTCCGTGAGCGGAGACCAGGAACCGCCGCAGCCCGCCCGCCCCGACCGCGAGACCGCCCACCTTGACTGGCCCAATACCGTAGATGCTGCTCGCGAGGCGACTTTCCAGAGGCTCCGCTCGCGTTGGTGCTCGAGAATGACCCGGTTCCGGCGGACGAGATCGCCAGCGCCAGGGCGAGCTTCGCCTTGCGTTCCATTGACGACGAGCTGGCTTCACTCGTCTACGACTCGCTGAGCGACGATGACCTGTTTGCGGGCGTGCGATCGGGCACACGGGCAGTCCGCCAGCTCAGTTTCGAAGCGGGCGAGCTTGTGCTCGAGATGGAAGTAACCGGCGCCAGGTACCTCATAGGGCAGGTCGTGCCGCCCCAGGTCGCCGTCATCGAGCTGCGGCACAGAGGTGGGACCACGAACGTGGAGACCGACGAGCTCGGTTGCTTTCACTTCCGGGCCGTGCCGGAGGGCCCGGTGAGCTTTCGCTGCTGTCCCGCGAGGCCTGCCGCGCCCCCGGTCGCCACGAGCTGGATCACGCTCTGAGCAAGCCCGGGGTCTGCCCGCGGGCCTGATCTCATGGCGCGCTCAACTGCCCACGCGTCGCTCGACGCGGCCGAACGTGCCCTGGCTGCGGTCGCTGACGATCCGCTCCGGGCCGAGGCGGCTGCGCTGGAAGTGCTCGCGGACCGACGGGTTGATGCGGAAGCAGCGTCGGTCGCCTACCGCACAGTCGGCCTCGTGGCGCGTGAGACCGGCCGGCTGAGCGTCGCGCGACACCGCCTACGACGTGCCATCGCCGTCGCCGAGGCGGGGAAGCTGGACGTTCGCGCGATCGAGGCGCGCTTGAGCCTCGTCTTGGCCCTGCTGCAAGGCGGCGACCCGGCCGCGGCGCTGATCGAGCTCGACCGGGCGGCCGAAGGGGCCCCCCGGGAGCTGCGCGGGCAAGTTCTCATGCAGCGCGCTCTCATCCACATCCGCGTCGGCCGGTTCGAGGAGGCACTCGACGACAGCCGCCGGGCCCTCCCGCTGCTTCGCCGGGCCGGTGACCGCCTGAACGAGGCGAGGCTTTTGTCCAACCGAGGCGTCCTGCATGCCTACCGGGGTGAGCTCGCACGGGCGGAGGCGGACCTCAATAAGGCGCTGCAGCTCTACAACCTCCTTGAACGCGGTATCGCAGCCGCGCAGGTCCTGCACAACCTCGGGTACGTATCCGCCCTGAAAGGCGACGTCCCCGGCGCCCTCAAGCGATATGACAACGCCGCGCTCCATTTCACCGCGCGGGGACTCGGCGCTCCGGCCCTTTCGATCGACCGCGCGGAGCTGCTGCTCTCCGCCAGGTTGCTGCCCGAGGCCCGGGGCCAGATCGACGCTGCTGTGGCGACGTTGGAGGCATCCGGGACCTCACTAGACCTGGCTGAGGCCAGACTTCTGCTGAGCCAGATCGCCCTCGCGCAGGGAGATCTTGTCGTCTCGAGTTCGGCGGCTCGGGCCGCGCGTCGTCAGCTCATTCGCCAGGGTCGGTCGCGGTGGGCGGCACTGGCCCGATTCGTCGAGGCCCAGTCCCGGTGGGCCTTGGGCAGCGGACAGGACCGGGTCCCAGCAGAGGCCGGCGCCCTCGCGGAGGTCCTGCGCGGCCAGCAGTGGTTCTTGCCGAGCCTCGAGTGCCTCCTCATGGGCGCACGTGCCGCTTTGGGAAAGGGCGACATGGACACCGTCAGGTCACTCGTCGCCGGAATCGACAGGCGCACGGCGTCCGGGCCGGCCGCACTACGCGTGCGCAGCTGGTACGGCGAAGCGCTGGACCGCCTTGCGGCCGGCAACCGGGCAGGCTCCTTGGCGGCCCTCAGGTCCGGGCTCAAGGTTGCCGAGGACCACCGGGCGACCTTGGGAGCCACCGAGCTGCGCGTGCGAACTGCCACTGCCGTCTCCCAGCTCGCCGACCTAGGTCTCGGCCTGGCCTTCGAGTCGCGACCGCGCGGTCGAAGTGCTGCGCTGGTCGGAACGCTGGCGGGCAGGTTCGCTGAGCGCCCCGCGAGCAACCCCGCCCACAGATGAGAGGCTCGCCCGGCTGCTGTCGACTTTGCGCGAGATAGTCGCCCGCATCGAGCGCGCCTCGTTCGAAGGAGATGATGTCTGGCCGCTCGTCGCGCAACAGCGAAGGATTGAGCAAGAGATCCGCCAGCGCAGCCGAACTGAGGAAGGTGATTTCGCCAGGGCGCCCCGGTTTCCGGATCCCGCCGCGCTGCGAGAGGCCATCGGGGAACGGGGACTTGTCGAGTACGTCGAGCACAAGGGCCGGCTTCACGCCGTCACAGGTACCCGGAAACGGTTCAACCTGAGTTGTCTGGCCAGCGCGGCCGAAGTGGCGGCCGAGCTCTCCATGCTCCAATTCGCTCTGCGCCGCCTGGTGTTCGGTCGCAGTTCTCAACCCAGCCTCCAGGCGGCGGCGGCCCTCCTGGAGCGGTCGTGTCACCGTTTGGAGGATCTCCTGGTCAAGCCGCTGGCCGCCGACCTCGATGGTCGTGACCTCGTCGTGGTGCCCACGGGCGGGCTCCACGCCCTCGCCTGGGCGCTGCTCACATCACTGCGCGGAAGGGCCGTGACGGTCTCGCCCTCGGCCTCGCTGTGGTACTCGCGCCAGGGCGAGGACCCCTTCGAGCCACCGCTCGCAGCTGCGGGCGATCGTGAGGTCGTGCTTGTGGCCGGGCCGAGAGTCGCCCATGCCGCCGAAGAGATCAACCGGATCCGGTCGGCGTTTTACCCGGGGGCGCGGACGTTGCAAGGACCCGCCGCAACAGCCAAGGCGGTCCTGCGCGCACTCGAACGACGACGTCTCGCCCATGTGGCTGCGCACGGGAGCTTCCGCGCCGACAATCCTCAGTTCTCATCACTCGCGCTGGCCGATGGCCCGCTCACGGTTTACGACCTCGAAGCCATGGCGCGCCCGCCCGAGTGGATCCTGCTCTCGGCCTGTGACACGGGCCGCTCGGAGGTCCATCCCGGAGACGAGCTGATGGGCACGAGCGCGGCGTTGCTGTCGCTCGGGACCCGCGCCATCGTCTCGAGCGTGGCGCCGGTTCCTGATGACGGGGTGATCCCGGTCATGCTCGCCATCCACAACGAGCTTGCACGAGGGCACGGCTTGGCCAGGGCGCTCGCGACCGCCCAGGCACGTGCCTTTTCCGAGGCACTCTCGTTCGGAGATCTCGCCTCGGGCGACCGACCAGCCCGTGAGGCGCTGGCAGCTGGAGCCTTCGTCTGCCTTGGGGCTGGTTAAGCTGGGCGCAAAGAGGGGCTTGACGAGCTCGCCGACGGCCACGACAAGACAAGTCCGTGGCTTCGATGATCCCGTGCGGCCGGTTTCTCGGGCTCGGAGGTGAGGTGGCGAGGATGGATCTCGGTACCCGGACCGGGCTCAACCCCGACGGTGACGCAATGACTGGTGAGCATCCGGTTGTTTCCGACGCGTCCGCGGCCGCCAGCTTGTTCGAGAGGATCGTCGACAACATCTCGCGTGTTGTTCAGGGCAACGACGAGGCCATCCGCCTCTCGGTGACCTGCTTGGTCGCAGGGGGCCATCTTCTTGTCGAGGACGTCCCCGGCGTCGGCAAGACGAGCCTCGGCAAGGCCCTGTCGGCCTCGGTGTCGTGCCGCCACCGCCGGATCCAGTTCACTTCGGACCTGCTGCCTTCGGACGTGACCGGCGTAAGTGTCTTCGATGCCACAAAGACCAGCTTCGAGTTCCGGCCCGGGCCGATATTCGCCAACATCGTCCTCGGCGACGAGATCAACCGGACCCCGCCGAAAACGCAGTCCGCCCTGCTCGAGTCGATGGAGGAGCGACAGGTCACCATTGACGGGAACACGTACAAGCTGCCCGATCCGTTCATGGTCATCGCCACCCAGAACCCGATCGAGCACGAAGGGACGTTCCCGCTGCCCGTGAGCCAGCTCGACCGCTTCCTGCTCAGGATCCAGATCGGCTATCCGGACGAGGAGTCCGAGGTCCTGATGCTCGAGACCCATGGCGTGTCCGAGCCTCTCGAGACGCTCAAGCCGGTTGCCACCCCGGAGGACGTGACTGCGCTCGCAACCCGCGCGCGGGCCGTCCACGTCTCGTCGTTGATCCAGCACTACATCGTGCAGATCGCCAGCGCGACTCGGGTCCACCCTTCGGTCGCGCTCGGGATGTCGCCCAGGGCTGCGCTGGCCCTGCAACGGGCGGCGCGGGCCAGAGCGGTGCTGGAGGGTCGCGACTTCGTCGCGCCAGACGACGTCAAGGCGATGGCCTCCTCGGTCATCGGTCACCGTTTGGAGCTGCGGGCCGCCGCGGGCCGCGGCCAAAGCCCCGTGAAGGCCGTCCTCGACGATGTACTGCGCCACGTGCCCGTGCCCGATCAAGCCACTGGGCGCCGATAGCGCCCAGAGATGTTCACCGCCCGAGGCCGCCGGACGATCACGCTGGGGCTTATCGCGGGTGCTGCCGGCCGGATCCTGGGCATCCCTGAGCTTTTTGGTCTGGCCAGCGCCGCCATCGTCGTGGCGCTGGTGGCGCTCGTCCGGCTTCACCTGACGAGAGGCACCGTCACGATCACTGCACGTGCAGTCCCGCCCATCGTGAACGCGGGCGAACCCGCTGTGGTCGAGCTCACGATCGAACAGTCCGCCCCCACGGGATGGCTTTCGGGCCCCGTCACTCTTCTCACCGACCACTCGCAGGGGCCGGGTCTACGCCAGCCGGCCGAGATCATCGTGCCTCGCCTTGCTCGCGGCGACCGGGCCCAGGTGAGTTTCGAGCTTCTCCACCGCGCGGCGCGGCGCGGTCGTGGCCGGCGCCTACGAAGCGGTGAGCTCCGATCCGCTCGGCCTGGCCCGCCGGCGCTTGTCGGTCAGCGGGCCTGCTCGGTGCATCGTGTTGCCGCGCGTCGAACCTCTCGCCACGGTACTGCCCGAAGGGCTGGACCTGAGAAGGGCCGAGAACGGCATCTCGGCTGCAGAAAGACTCATCGTCGGCACCTCGATGCTCCGGCACTACGCGCAGGGGGACGATCTCCGGCGCGTCCACTGGCGCACGACGGCGCGTGTCGGCGAGCTCATGGTCCGCGACGGCGGTGATTTGGACGAGCCGGATCGAATCGCGACCACGGTGCTGCTCGATGTGGGCGACGAGGCGACGCCGGCGGACGAGCTGGACCGGGCAGTCGAGGTTGCCGCGAGCATCTTGAGGGCTGCGGCCGACGAGTCGATCAGCGGGGCTTGCGGTGCCTACCGCCTCCTCACGACCACCGGTTTGGACACCGGCGGTCAGCGTGGTCACGAGAACCTGCAGAACCTGCTGATCACCCTCGCCGGCGTCGTGCCGCCGCCTACAGGCTCGCCGTCGCGTTTCAGAGCGGCGGTTGCGCGCCTCGGCCGGCCCGGTTGCGACGAGGTCCTCGTCATCGTCGGCGCTTTCGGGGAACGCGGACCCGAGGAGGAGCTTCTCGATGATCTCGCCCGCGTGTACGCGGCCGTGGTGCTCGTTCTGGTGGGTGCCGCGGCTTCTCCGTCACGAGACGGGCATGTAGCCACACAGCGGGCTGACGCCGGCCTCACCGGCTCGCACGACGCCTTCGAGGTCGCGTCCTCTGCACCTGCGCGGGTCGGGCGAAGATCGAGGGCCGGAGTCTTGACGGTGCCCCTTGGGCTCCGGAGCTCGCTCGTTGCTGCCTGGAGCCTCGAGCGCGTGGGAACCGCACCCCCGCAGAGTGTCGCCAGCCGCGGCCACGGAGACCAGGAGCTGGCCCGATGAGCGCCTGGCTCGCCCTCGTCGTCACCGACGTGATCGCAGTTGCCAGCTTTGCGCGCTGCTTCACCGGCCCGGGGGAGCTCACTGCCGCGCTCGATCACCCTCCTTCTCGTGCACCTCGCGGCCTTCGCGGCGCGGGGCGGTGTTTCCGCCATCCGTGCGGCGCCCCGCGTCGAATCCGGGGGCGACGACGCCGATGCCAGTCCCAGCGACCGCAAGAGGCGACGCCCGCGAAGCCGGTGGTGGGCATTGGCCGTTGTCCTTGCCGTGTTCCTGCCCGTCGTGTTCGTCCTTGGGCCGGCCTTCATCTGGGCAGGCCATGGCATTTGGCACACGATGTCCAGGGACCTCCGGGCCGCTTGGGCCATCTTCTTCTTCCGGGTTGCTCCCGTGCCGGAGTTGCCGGGCCTCGTTCTGGCCACGGCTTGGGGGGCCGGCGCCGCGGGCCTGGCGGCCGAGGTGCTCTCGTCCACGCGGAGGATCCCGGCCGTCTTCGCGCTCATGCCGGCGCTCGCTCTCTACCTGGTTGCCTCTGGCCTGGGCACCGACAGCTGGCGGGCGCTCGGCCTCGCCTTGATGGCCGGTTCAGCATGCTGGTACCTCGTTGCGGTCGTGCGCGAGCGCGAACGGGCCCAAGGTGTCCTCGTCGCGTCCTCGGACAGCGGACTCAGCCTCGGCGAGCGCGCCGCGTCCTACCATGCAGGCGGCGTGATGCTGCGCATGGCGGTGCTTGCAGCCCTCGCGGCAGCGGTCGTCGGCTTGAACCTCCCCGGTGCGCGGAGCGCCGCGCTTGTCACTTGGCATGGCACCACAGCCAAAGCGAGCAGTGCCGCCCCATCGCCTCAGGAGGGCAACACGCACCAAGGCGTCCAGGTCAGCACGCTCGTGCAGGTCGCCGAGGCGGAGGTCGAAGAATCGTCCAGCCCCCTTTTCACAGTGCACTCCGCCACGCCGACGCGGGAAATCATTGCCGCCTTGGATGATTTCAACGGCAACAGCTGGGCCGCGACGCCACCGCCAGCGTCTACACCGCTGCGGTCCTTCTCACCACCGTTGCGTGCCGACGAGCGCCAGCCCCCGCCCCCAACCGCCGAAGGGCCGGGCCACGAGCAGTTGGTTCAGCTCTTCGAGGTGTCAGGGCTAAGCGGTGGTCTTGTCCTGCCGAGCTGGGGAACCCCCTTCGCGGTCGGGGACGCGGGCCACGCGGAAAGGGAGGGGTCGGATGGCCCGATCGTCTTGAACGCCCCGGTCCGACGCGGGTCGATGTACGCGGTGGACTCGCGCGTGTCCGATCCGTCCCCGGCCGAGCTCGAGACGGATTCCTCGGAGACGTCCAATCCTTGGGACCTGCAACTCCCAAAGCCCGTGCCGGCGTCGCTCGTCAAGCTCGCCCGCAATCTCGTGATGGGCTCGACCTCGGCCTACCAAAAGGGACTCGACCTCGACGCGTACCTGACTTCCCCGAGGTTCCGCTATCAGCTCCCCTTGCGCGGCGACAAGGGCGTGGCCACGCCGTCTCCGGGCTACGGCGGCCTGCTGAGCTTCCTGTTCAAGACCAGGACTGGCTACTGCCAGCAATTCGCCACAGCCTTCGCGGTGCTTGCCCGCATCGACAAGCTCCCCACACGCATCGCGGTCGGGTTCCTCCCCGGGACTCCGGTCGGCCACGACGAGTGGCAGGTCGACGGGAGCGACACCCATGCCTGGCCCCAGGTGCAGTTCAAGAGCTACGGATGGATCGACTTCGAGCCCACTCCCGGCACGAGCGGGAAAGGGTCCTCGGCTCCTGTCCTGCCGACCACCACCGCCACGACGGTCCCGGTGACGCCGCCGACGGGCTCGACAAGCGGGCACAACCTTCGTCCCCAGCCGGGAGGCGGAGCCTCCACTGTCAGGCTCGGTCGTCACGGCGGCGGAGCGGGTCGAATGGGGGCTTCGCTGGCGCTCTGGCTTCTCGTGCTTCCCGCCGGCCTGCTTTGTTGGGCAGGGGGCCTCGGGTGGTGGCGACGGTCGCGGCGACGCCGTTCGCGCCGGGAGCCGAGTGCCGGGATTCTCGCGGCCTGGAACGAGGCCTTGCGGACGCTCGACCTCGCCGGTGTCCGCCGTCGCCGCGCCGAGACCTGTATGGAGCTGGCGCGGCGGGTCACCGCGACCAGGATGTTGTCCGGAGAGGCTGCGCTCGCCTTTTCGAATCTGGCCCGGTTCGCGACAGCCGTGTCCTACGCCAGCTCGCCGCCCGGAGCCTTCGCGGCCCGTCAGGCGACGCGCGACGCCAGGACGGTCGTCCGCTCTGCCCGACGCAGGGTCGCGCGCTGGCAGCTCGTCGCGGCGGCCCTCGACCCGAGGAGCCTTCGTTGACCAAGGGCCGTTCCCCGGCCGTGTCACCCGGGGACTAGGGTGCGGTCGTGGCTGACCAAGCGACTTTCGCGGACGACACCACCGGTTTCATGGACTCGCTGTACACCGCCGCGCTCCGCATGACCCGCAGCCCGTCAGACGCTCAGGACCTGGTTCAAGAGACCTACCTGAAGGCCTACCGCGGCTACGGCGGCTTCGAGGCGGGCACGAATCTCAAGGCCTGGCTCTACCGCATCCTCACGAACACGTTCATCAACTCCTACAGGTCCAAGAAGCGCCATCCGGAAGAGACCGAGCTGGACGACGTCGAGGAGCTCTACCTGTTCCGGCGCATGAGTGGCCGCGACGGTGGCATCGGCCGAAGCGCCGAGGACGAGGCCTTGGACTGGATCACAGACGACGAGGTGAAGGCCGCGGTGGAGTCGCTGCCCGAGAGCTTCCGGATGACCGTTCTTCTGGCGGATGTGGAGGGGTTCGCCTACAAGGAGATCGCGGACATCATGGACGTCCCAATCGGAACCGTCATGAGTCGCCTTCATCGTGGAAGAAGGGCGCTCGAGAAGACGTTGCACGACTTCGGAGTGGCGCGAGGATTCGTAGCGGCCCCGTGAAGGGTGAAATATCGGATGGAGCTTGTATGAAGGGCGACAAGGGCAGGATGAACATCAACTGCCGAGAGGCGCTGCACAGCGTCTACCATTTTCTCGACGGCGAGATGACGCCCGAACGACGTGACCAGATCGCTCGTCATATCGACAAGTGCGCTCCCTGTCTCAGGGCATTCGGCTTTGAGACCGAAATCAGAAGACTCATCGCCGACCGGTGCCGGGACAAGGTGCCCGAGGAGCTCAAGAACCGCATCGCAGCCGTGCTCGCCGATGAGCACAAGCTCGGGGCAGGAACCGGCGGGGTCGCCGACAGAGCGGAGCACTGACCGTTTCGGATCTTGCGGTCGGGCCGCCCTACGATGCTGAGATGACGCCTCAGCCCGAGCCGGTCGCCTGGGATGTCGCCGAACGGGTTGCCGGACGCGTTGCGCGGCGCACAGACACCCGGATCGACTGGGCGACTCTTCGTTCCCTCGTGATCGACTTCGAGGAGGTCACCGCCCAGGCGGAGGCGCTCGTGGAGGAGTCCACTGGCCTGCGTTCGCTCGTCGGACCAGCGCGGGCGCAGGTAGCCACGCGCGAGGAATGGATTCACGCCAACGTCTCGTCGTTTCGGCGCTTGCTTGGCCCTGTGCTGGCCCGTGCCGGCAAGAGCGGCCCGGGCCTTTCCGGCCTTCTCGGACCTGTGGGGAGGGTGGCTGCCGGCGCCGAGATGGGCGTCGTGCTGGGGTGGATGTCCGGACGCGTGTCCTCGGCCAGTACGACTTGCTGTTCGCAGACGGCGACTCACCCCAGGACGCCGTTTACTACGTGGGGCCGAACATCGTCTCCCTGGAGCGCCGGCACGGGTTCGAACCCCGGGAGTTCCGGCTCTGGATCGCGCTGCACGAGCTGACACACCGTGCCCAGTTCACTGGCGTGGCGTGGCTGCGAGGCCACTTCCTCGATCTCGTCGAACGCAGTGTCGCCATCGCGTCGCCCGACCCGCGCCAGGTGATGGAAGCGATCGGGCGGATGGCCGTCGACATCATGTCCGGTAGGAACCCGCTGGCGGAGTCCGGCCTCGTCGGTGCTCTCGCCTCGCCGGCGCAGCTGGAAACGATCCGCTCGATCCAGGGGATGATGAGCCTGTTGGAGGGTCACGGCGACGTCACGATGGACCGTGCCGCTCGGGAGCTGATCCCGAGCGCGGCGCGCTTCTCGCCGGGTGCTCCGCGCGAGGCGCGAGTCTGCCAGTGGTCTGGTCAAGCTCTTCCAGCAGTTGATCGGGCTGGAGGCGAAACTGCGCCAGTACGGGGACGGGGCGCGTTTCGTGCGGGACGTCGAGGATGCCGGCGGTCCGGAGCTCCTGGCGCTCGCCTGGCAGGGCCCCGAGAATCTGCCGAGCGCGGCGGAGATCCAGGCGCCAGACCGCTGGGTGTCGCGCGTGCGGGGTCTGGCGCTCGAGCCGGCGTGACGCGCCCGCTGCGAGCACGGGCGCAGGAAGCCGCCGTTCCGCTGCTCGGGCGTTGTTCGTTCCCGGCCCCAGGCTCGCGGCTTGCATGCGCCGTGTCAGGCGGTGCGGACTCGCTTACCCTCTTGGTGCTAGCTGCTGTGGCCGGCTGCGAGGTGGTTGCCCATCACGTCGACCACGGCCTACGGGAGGACTCCCACCAGGATGTCCGCATCGTGAACGAGGTCGCCGGCGAGCTCGGCGTCGACGTCGTCGTGCACCGGGTGAGCCTCGGAGCTGGTCCCAATCTCGAGGCGCGAGCGCGCGCGGCCCGACTCGGCGCCATGCCGGCCGGTGCGGCGACCGGCCACACCGCCGACGATCAGGCAGAGACGGTGCTCGTCAACCTGCTCCGCGGCGCCGCCACTGACGGCCTCGCGGCGATGCGCGCTGGGCCGCGGCACCCGATTCTCGCCCTGCGTAGGACCGAGACCCACGCGTTGTGCGCGGGGCTCGGTCTGCACCCTGTCGAGGACCCGACGAACCGCGACCCTTCCCACCTGCGCAACCGCATCCGTCACGAGCTGATCCCCGTGCTGTGCGAGCTCGCCGGCCGTGACGTCGTGCCCGTCCTGGCCCGTCAGGCGGGGTTGTTGGCCGATGACGCGGCCCTGCTCGGCGAGCTCGCCGCAGCGCTCGACGCGACCGACGCCCGGGCGATCGCGAACGCTCCCGCTCCTCTCGGGCGTCGCGCTCTGCGGGAATGGCTGCGGTGTGATCACCCGCCCGACCTCGCGACCGTGGACCGGGTCCTGTCGGTCGCCGCAGGGAGGACACGTGCCGCCGATGTCGGCTCGGGGCGAAGCGTCCGACGCTCCCGGGGCCGACTGCGCCTCGAGCAGGCGCGCGCCCCGGTGCCCGCACTACCCCCCGTCGCCCAGGACCACGACGGTCTTTCGTGTGGGCCGAGCGTGCCCGACTAGTCTCGGCTGAAATGGGCGATCTTGGTGACCAGGGAACTTCCGGAGCGGGACCGGCAATAGCGTCCCAACCGCTCGGCGTCATGAGCGTGTGGGACGCCGACCCGGCTCTGGGCAGACTCGTCCTCTCGGTCGATCAGATCGCCAAACGGGTCGCTGAGCTGGGAAAGATGATCACGGCCGACTACGGCCGCCGACCCCCCTTGCTCGTCGGGGTGCTGAAGGGCGCCTTCATATTCCTCGCCGATCTCGCCCGGCACATCCAGCTACCGCTGGAGCTCGACTTCATGGCCGTGTCGTCCTACGGGCGCGCGACGAAGACCAGTGGTGTGGTACGGATCCTGAAGGACCTCGACATTGACCTCACGGGTCGTCACGTCCTGATCGTCGAGGACATCCTCGACAGCGGCCTCACCCTCTCGTACCTGCGCAAGAGCCTTCTTGCTCGCGGTCCGGAGAGCCTCGCCGTCTGCTCGCTGCTCGTAAAACGGAGCGTCAAGCCGCGGCCGGACCTCGAGATCGCCTACGTCGGGTTCCACATCGAGCCCGAGTTCGTCGTGGGTTACGGCCTCGACGTCGCCGAGCGCTACCGCAACCTGCCCGACATCCGCGTCTATGTCGCCGGGGAGCCCGTGTGACCTCGTCCACGGTCGAGGCGTCCCCTCGTCGGTCCCATCCATGACCGACTTGGAAGACGAGCCCGTTCCCACCGCCGAGGTCGGCGGATCAGTCGACCGGGAACGGGTCCGCCGAGCCGTCCGGGAGCTCCTGGTAGCCATCGGCGAGGATCCCGACCGGGAGGGCCTTGTGCGCACGCCCTCGCGGGTGGCCGAGATGTACGGCGATCTCTTCGACGAAGCCGGTGCAGACCCGGCGAGGTTCCTCACCATCACGTTTGCCGCCGAACACGACGAGATGGTCATGGTTCGTGACATCCCGTTCGCGTCGCTGTGCGAGCATCACATGGTCCCGTTCTTGGGCAGGGCTCACGTCGCCTACATCCCGAGCAAGGACGGGCGGATAACGGGACTTTCGAAGCTGGCCCGTGTCGTCGACGCCGTCGCGGGTCGCCTTCAGGTTCAAGAGCGCATGACGACTCAGATCGCCGATGCGATCGAGTCGGCGCTCTCCCCGCGAGGCGTGCTCGTCGTGATCGAAGCGGAACACCTGTGCATGTCGATGCGGGGCGTTCGCAAGCCCGGAGCCGTCACGGTGACATCAGCGGTGCGCGGCCTGTTCCGCACCGACCCGAGGACGCGGGCAGAAGCGATGGGACACGTGCGAGGTCGGAGCGCCTGAACCTCTACTCTTGAGGTGTGGTCCCCCTCGTGATGGGCGTGCTGAACGTCACATCCGATTCGTTCTCCGATGGCGGTCTCTACCTGGACTACGAGGCCGCCGTGCGCCGTGGGCACGCCATGGTGGCCGAGGGCGCGGACTTGGTCGACATCGGTGGTGAGTCGACGCGCCCAGGGGCCGGAACGGTCTCGCCGGACGAAGAGCTGCGCCGCGTCGTGCCCGTCGTCGAGGCGCTCGCCGGGGAGGTCCGGGTGTCGGTCGACACGGCCAAGGCGTCGGTCGCTCACGCTGCGCTCAGGGCAGGGGCAAGCTTGCTGAACGACGTCTCCTCGAGCCTGGCGGCGGTGGCCGCCGAGCACGGGGCAGGCTTCGTTGCGATGCACTGCAAGGGGACTCCGGCGGACATGCAGATCGATCCCCGTTACGACGACGTTGTCGCGGAAGTCACGGAGTTCCTCGAGCGATGCGTCGCGCAGGCCCGGGCTGTCGGTGTGACGGAGGTCTACATCGACCCGGGGATCGGGTTCGGCAAGTCAGTGCGCCACAATCTCCAGCTTCTGGCCGCGCTCCCGCAGCTCGTCGCGACCGGGGTCCCCGTGCTGGTTGGGACGAGCCGCAAGGGTTTCCTCGGCCATCTCGGTGCCGGCGGGTCTCCCGACGGCCGGGTCGGGGACATTCCGCCCCTCGGGGCCGCTGAGCGCTTGGAGGGCTCGCTGGCCTCGGCCGTGTGGGCGATGGCGTGCGGGGCTGCCGTTGTGCGGGTCCATGATGTCGCGGCAACCGTCCAGGCGGCTCGACTATTCGGCGAGGTAGCGGCATGAGAGGACGCTGGGCAGCCGGGATCGTTCCGAGGAACTTCTGCTGGATCATCAAGGATCATCTGGCGGTCAGTGAACGGCCGGGCGGCTATGCGCCCAACCATCGCAAGGTCCGCCGGCACGAGGAGCTGCTGTGGCTCCGGGCCCAGGGCTTCACGAGAGTGGTGTCACTGCTCGCGTCGACCCACAATCTCCATGCCTACAACGAGCTCCACCTCGAATGGTCAAGGTTCCCGATTCCGGCCGCTTCGGATGCGCGCGAGGTGCTCTCCGAGTTGTATCCCGCCTTGCACGGGTGGCTGCGAAGCGGTGAGCGCGTGCTGCTCCACCAGGAGGAGCTCGGTGACTGCGTGATGGGCGTCGTGGCCGGCTACCTGCTCTGGAGCGAGATCCTTCCGGACGGGCCACGCGCGATCACAGCCATGGAGCAGCTGCTCCGACGCCAGATGGGCACCGTCGGGCGCATGATCGTGAGCGCCGTGGAAGAGGTCCCGTCCCTCGGGAGTCTCACGTCTCCCGGTGACCGGGGCGATGGGTCACCGGGCAAGTCGGCACCACCCGAGGACTCCCAGGCCGGCGCTGAGGGCGACGGGCAGGCGGTGATCGACGGCCCCGTGTTGTCGCGCGAGGGTGGGGCCAGCGACCCGGAAGAGGAAACAGAGCCGCCGGCAGGCGACCCCGGAGTGGGCGAGGTCGCGCCCTTGCGGACGGAGTGGAGTGAGGGCCCGGCCGGCAACCTCGCCTAGATGACGGACCGGATCGAGTTACGGGGGCTCAGGTTGCTAGGCCGCCACGGCGCCCTCGCGGGCGAGCAGGACACCGCCCAACCTTTCGAGATCGACCTCGAGGTCGAGGCCGATCTCACCGCGGCAGCTCAGGACGATGACCTGGCCAAGACGGTCGACTACTCACTCGTCGTGGAGAAGGCCGCCGAGATCGTCGGCAAGCGGCAGTACCGCCTGCTCGAGGCGCTTGCCGGCGCGATCGCATCCGGGATCCTCGAGATCCCCGCCGTTCAGGCGGTCACGGTGACAGTTCGCAAGCTCCGGCCCCCCGTCGCGGCGGACATGGCGTCCGCCGGGGTGCGGCTTCGGCGGGAGCGTGACGGCGCACCCGCATGAGCAGGGAGATGTTCCTGGGCCTCGGCTCCAACATGGGCGATCGCCAGAGGTACCTCGAGCGTGCGGTCAAGCTGCTCAAGGGCCTCGACCCGGACCTCAGGGTCTCACCAGTCTACGAGTCGGCACCGCTCGGTGGCCCGGGACCCCAGGGCAGGTACCTGAATTGCGTCGTGCGGCTCGAGACTGACCTTACCGCCCGCCAGGTCCTCGAGGTCGCGCATGCCTTGGAAGAACTGGCGGGCCGGGTCCGTACCGTACGCAACGGCCCCCGCACCCTCGACGTCGACATCCTTCTCGTCGGGGACCTCGAGGTCCGCGAGCCCGATCTCATCGTGCCGCACCCGAGGATGAACGAGCGGGGCTTCGTGCTGGCGCCGCTCGAGGACCTCGACGCGTCGCGCGTTCCGGCCGGCTGGCGGACGCGGCTCGCAGAGACCGACCCCACGTCGCTGGACCTGCACCTGGTTGGTAGGCTGGCGTGACACTGAGACACGAACGGCACCTTCGCAAAGGGCCGGAACGAAGAGAGCTCACCATGACCACGGTTCGCATCATCGGACCCGGGCGTGCCGGCCGGTCCTTTGCCGCCGCGCTCACAGCCGTCGGCGTCGAGGTCCGAGGTCCTCTCGGGCGAGACGACGACGTTTCCTCGGCGGCCGCTGGCGTCGGCGTCCTCTTGCTAGCGGTCCCCGACCAGCAGATCGCCATCGTCGCGGCGGCGGTAAGGCCCGTTCGGTCCACGGTCGTAGCGCATTGCTCGGGGGCTCTCGGCCTGGATGTGCTCGCGCCCCATGAGCGCGTCGCCACTCTCCACCCGCTGGTGACCCTGCCGGACCCGGCCGTCGGCGCCGCGCGCCTCGGCTCCGGCTGCTACTTCGCCCTGGCCGGGGACCGGGCCGTCACCGACCTCGTCGCGGCGCTCGGTGGTCACAGCCTCCAGATCGCGCCGGACGCCAGAGCCGGGTACCACGCCGCCGCCTGCGTCGCGTCCAACCACCTGGTGGCGCTCCTTGGCCAAGTACAGCGCATGGCCGCATCGGTCGGCCTTCCTCTCGAAGCCTTCCTGCCGCTCGCCCAGGGGGCCCTCGATGATGTCTGCCGGTTCGGACCGGCCGCGGCGCTGACGGGACCGGTCGCCCGCGGGGACCTCAACACGATCGAGCGCCACCGCCAAGTCCTGGACCCCGCAGAGCTGGGCGGCTATGACGCTGGGGTCGACCTTGCCCGCCGGCTCGTGACCTCGGACGGGTGAGGATGGGCGGACCCGGCCGGCCGACGACTTGCGGGACCGGCTCGTGGAGGTAGTCACCACTCGCGACGCGTTCCGGAACTCGATGTCGGCCGCGCGTCAGAAGGGCTCCCGCCTCGGCCTCGCGCCCACGATGGGAGCGTTCCATCCGGGGCACATGTCGCTCGTGGCGGCCGCGGCCTCGCAGTGCGACGTCGTGGCCGTCAGCATCTTCGTGAACCCGCTCCAGTTCTCCTCGGCCGCGGACCTCGCACGGTACCCCGCCAACTTGGAGAGAGACCTCGCGATGGCAAGAACAGCCGGCGTGGGAATCGTGTTCGCGCCTTCGGTGAGCGAGATGTACCCCCGGGGAGAGCCGGAGACAAGGGTCCAGCCGGGGCCACTCGCTGACCGCCTGGAGGGCGCTTTTCGGCCCGGCCATTTTGCCGGCGTCGCGACGGTCGTCACCAAGCTGCTCTCACTTTCGGGGCGTTGCCGTGCTTTCTTCGGTGAGAAGGACTTCCAGCAACTCGCGGTCGTGCGGCGCCTCGTGGCCGACCTCGATCTCGATGCCAAGGTGGTCGCCTGCCCGACTGTTCGCGAGCCGGACGGTCTTGCCTGCTCGAGTCGCAACCGCCGGCTCCGGCCCGAAGACCGACGCGCCGCGGCGGTGCTGTTCAGGGCGCTCGAGGCGGGACGTGACGCGGTGGTCAGGGAAGGTCGGCGCGCTGCAGACGTGGAGGCGACGATGGCTCGTGTGGTTGCGACAGAGCCGCGGGCCAGGTTGGATTATGCAGTTGTGGTCGATCCCTTCACGTTCGCGTCCCCGGCCTTCCTCGCCGGCGAGCTTCGTCTCCTGATCGCGGCTCGTGTCGGGCCGGTCCGCCTGATCGACAACCTGGGCGTGGGGGCATGACGCCAAGGCACCGGCATGTCGTCCGGCGAGCCGTGTGGTGCACTCGGCCGTGAGCCCGCTCGAGCGGCTCGACGTCCTCGTGGTTGGCAGTGGTGTGGCGGGCCTGTCCGCGGCGGTCCGCCTCGCCGAGCTCGGCGGCGCCAGGGTGGGTGTTCTCACCAAGGGCGAGCTGGAGCAGTCGACGACGCGCTGGGCCCAGGGGGGCATCGCCGCGGTGCTGCCCGGTGACGAGGACTCGACTGACCTCCACTTGGCGGACACGCTGCGTGCCGGGGCCGGATTGTGCGACCAGGCTGCGGTTCGCGTGCTCGTCGACGAAGGCTCAGAGAGGGTCCACGAGCTGCATAGCGCTCGGCGCCGTCTTCGACCGGGGTCCCGGAGGTCGCCTGTCCAGGGCGAGGGAAGGCGGTCACTCGACAGCCCGCGTCTTGCACGCGGGCGGCACCGCGACCGGCGCGGAAGTGGAGCGCGCGCTCGTCGAGGCGGTGCGCGACAGCGCCGCGGCGATCCTCGAGGATTGGTTCGCCCTCGATCTGGTTCTCGACGGGGCCCGCTGCACCGGTGTGATAGCGCTCGACCCCGCGGGTGGGCGCCAGCGGGTCGAGGCCTCCCACGTGGTTCTCGCGTGCGGCGGCGCGGGGCAGATGTACGCGGCCACGACAAATCCCGTCGAGGCGACCGGCGACGGCATCGCCATGGCGCTGCGGGCCGGGGTTCCGGTGGCCGACGTGGAGTTCGTCCAGTTCCATCCGACGGCGCTTCATCACGCGGCCATGCCCCGCCCGCTCATCTCAGAAGCACTTCGCGGCCACGGGGCGGTGCTGCGCGACGGCGCGGGCAACCGGTTTGTGGACGAGCTTCTCCCGCGGGACCTCGTGAGCCGGGCGATCGCGGTCAAGCTGGCGGAGGAGGGCAGCGAACACGTGTGGCTGGACGCGACGGGCCTCGAAGACTTCGGCCGAAGGTTCCCGACCATCGCGGAAACACTGCAGGAGGCCGGGTTCGATCCGGCGCGTGACTGGCTGCCGGTCGCGCCGGCAGCCCACTACTTGTCCGGCGGAGTTCTCGTCGACCTCGACGGCGCGACGGCGCTCCCGGGGCTGTGGGCGGCAGGTGAGGTCGCCTGCAGCGGCGTCCACGGTGCCAACCGCCTTGCCTCGAACTCGCTCTTGGAAGGAATGGTGTTCGGTGCCCGCTGTGTCGACGCCATCCTGTCCGGTCGCGACGGGCCCGGGCCGACAGGCGCGCTGGCGGGCCTCGGTTCCGGACCGGACGAAGCGCCGCCCCGCGTTTCGCGCTCCGGGCCGATCGCCGTGCGGCCGGTATCCAACTGCCGTTGCGGTGCAGAGCTTCCCCGAGCTCCGTCCCGAACGGTCGCGGCCTCGCCGGCCGGCGAGGCCAGCATCGCGACCCAACGCGCGGCTTTGCAGGCAGCGATGACCAATTGGGCCGGCGTCGTCCGTGACGCCTCTTCGCTCGCGCGGGCCCTTGCGGCCGTGAACGGCCTGCCGGGCGGCCTGGGGCCGACGTTGGATCGTGCGACGGCCGAGGTTCGGAACCTCACCAACGTTGCCAGGGCCTTGCTGGAGGCCGCGACCGAACGGGAGGAGACGCGCGGGTTCCACGCGCGCTCGGACTTCCCGGAGACGTCTTCGGACTTTCTTTGCCGGTTGTCCCACGGGGCCCGCCACGAGGTACTGCCCGGAGACGGGACTCGGCACGAGTCAGCCGTGCCGGCACCATGACGATGTCGGTCGCGGGGTACCGAGACGACGTCCATCCACCGGCTGCGGCGGTTCGCGAGGCCGTGACAACGGCACTCGCCGAGGATCTCCTCCCGCTCGGTGACCTGTCTGCGGCCCTGTTGCCCGAACAGTCCCGCGGACGAGCCGCCTTCATTGCCCGCGCGCCCGGTGTCGTGGCAGGCACTCGTTGCGCCGAGGTGACCTGCAGCCAGGTCGATCCGGACCTCGAGGTGACCTGGCTCGTGGGAGAGGGCGGCGAGATCGTCCCGGGCGGCGTGATAGGGCGGGTCGAGGGCCGGTTGCGCTCCCTGCTCACCGCCGAACGCACCGCGCTCAACTTTCTCTGTCATCTCTCGGGTGTGGCGACCTCAACCAGGCATTATGTCGAGGCCGCCAGAGGGGCTAACCCGTCCGCGAGGATTTGGGACACCCGCAAGACCACGCCCGGGCTGCGATCTCTCGAGAAGGCAGCCGTGCGGGCAGGAGGCGCTGCCAACCACCGGGGCAGCCTCTCTGAGGGAGTGCTGATCAAGGACAACCACCTCGTCGGTCTCTCGATCAGCGACGCTGTCCGCAAAGCGCTTGCGCTGTGGCCGGGCCGTATGGTCGAGGTCGAGTGCGAGCGACCAGCGCAGGTGACCGAGGCCCTTGACGCCGGGGCGACCCTTGTCATGTGCGACAACATGACCCCGGACGAGGTCCGGGCATGTGTCCAGCTCGTGCGCGGCCACCCCCGCGGGGCCACGGGTTCAGTCCTGGTCGAGGCTTCAGGCGGCGTCAATCTCGCGAACGTCGCCGCCTACGCGAGGGCGGGGGCAGACGTGATCTCGGTCGGTGCCCTCACCCATTCGGTCATCGCCCTCGACATCGGGCTCGATCTCGAATCTGTGACCTTCGGCGGCTGACGCTCCGCGCTGAGGCGTACCTGACGACCACCCCACGCGCCGGCGCGGGTCAGCCGACGTGCCCGGTGACGTAAGCCTTCGTGCGGGCGTCGTTGGGCGTGTCGAACACCTGGTCCGTCGGACCGACCTCCACGAGCTCGCCGACACGGTCCTCTCCGAGAAGGAAGACGGCAACGTTGTCCGAGACACGCGCGGCCTGGAACATGTTGTGGGTGACCAGGGCGATGGTCACCTCACCAGCGAGGTGCCTGATGAGGTCCTCGATCTTTGCCGTGGCCACAGGATCGAGCGCCGAGCACGGCTCGTCCATCAGGAGCACTTCCGGCTCGATGGCGAGCGCGCGCGCGATGCAAAGGCGCTGCTGCTGGCCGCCCGACAGGCGCAACGCCGGTTGGTGGAGGCGATCTTTCACGATGTCCCACAGGGCAGCGTTGTGAAGCGCGGCTATGCCCATCTCGCGAAGGAGGCGCTTGTTGCGGACGCCGTTGAAGCGCAGCCCTGAGATCACATTGTCGAAGATGCTCATCGTCGGGAAGGGATTCGGCTTTTGGAACACCATCCCGATCCGGCTGCGCAGTACCTCGGGCTGGACGTCCGGTCCGTAGACCTCGACGCTGCCGAGTCGTACGCTTCCTCGGACGACACCTCCCGTGTGGTCGTGGAGCCGATTGATGGCACGCAGCACACTTGTCTTGCCACACCCGGACGGACCGACGAGCGCGGTCACCTGGCGGGAGGGCATCTCCAGGGTGACATTGCGGACCGCGACGTGGTCACCGAAGCGGATGCTCACGTCCTCGAGCGTGACGGCAGCGCCGTAGGGTCCGGGGCCAGGTCGATCTGCCGGTGTTCTCGTCTCCCGGGCCAACTGCGCCGTCCGGTCGTCGACATGCGCCCGCCGGTCGGCCGCATCGCCCGAGTTCTGGTCCGTGTTGCCGTCGTGTTGCTTCATCGTGTCTTCCTGTTGAGTGTCCAGGCGATCGTCCGGGCGGTCACGCTCAGGATCAGCACGAGGGCGAGGAGCACCAATGCAGTCCCCCACGCCGTCTGCTGAGCGTCCGGGAATGGCTGTGTCGCGTCGTTGAAGATGAGCAATGTCATGGCGAATGTGGGGGAAGCCACCGTGAACAACAGCGGCGCCGTCTCGCCCACGCCGCGGGCCAATGCCAACAGGTTGCCGGTGACAACTCCCGGCAGCGCTCCCCGCAACACGACTGAGCGGGCCACGCGCGACCGTCGCGCGCCGAGCGAGATGCCCGCCTCCCACAGGTCCACCGAAACGGTCCGCATGGCCTCCTCGTTGGCCCGGACCATAATGGGCAGCATCAGGACTCCGAGTGCGAAGCCGGCCGCCACGTTCGAGAAATGGTGGAACCGCTCGACATAGACCGCATAAGCGAAGATGCCGACGATGATCGATGGCACACCGGCCATCACATCGGCGCTGAAGCGGATCGATGACGCGATCGCTCCCGCGCGCTCGAACAGGAACAGGGCGACGAACAGGCCCAGCGGCACTGCCAAGGCGACGGCATAGGCGACGATCTCACCGGAACCGACGATCGCGGTGGAGATACCGCCGCCCGGCACTCCCTCCGGTGTGGGGGCATGCAGCAGGAAACCAATACTCAGTGCCCCGGCCCCTTTGGAGACGGTGGCTATGACGAGGGCGACCAGAGGCGTCACACCGATCAGCACCGCGATCAGGCAGATCACCTGCATGGCGCGCCCGGTCATGCGTCGCCTGCGAATCGAACGGCGGGCGCAGTCGCGCACCACGACCCGCCGCCGGGCTACCGCCGCGACTCCCATGTCGGGGATCGCGCCCTCTGGGACCCCTGCGGGCCGGCGCGTGCTCATACGACGGCTCCCTGGACACCGAGCAGGCGGCGGCCACCTCTTCTGCGGACGAGAAGCTGTCCCGCGACATTGACCAGGATCGTCAACAGGAGCAGGATGCCGGCCAGCGCGATCACCGCGCTCGTGCCCAGTCCGGGGGATGCCTCTGCGAACTGGTTGACGATGGCAGACCCGAGTGTCGCCCCGGGGGCCAGGAGCGAATGGGGGATGGCCGGGCGGTTGCCGATCACCAGAGCCACCGCGATGCTCTCGCCGAGCGCCCGCCCGACGGCCAGCGTGATGGCGGCGGCGATGCCCGACCGTGCGCCGGGCAACACGGTGCGCCGGACCACTTGCCAATGGGTGGCGCCCAGTGCCATCGCCGCTTCCCTGTCGGCGAGAGGCACCCCGCCGAGGGCGGTCCGGCTCAACGCGACGACAGTAGGCAGGGTCATGATGGCGAGGACAACCGCGGCGAGCAGCACGCTCGGTCCGTAGGCGGGCCCGTGAAACAACCAGCTGAGGACTGGCAACCGTTCGAGCGCGGGTTCGACGTCGGTGGCGAACAGCGGGGAGACTACGAGCAGCGCCCAGAGGCCGACGACGATGCTCGGCACCGCGGCGAGGAATTCGATCACGGTCGACAACGGCCCCGCCAGCCACCGCGGTATCAATTCGGAGAGAGACACAGAGATGCCGAGGCCGATCGGCACGACAATGATCATGGCCACGAACGTGGTGATGACGGTCCCGACGACGAGTGTCCCACCCGCGTAGTCGCCGGCATCGGGGTTCCAGGTCCCTGACCAAAGGAAACTCAAACCCGAGTGGGCGAAAGCCTGGCTCGACTGCGACACGATGCTGACGATCAGGCCGATCACCAGGGCGGCAAAAAGCCCGGCGCCTCCCCAACGGACGATCGCGTACAGCGGGCTCGAGGGAAGGCGCCGACGCTTGCGCCATGGTCGCAGGCCACCCGAACCGTCGCCGCCCTCACCTGTCACAGATGACGCGGCGACAGGCGAGGACAGCGACGAGGCAATCAGATCGCCCATGGCTTGAGCAGCGCCACCCGTGCCTAACCCCGCAGCTCAGCCAGAGTCGCCTTGGCAAGTTGAACGACATTCGCCGGCAGCGGCGAGTAGCCGAGCAATTTCGCCTGCTGTTGTCCGGTGGTCACGACGTAGGAGAAGAGCGCGTCGAGCGCCGTGCGCTTGGCGGCGTTCGCCTGCTTCTTGTAGAGCAGCGTCCAGCTGAAGTTGGCCAACGGGTAGGTCGAAGGGCCGGATCCGTCGATAATCGAGAAATTGGTGGCGCTCAGGTGCGTCGCCTGGGCTCCGGCTTGGCCGATCGCGTAGGACGACGGCAGAACGTATGCGCCTGACCCGTTCTCCAACGCCGCAGTTGTGAAACCGGCCTTGAAGGCGTACCCGAACGAGACGTAGCCGATCGCGCCGGGCGTGGCCTTTACGAACGTGGCGACACCGGTGTTCAGCTGCTCGCCCTCGCCGAGGTCCGGCAACGGCCATGACGTGGACGGTTTCGACGTACCGATCTTCAGCTTCCAGTTGGGCGAGGTTGCGATGAGGTACTGATCGAGGTCCCATCCCGGCCCGGAGGAGTCGGCACGGTGGACGGGCACGATGGCGAGGTTCGGCAGGTTCGAGACGCCGGAGACCGTGGCGATCACCGGACTGTCCCAGTTCGTGATCGCTCCGTCGAAGATCGCCGCGAGCGTGGGCCCGTCGAGGCGCAGGCCGTTCGGAGCGCCCGGCACGTTGTAGCTGATCGCCACACCGCCTAGCGCCACGGGCACCTGCAGGACCGTGCCCCCCTTTGCCGCGGCCAGGGCGGATGCGGACATGGGGATCTCCGAGTCGCCGAAGTCCACCGTCTTCTCCTGGATGTCCTTGATGCCGACACTGCTGCCTGCGGGCGAGTAGTTGACGGTCACTTTCGCGTGGAGCTGCTCGTAGTCGTAGAAGACCTTCTCGAAGAACGGCGCGATGGAGTTGGCTCCAGCGCCGTCGAGCGTGATGGCGCCCGTTGCCGCTGGGCTGGCGGCAGAATTCGCCACGCTCAGCCAGCACGGTGCAACGAGGACGGCGGCGAGTGCAAACAGGACGTGTGCGATGAAGCTTCGTTTCACTGGTTTTCCCCTCGAGAGTCGATCGGTTCGGTTGACATTATCGAACGTTAATCTATACGTTCACTAGAAATAATAGCATAAAGAAGTGGCCAACTTTCGTCAGGCTCCTTCTTGGAGCGGTGCCGCGGCGCCAAGGGCGCGAAGCGTGCTAGCGGGGGACGAGGACGGCTGCAATGTCACCTGGACACCTTCGATGCCTCCCCCGACAGCTTCCCGCTGGGTCGAAGTCGGCTCGCTGCAGCAGAACCACGGTTCGCTGAGCCGCGGCCTCGGTCCAGCCGACCGACTCGAGGGGCGCCCGCGGCGGGGCCGGGTCGTGGTCGCGCGCGTGGCGTGGAGCGACATGTAGACACGGACGCGGCCGTCCACTTGCTCGAACATGTCGCCTGCCGCGTCTGGTCCGGTTGCAGCGCCCGCCCCCTCCACGAGTGTTTCCAGCTCTCTTTGGAGTTCGTCGAGCCCGGGCTCTTCGGCTGTCCAGACCCAGCTCAGCTTGGCGGAGTCGTAGCTCTCGAGCCGAGACTTGACCTCCGGCGCCGAAAGCAGGAGGGAACCTTCTGGGATCAGGAGCCGGATCGTGTACTGGACGGCGTCGACGTTAGCCACAAGGTCGTGGGCGACGACGAAATCAAGCATCGCCCCGAGTTCAGTCGCTTTCGTCCACGGCGTGAAGGGCAGCCACGACGGCCGGACTTCAATCCCGTGGTCCCGCAGCAAGGTCACTGCCGCGCTCTCGTCAGCGGCCGTGTGACCCTTGTCCAAGATGCGAAGAGTCGTGTCGTCGACCGACTCGAAGGCCGACACGACAAACAGGCAGCCGGCTTTCGCCAAGCCGGCCCAGAGATCCGCGTGGGCCAGGATGTGCTCGACCTTGGTCGTGCAGTCGAAGCTCAGCTCCGGGAACGAGGAATGGACCGCCTGGGCGACGCGCACGGCGTGGCGGGGCCCGTTGAGGAAGTCAGGGTCGGCAAAGGTCACATGCTTTGCGCCCACCGCCACGAGCTGGGACACGTCGCTTAGGACAACCTCTTCGGGCACGACGCGAAGGCGCCCGTCGTACACCACGGGCAACGGGCAGTGCCTGCAACGGTGCGAGCAGCCGTGACTCGCCTCCACGGCGCCCGCGAGCCGCTCCTCACCGCCCAACACGAGGCGGGCGTAACTCTCCAACGGCGGCAGCAGATCGCGCGCCGGCGTGAGGAAGCCACTCCGGCCCAGGTGCACGACGACATCCTCGGTCGTGTCGGGCGCGCCCGCCCGGCTGGCCCCGTTCGCCCATGCGAGCAGGGCGGGCTCATACTCCCCGACGATCACCCGGTCAGCTATGCGGGCGGTCAGTTCGCGGCTCATGGCGGCGTACAGGCCGTACAAGCAGACCGGCAGTTCGGGGCGCCGCGCGCGCGACGGAAGCCGCAAGCGCCACGGCCATCCGCATCGCGGTGTGCATCGGAACCGAGAAGGCGACTGCCTCGGCCCAGTCCACGAGGGCCGGATCCCACGGCTCGACAGACACGTCGATCGCGCGCGCACATCGTGACCGCCGGCCCGAAGGACCGCTGCTGGGGAGGCAACGTGCACGGGTTGGTGCCCCAGCTCATAGGTGGAGACCAGAAGAACGCGCACGTTGGCACGCTATAGGCGCCGCGCCCCTGTGCGGCGCAGCGACGGTTCTGCCGAGCGATCGCCTTAACATGGGACCGCCCGCCTTCCAGTGAGGACATCTGATGAGTGACAGCGGCAACAGCGGTAGCGACGGCGTCCCGGTTCTTCGTCTGACGGCGCCGGCACTGGCCGAGATCCTCGCCTTGAGGGACGCGGAGTCCGCCCCCGAGTCGCTCGCCCTGTGCGTGGAGATCAGTGGCACGCGCGACGACGTCTACACCTACGACATGTACTTCCAGCCCACCTCGGACGCGGCGCC
Source organism: uncultured Acidimicrobiaceae bacterium (assembly GCA_963836935.1). GTDB lineage: Bacteria > Actinomycetota > Acidimicrobiia > Acidimicrobiales > Bog-793 > Fen-455. The sequence continues at coordinate 123,424 of CAWILM010000035.1, forward strand.
GGGCGACTGGGCCGACTCTCGGGACGGTCTTGGCCTGATCGTGCCGGGACAGAGCGTAGAGAGGATACGTGGTTCGGTCCTCGACCTGAGCCCGGACGTGGACGGCGGTGGGATGGTCATCAAGAACCCGAACCGGCCGCTTCCTCCGCGGCGGAGCCCGGCGATGACCGGGCCGCCGCCGGACCTGAGCGGCGACGTCGCGCAGCGGCTCCTCCAGGTCCTGAATGAGCAGATCAACCCTGCCATAGCAGCCCACGGCGGACGTGCGGACCTGGTGGCGGTAGAGGACGACACCGCCTACCTACGTCTCTCAGGTGGGTGCGCGGGTTGTGGCCTGGCGGCGGTGACGCTCAGCCAGGGCATCGAGGTAGCCATCCGTGAGAGCGTGCCGGAGATCGTCAACATCGTCGACGTGACCGACCACGCGTCCGGGACCAACCCCTATTACGAGGCCGCGAAGAAATAGCCGGCCGGCAGTCGGTTCTTCTTGCTGGCGCGCGGCTCAGCTCAGGTCTCGGCGAAACGGCGGATGTCGGCGGCGGCATAGGACTCGGCGACGGCGTCGATCCGAACCGTGGCCTCGACGTTGCGCACCACCTCAGCAAGGCGCGGCCCGGGGATGGCGCAGGTCATCTCGTCGTCCGGCAGGCCGGTGCGGGTCCGGCTGAGCGTGCAGCCGAGACTGGCTGCCACCTGGCCCTGCTCTTTGGCGAGGGCGATGACGCGACACTGCGGCTTGCCGCCGATCTGCAGTCCCGGCACCGCCTCGGCCAACAGCATGAGCTGGCCTGCCTTGATCCGGACAAGGACGACGTCCGGCGGGAGCGAGGTCTGCGCGAGCGGCCCGTAGGTCACAGATCCAGGGCGTTCGCGCACGGTCGGGATGTCCGGGATCTGTTCGGGACTGACCCAGCCCGACTCCACGAGAGCGGCGACGTCGGAGTTGCCGGCCAGTGTGTCGAGACTTGCGAACCCGTGGACCAAGGTGCCCACGCTGCAATTGGCATGGTCACCGGCCACCGTCGAGAAGGTCCGGTCGACCGCTTTGGTCCAGAAGACGCATCCGGCGGGCACCGGTCCAGTTCTCCCGTCGGGCGCGGGCGGCGGCTTCGGGCCTTCGTAGCGGTCGACGCCCTCGGGGAGCCCGGCGTCAAAGCTGATCGCGATCGGAGGTGTCGTCAGTTCCAGGGCCGCCGTGAGGGCGTCGGCGAGCTTCGGACCAAGTAGGAGAGTCCATGGCCGCAGTTCTACCGGCGAAGTCCTCAGCTCTTGGTCACGGCACCGACCGGACGGGGGGAACTTGGCCGCTGAGCCTTCCCGCGGACCTTCAGCGCGTCCTGTTCTTGGCGCGATTCCGGGTGGCGTTGACAACTCATGGGCGTGTGCGGCTGGCTCGTCAGAAGCGTCGAGCGCAGCTGCGTCAGCCGTGCGGGAAGCCGGTTGACGACCAGGTGATACTGGCGGCGGTCATCGAGGCCCCGGCCTGGCACGTTATGGCGCCGTTCTTCGCTACTCCGTAATAGGTGCCGGCGTTAACTGAGGGCGCGCCGTTCTTGATTGCGGCAAGCGATGCCTTCTGGTCCTGGATGATCCAGCAGTCCTTGGTACCCGGTGAGTAGTCCACCATCACCAAGAGGCCCGTGCTGCCGCTGTAGTAGACCGAGATCATGTTCGACTTGCTCGTGGCGGCAGTGCTCGTGTACGTAAGGCCGGTGTCGATGGCAGTGATCGTCGATACGCCTGACGCCGACCCACCCAAGAGATTGCTGTAGGTCTGGTTGTTAACCGTGTAGAAGGTGTCCGCGCCCGTGAGGGCGGTCTGCAAGTTGGCCTGGGTGGCCGTGTTGTTAGCGGTCTTGGTCACCGACAGGAACGTCGGGATCGCGATCGCGAGCAGAATTCCGATGATGAGCAGGACAACGAGGAACTCAATAAGCGTGAAGCCCTCCTCTCCCGCCTCCTCCAATCTGAGGCGCCGCGCACGGAGCCTCTCGACCTTCTCCATGAGGACTTCCTTACTCGATGAGCAATGATCGTGACATGTAGGATCCGCATGATCGCGGTCGAGCCTTAGCCGAATCTCCACCGGGACTCGCGGGCACGGAGCAGCTGGCTGCCGAATTTTGGCTTGGGGCACGGTTCGACCCTTGGTGCCAGATTGCGCGGATAGTGCCGCGAAGGAGCGTTTGCGCCGAGACCACTTGACGCGAACGGACAGGCGAGGCTTCTCATCCCCACCAGAACGACGCGGCGATCACGACGTAAAGACCCACGAGGCAGGCTCCCTCGAGCCAGGTCGACTCCCCGTCCAGCACGACGACAGCCGCGATCAAAGTCGTGAGAGCGAGAACGACGCCGAGCAAGGGTGACAGCACCAAAGTGAGCTGAGCGCCGCCTATGACCCCAGAGAGGAGGACCAAGGCTGGGATGAGCACGAGAGCGATCTGCACGGGGCTCTGCAGGATCACCGAGAGGGCATAGTCGGTCCGGTTCCGAGCGGCGAGCTGGACCCCGACGACGTTCTCGACGGCATTGCCGGCAATTGCGACGACCACGAGCCCTGCGAAAGCCTCTGACATGTGGAGCGCCGAGAGTGCGGGGCTGAGAGCAGCGACGAACCAGTCCGACACGAACGCCGCGGCAACGCTCGAGGCGAGCAGCAACGCGGCCACGAGCTGGGTCGACCAGGCGCCAACGGTGGCCCCAGCCTCGTCGCCCAGGTCACCATGACGCTCGCGCCTGGTGGGCCCGTCGGTTCCGGGCTCGTCGTCCGCGGTGAGATCCTCCGGGGACGGCCGCGGTTCCCGGCGGACCGATCCCGGGGTCGAGAGCAGGAAGACAATCAGCAGCACCACTGCCGAGACGTCGGAGAGGGCGACCTCGTGATGCTTGACGGCGAGGTCGAGGTGTACGCCCAGAGTCGGGATCATGAGGACCGAGACGGCGAGCACCAGCAGCACCACGATCGTGCGGGCGTCCTCTGCCGGGAAATGTTGTGTGCCATGCCTCAGGCCGCCGACGATGAAGGCGAGGCCCAGAACGAGCAGCACGTTGGCGATGATCGATCCGATGAGCGCGGCCTGCACGACCCCGACGAGCCCGGCGCGGAGCGCGAAGATGCCGAAGAAGAGCTCCGGAAGGTTGCCGAGACCCGACTGGACGACGCCGGTCATCCCCGAGCCGAGACGGTCCCCCAGCCGGTCGACACTCCGGCCGACGATGGCGGCGAGGAACCCGAGGGCCAAGGCGGACACGATGAATGGGACGACACGGCCTGTCGGGATGTAGCGGGTGAGGGCAGACGCGGCAGTCAAGAGCGCGCCGGCGACAAGGAGACGGGCGTCGCCTCGGGAGAGCTTGGAACTCACGGTGGCTGTCTAGCCTGCGAGACTGGCGTTGTCGGTTCGGGTCACGAGCCCCACTTTCGTGCCACCATACGACGTCCGGCGACGACCGGCTCGTCTTGGCCGTCGGGATGATCGGTCCCCGGTGAGCTAGACAGAGGCGTGATGCTGCTCGCTCTAGACGTGGGAAACACACAGACCGTGATCGGGCTGTTCGTGTCGGACCGCGGTCCGGGCTCGGACCGGTCTGACAACGACGGCGGCGAGCCGAAGTCAGCGCCGGCCCGCCGTGTCTCACAAGCGGCTGCTCCGGGTGAATTGGCGGACCTGTTGCACCATTGGCGTCTGGCGACCGTCGCCGAACGCACGGCAGATGAGCACGCGCTCCTCATCACCGAACTGCTCAGGCTGGTTGGGCTCGAGTTCACGGCACCACCCGACGGCGGTGTCGGCGGCATGGTCGTGTCCTCCTCGGTGCCGGAAGTGACCTCGGCGATCAGGGAGATGGCCCATGTCTGGTTCGACGTCCCGCTTGTGGTGGTCGAGCCGGGAACCCGTACCGGCATGCCGATTCTTTACGACAACCCGAAGGACGTCGGCGCGGACCGTGTCGCCAACGCCGTCGGTGCCATCGATCTGTACGGAGGTCCGGCGATTGTCGTTGACATGGGCACTGCGACCACCTTCGACGCCATCTCGGGGGCAGGAGAGTACCTGGGCGGCGCCATAACGCCCGGGATCGCGATAAGCATGGACGCGCTCTTCGAACACGCCGCGGCGTTGCGTCGCGTCGAGCTGGTCGAGCCCCGCAACGTCATCGGCAAGTCGACTGTGGAGTCGATCCAGTCGGGTGCCATCTATGGGTACACGGGTCTCGTCGACGCCATGTGCCGGCGCATCGCCGGCGAGCTCGGGCCCTCCGCCATCATCGCGACCGGCGGGCTCGCCGGGCTCGTGACGCCCTTGTCGGAGATGATCCAGCACCATGAGCCTTGGCTCACCCTGCACGGGCTTCGCCTCGTCTTCGAGCGCAACGTGGCGCACGACGGGAGTGGGAGAGAGACGTGAGGGAGATCGGGTACCGTTTCGAGACGACGTCGGGTGCAGGCGACGTGGCCCGCTCGTTTGCCCACCTCGAAACGGGCGAGGAATCCGGGGTGACGGTGGCCGCTGCCGGCCGCATCATGCGGTCCCGGCCCCAGGGCAGACTCGCCTTTGCTGAGCTCCGGGACTGGACGGGGGGTATTCAGCTGTTCGCGCTGGCGGCCCTGACGCCCGATTTCGAGGAGTTCTGTCGCCTGTCACTCGGTGACTGGATCGGCGTGAGCGGTGAGGTGGTCCGTACCCGACGCGGCGAACTGTCGATCAAGGTTGCGTCCTGGGAGCTGTTGGCACGGGCACGCCGTGGCTTTGGTGACAAGTGGCACGGCGTCTCCGACCCCGACATCCGTTATCGCCAGCGCGAGCTCGACCTGTGGGCGAACGACGGCGTGCGCGAGATCTTTCTTCTGCGTTCCAAGGTCGTGGCCTCGATACGTCGCCGACTCGCTGCCGCCGGCTTCGTCGAGGTCGAGACGCCGGTATTGCACCCGATTCTCGGCGGTGCGACAGCGCGGCCGTTCGTGACGCACTACAACGCGCTCCACCGAGACGTGTATCTCCGCATCGCCACGGAGCTCTACCTGAAACGGTGCGTCGTCGGTGGGTTGGAGAGAGTGTTCGAAATCGGCCGGACGTTCCGCAACGAAGGGCTTTCGCCGCGTCATAACCCTGAATTCACGATGCTCGAGCTGTACCAGGCCTACGGCGATTACACCGACATGATGCTGGTCTGTGAGGACATCGTCGCAGGGACGGCCGAGGAGCTTCTCGGCACGACGGTGATCGCCTACCAGGGCCGCGACATCGACCTGACGCCGCCGTGGCGGAGAGCAACCCTGGAGGAGCCGATCGCGGAGCACGCCGGGGTCGAGGTGGACCTGTCGATGAGGACCGAGCAGCTGAGGCGCGTGGCGTCCGGACTGGGCGTGCCGTTCGAGCCCTGGTACGGCCCGGGCAAGCTGATCCTCGAGATCTACGAGAAGACGACCGAGTCCCAGCTCTGGGGTCCCGTGTTCGTGTGCGACTACCCACAAGAGGTCTCGCCACTGGCACGTGAGCACCGCTCCAAGCCCGGCTACGTGGAGCGTTTCGAGCCGATCATCGCGGGCCGGGAGATCGGCAACGCCTTCAGCGAGCTCGCGGACCCCGACGACCAGCGGGCGCGTTTCGAGGAGCAGGAGGCGGAGAGGGCCCTCGGTGACGACGAGGCGATGACCGTCGACTGGGACTACCTGCGGGCTCTCGAGCTCGGCCTGCCGCCGACAGGCGGTCTCGGGCTCGGGATCGACCGGCTCGTGATGCTCTACGCGGACGTGGCAAACATCAAGGAAGTGCTCTTGTTCCCGGCGCTTCGTCCCGAGGACAGACCTCCTGAGCCACAGGCCGGTCCGGTCGGACCCAAAGAACCTGAGGCCTGAGCCCGAGGTTCGGGCTCAGCTCGCGAGGACCTTCGCAGTGGAGTCCTGGAGGTCGTCGACGACGTTGTAGCCGAACTCGACGAGGGCCTTCGGGATGAGCCCCTGACCGAGCCGGGCCGCGGCCGCGGCCGCGGTCCTGGCGTACTCCCGGGCGATCTCGTGGGCAGCTGAGATGGCCGGCGACGCCGCCACGAGCGCCCGTGCCTCCTCGCGTTCGACGCGGTCGAGCGGGTGCCCGAGAACGTCGCGGAGCCTCGGACCCACGGTGGGGTCGAGGAGCGCGCGTTGGACCGGCAGGGTGTAGATGCCTTCGGCGAGGTCCTGCCCCGGCGGCTTGCCTAGCTCGGCCTCGGTGGCGACGATGTCGAGGACGTCGTCTCGGATCTGAAAGACCATGCCGAAAGCCTCACCGAAGCCGGACAGGTCGTCGACCTGGGACCGGTTGAGGCCGGCCGTCAAGGCACCGATACGACACGCCGTCGACATCAGCGCCGCGGTCTTGTTGGAGATGCAGCGCAGGTAGTCATCCTCGTCGCGCTCGATCTGGAACGCGGCTCGTACCTCGGCCACCTGCCCCTGGCAGAGCCGGGCGAGCGTCGCCGCCAGCAGTCCCGCGACTTCGGTACCGAGCTGTGAGGCTATCTCCGCCGCGCGGGCTAGCAGAAAATCGCCCGCCACGATCGCCACGAGGTTGCCCCAGCGGGCGTTGACGCTCTCCACGCTGCGCCGTCGGGTCGCCTCGTCCATGACGTCGTCGTGATAGAGCGAGGCGAGGTGGACAAGTTCGACGGAAACCGCTCCGAGCAGGATGTCCGCTGTGACATCGTCACCGTGGAGGTAAGACGCGGTGATAGCCAGCGAGGGCCGGAGGCGTTTGCCTCCCGCTTGGATGAGGTGGCTCGCCACCTCGTTCAAGAACGCGTCCTCCCCGAGCACAGAGTCGCGCAGGCACAACTCGAGCCGAGCGAGATCCTCCTCGCGGACCGGGAGGGCGAAAGGGTCCAGGCTGCTCACCAAGTCCGCCACCTTACGCCAAAGGAGCACCGAACCGACAGCCGGACGCCCACCCCAGTATTCCGCCGCACTGTAATCTTCCCTCCCAGGTGTTCAATTCAGGTCTGCCACTCGGCCCGGATCGCACCGCTAAGGGTTTGAGGGCCGCAGTCCGATGTTAAGAGGGGGAGCTAGCTTCCGAGGCGGCGGGATTTCGCGCACCGGACCGGTAGACTTCTCGTACAGGGAAGACCACAAGGGAGTCTGAGTTGTTCGAGCGCTTCACCGATCGGGCACGCAGGGTATTGGTCCTGGCTCAGGAGGAAGCACGCCTCTTGAACCACAGCTTCATCGGGACCGAGCACATCCTGCTTGGCCTCATTCACGAGGGCGAGGGAGTCGCGGCCAAGGCGCTGGAGTCCCTCGGCATCTCGCTCGAGGCCGTGCGTGAGAAAGTCGAGGAGACCATCGGACCCGCGGGGTCGGCCCCGACAGGGTCGCCGCCGTTCACGCCGCGGGCGAAGAAGGTTCTCGAGCTGTCCCTCCGCGAGGCACTGCAACTCGGTCACAACTACATCGGCACCGAGCACATGCTGCTCGGCCTGGTGCGCGAGGGTGAGGGTGTCGCCGCCCAGGTTCTCGTGAGCCTGGGCGCCGATCTGACGCGCGTGCGTCAGCAGGTGATCCAGCTCCTCTCCGGGTACCAGGGACGTGAGGGCGCGACAACCGCGCCGGGAGCCACGAGCGCGGAGAGCCCCGCCGGGTCGCCTCTGCTCGACCAGTTCGGCCGGAACCTGACCCAGCTCGCGCGTGAGCACAAGCTCGATCCGGTCATCGGTCGTGATCGGGAGATCGAGCGGGTCATGCAGGTCCTGTCGCGGCGCACAAAGAACAACCCGGTTCTCATCGGCGAGCCCGGTGTCGGCAAGACCGCCATCGTGGAGGGCCTTTCCCAGCAGATTGTCGATGACGACGTCCCCGAGACCCTGAAGGGCAAGCAGCTTTTACACCCTTGACCTGGGCGCGCTCGTCGCAGGCAGCCGCTACCGGGGCGACTTCGAGGAGCGGCTCAAGAAGGTCCTGAAGGAGATCCGCACGCGCGGGGACATCATCCTGTTCATCGACGAGCTCCACACCCTCGTCGGCGCGGGAGCGGCGGAGGGCGCCATCGACGCCGCCTCCATCCTCAAGCCGATGCTCGCGCGCGGCGAGCTCCAGACAATCGGAGCGACGACGCTCGACGAGTACCGCAAGCACCTCGAGAAGGACGCGGCCCTCGAAAGGCGTTTTCAGCCGATCAAGGTCGAGGAACCGACCCTGGCGCACACGATCGAGATCTTGCGGGGGCTTCGCGACAGGTACGAGAAGCACCACCAGGTGACGATCACCGACCAGGCCCTCGTCGCCGCCGCAAACCTCGCCGACCGCTACATCTCGGACCGTTTCCTCCCGGACAAGGCGATCGACCTCATCGACGAGGCGGGCTCACGTCTGCGGATCCGCCGGATGTCCACTCCCCCCGAGCACCGCAAGATCGATGAGGAGCTGTCCAAGATCCGTCACGATAAGGACGCCGCCATCGGGCGGTCGAACTTCGAGGAGGCGAAGAAGCTCGCCGACAAGGAGAGCGACGCGCTCGAACGCAAGGCGGCGCTGAACGTCTCGTGGCGCTCCGCCGGCGAAGAGCTGTTCGACGTCGTCGACGAGGACGTCATTGCCGAGGTTCTCGCGAACTGGACCGGGATCCCGGTCTACAAGCTCACAGAGGAGGAGACGGCGCGTCTCCTGCGTCTCGAAGAGGACCTGCACAAGCGGGTCGTCGGCCAGGAGGACGCCATCAACGCGTTGTCCCGCGCGATCCGCCGCACCCGTGCCGGCCTCAAGGACCCCAAGCGCCCGAGCGGGTCGTTCATCTTCCTCGGCCCGACCGGTGTGGGCAAGACCGAGCTCGCCAAGACACTCGCAGAGCTGCTCTTCGGGGACGAGTCCTCGCTCATCCAGCTCGACATGAGTGAGTACATGGAGAAGCACACCGTGAGCCGGCTCGTCGGATCGCCCCCTGGCTACGTGGGCTACGAGGAGGGCGGCCAGCTCACAGAGGCCGTCCGGCGCAAGCCGTTCGCGGTCGTGCTGTTCGACGAGATCGAGAAGGCACATCCGGACATCTTCAACACGCTCCTGCAGATCCTGGAGGACGGTCGTCTCACCGATGCCCAGGGACGCACGGTCGACTTCAAGAACACGGTGTTGATCATGACCTCGAACCTCGGGACCTCTGACTTGCGCAAGCTGTCCCTCGGTTTCCAGAAGTCGAGTGAGTCGGTGACCTACGAGCGGATGAAGATGCGCGTGCAGGAGGCGCTCAAGAACCACTTCCGGCCCGAGTTCCTGAACAGGATCGACGAGGTCATCGTGTTCCACGAGCTGACCATGGACGAGGTGATCGAGATCGTGGAGCTCCTCATCCGCCGGGTTCGCGACCAGCTCGAGGGCCAAGGCATAGGACTGGAGCTCACCCTCGCCGCCAAGCGGTTCGTGGCCCAGAGGGGTTACGCGCCTGAGCTCGGGGCGAGACCCCTGCGCCGCTCGATCCAGCAGCTCGTGGAGGACCCGCTTTCGGAGAAGATCCTCTGGAAGGAATTCCGTGTGGGCGAGACCGTGATCGTCGACGAGGAGGACGGCGCTCTCGTGTTCCGCGCCATCGAGGGCTTCGAGCCTCCGGCGGTCGAGTTCGCAGGAGCCGGCGCCGACTCCTGAGCAACTCGGCCGGCATCGCCGGATCGCAATGTGACACCCGGCTCGTAATTTCGAAACATGACGCGACCGAAGTCGATCCACCGCTGCCAGGCGTGCGGGCACGGTTCGCCTCGCTGGTCCGGACGCTGTCCGGCCTGTGGTGAGTGGAACACCCTCGTGGAGGAGCTGGTGGCGCCGCTCGCCACAGGTGTCCTCCCGGGCCGGGCGGCGGGCTCGCCGGTCTCCTGCGGGTCGGGGATGAACGCGACGGCACTGCCCCTGGGTTCGATCAGCGCGGCCGGTGCCATCGCCGCGGGGACCGGGATTGGCGAGCTCGACCGGGTTCTCGGCGGTGGTCTGGTTCCCGGCTCGGTGACGGTGCTCGGCGGCGAGCCGGGGGTCGGCAAGTCCACGCTTGTCCTGCAGACGCTCGCGAGCCTCGCGGCCCAGGGCAGGACGTCGCGGTCGAGGGTTGCTACGTGCTCGCGACGACGGACCTCGACTGCGTCCTGCGGGCTGCCGGCCAGCTGGAGCCATCGGTCCTTGTCGTCGACTCGATCCAAGCCGTGTCCGACTCGGGGTGCGCGTCCCAGGCCGGATCACCCAGCCAGGTGCGTGAGTGTGCCGCCCGTCTCGTGCGATACGCGAAGTGCTTTGGCGTCGCCACCTTGTTGGTGGGCCATGTCACCAAGGAGGGCGGGCTCGCAGGCCCGCGCACGCTCGAGCACATCGTCGACACGGTGTTGTCGTTCGACGGCGACCGTCACCAGTCCCTCCGCCTGCTCTCGGCCTCCAAGCACCGCTACGGGCCCACCGGCGAGCTCGGGATCTTCGAGATGACCGAGACCGGTCTGAGGGGCCTTGCGGACCCGAGCGCCCTCTTGCTCGGGGACCGCCGCCGCGGCGTGCCGGGCAGCATCGCTGTGCCCGTGCTCGAGGGGCGCAGGCCGCTCATCATCGAGATCCAAGGGCTCGTCGGGCCTCAGAAGCCTGCCGTGCCGAGGAGGGTCACACAAGGCGTGGCGGGCGGTCGGCTTGCCCTGCTGCTCGCCGTGCTGGAACGGAGGTGCCACATGGCCCTCGGCACCTCGGACGTGTTCGTTTCCACTGTTGGTGGTCTTCGCGTGAACGAGCCTGCCGCCGATCTTGGCATCGCGTTGGCCCTGGTCTCGGCGGTGACAGGGATTGCCATCGGAGAAGAGGTGGTCGGCTGCGGTGAGGTGGGGCTGGCCGGTGAGCTACGACGGGTGCAGGCGACCGAGCGCCGCCTCGCCGAGGCGGCGCGGCTCGGATTCCGCCGTGCCGTCGTGCCTCAGTCCGCCTCCGATGGGCCGACGGAACTGGAGCTGCTCAGAGCAGGTACCCTCTTGGAGGCAGTCCGGCTATTGCTTGGTGTGGTTCCTGCCGCCAGATCGCGTCCTAGCACCGAGGCCGGCGACGGTCCCGAGTTGAGCGATGGCCGCGACGTCCGTACCCTGGTGAGGACCCCACCTTCCCTCGTTTCGTGAGGAGTTCCATTGTTTGATGTCGGGGACAAGGTTGTCTATCCCCATCACGGTGCCGCCGTCGTGGAGCGGCGGGAAATGCGAGAGGCGTTCGGCGAGAAACGCGAGTACCTCGTACTCCGCCTCGCCTACGGCGATCTCACGCTCATGGTGCCGTCCGACAACACAGCAGAAGTCGGGCTTCGAGAGGTGATCAACGACGAGGAAGTGGAGGAGGTCTTCGCGGTCCTTGGCAAGAAGGAGGCGCGGATGCCTACCAACTGGTCTCGTCGCTACAAGAACCACGTCGAGAAGCTCAAGTCGGGCGACATCTACCAGGTCGCCGAAGTGGTTCGGAACCTCTCGATCCGCGACAAGGACCGAGGCCTCTCCGCAGGCGAGAAGCGGATGCTCACCCGGGCGCGACAGATCCTGGTTTCCGAGCTGACGTTCGCGATCGGCGTGAGCGAGGCGGAGGCGGAGGAGCGCCTCAACGCCGCTCTGCCCTAGCGCAGGGTGCGCAACCGGCGCGTGGGCGTCGAGGTCTGGGTGATCGTTGTCGCTGCCGGTCAAGCACGGCGATTCGGTCAACCCAAGCAGTTCGCCGCCCTCGGTGGCCGGCCCGTGATCGAGTGGAGCCTCGATGCGGCCCGTTCGGTGGCCCGTGGCGTGGTGGCCGTCGTACCGGAATCGTTTCTCGGGAACCCCGGCATCGGCAAGGGTGCCGATCGCGTGATCTCCGGGGGACCGACCCGAGCCTCCTCGGTCCGCCGAGGCCTGGCCGCCGTGCCTGAGAACGCTGACATCGTCGTCGTCCACGACGCCGCCCGGCCGCTCGCGTCGCGGGAGTTGTTCCGTGCCGTGGTCGACGCTGTCATCGCGGGCGCCGACGGTGCCGTGCCGGGTCTTGCGGTCGCCGACACTGTCAAGCGGGTCCGGGGCGATCGCGTCGTGGAGACCCTCGACCGCAGCGAGCTCGTGGCCGTGCAGACGCCACAAGCGTTCCGTGCCGAGGCGTTGCGACGCTGCCCACGCCGGCGCACCGGAGGCGACTGACGACGCCGGCCTGCTCGAGGCTGTCGGCCTGACCGTCGCGGTAGTGCCGGGCGAGTACCACAATCTCAAACTGACCTCGCCCGACGACCTCGCCACGGCAGAGAGGTGGAGCAGTCGGTGACCCCCAAGCTGCGCGTCGGCATCGGCTTCGACCAGCATCGCTTCGCTACCGGCGAGGACCGGGCAAGAGTGCTCGTGCTGGGAGGGGTCCGTTTTGAAGCGGAACCTGGCCTTAGTGGTCACAGCGACGCCGACGTTGTCGCACACGCCGTGGCGGACGCCATGCTCGGGGCCGCGGCGCTCGGAGACCTCGGCGCCCACTTCCCCGAAACCGACGAACGGTGGGCTGGAGCCGACAGCCTCGCGCTCCTTGCACAAGTAGCGGTGCTGGTCACGGGGGCCGGCTTGCGGCTTGCGAACGCGGACTGCACCGTGATCTGCGAGACCCCCCGCATCGGCGTTGCGCGTGAGATCATGATGGAGCGGCTCAGCGCGGCGGCGGCAGGCCCCGTGCACGTGAAGGCGACCCGACCAGAAGGGCTCGGGAGCCTGGGGCGCGTCGAGGGTATTGCCTGCCTTGCCACCGCGCTGCTCGAAGAGATCGGTTAGTGATGCCAGAAGGCAACAACGGAGAAGGCACGTCCCGCGGTCCTCGCAGCTCCAGCGGGCGGGCCGCGGGCAGCCGTGGAGCCGGCGCGGGTCGCGCCGGGAGCGCGGGAACCGGGCGGGTCTCGCGCAGGAAGGCCCGGCGCGGGCGCCGGACGCGCCGGTCTCCCGGGCTCGAGCGCGTCCCGGGCTCGCTTCGGCGCGACGCCGGGCGCCAGCGGGGCCGGAGGTCGTGGCCGACCCGCCGGTGGCGTCACCTCTGCGGGCTCGGGCGATCGCTCCTCTTCCGGCGGCTATCGCGCCTCGCCCCGCACCGGCGCGGCTCAAGAAGCCGGCGCCAGTGGTTACCGAGGCTCAGGCGCCCCCTACAAGAGCGCGAGCGTGGGCGGCTCCTACCGTGGCCGCAGCCCTTCCGGTTCCGCCCGCCCGGCTTCGCCCGCGGGCGCAGATGCCAGCGGTTCGCGCTATCGGGGCGCCAGAGAGGCTGTCGACAGGGACGCCGTTCCAGGTCGTAGGGCACAAGCATTCGGGTCTTCGTCCCAGCGCGAGGGTGGTCGCCCTTCGTCGCGCGGTGGATGGGATCGGCCGGCGCCCCGACGGGACGGCCCTGCGGCTTCGAGGCGCGGCGGTCCCGGGATGCACCGGGAGGAGGAGGCCCAAAGCGATCCGGATTCCGGGCCGCTCCCGAGCTTCGATCGGCCGCGCCGCCACTACCGGTCGCAACCTCTGGCCGAGGCCACCGCGGGCGCCGCGGCGGGAACCGGCTGCAAGGGGAGAGTTCGCAGACGGGAACCCGAGAGTCCCGGTGCCATCGGGTCGCGGATCAAGCCTGTCAGGAGGCTCGAAGAGGCCGATGCCAGCCCGGAGAAGTTCGGGTGGTCCCAGCAAGCCCTTCGCCCGCGGCGGACGGGGTACCGAATCGACCGGCGGGCGTGCTTCTGCGAAGGAGCGGCGTGAACTTGGGGGTGACCAGGTCGAGGGCCGCCAGGCTGTGCGGGAACTGCTTGTCGCGCATCGGAGGGCAGTGCACGAGGTCTGGATGATGGAGGGCACGGATCCCGCCGCGATTCTGCGGGAGATCCAGTCGCTTGCCCGGGCAGGTCATGTCCCTGTGCGGCTTGTGAGCCAACGCCAGATCCAACAGGTCCAGGCGTCCGAAGCGCCTCAGGGCGTGATCGCTTTTGCCGAGCCCCTGACCGAGGCCGACCTTCCCGACCTGGTCGGCTTGATGCCCGCCGCCGCCACATCCCCGCGCACTCGCGGCGGGGCGGACATCGAACCCGAAGGGGGCGAAACCGTCGCCGCCGAGGCTGAGGAGGGAAGGCCAGAGGGCGGCGACCTGTCGCCGGCTGAAAGCGGCAGCTCGGAGAGGGCCGGCCAGCGGCCCAAAGCGGGGAAGATGGCATTCCTCGTCGTGGTCGATGGCGTTACCGATCCGCAGAATCTCGGCGCTCTGTTGCGTAGTGCCGAGTGCGCGGGTGTGACCGGGTTCGTGTTGCCTCGCCACCGGAGCGCGCACGTCACCCCGACGGTTACCAAGGTTGCCGTGGGTGCCATCGAACACGTCAGCATCGCCGTGGTTCCGGGAGTGCCGGGGGCGCTCCAGGAGTTGGAGCGTCTCGGGGTCTTCACAGTCGGTCTCGACGAACGTGGGCCGGAGCCGGTGTTCAACCTCAGCCTTGGGGACCGGCCGGTCGCGCTCGTGATCGGGGCCGAGGGGCGGGGCCTGTCGCCGCTGTCGCGTCAACGTTGCGACGTGCTCGCGCGGATCCCTTTGCACGGTGCCATCGACTCGCTCAACGTCTCGGCTGCCGGAGCCGTCGCCATGTTCGAAGTCGCGCGCCAGCGGGCTCTCTGAGCCGGCCGAGCGGTCCCGGCTGCTCGTGTGGCGATAACCGGACCCAGCTCGTTGCCTGGAAGGTCCCGCTCGTCACCCGGCGCGGGCGCTTGGCGGGACCGCCTGCGAGCAGTCGTGGCTATCGAGACGACATCGGTACGTAGTCGCGGCGCCGGTGCCCGACATACAGCTGCCTCGGCCGGGCGATCTTCGTGTTGTGCTCGAGCATCTCGGTCCAGTGGGCCACCCACCCCGCCACGCGCGGGACAGCGAACAGCACTGGGAACATCTCGACCGGGAAGCCCATGGCCTGGTAGATGAGCCCGGAGTAGAAGTCGACGTTCGGGTACAGCTTGCGGGAGATGAAGTACTCGTCGGCGAGCGCGACCTCCTCGAGCCTGAGCGCGATGTCGAGGAGCGGGTTCTTGCCCGTGACTCCGAAGACGTCGTAAGCGATGTCACGGACGATCTTCGCCCGGGGGTCGTAGTTCTTGTAGACGCGATGGCCGAACCCTTGCAGCCGACCGTGGCCCTCTTTCACGGTGCGGACGAAGGCGGGGACGTCCGCGATGTTGCCGATATCGGTGAGCATCCGGATGACAGCCTCGTTCGCACCGCCGTGCAGGGGCCCGTAGAGGGCAGCGCACGCCGCGGCCGCGGCCGAATACGGGTCGACCTGCGACGAGGCGACGACGCGGAGCGCAGCCGTCGAGCAGTTCTGCTCATGGTCAGCATGCAAGATGAACAAAGCGTCCATCGCCCGCACGAGGACGGGGTCCGCCTCGAAGCGGGATTCGGGTGTCTTAAGCACCATCGACAGGAAATTGGACGGGAAGTCGTGCGAGTTGTCCGGGTAGACGAAGGGCATGCCGACGCTGTAGCGGTGTGCCGCCGCCGCGAGCGTCGGCATCTTCGCGATCAGCCGGATGATCTGCTTGTGACGCACGGCAGGATCGAAGATGTTCTTCGCGTCTGGGTAATACGTCGAAAGCGCCGCGATCGCCGAGACGAGGATCCCCATGGGGTGGGCGTCGTAGTGGAAGCCCTCGAGGAACCTCTTGCGCATGCTCTCGTGGATGAACGTGTGGTAGGTGATCTCCTGCACCCACTTCTCGGCTTCGGCGGCAGTCGGTAGTTCGCCGTTGAGCAGGAGGTATGCCACCTCGAGGTAGGTGGACTGCCGCGTCAGCTGCTCGATCGGGTAACCGCGGTACTCGAGGATCCCCTTCTCGCCGTCCACGAAGGTGATCGCGCTCTCGGCTGCAGCCGTCGTCATGAACGCCGGGTCGTAGAACCAGACGCCGGGAAGGAGCTTGCTCCACTGGTCTGCGGCGACTCCACCGTCGACGATCGGGATCTCGATCGACTGACCGCTGCGGTTATCCGTGATCGTCACGCTCTCCACCACGACCTCCACCTCCGTTCGGCTCGGTGCCAGGCTGGCGTCGTTGGAGCCCGGTCTTGCGATGACCCTTAGTTCTGGTCGCCACATCCTACGGCAGTGCCGGGGGGCTCCTGACTTCGGGGCAGGCGGCCCGCCTTGCGCACGAGCGGTGGTGTCGTCCGAGCCGGCCGACCTGTCCGCCCCCGGGCAACTAGCATGCCGGGCGTCTCTCGAGCGCAGGAAGCCCGGAGGTGTTCCGAGACCTTCGTAGGGGGAGCCCGTTGACTGCACAGCGATCCGTGACGGCCACAGGCGGCGTTTATGCCGCGGCGCCGGGCGCGCCAAGCAGCCCGGGAAGCCCCTTGGTCACGGGCCGGCGGCGATGAGGGAACGCTCTCTCCAAAGTCTCTATGAGGACCCGGCGACGACCCTCAGCTCGGGCTTGGACCGGGCCCGGATGCAAGCGACCGTGCTCGCCTCGATCGCGTCGTCGTCGGCCCGGCCGCTCGTGGCCGTGGACGTGGGTTGTGGCGATGGCATGGCGACGGCCGTCGCCAAAGCCCGGTGCGATGAGACGCCGGGGGCAGATGTCACTATCATCGGCCTCGACTGGTCGTGTGCCGCGCTCGATCGCGCGCGGCAACGCGGCGTCTCCGTGGCTCGTGCGGCGGTGGGCGGCTTTGGCCTACCTCTGGCTCGCAGCAGCGTGGACGTCGTCATCATGAGCGAGCTGATCGAACATCTGGTGGACACAGATGCTGCGCTCGCCGAAGCAGGACGTGTGCTCGTTCCCGGCGGGAGGTTGCTGTTGTCGACGCCAAATCTGGCGGCTTGGTACAACCGGGTACTCCTCGCGTTCGGTGTTCAGCCGGCCTTCACCGAGGTGAGCCTGCACGCCATCTACGGGCGGCCGGGACGAGATGTGGTCGGGCACCTGCGGATCTTCACCCGCCGGGCGCTCCAGGAGATTCTCGCTGCAGCCGGATTCGTCGAGATCGATATCACGGGCGCCCCCTATCATGACGTTCCCCGGCCTTTTCGCCCGCTCGATCGCCTGTTCTGCCGCACGCCCAGCCTCTCGTCCATTCTCCTGGCTTCCGCCCGGCGGCCGATGTGAACCTGGACGCCCACACTTCGGCAGGGATCGCCCTCGCGGCAGTGTCGGCGGTCCTCACCGGCACCGGCACGGTCGTGGAGAAGATCGCTCTCCGGCGGCTGCCCGAGATTCACGCCCGCCACTTCTGGGCAATGCTTCGAACCCTGTGCTCTTCGCAGCAGTGGCTGTGGGGCTGTGCCTGCTTGCTGGGGGGCCTCGTATGCCAGGGTCTCGCCCTGTCGCTGGCACCGATCTCGGTGGCTCAGCCCATTTTCGCCTCGGGGATCGTCCTCCTGCTCGTGCTTTCGCACTTCGTGCTGCGTGACCGCCTGCGGCCGGTGGAGTGGTTCGCGCTCGCGACGATCGTCATCGCGCTCGTACTGCTAGGCCTGTCGATCGACACGCGTGTCGACCACGCAGGCGGGCCGGCTCGCCTGGCTTACTTCCTGTGCGCCGCGATCCCGACTTCTGTTGTCGGTCTCGTTGTCTTCGTGATAGCGGACCGGGCCCACGTCTCCGGACG
This sequence comes from uncultured Acidimicrobiaceae bacterium, assembly GCA_963836935.1. Classification (GTDB taxonomy): domain Bacteria; phylum Actinomycetota; class Acidimicrobiia; order Acidimicrobiales; family Bog-793; genus Fen-455. The sequence continues at coordinate 141,002 of CAWILM010000035.1, forward strand.
CCGGTTCCGGCACCTACGAGGTCCGCTGTTCGGTGTGGCCGCCGGCCTTCTCTACGGCGTAGCCGGGCTCGGGCTCAAATCGGCTGCGACGTACGTCCAGCGCTGGGGGCTCATGGGTTCGGTGCCGCACCTGATCACTTCGCCCGATCTGTACGTGCTCGCCGTCGCCATGGCGACGGGCCTCGTGCTGTTCCAGACCGGTCTGCAACGTTGCTCGGCGGCGGTCGTGTCACCGGTGAACATCGTCACGTCCACCGCCTATGTGATCGCGGTGGGCACCGTGCTGTTCAACGAGCATCTGCCCACCTCCGCCGGTCCGCTCGGATTGCGGATCGCGGGCTTTGCCGGCGTTATTGTCGGCCTTGTCACCCTTGCCGTCTCGGGCGAGAGGGACGAGAAGAGCATGGAGGACCTCGAGAGCGCCGCCGAGGCCGTCGTCCAGGTCGTCACGTCCGACGACGGAGTCGATCAGCTCAAGCTCAGCCGGTAGACGTTCGTCTCTCGCTTCTCGAAACCCGCCTTCGCGTAGAGGTGGTTTGCCGCTTGCCTCGAGGCTCGCGACGTCAAGTTGACGTGGAGCGCCCCCCGTTCGCGGGCGACCTGGACGGCTTGGAAGACCAACTCGGCCCCGACTCCGTGACCACGGGCGGACTCGTCGACGACGACATCCTCGATGACGGCGTGCAGCCCGGTCGGGATCCTGTAGACGACGAGCGTTGTCATGCCGACGATCGCGGCGTCGTGGGAGCCGAGCCGGGCGACCAAGAGCGTGCTCGCGGGCGAGGTCACGATCTCCTCGAGCCCGGCGCGACCGGGCGGCACCGCGGTCGAGGACAGTTGCGGCACCAGGCGTGCCATGACCTCCACGAGATCGTCGGTCACTTCTGGACGCGGTCCACAACGACGCCGTCGGCCTTCATGCTGGCGAGTGTATGCCGGGCGTCTCAAGGGCCGGAGTGGGTCTGTCCGGGCGCCCTGTGGCCGTCACCGCCGCCAGATCGACCCTCGGGGCCAATCGAAGAGAACCTCGACCGCATCGCCCCGTATCGCGGCGAATGCGTGCTCGCTCCACACGCCGGCATTGGCGAGAGGGGCGGGAAGGGAGTCCTCGCCGAACCAGCCGACATCGGCACATTCGAGGGGGTGCGCCCGCAGAGAGCCGCCGACGGGGCGGAGCTGGAAGACGAGCGAGTAGAGGGGTACCTGGGTGAAACCGAGCCGAAGGCCGTCGAGGACCATGACCAGGCGCAGCGGCTCGACGGCGATGCCCGTCTCTTCGAGAACTTCCTTCACGGCGACCTCGGCGGCCGAGTAGCCCACGTCAGCCCATCCTGTCGGGTAGAGCCAGGCGCCCGAGTCCGCCCGCTGCACGAGCAGGATCTGGCCCTCGTCATTGCCTACGATCGCCCCAATCGCGACCTTGGGCGTCACGTAACCGGCGGCACCCTGACGTACGTCCTCCATCCACTCGGCGACGAGCTCGTCCGCCTCGCCCGTCGCCACCGGCTGGCCGTCGCGGGCCAGCGCCGCCGCGGCAGCGGCGCGGATGTCGCCAGCCACTTTCAGGATCTCTTCGTAGCGTTCCTGCTCGTAGAGGTTCTTGGTGAACGCGAGGCCCGTCCTGGCGATGGCGGCGAGGGTCTCTCCCCACCGGACGAGGTCCCGAGTCGACGCCGGCACGTCACTCACAGGCGCGACCCTACTGCCGCCGTCACGCCCGCCAGGGCCGCGACCGCCTAAGCGCGATCATGGGTGACATGAGCGTCAATCAGGACTGCCGCCACTACGTCATGCGGACCGTGCGCTCGGGGGAGCGCACGGAGCGCTGCCGCCTCGACGCTGCCGACCTGGTTCCTTTCGCGTGCCCGCACGGCTGCGTGTTCTATGAGCCCCACCAGATTGCGACCGGCGGCTGGCAGGTTCGTCCTCGGGGCAACGAGGAACCACCGACGACAAGGCCCTGACGCGGGCGCCAGGCGACCTGACAGCCGGGGATGAGGGAGCAGTCGTTGGCTCCGGCTGTCAACCCTCCAGGATGTCGCCGAGGCGGTCGACGCTGACGCCGATTTCCTCGAGCCAGGCCACGGCTCCTTCGATCGCCGAGGGGGTGCCTGCGAGCTCGCAGATGATCCAGCCCTGGTGGGCCTCCACGCTCGCCCTGCGAATGTTCGGCTCGACGTCGAAACGGCGGACGAGTTGGGCCACCACCGGTTCGCGGACCAACTCTTCGGGGAACGTGAGGCGGACGCGCTCGTTCATTGGCGGGCCCCCGCCTGAGCTGCGGCCGCTGCGGAGAGATTGCCCGAACGCAGGCCTTCGAGATCGAGGGTGACGTAGCGATAGCCCGCACCCCGTACCGCCGCGACGATCGCGTCACGGACGGCAATCGCCCGATCGAGGTCCGGGAGCGGCAACTCGATGCGTGCGAGCTCGCCGTAGTGTCGGACCCGCACGGCGCTGAATCCGAGGCGCCGCAGAGCCGATTCCGCCTTGGCCACCTGGTCGAGGACACCCAGGCTGACCGGTATGCCGTGCGGCACCCTCGACGCCAGGCACGCAGCTGCCGGACGGTCCCAGGTACTCAGCCCGACAGCCTTGGACACCTCACGCACCATTGCCTTGTCCAGGCCCGCCTGGACCAGCGGGAAAGCGGCGCCGCGTTCGGCAGCCGCCTTCTGGCCGGGCCGGTGGTCGTCGAGATCGTCGAGGTTCACGCCCAGCACCACTGTTGCCTGCTCGGCGTGGGCCAGGGGCATCAGCACATCCATCAGCTCGCGTTCGCAGTGGTAGCAACGATCGAGATCATTACGCACATAGGCAGGGTCGTCGAGCGTTCGTCGTTACAGCCGTCCAGCGTAAACCCCACTCGTCTGCGATCCGAGCGCAATGCGCCAGGTCCTCGGGTGCAAGAGAGGCGGAGACGGCGGTCGCGCACAGCACTCTCTCCGCTCCTAGGAGCCTGGTGGCGACGGCCGCGACCAACGCGGAGTCCGCGCCGCCCGGAAGCGACCACGAGCCGTCCTGCGCGGGCCAGCACGGCCTGCAGGCGGACAAGCGCCCCCTCGGTCGACCCGGCGGGATCGTGCCCGGCCACGGCGTCAGAGTATGCCGACGCCATGCAAGACTTTCGCCGGCTCTGCGACCATGCCGGTGTAGAAGGGGCCGAAGTCCGCGTAGCGGGCCGAGGCCTCGTCGAATCGCATGGAGTACACGCACTCTTCAGGTCGTCAGGGTGGACGCCGAACAGGGTGACACCCCACTCCCAGTCGTCGAGCCCGGCGGAGCCTGTCACGAGCTGGAGGCACGCGGCCACGGAATTCGCGGCCTGCAGACCCTTGTCCTCGCATCAGCTCCATGCGGTCTTCGAAGCCGAGCGCGTACCAATTCCTCGGCCCCGGGGGCGCGCCGCTTCGACATGGGATAAAAGCACATGGCCGGCTTGCCGTCCGGAGGAAGGATCGGGTACAGACGAGCCTGTTTCATCTCCTCGGGCACCCCGGCGGCGTACTCGGACACCTCCGTCAGCGCACATAGGAGTCGACGACGTCGAGACCCCCTGTCTGCAGCTCGGTCTGCAGCCGGCGGAGCCGTCTCAGGTCCGGAGCCAGCGCGAGAACGCAGATGTCGGCCTTGTGACCCAGTATCGTCGCGGTCACCACCTGGCAGCCGGCGTCCTTCTCCGCCCCTTGGATCGCCGCAAGAAGGGAACGGGCGTCTGCTCCGGGCCTCGGCTTGCAGAACAGGTGCAGCACGCCCCACCCCGTCGTGGGGCAGACCGGTGGGTCGTCGGGCGTCTGGGCTCGGAGCTGCACGGCGTGGAGTCTGACGGACAGCCCGGGACGCCGGCACCGGGACGGCACGGCCCAGGCTCCGAAGCGGGCACG
>CAWILM010000036.1:0-38804 GCA_963836935.1 uncultured Acidimicrobiaceae bacterium
CGTGACCCTCGGGGCACTTGTCACCGCGGTCTCGGCGGCTGGCTCGCGGCTTGCTCTCACCCACGCCGACCGTGTGCACAGCGCGCCTCACGTGGTGGCCACGGTTGCGACGCTCGCCGCCATGGCCATCTCAGTCCACGGCCTGCTCTCCTTGCCGGACGGTGTGCTCGGGCGCAGGTCGCGCCAGGTCGGTGCCGGGCTGTGGTACGCGGTGGCCCTTCTCGTGGCTGTCGCGCTGACGACCACTGCCCATGTGCTCGCCCCATGGCCCGCGGCCCTCGGATGGCTGGTGGCCATCTGCTCCACGCTCCCGGCAGTGCATGCCCGTTACCTGGACGCGCCCGCGACGGGGCGCCAGCGGATGCAGTGGATCGCCGTGGGCGCGGTGCTGGGCAGCGAGGTCATCTTGATAGCGGTGACACTCAACCTGCTTGTGGCGTGGCCCGCCCAGATCGCGGTGCCCGCTGCCGCCGCCACCGTGCTCGCGGCACTGGGCCTGCTCTGCGCGGCCAGCGCCGCGCCTCGCCCCGCACGCCGACCGTTTGCTCGTCAATCTGCTGTCGATTCTCGGCTTCACCGTCGTGGTGGCGGCCATCTATCTGATAGTGGTCCGCGGACTGGGCAAGACCCCGACGGGGACGACCGACCGCGAGGTGCTCGGCTTGTCGATCGTGGCAGCCGCCATCGCAGCCATCGGCTACATCCCTGCCCGGGACCGGTTCGCGCGCATGGCGAACGGTTTCGTCTACGGGGCACGCGAAGCCCCCGACGAGGTGGTGCGCACTTTCGGGAGCCGCCTGACTCGGGCCATACCAATGGACGAGCTGCTCTTGCAGCTGGCCGAGTCGCTTCGCAAGACGCTCTCTTTGCGGTCGGCGGAGATCTACACCGGCACCGGTGAAGTCCTCGAGCTCGCCGTGTCGGTCCCCGACATCGGTGAGCGTTCGATCGTCGTCTCCGCGCGGGAGCGGCCGGTGATCACTCACGCCGGGGTGTCGGGCAACGCCTGGGCCTCGGTCTGGATGCCGGCACTGTTGAACGACCGGCCCGGCGGTCCGATCCGGGTAGCTCCGATCTGCCACGCCGGCGAGCTGCTCGGGACGATCGTGGTCGCGCGCTCCGAGGGTGCGGTCGGCTTCTCTGAGGAGGACGACCGCGTCCTGACCGAGCTTGCTCGCCAGGTCGGACTGGCTTTTCACAACGCCCAGCTGGACACTGCCCTGCAGACCTCGCTCGACGAGCTCCGCCGCCAAGCCGACGAGCTGCGTGCCTCGAGGGCTCGGATCGTGGCCAGTGGCGATGCGGAGCGGCGCCGGGTGGAGCGGAACCTGCACGACGGCGCCCAGCAGCACTTGGTTGCCTTGGCGGTCAACCTGCGCCTGGCCAAAGACGTCGTCATGGAAGACCCGGAGGCTGCCGTCGAGATGCTCGACGAGCTGGGGTCGGCCGTCCAGGACACCATCCAGGAGCTACGCGAGCTGGCCCATGGGATCTACCCGCCGCTGCTTGTCGACAGCGGCCTCGCCGGGGCGCTGCGCCCCGTGGTCAACAGGAGTCCCTCTCGACATCGAGCTCGTGACCGAGGGGATCGGCCGCTACGCCGGCGACGTCGAGGCGGCCGTGTACTTCTGCTGTCTCGAAGCACTGCAGAACGCCGGCAAGCACGCGCCGGAGGCGCACGTCACAGTGCGGATCTGGGAGGAGTCGGGCGGACTGCTGTTCGCGGTCACCGACGACGGCCCGGGCTTCGAGGTTCGCTTGGCCCAGCACGGGCATGGATTCACGAACATGACGGACCGCCTGGGCGCCATCGGCGGTTCGGTCCGCTGGGAGTCAGAGCCCGGCCACGGCACGGCGATCAGGGGCTCGGTGCCCCTCGGCTGAGACTGAGCGGTTCAGCTGGCGAAGCTGTCGGAGTCGCGTTCTTCCCAGAGCCGGCGAAGTGTCTTCGGGCTGAACTGCTCTTTGTGCACGTAGGCACGGGCACCGCTCGTCCTGGCGTCCTCCGGCAGGTCGTTCACGTCGTAGGTGGAGCACAAGAACACGATCGTCCCGGGATGCCCGGCCACTATCCGCCGGGTCGCCTCCAAGCCACCCATCTCGGGCATGTTTATGTCCATCAACACGAGGTCGGGGTGAAGCGAGTCGGCAAGCGATATCGCTTCGATCCCGTTGGCGGCCTCCCCGACCAGTTCGAATCCTTCGGTGCGGCGCAGCACGGAGCGCGCGGCGAGTCGGAAGGGAGCCTGATCGTCGACGACGATGACAGAAAGGGGGGCATCCACCAAGTGCCCATTCTCCCATGGGCGGACCGGGAAGACCCGGGAGGTGCCACCCGAATCTTCGGTGTAGCTAGCCTCCCGACTGCGCGCTCAGGTAGACGAGCACCGCCTTCACGCGGCGGTTCACGTCACGTTCCTCGGAGAGTCCCAGCTTGGAGAAGATGGCGTTCGAATGCTTCTCGACCGCCCGCTCCGACACACCCAGGGACTCGGCGATCGCCCCGTTCGACTTGCCCTGCGCCATCTCGGCGAGGATCTCGGACTCCCTCGGGCGTGAGCCACTCGAGATCCGACTTGCGCCGGCTCGCCCTCGCTTTCACCAATTCGTCCACGACCAGTGGATCGATGACCGATCCACCACGGGCCACCACCCTGATGGCTTGGGCCAGCTCGTTGGCTCCTGCGACCCGTTCCTTCAATAGGTAACCACGCCCGGCCGAGCCCTCTTGCAGGAGGGCCAGTGGCATAAGCCGGAGCGGTGTACTGGCTGAGGACGACGACGCCCACCGTCGGCTGGTGCTCACGCAGCCAAGCGGCGGCCTGAATGCCTTCGTCAGTGCCGGTCGGCGGCATCCGGATGTCTGTGACGACGACGTCGGGGTTGTGCTCTGCGACGAGCTTGAGCAACTGCGGGAGGTCTCCGGCCCCGCCGACGAGTTCGAGGTCGTCCTGAGCCTGGATCAGTCGCGAGACTCCCTCGCGCAACAAGGCATTGTCCTCCGCGAGGACGACCCGGATCACCGCCATCGAAGCGGGAGCCTAACGCCTTGCCATCGCCGGTAGGAGGCATCTTCCGAGGGCTCCCCGGGCCGTGGGTGGCGTTCGCCGCCGGCGGGGGGCCTGTTCTGCCCAACGTCGTCGCAGCCGTTCCGACCAGGATCGCAGCCGGCGCGCCCGCCGCCGCCCTCATACGGGCGGAGTAGAGCGACCGGACACTCGGTCGTCGCCCAGGGACAGGAGGCTGTACGACCCATCGAATGGAGGCGCAGCGCCAATTAGTGTGAGGACGTGGCTGGTCTTCTCGAGCTCGACAGACTGAGCCGTCGCTACGGGACGATCACAGCCCTGGACAATCTGTCGTTCTCGGTTCCAGCTGGGCAGGTCGTGGGTTTCCTGGGCCCCAATGGCGCAGGGAAGACGACCACGATGAGGGCCGTCTTTGGCCTCACCGATCTGGATGCCGGGACGGTCCGCTGGCATGGTGTCCCGGTCGGCCAGGCAGAACGGCGCCGTTTCGGGTACATGCCCGAGGAGCGGGGGTTGTACCCGGCGATGCTCGTGGGCGAGCAGCTCGAGTACCTCGGGAGATTGCACGGCATGAGCGCGATCGACGCCCGCTCCGCCAGTACCAGTTGGTTGGGTCGGCTGGGGATCGAGGACCGTGTCCGCAGCAAGGTAGATGCTCTCTCACATGGGAACCAGCAGCGGGTTCAGCTTGCTGCTGCCTTGTTGCACGGCCCGGAGGTGCTGATCCTGGACGAGCCGTTGGCGGGACTGGACCCAAGCGGAATTGACGCTATCGGCGCTGTGCTCGTCGAACAGGCGCGCTCGGGTTGCTGTGTGCTCTTTTCCAGTCACCAGCTCGATCAAGTCGAGGACCTCTGCGAGTCGGTCACGATCATCGACCACGGTCGCCTCGTTGTGACAGGCAAAGTGGACGACCTGGCTCATAGCGGCCCACGCCGCTTGGTCGTGCGTGTGGAAGGGGACCGGGACGCGCTGTGGGCACGGGGACTCATGGGCGTGAGCATCTCGGAGGTTGACGCAGGTGCCGCGCGGGCTCGTGCTCGACGACTCTGTCGACAGCGAGGCGGTGCTCCGCGCCGCCATGGCTGCAGGCCGGGTAACCGAGTTCGTCTTCCGCCGCCGACGACTGTCAGAAGTGTTCCGGGAGGCCTTGGCGTGAAGCAGGCCGTTATTGGCGTCGTCGTGGTTGCCGTCCTCATCCTCAGACTGCGCAGCCGCGCCAAGCGCCGGACAGCCGGCCCGAAGCGGAATTGGTCCGGCTTGGGACCCTTCACGAGCGACGTCAGCCTTGTCGCGGCCCGCGAGATGCGGGAGCGGTTCCGAGGCAGGATCTTCCGCGTCGGCACCCTGCTCGTCCTGGCGGGGGTGGCGGCCGCCATCGTCATCCCCACCCTCGACAAGGGGACGTCTCAGCCGCAAACAGTCGGCCTGGTCGGGCCCCTCCCGGCTCCGTTGCGGGCGATCGTCGTGTCTTCGGCCGACAGCGCCGGCACGACGGTTCACATCGTGTCCGTGAACGAGGAGACGGCATACTCCGATCTGCGCTCCGGACGGCTTGACCTGGTCATCGTCGCGGGTCGAGAGATCGTCGTGAACAAGCCGATCACGTCAACGGACACCTCGACGACGGCCGAGCTGGTACAGGCGGTCGCCAGGCAACTCGGCGTTGCCGAAGCTGTCGCGGCGGCCCATCTCACTCCGGCGCAGTCCGCGGCGCTGGCCGGCGCCGGGGCGCTCCCGGTTCGCAGCCTCCAACCCGGAAAAGCAAAGGGAGCCACGCACACGACGTCGTTGATCGGGGTCATCCTCATCTTCGTGATGCTCTCTCAGTACAACACCTGGACTCTGATCGGGGTTCTGGAGGAGAAGTCGAGCCGCGTGATCGAAGTGCTCCTGGCAACGGTTCGCCCGATTCAGCTGCTCACGGGAAAGGTGCTCGGGATAGGCCTCGTCGCGTTCGCCCAGGCCTCAATTATCGTCGTGTTCGCCTTGGCGCTCGCGAAAAGCGTCGGCTCGGACCTCCTGCATGGAACGGCGCCCGTGGAGATCGTGAGCACCCTCGCCTGGTTGCTGCTGGGCTATGGCTTCTACTGCTGGGTCTATGCCGCCGCAGGTTCTCTAGCCCAGCGCCAGGACCAAGTACAGAGCCTCGCCTTTCCTTTGAGCCTCCCGATCATCTTCGGCTACATCATGGCCCTCACCGCGGTCGGCTCGGGGAGCCCGTCCACCCTCTTCAGGGTCCTCGCGTATCTGCCACCGACGGCCCCTTTTGCGATGCCGGTCCTCGTCGGCCTCGACGCCGTCACCTGGTGGGAGTTCCTTGCGTCGGTGTTGATCAGCCTCGTGTGCACCGTCGGCGTGGCGAGACTGGCCACCAGCATTTATAGGAGAGCCATCCTTCGCACAGGTGCGCGGGTGAAACTCCGCGAGGTGGCCACCTCTGGGGCGCGCTAGCAAGGCGGTCCGGTTCGGCGAGGCGATGCCCGGCCGAGGACTGTGAATCGGATTTCGTGCGACCCTTACAGCGCGTCGGCTTCCAAGAGCTCCTTCAAGTTCTCCGTTGCCGTCTCGAACTGCCTCTTGGCCATCCGCACCACGACAGGCTCGGCGAGCTTGAAGAAACCCCGGCTCTCGCCCCTGTAGACCGAGGTGAGCCGCGTGCCACCGCCGACTGACTCGAAGGCATTGTCGATCTCGAGATGGAAAGGTTCGGACGTGGTCTCGGTGGCGAACCTCTCGTTCGGCACATACGCGATGTACTTGGAGGACGACTCGAAGCTGCGCCCGAGGAACCTTCCGACGTAGACCACGGTGCTTCCGACTCCGAGCGGGCCCTCTTCTTCTTGTCGCACCTCCACCACGGCCGGATTCCAGTCCGGAGCTCTGGTGAAATCCTCCATCGCGGCAAAGACCTTTGCCACAGGACGGTTGATGACCGTGATGATCTCGAACTCGTTCATTGGGAACCTCCTCGGGCTCGCGGTGGGTGCACCAGTCGAGCAAGAGTGTCGCCGCCTTGGAGTCCACGATCGAGGTGGTTAGCCTCACGATCTTGGCTCGTGTCAGCACGACAAGCGACCGCGGCATCGGGCGGCGACGGACCTGCGCCCGGGCCACGGTCCCTCGCCCCCGGCCCGGGCACGGTCCGTTCTCGACTCTATTGGCAGCTCGCCCGATTTGTGCCGAGGGAGGGTGAATATTGCACTAATCCGGAGTGAACACTTGCGGTTGAGCGCCCGCGACGATAACCCGAACAAGTTGGGTGGCTCACGACTTCACTAGTGTCCGAGGTGAGAGTCCGTGCTGCGTGCTCTGGCGAACGCTGCTGCGACGTCCAGGGCGACGCCGGCCATGGTGGTCTGAACACTCGCGACAGATGCGGGCAGGTCGGCAACGACTTGCTTCGGGAGTCGCCCCCAGTTTGGGCCGACGGTTCGGGCTCAGACGAAAGGGGCGGCGGACCGGCGCCTAGGAGGAAACGGCGTAGTGCTTCCCGCACGGGCAGAGCTTGTAGCTCGCACCGTGACCGTGGATCTCGCACCAGCCCAGCCTGAAGTTCCCGCTGTGGGCTTGAACGAGCCCCCAGTGCTCAGGACAGAGGTTCACCGGTGCGATACGACGATCACCAGCGGCGGCCGCCCATGGGTAGCTCTTGACCTCCTCCTCGGTTTCGCAGAATACGCACGGGCCCGTCGCTTCTTCGGGCATAACCGCACCTTTCTCGCGTCTCAGGTTCGTGTCGCGTTCCGGGCCGGCCGGGCATCTGCCCGGGCCACGGCCTCAGAAATCGCGGTGGAGGTGGCGGGAGTCGAACCCGCGTCCCCCGGCATCTCGATGGGACTTCTCCGAGCGCATCCGGCGGTGGTGTCTCGGCTCCCGCCACGGCACCGGCACCGGTGCGGGAACCCAGCCGACTGAGGTGTCCCTGACTGCTCGCCGGCGGCGCCGTTCAGGTAAGTCCTGCTAGATGACGCCTGGGACCGGTCCGCAGGACTAGGACCGGGCAGACGTTGCTGCTATTTAGGCAGCAAGCGCGAGCTGAGGCTCGGCGTTTGTGTTGTTTTCCGGCTCTTTAACGTGGTTCCGGAAACCACGGCTCGCTTCTCCCATCTTGACCACCGAAGTCGAAGCCTTGTCACCCCCTTGGTGATGTCGTGTTCCTGCTACGAGGATACCGCCTGCGCCCGCGCTCAGCGCTTCCGCGCGTGCTCGCGGATCACGCGTTCCGCTTCCCGGTTCGCGTCGCGCTCGGCGATGGCGTGTCGCTTGTCGTACAGGCGCCGTCCCCGCGCGAGCGCAAGCTCGACCTTGGCGAGGCCGTCCTTGAAGTAGATGCTGAGCGGTACCAGCGTGAGCGCCTTCTGGGCGACGCGCCCGGAGATCTCGTCGATCTGTTGGCGATGAAGCAGCAGCTTGCGTGCTCTGACGGGTTCGAAGCGGCCGTACCCGGAGGCGTATTCGTAAGGGGCCAGGTGGGCTCCCAAGAGCCACAGCTCACCGTCTTCGATCCTGGCGTAGGCGTCCTGGAGCGAGACCTGTCCGAGTCGAAGGGTCTTCACCTCCGCCCCCTTGAGCGCGATGCCGCACTCGAAGACCTCGAGGATGTCGTAGTCGTGCCGGGCGCGCCGGTTGCGCGCCACGTTGCGAATCACCGGCTCGTGAGGGTCGCTCAAGGCCCTTGGCTTGCCGGGGCTGCGCTGAGCCCCGGAGGGCTTCCTCGTGGCCATCGCGCCAAACGCTACCGTGCGGCTCTGATGCGTGATTCCGAGCCGACCTCGCCGCCGCCGTTCGCACGCCTCACGCGAGAGTCATCGGCGCCGGACACGGCGAGCCTGCACATGGCTCGTTCCCACCTGGACCGGATCGTGGCGCACTGCTTGGGGGCACGCCCGGCGGAGGGTTGTGGGCTCCTCACCGGGGACCCGGACGCAAGCACCGTCGCTGCCGTGCACCCCACGACGAACTTGGCCGCGTCGGCGCGTGCGTACACCGTCGATCCGCGTGAGCATCTCCTCATCGACCGGACCGCGGAGGCCAACGGGTGGGCCGTGATCGGCGTGTTCCACTCCCACACCTTTACCGACGCCTACCCGTCGGCGACCGACATCGCTCAGGCGCCTGATCCTTCCTGGCACTACGTGGTCGTCTCGCTGGGCAACGAAGAGGCCTCGGTGCGCTCGTTCCGGATCGTCGAAGGCCTGGTGACCGAGGAGGAGATCGAGGTAGTTGGCAATTGACTGAAAGACGCGAGGGCGATGTCTCGCTCACCGGCGCCCGCGCTGAAGCCGCGTCGCGCCGTTGTGCTGTCGCGAGTGTTCCTGGCCGCGCCGGCCCTGGCCGGGTACCCTGCCGGGATGACCGACCCGCAACCTGGTCCCATTGAGACTTTGCGTCACGACGGCCGGGCTCGCGACGAGCTGCGTCCGGGCTTTTTCGTCCGGGACTTCACCGAGTTCGCCGCCGGCTCCGTGCTGGCGGTCTCGGGGCGCACGAAGGTCCTGTGCACGGCCTCGGTCGAGGAGGACGTCCCGAGATGGATGCGCGGGACGCGTCGCGGCTGGGTGACCGCGGAGTACTCCCTGCTTCCCGGGTCATCGCCAGAGCGTGTGAGCAGGGAGGCGACGAAGGGGCGCCAGTCCGGGCGGACCCAGGAGATCCAGCGGATGATCGGCCGGGCGTTGCGCTCCGTCATCGACCTCAAGGCGCTCGGCGAGCGCCAGATACTCATCGACTGCGACGTGCTGCAGGCAGACGGGGGCACGCGAACAGCCGCGATATCGGGCGCCTACGTTGCGTTGCACGACGCCTGCTCGAGACTCTGCTTCTCAGGCGCGATCGCGAGCAATCCGGTGCGTGAGGCGTGCGGTGCCGTCTCGGTCGGCCTCGTCGAGGGGGTATGCATGCTCGACCTCGATTACGCCGAGGACTCCGCTGCCGAGGTCGACATGAACGTCGTGATGACCTCCACGGGACGCTTCGTGGAGGTGCAGGGAACCGCGGAGGGCCTGCCGTTCGCCCGCGCGGAGCTTGACGAGATGCTCGCCCTGGCCGAGCTCGGCATCAACCAGATCCTCGAGATTCAGGCAGAAGTGCTGGCGACGCTCCCGACGGACCGCACCCAGACCGTCACAGGCTGACGGCTCGGAAAACGACGCGCAAGAGGCGGCTAGTCGCCATGCGGTTGGTGCTCGCAACAGCGAATCCCGACAAGGCCGCGGAGTTGCAGGCCATTCTCAAAGAAGAGCTTGATGATCTGATCGAGCTCGTCGGTCGTCCCCGCGGCGTCGGTGAGGTCGAGGAGACAGGCGAGAGCCTCGAGGACAACGCTCGCCTCAAGGCTGTGGCGATCGTCGCAGCCACCGGTGAAGCCGCCGTCGCCGACGACACCGGTCTCGAGGTGGCAGCGCTCGGAGGGGCACCGGGCATCTGGTCGGCGCGTTTTGCTGGCGAGGAGGCCACTTACGCCGACAACGTCGCCAAGCTGCTCGCCCTGCTCGAGGGCAAGGTCGACCGGCGGGCGTGCTTTCGCACCGTAGTCGTCTGTCGCTTTCCGGACGGCAAAGAGATCACCGGCGAAGGCGTCGTCGAGGGCGAGATCGTCACAGCCCCCCGCGGCCTGGGGGGCTTCGGTTACGACCCGGTGTTTGCGCCGGAGGGAGGGGGTGGTCGCACGTTCGCGGAGATGAACCCGGCGGAGAAACACGGGCTGTCACACCGTGGTCGCGCCCTTCGCTTGTTTGCCGCGCGCCTCAAGACGAGCGAGGAGATGGGCCCCAACGGCTCGCCCGGGTCACAGGCCCTGTGAGTGGCTGCACCGCACGGTGCCGAGACCGGGGCACGCCCGGCGTCGATCGAGAGACCGGCATTCGCGAGCGCGCCAGATCTTCGTTTCCCTGGCGGAGCGAAAGGAGAGATACGCTTTGCCAATGACCGCGCTCGCGGGTAAGGGCGACAACGTCGACGACGTCGTCGACCACGTGCTCAGCACACATGAGCGGATCCTCGTCGAGCGGGACGGCGCTCCGGCTGCTGTCATCCTGTCGGCCCGAGAGCTGGAAGGTCTCGAGTACACGGTCGACCTCCTGTCCGAGCCGAAGACGGTGCGCCGCATCCTCGAGGCCGAGTCTGCGTTTCAAAGCGGCAACCTTTACATGGGCGAGGAGTTGGCGGCGCTCGACCCCGATGCGCGCTTTGTCGTGCGCACCGTGACCGGTGGGGTGGCGCTCGCGGCGGCGGTGCGAACGACCGCGAACGACCGCTGGGGACTTGTCGCGAGCGAGCCCGCGCGAAAGGCCCTCGACGAGCTCCAGTTCCACGTCGCGGATGAGGCCAGACGTTTCATCTTCGGCCAGTTGCTCGTCGATCCCATCGGGTCGGGCGTGGAGCTGCATGGTTTTCTGGCTCGGCGGCTCGCCGCTCGGGTCGAGACCGCGCTCGTCATCTATCGCCTGGACTCTGTCAAACGCGTTGTTCGCCTGGTGGAGGTTCTGAACATGGGGGGGCTGGTGGGCCGCCACGACAGCGGCCACTGGTGATCCGCGTTCCGCGACGCGTCAGAATCCGTGGCTTGGAAGCAGCGTGACTTAGACCGGTTCGAAGGCGTCGCCGAGTGTCCCGAGGGGCGGTGCGCCGAGCGAGAGAAGCGCCTCGTGGAACCGGCGCAGGCTGAAACGCGGGCCCCAGCGGGCGATGGCTTTGTCGCGAAGCGCCTGGATCTCGAGCTTGCCCCAGGTGTAGCGGCCATAGGTGGGATCGAACGTGGCTCGGTTCGCCTCGGACTGGGCCGCGGGTGTTTCCAGAAAGGCATCTTCGCGGAACCGCGCCGCCGCGTCCTGCACCGTCATGGTCCCGCGGTGGATCCCGAGCGAGGCAGCCAGACGAGTCACCCGGACAAGAGCCTCGATCCAGACCCCGATGGCGAAACGGGGGTCGTGTTCACGGAAGCCCTCTTCCACGAGAAGCTCCTCGGCATAGTGAGCCCAGCCCTCGACGAACCCGAGTGAGGTCAGTGACCGGCGGACGTCCCCGCGGGCGGTGAGCTTGATCATCTGTCCGTGGGCAAAGTGCCCCGGGGTCACTTCGTGCGCCGTGAGCGCTGGCAGAGTCGTGGCGCTGCAGAGCGAACGCCACCTTTGTTTGGTCTCGTCATCCCACGAGGGATCCGGTGGGTTCACGTGGAAGCACGCAGGCGTTTCGGTCTCATAGGCGCCCGTCCAGGACATCATCGCGACCGCGTGCCGCCTCGATGGCGGGGCAGGGCCGACACGACAGCTGCCCCCGAGCTCAAGCAGAAGACCGCGTTCGGTCGTGAAGGTGACCAGCTCATCGACAAGGTCACGCGCCGCGCGGTAAATGCCCTCGTCATCGAAATGGTCACTGAGAAGTTCCCGGACGCCCTCTGCAGGGCGGAGCCCGGATCGCAGCCGATCGCAGTCGTGGACGAGGTGCTCTTCTAGGCGCGCCCTTTCCGCGTCCGCGACCTCTTCGAGCCGGCCGAGGTCCACAGTCATCGCCTCAGGATCGCCGAGCAGCCGGGCGAGCTTGTGAGTCCCGAGGCTGGCGTCGGGCGAGCCGTTCGCCGCTGCGTCTTCGAGATGGGCGATCAGCCTGTCGAGATCGCGCCTGGCGCGCTCGAGATCGGCCGGATCGGCGGCCGCCGTGCCGAGGCTCTCGCCCAGGCCGCGCACCGCCGGCAGAAGAGCAGTCGCCACAGGCGCGGGCACGGAGTCGAGCGACTCGATGGCACCGTCGATGGCGTCTGGCCACTTGTTCAGGTGAGCCGCCTTGGCCGCCGACCGGTCTTGTGCGGGCGCGTACTCGCGGTCGTAGCAAGCCAGGTCGAGATTCGCCAGGTGTACGAACGGGTTCCACTTGTGGATCTCGGCCAGCGAGAACGAGGCAAGCGCTCCGGCCTCAGCAGCGGACAGGTGGCTTCGTCATGCGCGTTCGGCTCAGGCATGCCGCGTCCGAGCGATGCGAGAAGAGCCTCCACCCCGGTCGGCGAGAGGTCCTGGACCTGGCCGTCGAACTCGTGCAAGCCCGCGAGCTCGCGGGCCTCGGGCATGTGCAGGTTCCAGATCGCCCGAAGCCGTTCGGAGACCACGCAGGTGAACGGAGCCGGAATCCGCCGGTGATCACCGGTAGCCTGACGAGCCTGATACATCCTTCCGGCATCATCTCTGCTGTGGTCCTCGACCAGCCGCCTGCCTCAAGGCTGGACGGCAGGCCAGCGTCGCGAGTGAACAGGATCCAAAGGAGGAGCAGTGCCGACCGAGAGCGTGTCCATAAGCTGCGATGACTGTGTGCTGCATGGAACCTCTGCGTGCGAGGACTGCATCGTCACCTTCGTGCTCGGTCCCCCGGCTGCCGGTGGGATCGTCGTCGATGTCGCCGAAGCTCGTGCCGTCCGCATGCTCCAGCGGGCTGGCCTGGTGCCCGAGCCTCCGTTTTCGTCGCCGGGTCGGGTGATCTGAGCCGTCACCGGCCCGCGGCGCCGGAGGTGTCGAGTTGATGGGCTACATGCTCGTCACCAACGATTTCCCGCCCAAGGTTGGCGGGATCCAGTCGTACCTCTACGAGCTGTTCCGCCGGTTGCCCCCAGAAGAGCTGCACGGTTCTCACGACCGCGTACCGCGGCGCCGCCGCGTTCGACCAGCGTCAGCAGTTCCGCATCGAGAGATCGCGGTTGCCGGTGCTGGCACCAACACCTGGGCTGCTGCGCAACGTGCGGCAGCTGGTGCAGGCGACGGGCGGCGGTCTCGTGTTGTTCGATCCGGCGCTCCCGCTCGGTCTCCTCGGCAGCCGGCTCCAGGTTCCCTTTGGAGTGGTTCTTCACGGCGCGGAAGTGACGGTTCCCGCTCGGCTGCCGGTCTTGCGCCAGCTCCTTCGGTCGGTGCTGTCCGGGGCGTCGCTCGCGATCGCGGCGGGCGGCTATCCCGCCGCGGAGGCGGCGCGCGTTGCGGGGTCCCGCAAGCCCCGTTTTGTCGTCGTACCTCCCGGGGTCGACCACGAACGCTTCCAGCCGCTCGCTGCCGACGAGCGCGCGGCGGAGCGGCGGCGGCTGGGCCTGCCCACCGAAGGCAGGCTCGTGGTGAGCGTGAGCCGGCTTGTTCCCCGCAAGGGCATGGACGTGCTGATCGAGGCGGTCGGTCGGCTCAGCCGCGCGCGACCCGACCTGACGCTCGCGATCGGCGGATCAGGCCGGGACCGCCGACGTCTGGAGCTCCTCGCGAGGCGTTGTAGCGCGCCGGTGCGTTTCCTCGGTCGGGTGGCCGACGACGACCTGCCGAGGCTGGACGCCGCGGCCGACATATGGGCGATGTGCTGTCGTGACCGTTGGTTCGGGCTCGAGCAGGAGGGATTCGGGATCGTCTTTCTCGAAGCTGCGGCCGCTGGCGTGGCCCAGCTCGCCGGGCGGAGTGGCGGCTCGTACGAAGCTGTCGCCGACGGACAGACCGGACTTGTCGTCGACCGCCCGGGCGACACGACCGCCGTCGCGGCCGCGTTGGCGAGCCTGCTGGACGATCCGGAGCTTCGAGAACGCCTGGGCACCGAGGCGCGCCGCAGGGCTGTCACCGAGTTCGACTACGACAAGCTCGCCCGGATGTTGCACTCTCACCTGGTGGAGATGGGTGGCTGACCGCGCCCGTTGGTGTTCTGATGGGGGTTGAGGGCTGGCTCGCACGGAGAGTGGGCGAATGCTGGCCGAGAGCCCGAGGAGATGCGAGGCTGGAGGCCACTAGGGGAGAAAGGAGGACGTGTGGCCGATCAGACCATTGAGCGGATGGTCGTCAACGGCTCCCCGACGCGATGCTTCGAGGTCGTAGCCGACATCGAGCGGTATCCGGACTGGGTCGCCGATCTGAAGGAGGTTCACGTCCACGAGCGGGATCAAGCGGGGCGGCCCTCCCTTGTCTCGTTCCGTGCCGCTGCCTTCGGGCGCAGCACCAGTTACACCCTCGCCTACGACTACTCGCAGGCGCCGACGGAGCTTCGCTGGGTCCAGCGGGAGGGTGATCTCACGAGCCGGCTCGACGGCATCTACCGCTTCCAGCCCGCGCCGGAAGGCGGTACGGAAGTCACCTATCAGCTGGCCGTCGAGCTGCGCGTGCCACTGCCTGGCTTCATCAAGCGACGGGCCGAGGGCAACATAATCCACGCTGCGATCCGGGACCTGAAGGCGCGGGTCGAGTCGACGCCGTGAACCGGGAGCGCCTGCGGCTCGTCGGGGGTTGATGGCGTGAAGGTCGGTGTCACTCTCCCGACGTTCGAGCCGACCGCCACGCCGGCGCTGGCCGTTGCACGCGCAGCCGAGGAGGCGGGGATCGACGGCGTGTTCGTCTTCGATCACCTCTGGCCGGGCGCGTCGAAGTCACGGCCCGCTCTGTCGATGTATCCCGTGTTGGCTGCCGTCGCGGCAACGACGCAGCGCGTCAGGATTGGATCGCTCGTTGCGCGTGTGGGGCTCCTGCCGGACGGCCTCATCTCCGAGTCGTTCGCATCGCTCGACGAGCTGAGCGGCCACCGGACCGTGGCGGCGCTCGGAATCGGGGATGCCAAGAGCGCCTCGGAGAACAGTGCCTACGGGATCGCGTGGCCGGTGCTTGGAGACCGACGCGCCTCACTGGCCGCCATCCTCGCCGAGCTCACCGGTCGCGGCATCGAATGCTGGGTCGGGGCGAGCGCTCCCGCGACGCTCGCGGTCGCGCGTGCCGCCGGCGCGGCGGTCAACCTGTGGGAAGTCGGTCTGGAGCGGCTCGAGGCCGAGTCGGCTCTGGGGCCGGCGACCTGGGCCGGCCCGTTCCCGGCCGAGGCGGGCGCGGCGGCTCAGCATCTCTTGGGCCTGCGTGCCGCCGGAGCCGCGTGGGCGATCTGGGGTTGGCCGCGCTCGATCGAGCTGGTCAGCGAAGCCTTGTGGCTGGCGGGCTTGCAAGACCGCGGAGAGCAGCGGCTAACGTCGGACGATGGAGCTTCGCAGGATTCAGGGACTTCCTCCGTACGTTTTCGCGCAGATTGACCAGCTGAAGCTGCAGGCGCGTCGCGCGGGTGACGACGTCATCGACCTGGGCTTCGGGAACCCGGACATTCCTTCGCCTGACGTGGCAGTGGAGAAACTGGCCGAGGCCGTTCACAACCCGCGCAACCACCGCTACTCGGCGAGCCGCGGGATCCCCAAGCTCCGCCAGGCCATCTCGGACCTCTACCTGCGACGTTTCGGGGTGCAACTGGACCCCGACCGCGAAGTCGTCACCACCATCGGTGCCAAGGAGGGCCTCTCGCACCTCATGTGGGTCGTCGTGGGCCCAGGTGACGCGGCGCTGGTTCCGTCGCCGTCGTACCCGATCCACCTGTACGCGCCGCTCTTTGCCGGCGCCGATGTCCGGATGGTAAGGCTGGAGGGTCTGGGCAACGACGAGGTGGATGCCGGAGAGACGTTCTTCGCCAACCTTGTCGAGGCTTGGGAGTCGGCCTGGCCCAGGCCGCGGGTCGTGATCCTCTCTTTCCCGCACAACCCGACCACGGCGTGCATCGACCTAGCCACCATGACGAGGCTCGTCGAGTTCGCCCGCGAGCGAGGCGTGCTCCTGGTGCACGATTTCGCTTACTCGGACACGGCCTTCGACGGGTACCGGCCACCTTCGATCCTCGAGGTCGAAGGCGCGTCGGAGGTGGCGGTGGAGCTCTACACCCTGACGAAGTCATTCTCCATGGCGGGATGGCGAGTGGCGTTCCTCGTCGGCAATGCCGAGATCGTGCAAGGCCTCACCAAGCTCAAGAGCTACCTCGACTACGGCACCTTCCAGCCGATCCAGATCGCGGCGATCGTGGCAATGAACGAGGCGCCGGACTACCCCAAGGTGGTGAACGAGATCTACCAGGGTCGTCGCGACGCCCTCTGCGAAGGGCTCGCGCGCCTCGGCTGGGATGTGCCCAAGCCGAAGGGCACGATGTTCATCTGGGCGAGGATTCCGGAGCCTTACCGGGAGATGGGCTCGCTCGGTTTCGCGAAGTTCCTTGTTTCAGAAGGGAGAGTGGCGACGTCGCCGGGGCACGGATTCGGACCCGGGGGCGAGGGGTACATCCGATTTGCCCTCATCGAGAACGAACAACGGATCGCACAGGGGATCCGCAATCTCCGTGCGGTCTTGAAGCTCTGAGCTCGGTCGCCTGGTTGCTACAGGAAATGGCAAAGCTCCTGTCCCGATGCGTTTCTCTGGTGGCACTGTCGGTCATCGCCGGCTCAGTTATCCGTCTCGGGGTCGCTAGCACCTCCGCAGCCGCCCCAAGAACGCCTGGAACTGCAGCAATCGGAGCGCGGCTGGCGGAGCTGAAAGGCTCCGACACCGGTGGGGACGATTTCTTCGGCGACTCCGTGGCCATCTCGGGCACGACCGCCGTCGTAGGTGCGGAAGGCCACGCCCACGATGCGGGCCGGGCGTACCTGTTCGCGAGGAACCAAGCCGCCTGGACCCAGGTCGGCGAGGTCGGGGGCGGCGACACCGTCGCCGGCGACGACTTCGGCTGGTCAGTGGCAATCGCGGGGGACACGTTCGTGGTCGGCGCGCCTTCCCGGGCAAAGGAAGCCGGACGGGCGTACGTCTTCGGGGAGACGGCAGCCGGTTGGGCACAAGTCGCCGTCCTGAAAGGCACGGGCACCGTTGTCAACGACGGCTTCGGTGCTTCGGTGGCCGTCTCGGGCATGACGGCCGTCGTGGGTGCGAGCGGCCACGGCGACGATGCCGGGCGGGCGTACATGTTCACCGACACGGCCGGTGACTGGTACGAGACGGCCGAGCTGCAGGGCTCACGTACTGTCGTCGGCGACGAGTTCGGCTGGTCGGTGGCCATCTCGGGCATGACAGCCGTAGTCGGTGCTCAGGGCCATGCCGATGATCGGGGCCTGGCCTACGTGTTCGAGAAGACCGGGCGCTACTGGACACAGACGGCCGAGCTCGAGGGTGCCGACACCGTCGCCGGGGACTTCTTCGGCGACGCGGTGGCCATCTCGGGCCGGACCGCCGTGATTGGCGCGTGGGGCCACAGCAGAGATGCCGGCCGGGTGTACGTGTTCGAGAAGACCGGGCGCTACTGGACACAGACGGCCGAGCTCGAGGGTGCCGACACCGTCGCCGGGGATTTCTTCGGCGACTCGGTGGCCGTGTCGGGCGCTACCGTCGTCGCGGGCGCGGAGAACCACGCCAGTGGTGCGGGCCGCGCATACGTGTTCACCAAGACGGCAACGGGCTGGAAGCAGGTGGAAGAAATGGACGGCCCCGACACGGTCGCCAGCGACTGGTCGGGCTACTCAGTGGCCCTTGCGGGTGCGACCGCCGTCGTGGGCGCACCGAACCACGCCAGCAGCGCCGGGCGGGCGTACATTTTCGCTGCTTGACGGCAAAGCGGTCGCGGCTTGCCGAGCCGGGCGCGACCTGCTTGGGAATCGGGGTGCGCGGAGCACGCTTCGGGCCGACGCACCTGTCGTGGCGATGTCGGCGGGCTAAGTACAACGGACCATGAGTACCGGCTGGTGTTGAAGGTCCCCCGAGGTGAGTGAAACACCCCGCTCCTAGCCTTTCGCCATGGCGTTTCACGGTGCGGAGGTCCCCGAGGGGCACGTGATCCCTAGCTACCGGGTGAAGGTGATGTCAACTCGCGCCAAGCACCGTCGCGCCATGGCAATGCTCGTGGCCGGCGGGGACGCCTGGTCGTTTTGCATCGACCGTTTCCATGAACGCATCCGGGCTGGGCTCCCCAACGCCAACTCCCTCCTCCAGCTCTGGCCGACCAGAAGGCTCACGGGCCGTTCGGGGACCTGAGCGCCCATTGCGCCCAGGACGTCACCAAGGCATCGTCAGGCGCCTACTTCGAGGCGATCAGGCGGAGAAAGCTCGGCCAAAAGGCCGCCCTGCCGCTCAAGAAGCGCCACATGGTCCCGGTCACCTGGCGTAAGGGGGAGTTCACCTTGGTTCCGCGCACCGCCCGCACCCGCGCCAGAGTCGAGCTCGCCACCCGCAGGCGAACAGAAAACCTCGTCCTCGCGCTCTCCCACGACCATCCCTACGACTCAGAGCTCGTGCGCTGCGTGCGCCTTTTGAGCCGAGCCGGCGAGCTGTTCTTGGATGTCACCGCCTGGGTGGCGGTGACCCCGGTGGAGGTCATTCCGGGGCTCATGGCCGGGGTGGACCCCGGGGTCATCCACCCCCTCGCGGTGGCCTGTGGGAGCAGGGCACTGCTCGTCTCGGGCCGGGCATCTCGGGCCGAGGAGTTCTTGCACCTCGAGGACACAAAAGCCCGCGCAAAGAAGAGCTCGACCAAACGCGCCCCGCTGCGGGCAAAGCCCGGGTCCCCCCGCCAAGCAGGCTCACGGGCCTGACGCAAGCTGCACGCCCGTCAGCAAATGGCCGAGTCCAGGTCCAGGAGGGTCGTCGCCCTGGCGGCCAACCGGGCGGCCCGGCTTGCGGCGAGCTTCATAGAACAGGCCAAGGCATCGAACGTGGTCATCGGCGACCCGACCGGGGTGCGAGACATACACGCCGGTGCGGTGCAGAACCGCCGCCCGCATCGCTGGCTTGTCGTCGCCACCACAAAGGCCCTGTGCAATCGGCTCGAGGAGGCCGGGATCGCCGCCGAGCTCACCGACGAGCGCGGCACCTCCTCGCACTGCCCCGACTGCGGGGCGGTGGCCAGAAAGCGGGGCCGGATCCTCGTCTGCACGAACCCCGCTTGTTTGACCGTGCACCACCGCGACGTCGCGGGCGCGCAAAACATGGTCCGGAAACTGGGCTGTGCACCGAGTGCGATAGCTCACATCGAGCACCGTCGGGTGGGCACACCTGCCCGGCGTGACCAAAGGCGTGTCTCCTACGAGCTGAATTCGAGTACGACGCCTAAAGTCCCTGCCCGTACCCGGGCCACCACTGTTGCTCCGGCTGGAGTGGATCGCTCGTCACAAAGTGACGGGGACTCACGTGACCATATTCACGCGAGAGGGTACTACCAGAGCGTGTAGCCGCCGTCGACCACGAGGGTCTCTCCTGTCACGAAGCTCGCGGCATCCGAGGCAAGGAAGAGAACCGAGTTCGCTATCTCGTCGGTCGAGCCCATTCGCCCGAGCGGGGTACCCCCGATCCAGTAGTCGCGGCACATGTCGGTGTCGACTAGGTGCTCGATGAGGTCGGTTCGCGTATATCCGGGAGCCACGGCGTTCACCCGGACGCCATGAGGCGCCCACTCCGCGGCGAGGGACTTCGTCAGCATGATCACGCCCGCCTTGGCGACGTTGTAGGCCACCTGTGGTTGGGGGCGGTTGACGATGAGCCCCGACATCGAGGCGATGTTGACGATTGTGCCCAAGCCGGCCGCGATCATCGGGACCCCGAAGGCCTGGCTGCAGTAGAAGACTCCGGACAGGTTTATGGCAATCATCCGGTCCCATTCCGACACGCTCATTGTCTCGGCGGGTTCGTGGTAGGCGATGCCGGCGTTGTTCACAAGCGTGTCGGTGCGACCCCAGCGAGCCTCCAGAGCCTTTTCGGCGGATAGCACCTGCCCGTAGGAGGAGACGTCGCAGATCTCTGTCAGCACCTCGGCGCCGGGCACCTCACCGTGCAACTTCGCGGCCGCCTCGTCGAGGCTCGCCTGCTCGAGGTCGATGAGCGCCACGGCCGCGCCGGCCCTGGCCGCGGCCCTGGCGATGGCATAACCGATGCCACGAGCTCCACCCGTGACCAAGACCTTGCGTCCCTTGAAACCGTTGTTGTTGTCACGCACGATTTCGTCCCTTTCCCCGTTCATGGTTCCGCTGGGTATCTGATCACAACCGGGAACATCCGGCCGTCGTGCCACGCCGACACGTCAGCGTGACCAGTCGAGGGCACGCGACAGCCGGTCGAAAGGAGCAGCGCCCCGGGTCCGGGTGGCACCGGTCGGCTGTGCGGGACGGTCTGGGTCGCGCTCGTTCGGGTGCTCTCAGAGGGCCGAGACCCGCCTCTCCGGCTGCCGTCAAGCTGAGATAACGATTTCTGACACTGGGAGGGGATCTGGTAAGGTCGCAGAAGTTTCGTTTCCAGCCCATGGATTGGGGCGAGTTTCGATGGAAGATAGAAACTGGCTGGTAGATCCGTCACGAAAAGGGACCGGGACGGGTACCCACGCCGAGGTCAGCGAAGCCGACAAGAAACTCCTGCGTGGCTTGGGCGAGCGGCTGGCAGCCGTTGCCGCGCTGCCGGGGCACGGCGAGACCGCCTCCAGCTGGCGTGCCATGAACGGGCTCAAGCATGTCAAGCCGATGGTCTGGATCGATGAGGTCCCATGGCACGAGATGGAGGTCGAGGACGAGTTGCGCCTCCAGACGACCGGCGAATGGGCCCGCTACCACGAATGGGAAATGCGCAAGCTTCTCTATCAATGGGAGCACATGCCGGCGGACATGGTCATGGAACCGGTGGTGTGGTCCCCG
Source organism: uncultured Acidimicrobiaceae bacterium (assembly GCA_963836935.1). Lineage (GTDB taxonomy): Bacteria > Actinomycetota > Acidimicrobiia > Acidimicrobiales > Bog-793 > Fen-455. Next base: position 20,488 of record CAWILM010000036.1, read on the forward strand.
TTGGTCGTGCACAATACGGCGTTCGGCATCGCCGAGGACGTGGACATTGTCGTCACCGACGAGGCGAACTCGGTTGTCTCGCGTCACTTCAAGATCCAGATACGAGACGAGGACGATCTCGAGAAGATCAAGGTCCCGGTCGTGACCCATGACGCGGCGGCCTCCGAGGAGCAGTACGAGCAGCTGGCGGAGATCATGGACGGCGTCCTCGAGGTCAAGAAGCTGGGTGCAAATGGGTTCTGCTTCTGGTTCGCACCCTGGGACGAGATGATCAGGTGGTGGGGCGTCCAGGAGGCCATGGTGGACCTCTACGACCGGCCCGAGTTCGTGCACAAAGCCATCGACAAGCTCGTGAACGCCTACTGCGCCATGCTCGACCAGTTCGAGGAGCAGAACCTGCTCACGCTCAACAACGCTTACTTCCGGATCGGTTCCGGCGGCCTCGGGTACACCGACGAGCTGCCGCCGCCGGACTACGACGCCTCCCATGTGCGGGCGAAGGACCTCTGGGGGAGCGGGGCCGCCCAGATCTTCTCAGACGTCTCCCCGCGCATGCACTGGGAGTTCTCCCTGCAATACGAGCTGAGATGGATGAGCCGGTTCGGCTTGACCTACTACGGCTGCTGCGATCCCCTCCACCGCAAGCTGGCCATCTTGGAGAAGGTGCCCAACCTGCGCAAGGTGTCGATGAGCCCCTGGGTCAACATCGACGAGGCCGTGGCCAATGTGGGCAGCCGCTACGTCTTCTCCCACAAGCCCAACCCGGCCGTGTTCGCCGAGACCACCTGGAACCTCGACAAGGCCCAACACGACCTGAAGACCGTCCTCGACAAGACGAAAGCGCACGGGTGCGTGGTCGAGGTGATCATGAAGGACATCAGCACCGTGCGCTATGAGCCTCAGCGCCTGTGGCAGTGGGCTCAGATGGCGAGCGAACTGACCGAACAGTACGGCGATTGAGGACCAGGAGGGATCGCGGGACCACTGGCCTTCGAGCCGCGTGTTTTCCGGTCGAACCACAAAGAGAATGGAGAACGACGCCATGGCGTTGACCGAGGAGCTTCGCGAGGCAGTAGTGGACGGGCAGGCAAAGCTTTCCGTCGCCAAGGTGACCGAGGGACTGGAAGGGGGCATCGAGGCGGGCATGCTGCTCCGCGAGGGCCTCATCGCGGCCATGGCCCAGGTGGGCAAGCTCTACGAGGAGGGCGAGATCTTCGTGCCCGAGATGCTGGTCGCCGCCCGGGCCATGACAGCCGCGCTGACGGTGCTGAAGCCCCACCTCGTCGAAGAGGGCGTGGCCTCAAGCGGCAAGGTCGCCATCGGCACCACCCAGGGGGACCTGCACGATATTGGCAAGAACCTCGTGGCGATGATGCTCGAGGGCTCCGGCTACGAGATCGTCGACCTGGGCGTGGACGTCCCGGCGGACAAGTTCATCGAGGCCATCGAACAAGGTGCCGACGTCGTGGCAATGTCGGCGCTGCTCACCACGACCATGACCAACATGCAAGTGGCCATCGAGGCGATCAAGGCGGCAGGGCTGAGGGACCAGGTGCGCATCGTTGTCGGTGGGGCGCCCATCACCAAGTCCTACGCGGACGAGATCGGGGCGGACGGCTACGCCGAGGACGCCTCCAGTGCCGTGCGACTCGTGAAAGAGGTGCTTGCCACCTGAGACTGATCACGGACTGGGCGCTTAGCCCCGATGAGGACATGGTGCTCCGGACGCTCGGGGCCGACCCTGCCACGGTGCGCCGGCGCCGGTCGTCCGCCCTCGGTGTCGCCGAGCAGGCAGTCGCGGTCGGTCGGCCCCTCTTGGCCCCGGTCGTGGTCACCGAGAGCTTCGTGGTCGAAGAGCGCCGCCACGAGCGCCTCCGACTCGGCCCCGGCCATCTCTCGGGCCCGCTCGTCGTCCAGCACCTGCACGCCGCCCGGGCCGTGGTGCTCGCCATCTGCACCATCGGGCCTGCCTTGGAGGAGGCGGCCTCCCGTTTGTTCACCGACGATCCCGCCCTCGCCTTAGGCCTTGACGCCTTCGGCTCGGCCGCGGCCGACCTGTTGGGCCAGGCCATGTGCCAGATCGTGGACGAGCAGGCCGACGCCGCCGGAGAACGGACGAGCGTGCCCTTGAACCCGGGGCTTGTCGGCTGGCCCGTTGCCAACGGCCAGCGTCAAATCTTCGCCCTCTTGGACGGCGCGAAGGCCGGTGTCCGGTTGACCGACGGCTGCATGATGGTGCCGAAGAAGTCGACCTCGATGGCGATCGGCGTCGGGGCCGAGGTGGCCCACGCCGGCGAGACATGCGACTACTGCTCCATGGCCGCCACCTGCCGCTATAGAGAAGAGCACATCTCCCACCATGGTTGAGACGGACTCCGCGGCGCTCTACGACGTGGAACTGCAACCGCTGGGCCGACGCGTGCAGGTGACGGCGGGGGCGACCGTCCTCGACGCTACGCAGGCAGCGGGCGTTGAGCTTGTTTCGGTTTGCGGCGGGGAGGGCACCTGCGGCACGTGTCGTGTGCGGGCGGTCGAAGGCCAGCTAAGCGACAAGACCGCCGACGAAGAGGATCTCTTGAGCTCCACCGAGCTGGCCGATGGGTGGCGGCTGGCCTGCCAGGCGCAAGTGTGCAGCGCCCTCCGCCTGGAGATACCGTCCGAGTCGCTCAGCGCACCACAGCGTCTGCAGCTCGAGGGTGAAGCAGTGGACTTCATCCCGGACCCGCCTGTCGTCGCGGTCGACCTCGAGCTCGAGGCGCCCTCGCTGCACGACCTGCGGGCCGACACGACGCGGCTATCGGAGGCACTGGCCCAGGCGGGCAGGGGAGGGACCGCCATCAGTCTGCGCAGCGCCCGTGCCTGCTCGAAGCGGTTACGCGCGCAGAACTGGCGGGGACGAGCGGCCCTTCACACCGAGATGGACAGGACCGGGGCGCTGATCTCGATGCAATCTGCCGGCGGGAAGCTGCTCGGCCTGGCGGTGGACACCGGAACCACCAAGCTGGCCGCCTACCTGGTCGACCTCGCCACCGGCGAAACCTTGGCCAGGGTCGGCGCGATGAACCCGCAGACCGCGTACGGCGAAGACGTCGTGACCCGTATTGCTCACGCGAACACCGCCGACAGGGCTGCGGAACTGCTGCACGGGAGGTTGGTCGAGGAGCTGAACCGCATGGTGGGGGAGCTCTGCGAGCAGACCGGTGCGCACCGCGGTCAGATCGTCGACGCGGTCGTGGTCGGCAACACCGCGATGCACCACTTCGTGGCCGACCTGCCCGTGCGCCAATTGGGCGAGGCCCCCTACGTCGCTTGCGTGAGCGACCCGGTGCTCGTGCGGGCCGGGGAAGTCGGCCTGCACCTCGATGACGGCGCGATGCTCTATCTGCCTCCGAACATCGCCGGCTATGTCGGAGCAGACCACGTGGCGATGCTCCTGGCGAGCGGGCTCGCGGACACCGACCAGACCGTGCTGGCCCTGGACATCGGCACGAACACAGAGATCAGCTTGGCTCACAAAGGGGAGATCTGGAGTTGCTCCACGGCGTCAGGCCCGGCGTTCGAGGGGGCGCATATTCACGACGGGATGCGGGCTGCGCCGGGCGCCATCGAGCACGTGCGTTTCCACCAAGGTGCTTTTCAAGTGCAGACCATCGGGGGCGCGCGTCCGATCGGCATTTGCGGCTCCGGCATTCTGGACGCCGTTGCCCAAGGGTTGCAAGCGGGGATCATCGACGAGCGCGGGTCACTCGTGCAGGACCATCCGCTGGTGAGCAGGACCGCGAACGGACCTACCTGCCAGCTCGTGCCCGCCGCCCGCGCTGGTCACGGTCGCAATGTCGTCTTCACCCGATCGGACGTGAACGAGATCCAACTCGCCAAGGGCGCGATACGCGCCGGCGGCGAGTTCTTGCTGCTGGAGGCCGGCATCGGGGCCTCGCACCTGGACAGCATCGTCGTGGCAGGTGCTTTCGGCACGTATCTCGATCTGGAGAGCGCGATCGCTGTCGGGCTATTGGTCGACGTGGGACGAGAGCGTTATAAGCAGGTGGGAAATGCCGCGGGCCGCGGGGCCGAGCAGCTTCTCCTGTCGCGAGAGCGCCGCCATGTCGCGGATCGCCTGGCCAAGCGCGTCCGCTACGTGGAGTTGACGGTGCACGGATCCTTCACCGACATGTTCACGAGATCGCTGGGCTTCGGTCGCGGCGATCAGCCGGAGAAGGGTGCCCCGCCGGCTGACTAACGGAGCTCTCGTCAACCGGCCGACAGGCCCACTGCAGCGACCCTCGGGGCGAGTTTACGACGCTACACAGGAGGTCGATTGGGGTCTCGAAGTCTCCGGTTGCACAGCTAAAGTAGCGACCTCACCACACGGACTCGCGCGCTGGGGAGAAGGTTGTGTGAGTCACGAACCAGCGTCCGCGGTCATGCCCGTTGCACCTCTAAGCCTGGAACCACCGCCCAGGTAGGCCTTTGATAGCCTGACCATCCGCGAAAAAGGTGCCGCGATCAGGGAGAATTGGACTCGCCAAAGAAGCAATTCGCCAGATCAGAAAGGCACCTTTTCGATGCCATTTTCTCACAGCCCGTCGCGCCTGTCGGTGATGTTCGATGACGACCGCGCCGTCGCCGATGCGGGTCTTGCTCTCGTCGGTGTGCTGAGCGAGATGCTCGGTCTCGAAGTTCTTGCCGAAGAGCTGGTCGAGGTCCATCCCTTCCCAGGACGTCGGGTCGCGACGCTCGTGCACGCCATGGTCGCCGGCGCGCAATGCATCGATGACGCCGACGTGTTGCGGTCTGGGTCGACCGTGGAAGTTCTCGCCCACAAGGTGATGGCGCCTTCGACGCTCGGGACGTTCCTCCGGGCTTTCAGCTTCGGCCACGTCCGCCAGCTCGACAAGCTCTCCGAGGCGATGCTCACCCGGGCGTGGTCGCTTGGCGCGGGGCCCGGTGCCGAGCCGATGACCATCGACCTCGACTCGACGATCTGTCCCGTGCACGGGGACCACAAGCAAGGTGCCGCCTTCGGTTACACCCACGTCCTCGGTTACCACCCACTGGTCGGCACGCGTGCAGATACGGGCGAGGTCCTCCACGTCCGGTTCCGAACCGGATCGGCCGGATCGGGCCGAGGGGCGGAACGGTTCGTCAGAGAGCTCGTCGGGCGTGTGCGACGTGCGGGGTCAACCGGCCCGATCAGCCTTCGGGCCGATGCGGGCTTCTACTCCCGCCATGTCATAAAGGCCTGCCGGGACCACGGTGTCACCTATTCGATCACCGCACGGCAGACCGAAGCGGTGAAAAGGGCCATCGAGGCAATCGACGAAGCGGCCTGGGTCCCGATCGACTACACCGATGCCGGCGAGGCGTGGGTGGCCGAGACCACCTATGGCGACGGGCATCGCCTCGTCGTGCGCCGGACAAAGCTCGCCGATCCCCAGCCGGCGCTGTTCCCCACCTTCCGCTACCACGCTTTCATCACCGACCGTGTGGGCGACGCCGTCCTCCTCGACGCCGACCACCGGCGCCACGCCGTCGTCGAGCTCGCGATCAGGGACTTGAAGGAGGGATCGGGACTTTCGCACTGCCCTTCGGGGCGCTTTGGCGCCAATGGCGCCTGGACGGTGTGCGCGACGATCGCCCACAACCTCATCCGCTGGCTCGGCTCACTCGGGCTTCAGATCCACGGACCGCTCGTCTCCAAGACGATCCGACGGCGGTTCCTCAACCTTCCGGGTCGCATGACGCGCGGTGCACGACGGCGCCGGCTCCACTTGCCGACGAACTGGCCCTGGGCCAAGCAGTGGACTGCCTGCTTCGAGAGCCTCTGCGCGCTCCGGACCTGAACCAGCCCCCACCGAGATCGCTTGTGGCGTGCCCGGCGATCTCCAGCACGAGCACCATCGGTGACAGGCGAAACGAACACGCCCCCGACTCGGACACGGGCCGATAGGTAGTCGCGATGCCGCCAAAATCCAGCAACTCAGGGCCCAGCAGTCACCTCACCGGGGTCGGACGGTGGATCGAGGCTAAGACATTCTGTGTCATCTGCAGTTCCTTCTGGGTTTACCGTGGCATAGGTCGGCAGCAAACCTGGCGGCATGACCCATGTCGCCTGAGGGACGTCACCGCGAGGGGTGTTCGCCATAGGGGCGCGACGACCTTGTAATGCCTGCGAGGACGAGACCAGTCGTGCTCAGCGCCCGCGTGCCCGCATCCGTTTACGACGACTGGAGCGAGCCGCCCGAGAAGATCCGAGAGGTTATTCTCGGTGGCGACGTCTTTCTCTCCGGCCTTCGGATCGGCACGTCGAGGGCCGTGTCTGTGAATTTGGCTTCTCGTTTCGGTTCACCAACCGGAAGGTGATCGGCTGGCGGGATCGCCAGACCGGTTGCTTTCACTGTGGTACTCAGGTCAGCGGTGTTATGCCCTAGCTTGGGGAACTACGCCGAGGCATCATGGAGTGGGTTGCCTGGCTCTCAGGCTCATCGGGCGCACGGGAGGGAGTGCTCATGTTCGAAAAGCTGGTGGTTGCTATCGATGATTCCGACTACAAGGAGCGGGTGCTGACAGCGGCAACCGAGCTTGCTTCCAAGTTCGAATCCGATGTGCGCGTGCTGCACGTCCTTGAACTTGGCTTCGTTGGCCGGGCGGGGTCGGTCCCGCTCGAAGGTCATGACGAGGCCCACAAGCTCGTGGACGACGCCGTCGCAGTGCTTGAGGACCGGGGCGTCAAGGCGACCGGTGAAGTTCGGGCGGCCCAGCATGGCAGAGTGGCCGTCGAGATCTGCGCCGAGGCACGCGAAGCAGGTGCGACCGCCATCGTTACCGGCTGTCGCGGGCTCACCGACCTCGAGGGGATCTTCGTCGGCAGCACGGCGCACAAACTGTTGCACCTGTCGCACCTGCCCGTTCTCGTCGTTCGTTGAGCCACCGAATCCGTGGGTCACCTCCGTCTTCCCCTTGGATTCAGGCGCGTCGCACGGGACGTCGGAACGATAAGTAATCGAAGGTGTCTCTCGGGAACGCAGCGCCGAGTATCAGAGGCGGGCCGCGTAGGCGGCAAGACGATTGTCGGTACGACGACGAAGCACCTTTCGGGTCCTTCTGATGTCCGGGGTTGTCGTCAATCAGGCTGACGCGAGTGCTGGGCTGGGAATTGCCTCAGGCTCTCCAATCGGCTGGAGGCGCGCGAGAGATCCAACGGTCTCCGGCCCTCGTTCTTCGAGGTGAGAGGCAAGGGCCAAGAACACCTGCGCAGTCGTCAGGGCGTCGCTCAAGGCATGGTGTGGACGGTGCTCGGGAAGTCGCAGGACACCCGCCAGCTGTCCGAGCGGCAGGAACCGCGAAGGCGGTTCGCCGCGCTCGGCCATGAGCAGGCGTCCGAGCGCGTCGGTGTCGAGGATTGGCCCGCGCAGCCGTGCACCCTGGCGACGCAGAGCCGCGCCAAGGAAGGCCCGTTCCACCGCCGCTGCATGAGCGACGAGGACACGCCCTGCCATCGCCTCGAGCAGCGGGACGATCGCTTCGTCAAGGGCCGGTGCCTTCTCGAGGTCCATGGTGCGGATCCCGTGGACGACGACCGAAGCCTCTGGCAGTGGGCGTGACGGCCGCGCGAGGCCGTACAGGCTGCGACCGGCACCAGCGAGCCCGCCGTCAATCGGCACCGCACCGAAGGAGATGATCTCGTCGATCCTCGGGTCGAGTCCGCTGAGCTCTAGATCGACGACGCAGTAGCGGGCTTGGCGCCAGGGCGTGCGACGTCCTGGCAGGCTGGCGCGGGCATAGGCGCCGGCCGCCGGCGTTCGCGGTCGAATTTGGAGCCAGGGCCTCATCAGACACCGAGCGAGAGGTTGTTGGAGATGCTCTGCTGTACCGCGGCCACTGCGCGGAACGCTTCCTTCAAGTAACTACGTGTTAGTGGGCTGAGCTCGGACGGGTCGACGAAGTCGTCGGGCTCCGTGCCCTCTATGAGCTGCGTGACCTGATGTTCGAGGCGAAGCTCCGAGACGAGCTCGAAGGACTCGATCAGCGTCTCCGCATCCGCCGAGATGAGGATGCCGCCGCCGCTGGCAGCGCGCAGTCGCTCCGAGGTCGAAGCGCAGACGACGCCCGCTGCCAAGCCGGCCCACCTGGCGAGGGAGACGATCGGCAGTGTGCCTCCCTCTTTCAGGTCGAGCCGGCCGCGATGCTCGCCGGAGTGCTCGACGACGAGCCCGCCTAAAAAGCCCGTGGGAGGCCTGTGGGACAGGGAGAACCGCGCGAGCATCCGCAGCAGGGCAGGGTGTTCTCGCGCAGGGCGCAACGTCTTTGCTAACAGGTCGCCCACTTGGGTCCCGAAGACTGGACGGCTGTCCACGAGGACCGACATGAGGACGAGCGCCTTGTCTTGAGTCGGGTCCCCAAGCCAGGAACGGATGGCACGCTGCCAGGAGTCGAGGGAACGGACAAAAAGCGGGTCCGACGCGCTGGCCCGGTGCGTGTCGGGATGGAATCCGCAAGCGACAAGGATCTCGGTCGTCCGCTGAGCAAGGTCGGCGAAGTACGGGCGCGTCACCCGGTCCACATCCAGAGTCGGGTCGTCACTATTCAAGAAGACGAGCGCGGTATCGAGGTCAGAGCTCGGCACAGCCTCGCGCCGTGCTTGGCTTCCAAGTGCGAGCCACGCGAACGACACGGGGGGTTCGCCGACCTCGGCGACGGCGAACTCGAGTGCCCGGCGTGTCAACGCGTCGGACACAATGGAAAACATGGCCTCGATGCCGAGCGGAGCCATGTTGGCCCGGTGCAGGCCCACGATCGTGGGTCGCAATGCTGCGGCGACGTCGGCCAGTTCCCCCGGGTGGGCTGCCCGCGCGATCGCCCGACGGAGCGAAAACGAGGAATGGGTCTGGACTTCGACGAGATCGGAGTCGGCGATGACGCCGAGCAGCGAACCGGTCGGCGACAGTACCGGGAAGTGGCGGAAGCTTCGGTCGAGCATGTCGAGCAGTACCTCACCTGCCAAACGATCGCCTGGGACGGTTTCGGCAGGGGCCGTCATCGCCTCGGAGACGGGGACATCAGGCGACAGCCCGACGGCCAGGACTCGAGACCGAAGGTCGCGATCGGTGAGGATGCCGAACGACGATCCCAGGTCGACAAGGACCACGGTCGCGCCACGTGCGCTCATCTCCCGGGCCGCCTCCCGGATTGAGGTGTCAGGGGGGCAGATCACTGCTGGCGATCGGATCAGGGTGCTTACTGGCTGGCTCAAATGGTCCTCGTCAACCTCGGTCGTCCGCGCCTGGCGGATCCCATAACGGTCCTGGAGCAATGAGCGAGCCACGTAGCGGAGGGTCGCGGGCTGGCCTAGCAATCTGTAGGCCGCGTCCGCGGGAATCCGGTAGGTGAGCGTGTCCTCCGCGGAGCGAGCGGCAAAGCCCGTCGGCAACCCGGACAGCATCGAGGCGTGGCCGAACATCTCGCCGACCCCAATGACGTCGAGCACCCTGCCGTCGTGGACGATCTCGACCACGCCGACGCGTATGACCCGGAGGAACTCGCTGGAGTGGGCCCCTTGGGAGAAGATCACCGTCCCGGCAAGATGGAACTCGACCTCGGCCGAGGCGGCCGCGCGCTCAACCTCAGCGGGAGGCAACGCGTTGAAAGGCGGGTAGGTCAGGAGGAACTCGACGATCTCGGGCACGGCGCTCACGGATTCTCAGTGTGCCAGAAGGTCGGTCCGCAGCCCCGGTCCCGTCTCCTTCGGGGACGGCGCCGGAACCTCCAGGCAGCGCAAATCAGTCCCTTGACTTGCGCCTTAGTCACTGATCTAATGACGCGCACCAAATGACGGGTTGGGCCGTTGTCGCAGAGGGGGGCCTTTATGTCGGTCAATGAGGGCGGAGTTCCGACGCTGAGTGGCGTGGACGCAGACGTAGCCAAACTGCATGAGATGGGCTACGCGCAGGAGCTTCACCGACGGATGGGGGGGTTCTCCAACTTCGCGGTCTCCTTCACGATCATCTCGGTGCTTTCGGGCTGCCTGACGCTGTACTACTTCGGAATGGCGGAGGGCGGCCCCGTCGACATCGTCTGGGGCTGGATCGTCGTCGGCCTCTTCACGACCATCGTCGGGCTCGGCATGGCGGAGATCGCGTCCGCCTATCCGACGGCGGGTGGGCTGTACTACTGGTCCGCCAAGCTAGCGAAAGGGAGCCCCGGTGCTTGGAGTTGGTTCACCGGCTGGTTCAATCTCCTCGGCCAGATAGCGATCACTGCCGGCATCGATTACGGGTTCGCGTTCTTCTTCTCGGCGTTCCTCAACATGACGTTCAACTACCCGACTACGGCCGGCTACGTCCTCATCATCTACGGCGGCATCCTCGCTGTCCACGGCCTGCTCAACACCTTCGGCGTACGCGTGGTGGCATTCCTTTCGGACGTCTCGGTCTGGTGGCACATCCTCGGCGTGGCGATCATCGCCATAGTGCTGGTGTTAGTCCCGAGCCACCATGCCTCGGCCTCGTTCGTCTTCACCAAGTTCATCAACCTCTCGGGCTTCAGTTCGAAGTGGTACGTGTTCTTCCTCGGTCTGTTAATGGCCCAGTACACCTTCACCGGCTACGACGCCTCGGCGCACATGTCCGAGGAGACGAAAAGCCCCGACCTCGCCGCCCCGCGTGGCATCGTCAGCTCGATCGTCGTTTCCCTTATCGCCGGCTGGATCCTCATTCTTGCCATCACCTTCGTCATCCCGACGAATATGGCCGTCTACACGAAAGACGCCGCCCAGGAGTTCGCCCCAGTGCTCATCTGGTCAACCGCCATCGGCCGGCACGGCGCCGAGCTCCTGCTGGTGATCGCGTTCATGGCACAGGCCTTCTGCGGCATGGCGTCGGTTACCGCGAACTCCCGGATGCTGTATGCCTTCAGTCGGGACGGGGCCGTGCCGGGCCATCAGCTGTGGCACCGCATCAACCCGCGCACGAGGACGCCCACGAACGGCATCTGGTTCTGCGTCGTGTTCGCCTTCATCCTCGCCGTCCCCTCCATGTGGAGCGGCGTCGCGTACGCCGCCGTCACGTCGATCGCCACGATCGGCCTGTACATCGCCTATGTCCTGCCGACGCTGCTCCGCCGCCTTCAGGGCGCGGACTTCAAGGGAGGCCGTTGGAGCCTGGGCAAGTGGAGCCCGATCGTCGGCTGGGTGGGCATTATCTGGGTGGCCTTCATCGCGATTTTGTTCATGCTGCCCGAGTTCAACCCGATCAACCGTGACACGTTCAACTACGCCCCGATCGCCGTCGGAGTGGTGCTCCTGTTCTCGGGGGGCTATTGGCTCTTGTCAGCCCACAAGTGGTTCACGGGTCCGAAGGTTCAGGGCACCGAGGAACAGCTGGAGGCCATCGAAGCCAGGCTCTCGCACAAAGCGCATGATATGGAGGGAATCGATTGAGCGAAGCCTCGCCCGTCCTCACAGTGGACCGGCTGGCGGCGCTAGTCGCTTCTCATGACATCGACACGGTGGTCGTAGGGATCACCGACATGCAGGGACGTTTGCAGGGCAAGCGGTTCGCGGCCGCACACTTCCTGGAGGAAGTTGTGACTCGCGGAACCGAGGGTTGCAACTACCTGATGGCGGTCGATGTCGAGATGAACACTGTCCCCGGTTACGCGATGGCCTCGTGGGATCGTGGTTACGGCGATTTCGTGATGATGCCCGATCTGTCGACGATGCGGCTTCTTCCATGGCATCCCGGCACGGCCTTTTGTGTGGCTGACGTGAAATGGGCAGACGGCAGTCCAGTGGTCGCGTCACCGAGACAAGTCCTCCAGCGCCAAAGCGAACGCCTCGCGAATCACGGTTGGCACGCTTTGGCTGCCACGAGAGCTCGAGTTCATCGTCTTCAACGACACCTTCGAACATGCCTGGCAGTCCGGGTATAAGAACCTCACCCCGGCGAACTTGTACAACGTCGACTATTCGCTCCTCGGCACGGGCCGTGTGGAGCCGCTGTTGCGACGGATCCGCAACGAGATGGGTGGAGCGGGCATGTGGGTCGAGTCTGTGAAGGGAGAGTGCAACCTGGGCCAGCACGAGATCGCCTTCCGGTACACCGACCTCGTTGCCAAGGGCGACGAGCACGTGCTGTTCAAGACCGGGGCCAAGGAGATCGCGGCCCAGGAGGGTTGCAGCCTCACCTTCATGGCGAAGTACGACGCCCGGGAAGGCAGCTCCTGCCACATCCACATCTCGCTCAGGGACGAGTCGGGCCGACCTGTGTTCGCCGGCGACGGGCACCACGGGTTCTCTGCCGTGTTCGAGCAGTTCATGGCCGGCCTACTTGCCACGCTCCGGGACCTGACGCTCTTTGTCGCGCCGAACATCAACAGCTACAAGCGCTTCGTCCGGGGATCCTTTGCGCCGACTGCACTAGCCTGGGGCCATGACAACCGCTCCTGCGCCCTGCGGGTCGTCGGCCACGAGCCGTCGTCACTGCGCGTCGAGTGCCGCGTGCCCGGGGCGGACGTGAACCCCTACCTGGCGTTGGCGGCGATCGTGGCCGGGGGCCTGTACGGGATCGAGGAGGGCCTCGAGCTCGAGCCCGAGTTCGTGGGAAACGCCTACAACTCGGACAAGCTGCGGCTGCCGACGACATTGCGCGAGGCGGCCGACCTGTTCAGCGTGAGCCCGGTCACCCGTAAGGCATTCGGCGACGAGGTTGTGGACCACTACGCGAACATGGCGCGCGTCGAGCTCGAGGCCTTCGAGTCGGCTGTCACCGACTGGGAGCGCTATCGGGGATTCGAACGCCTGTGACAAGCGAGCGTGCGGTCGTCAACCCCGCCAACGAAGAGATCATCAAGACCATCAACCAGGTCGACGCCGAAGCGACCGACGCGGCGATCGTGCGTTCTGCCGCCGCCGCCCCCTCCTGGCACGCCGTCGGGCCGGCCGACCGGGCCCGGCTGCTCAGGCGCTTTGCCGAGGCCGTGGACCGAGCCAACGAGGAGCTGGCGTGGCTCGAGGTCGCGAACTCGGGGCACACGATCTCAAATGCCCGCTGGGAGGCGGGCAACGTCCGTGACGTGCTGGCCTATTACGCGGGCGCGCCCGAGAGGCTGACCGGGCGCCAGATACCGGTGCCCGGTGGCGTGGATGTCACATTCCGGGAGCCGATCGGAGTCGTCGGGGTCATCGTGCCCTGGAACTTCCCGATGCCCATCGCCTCATGGGGCTTCGGCCCGGCTCTGGCGGCGGGCAACACCGTCGTGCTGAAGCCGGCGGACCTCACGCCCCTCACGGCGATCCGCATCGGGGAGCTGGCGCTCGAAGCCGGGGTCCCCGAGCACGTGTTCCAGGTGCTGCCCGGCCGCGGCTCGGTGGTCGGCTGGCGCTTTGTCACCCATCCTGCGGTAGGCAAGATCTGTTTCACGGGCTCGACCGAGGTCGGTCAGAAGATCATGGCGGGATGTGCCGAGCAGGTGAAGCGTGTGACCCTCGAGCTCGGCGGCAAGAGCGCCAACATCATCTTCGCCGACGCAGACATCGAGGCGGCGGCGGCCGCCGCGCCGTACGCGGTGTTCGACAACGCCGGCCAGGACTGCTGCGCGCGGTCACGGATTCTCGTGGAGAAGAGCGCTTACGAGCGTTTCATGGAGTACTTCGAGACGGCGGTCAAGGCGGTGAAGGTCATCGACCCGTCCGACGAGAAAAGTGAGATGGGACCGCTCATCAGCGCCGAGCAAAGGTCTGTGGTTTCCACCTTCGTACCGGAGGACGCGCCGGTCGCGTTCCGGGGAAGCGCACCGGAGGGGGCGGGTTACTGGTTCCCCCCCACGGTGCTCGCGCCGGTGTCGTCGCAGTCGCGAGCGGTGCGCGAAGAAATCTTCGGTCCTGTCGTCGCGGTGCTGCCGTTCGAGGACGAAGCCGATGCGATCCAGATTGCCAACGACACGCCCTATGGGCTTTCTGGGTCCATCTGGACCCGTGATGTCGGGCGCGCCTTCCGCGTCGCGCGGGCGGTGGAGACCGGCACGATCTCAGTGAACTCGAACTCGTCTGTCCGCTACTGGACACCTTTCGGCGGCTTCAAACGCTCCGGGATCGGCCGCGAGCTCGGGCCGGACGCCCTAGAGGCCTTCACCGAACTGAAGAACGTCTTCATCGCAACGGGTGGCTGATAGGCGCAGTCCCCGCTTGTGTCAACCACCTCCGATCGGAGAGGGATCATGCCAGGAAGGCTCGAAGGCAAAGTAGCCGTCATCACGGGCGCGGCGAGCGGCATCGGCCGAGCCAGTGCCGTCAGGTTCGCGCGAGAAGGCGCGCAGGTCGTCGTGGTCGACCTCGCCGACGATCCCGGCGCCGCCGTCGCTGACGAAGTCAAAGGCCTGTACGTCCACGCGGACGTGACCGACCCGGCCAGCGTGGCGCGGATGTACGCGGCGACGCTCGACCGTTTTGGCACGCTGGACATCTGCTTCAACAATGCCGGGATATCGCCGCCGGACGACGACTCGATTCTGGAGACCGAGCTTGACGCTTGGCGCCGCGTGCAAGACGTGAACCTGACGAGCGTCTACCTGTGCTGCAAGGCCGCGATCCCGATCCTGCTCGAACACGGGGGCGGAAGCATCATCAACACGGCCTCGTTCGTCGCCTTGATGGGCGCGGCGACATCGCAGATCTCCTACACGGCATCGAAGGGCGGCGTGCTCTCGTTGTCGCGCGAGCTCGGGGTGCAGTTCGCCCGCCAGTCGATCCGCGTGAACGCGCTCTGCCCGGGGCCCGTGAACACGCCCCTCTTGCAGGAGCTGTTCGCCAAGGACGCCGCGCGCGCCGCGCGCCGGCTCGTGCATATCCCGATGGGCCGGTTCGCCGAGCCGGAGGAGATAGCGGCCGCGGCGTGTTTCCTGGCCTCCGACGACGCCTCTTTCATCACGGCGAGCACATTCCTCGTGGACGGAGGTATCAACGCCGCCTACGTGACGCCTCTTTGATGGCTCCGGTGCTAGGCGAGCGGCCCGTGATCGGGGTCACCGCCTACGACGAGGAAGCTTCCTGGGGTCTTTGGCACACCCGAGCCTCGCTGGTGCCGTCCGACTACGTGCACTCGCTCGCGGACGCGGGCGCGAGCCCGGTCATCCTTCCCGTCCAACAAGAGAGGGAGGCAACCCTCGACGGGCTCGTCCGGCGTCTCGACGGCCTGGTGCTCACCGGCGGGCCGGACGTCGACCCGGCGCGCTACGGCGCTGAACGGCACCCGCGCTCCCAGGCGCCGCGCGTCCAGCGAGACGAACGGGAGCTCGCGCTGGTGAGCGCCGCGGAACGCGCCGGCCTGCCGCTGCTCGCCATCTGCAGGGGTATGCAGCTGCTCAATGTCGCCTACGGAGGCTCCCTGGTCCAGCATCTCCCCGAGGTGGTTGGCCACGAGGAGCACAACCCGACACCGGGAACCTTCTCCGGTCATCGCGTCCGGATCGAGCCGGGAAGCTCACTCCACAAGGCACTCGGGTGGGACGAACGAGATGTTCCGACTCACCATCATCAGGGCATCGATCGTCTCGGTGGCGGCCTTTGTGCAGTCGCGTGGGCCGAGGACGGCACCATCGAAGCGCTCGAGGACCAGGCGAAGCCTTTCGTCATCGGTGTGCAGTGGCACCCCGAGGCAGACGAGGACAGGTCTGTGTTCAGGGCCCTTGTCCTCGCCGCGGCCGGCGTGCTTGCCGCCAGGCAGGGGCGCTGAACGCCGCGGCGCGGAGCGAGGCCTGCGCAGGCGCAGCCGAGTTCGGTGACAGTTGGGTAAGGGCCGGGAACGTCCACGATCTCGGCAGAGTGCTCAGCCATTTCTCCGGCGAGGTTGTCCTCCGCGCTGTAGCCGCGCAACTGCCTGACGGCCGCGACGGTGTCAGCAGGGGAAAGCCGGCCCTGCGCGAGCACTGGGGAGAGGGGCTCGGGCGTATCCGGGATAGAGGGGGCGTCTCTGTTGATGTCGGCGCGTTTCTGATCAACTAGAGGAGCCGGAAAGGCCGGGCTCGTCAACGGGCGCTCACTTGACGGCGACCGCGTGAAGGACGCCGCGGTGACGGCGCGATCCCGCTCACGGCCTTTGTCGGTGACAAGGACAGCCAGGTTCTGCCCGGAGAGCAACGAGAGGGAGCGTGTCCTGTCCCGGCACGATCAGAACAGACGGAACAGGGCGTCGCCCTTCTAAGGACCGCGATTCGAAGCCGGCTCGACGGCCGCGTCTGGCCGGCGCGCGATGCGCCGCCAGGCGGGCAGTAGCGGGTCATGCGGGGACGAAATGCGCAGCTAGCCGTACAGGAAGAGTGCTCCCTGTACGGCTATGGAACTGCAGCTGCGCTTCCCAATTTCCCTCGCAAGGCAATCGGGGTCGTACAAGATCTATCGGCACGGCCACAAGTCCCCTTGAGCACCGAATCGCGAACGGTGCGCACTGGCAGTCGACGGCCTAAGTACCAGCCAGGTCTAGGCGCCGGGGTCTTGCGAGGACGTGTTCAGGAATCGGTGACACTGGAAAGCGCGAGCGCTGAGGCATCGTCGGACTGGAGGGAGAAGCGGCCCGAAAGCTGGCCTTGCAGCACTTCGAGGTCGCCACTGGCCGTGAGATAGCCGAGGACCGGCGAAGCTCCCGGCGCGGGCTCAGAGGCGACCGCCATCTCGGCCACCCCGTTGGCCTCGTCGACCCATGCGGCGGGACTCAGGCCTTCGGCGGCGTAGAAGCTGTTCCCTGCCAGATAGCCGAGGAGCGGCAAGCCGCTCGGCCCGAGCGCCAGGGAGATGGCCCTCACGCCGGTGGCCTCGGGCGTCCACTGGACCTTTGGCGTCTCTGGGCTCGCATAGAAGCTTCCGCTGTTGGAGAGGTATCCCATGAGCCCACCCGATGGGGTGCTCCCCTGCGCGAGAGCGATCGCGCGAACGCCCGAGGATTGGACGATGGTCCAGTCGTCCCCGGCGACGCCGCTCTTCACGAGGCAGGCGTCGTTGCCGGCCCGGACATAGCCCAGCAGGGAGGAGCGGAGCTGGTACCGCCCGCCAGCGCGATCGAGGTGGCCCCGGTTGCCTCGAGCGTGAACGGTCCTGTGAGGGAGCCTTCCTCGGCGTAGAAGTCGCCGGTTGTGCTCAAGAAGGCCAGGACCGGCACTCCCGACGGGGTCGTTGCCACGGCGATGGACCTCACGTCTTGTGCCTCGAAGTACCAAGTGGAGGACGATCCCTGGTGCACGAAGAAGTTGCCGTCTTGGTCGATGTAGCCGTAGATGGCGGCGCCGTTTGTCCCTGCTGCGCCCGTGGAGCCGGACACCGCGATGGAGCTGGCATTCGTCGTGACCTGCGCATAGCCGTTGCCGGGCGCGACGACACCTGCTTGGAAACCGCTCTGGTTGGTGAACCCGACGAGTGGCCACTGATAGGTCCACGAGGGATTGTGGAGCCAACCCGTGACCCCGTCTGCGACAACCCAGTTGTTGACGGCATAGGTGGCCCAACCGTCGTTTCCTGCGCCGCCGTTCTGCTGGATCAACGTGATCGTCCCGTTGCCTTGCGCGTCCACCGCGTTAGCGGTCACGACCGCCGTGTGGCCGAATCCGTTGTGTTGGGTGCGCCCGATCGACACGACATCTCCGGGTTGTGGCGCGGCTCCGAGCGTGCCGTTCGTGACGACCACAAGTTGAGGTCCGGCTGGGTTGTACCTCGCCCTGTAGAGGGGGTAGTCGCGCACGACGTCCCAACCGTCGGCCGGGTAAGGGTTCACGCCCCAGGCGAGGTACATCCAACGCATGGAGAGCTCGACGCACTCCCATTCGAGCTCGCCCCATGCACCTGGGAAGAAGTAGATGGCATGATCGCTGCCGCCCTGGGTCGGACCTGGTCCGCAGGCGACGAGACCGTGCCAGGAGGCGCCGAGGCTCTCAGATCCCGGGGCGTTCGCACCATCACAGATCCCGCCCCTCCACCAGTTCGGAGACGTGACGCTTCGGGCGGCGGCAAACTTGGCGGGTGGCGGGTGACCGATCGACCCCGCTTGTCCGCTCGCCGCCGCGGCCGGGAAGAGCTCGAGGGGGCCGACAAGGACAAGCCCGATGACCAGCGTCATCGACAGGGTGAGGAAGCCTCGGGCCGGCCAGGCCCGGGTTCTCGCTGCTCGTGTGGAGTCGCCGTCCATCATCGATTCACCGGCCCCTGCCTGCTCCCCGCCTACAGCTGTTGACTAAGCATCGGCACGGGTGGAGTCGGTATTGAGAGTGAGCCTCCGCCCGGCCTGGCGCCGGAAGGGTGCCGATTGTGCCCCGGAGCCGTTCTGGAGCAGCTTTCG
>CAWILM010000037.1:0-43828 GCA_963836935.1 uncultured Acidimicrobiaceae bacterium
CTCTAATCTAGGAGTCGTGTATGTAAAGACCACTCTAAAGCGTCGTGGCGAAACCGAGTACACCTACTTATCTCTCGTCGAGGCGGTGCGAGACGGCCGCCGGAGTTGCGCAGCTCTGACACCTCGCCGAGGCGTAACAGCGTGCGCTGTGTCACCCGGCGGCCGTCTCGCACCGCCTCGACGAGAGATAAGTAGGTGTACTCGGTTTCGCCACGACGCTTTACCGTGGTCTTTACATACACGACTCCTAGATTAGAGCTACATCACCCCAATGTCGAGCAGCTTTTCGCCCCTACAGTTGTTTTCCCCGCCGAGAACTTCGTCGACGATCTACCTGCTCAGAAACTTGCGAGGCAGTTCCGGAGGCTCAAATCAGGATGAGAGGTGTTGAACTCGGGTCAGGCGTGAACAGATACCTTCGGTACACCGTCGCACGATGAACGCCCAACACGCGCGCGATTTCCGTCGCCCCCAGACCACCGCGCATACATGCCTTCACGGAGACCGCAACCTGAGCCTCGAGCAGCCGCCTTACCTGGACCAGTCCGACTAGTTCGACGATCGGGGAGTAGTCCCCGGGCGCTACGTTCAGTGCCACCGTCCACCCGCTACTGACGGCGCAGGGCTCGGGTTCAATCCATTTACCTGCGGAATCCCACTTGCGTAATACTCCGTATTGGGATCAAGAGCGCCGGCCTCCGGCCGCCGCCTGCGCCCACTTTCGTTGTGCATCTCTCACCTCCTTCATTGACCTCGGCCAGCCGCGCGACCGCGTCCACGTCCGGTACGGGGCCTGGCGGCCGCGAGGGACCGGTGGCCATGAAACCTGTTCCCGCTGGTCAGCCGCCTTCGATACGTATTTGCTCACGTACGCCGCCACCCGACCAGGACTCTTCGCCTTGCTACCGCCGTGTCGGGAGGTTCCTATCCGGTCGAGGGCCACCTCATGGCCGAAGCCGTGGCACATGACGAGCTCGCGAAGCGCCTTCCGATCCAGCTGCAGCGGCCTTTGTCCTCGGGGCAGCAGTACTGCATGAATGTGCAACGCACCGCGATCTTGCACCTCCCGACCTTGCACATACTCAAACGACACCGGGCGCCGCCGACCACCAACCCTCGGTGAAGCCTCTCCACGCCGAATACCTTCGAGAACCCTGTTCATGCGTTTCGTCAAAGAGACGTTCCACTCCGCTAGATCAACGCCTTCGGTGGGGGAGCACGGGCACGGTAGGCAATCCCAGCCGCCTCCCTCGCAGGCTTTATGCCGCCGGCAATGAGCACCCTTGTCGGAAGGTGTGAGTCACCGTGAACAAGAGCGCTGTCCCGACAGGCACAAACTCGATTCCCCCGCGAACGAGCCACCGGACCCGATTCCGATACCTCCGCGCGCACGGAGCACATCGCGCACGCTGTGAACTTCCACAGCGGAATACCGCCGTCGCTTCGCAGCACAGGCAACAGAAACGAAGTGGCGAGTCACAGTCGATGCCATCGACTGGGTGACCGACACGACCGACGCAACGCACCACAGGCGATTCACAACACGTTCCGGGGAATCGTCCCGGAACCTCGTCGCCTACGCCGCTATTCCTGCTGCCCTCGCTCTCACCGGCCGCCGCGCCGGTCATGGCCCGAGGCGTCATCAGCAACGCGCAGGTCATTGTTCCCGCCGCCCGACGCAGCCGCCGGCGACTGAGCGCCTGCGGCTGCGTCCGTACGTCCGGTACCGCCGCGCTGTGCCAACCAGGCCGCGTCCTCGCGCTCGGCCCGTGTCGGCCGCGGTAGTTGCATACCGCGCGCCTCCGTAAGACAGTAAGCAATTCCGACACGCCTAGCGACTACCGCGGCGCCGTAGGCTGTACCACCGCGCCGAGCGTGCTCGCCGAGCTCGTAGATCAGCTCCCGCAGGAAAGCGCTATCACCGCCAGCCCCAGGAGCATGAGAGACGTCCATCTGGACCTCCGTGCTCAAAAAAGTTGAAATCGGTCCGCCAACGCACCCGGCCTCCACAGAGGGGATACTCACAGGGGTATGGGAACCGACAACACCTTCACAAGGGCTTAAGCACGCTCTACGGACCCCATCGTCACGAAGGGGACTCGCAAAACGTTCTCGTCCATTCACTACGTCGGCCCTAAGGTCGACGCGGACGGCGCCACCCGTCCTTATCGGGTGCTGGCTGCCATCAAAGTTACACCCCGGTAGTTCGCTCCGGTACGCGGCGACCGAAGAGGGGACCTCCTCAGCGCCTGTTTGTCGCACTCCGCGACGCCCCAACCCGTAACGCGACATAACGGACATTATCGGCGGTTTGGAAAAGGTGCCGGTCAGGCCTCTCTGCGGTCACCTTCTTGTCCGGGTGAGCTGCTGTCGTCGGAGATCATGCGTACCTGCGTGACTTCGGAAGCCCAGGCCAAGGCGTTCGCGTGGCTCAGTTCCTCGTGCTCGGGACTAGCGGGGAGTCTTCGGGCCGGTTCTTTGGGTCGGCGGCGGACTCGGACGGGGTTGGCGCGCGAGTCGTGGGAGGCTTGGGAGGAGTCGCCGCCGGCGGGAGACGTTCCGGGCGCTCACGTCGGCATTTGGTCTTCGCGCCGGTTGATGTAATCGAATTGAAAAGAAGCGGGTTGGAGGTTGTTTGACCTCGTGGTGCGCCGAGGCTGCGATGAGGCAGGGCAAGAAGGGGGCTGTGAATCCGGTTGGGCGGGTTGAGAGAGCCGCGTCCCTCCCCCACCATTGCCGGCGTTCGGCCACGGGCTTCCTGCTGCGAGACTTGGAGACGGGGTAGGACCGCAGTCAACTGTCGGGACGATCATCGGGAGTGGAGATGGCGAAGAGGCCTGGAAGGCGCGTCTCGTGAGCAGTCGCCCGCTCTCGCAGTTGGAAGGCGGCGCGATCGCGGCGGGCGGTGGATGTGTGGCAAGAGGCGACGACGATCGAGTCGTGTTCGTCCGGCACTGCTTGCCCGGAGAGCGCGTCCTCGCGGCGGTGACAGAAGAGACGAGGTCCTATCTGCGAGCGGACGCGCTGGAGGTCATCGAGTCGTCGCCGGATAGGGTGACGCCTCCGTGTCCCTACGCAGGCCCTGGCAGATGCGGAGGCTGTGACTGGCAGCACGTGGCCATCGCGGCGCAGCGGAACCTCAAGGCGGACCTGGTGTCCGAGCAGCTCCGCCGGCTCAGCGGCATTGAGCATGCCGTACAGGTGGAGGAGGTCGCGGGCGCTCCAGACGGTCTGGGCTGGCGCAGTCGTGTCCGTTTTGCGGTCGACGAACGCGGCCGGGTCGGCTTTCACAAGCATCGTTCGCATGAGCTCGTGCCGGTGGACTCTTGTCTCATCGCTTCGGCCGCGGTCGAAGCACTCGGCGTCGAAGGGCTCGAGTGGCCTGAAGTCGACGAGCTGGAGGTGTTTGCGTCGGACGCCACAGGTGAGGGTGTGGTGTCACTTAACACACGCCGGAGGCGGCTCGGTCACGTGCCGTTCATCGACGCCGGACTCCTCGTGAACGGCCGCGTCGTACGGGCTCCAGAACGGCTCGCCTTCGAGGTCCTCGGACACCACTACGCGGTGAGCGCAGGGGTCTTCTGGCAGGTCCATCCCGGCGCGACGCACGTCCTCGGCCGCGCCGTGTTGGACGGCCTGTCTGTGGAGCCTGGCGACAGCGTTGCCGACCTTTACGCGGGCGCGGGCCTGTTCGCCGGTCTCCTCGGCGATGCCGTTGGCCCCGGCGGCTCGGTGCTGGCAGTGGAACGGGACCGGTGGGCGTGCGCGGACGCTGCGAGGAATACGGCGCATCTGGCTCGCGTCGAGGTGCTAAGAAGGCCCGTCACGCCCGCCCTCGTCAGCGAGCGACTCACCAATGTTGGCCTCGTGGTGCTCGACCCCTCGCGCGATGGCGCCGGACGGGCGGTCATGGCAGCCCTAGCGGCCCTCCGACCCGGACCTCGCCGGATCGTCTACGTCGCGTGTGACCCCGCATCGTTCGCCCGTGACCTTCGCGTTCTTCTCGACGCGGACTGGACGCTGGGGTCGCTGAGGCCTTTCGACCTGTTTCCGATGACCGAGCATGTCGAGATCGTGGCAATCGTCAACTCTCCCCGGAGGGGCTGAAGGCAAGGTACATGGCGTGACACCGGCACGTTCCGCAGGGCTCGTGCCAAGACTGCTCTCCCGAAGGATTGCCCCAGGCCCTTTCCCGACCTCCGCGGCCCCTAGCGCGTGTCGACGACCTGGAACGCCTCCGCGAGACGGCCTTCGGGCATGCCCAAAGCGACGGCGTTGTTTGCCGCCCACGAGCGGATCATCTCCTCGAGGTTCGCGGTCTCGGCCAACTGGCTCTGGTGGCTGCGTAGGGCGCCGAGCTTGCGCTCTATGGTTGCGGTGATGTCCACGCCGCGCGTGGACCGCGGGGATGCCATGAGCCAGACCTCCTCGACAACATGGGGCTCCAAACCGGCCTCGAGAAGCTCGGGATAGGCATACGGGTTCCTTGCGTCCGGGTACACCGCCTGCAGTGTGGCCTCGCCCGCCGCGAGATGGTCCGGGTGGCTCGCGCGGATGCGCTCCCAGTTGCGCTCCGGCGATTGGCACACCACGCGGTCGGGTCGCACGATCCGGATCATGCGAGCGATGTCGCGCCGAAGCTTGAGCGAGACCACGAGGGAGCCGTCCGGGTAGCCGAGGAAGTGCACGTCAGTGACACCTACCTCGGCCGCTGCCTTGCGCTGTTCGTCCTGACGGATCTGCCTGAGCGCGGCGGCCTCGATGCCCGGGACGGCACTTCCGGCCGCCCCGTCGGTCACGATGCAATACGAGACGGGGATTCCCTGGTCGGTCCAAGTCGCGATCGAGCCGGCCGCGCCGAAGTCGACGTCGTCCGGATGCGCCGTGACGACGAGCACTCTGGTCGGATCGGGCGACGCGCTCACGATACGACGCGTCTCAAGAGGACCACGGGGATCACCCGGGTCGTCTTCTCCTGATACGCCGCGAAGCCCGGGTAGCGCTCGGACTGGATGGCGCAGAGACGACCCCGCTCCTCGCCGCGCAGCTGGCTCGGCGTCAACTTCGAATGTCTCCGACCCGACGTCAACGGTCGCACGGGGATCAGCGAGGAGGTTGCGGCACCAGTCCGGGTTGGTTGAAGCTCCGGCCTTCGACACGAAGACCGCCAGCCTGTCCCCGTCGGCCAGGTACATCATCGGTGTCGTGTGCTTCCGACCGGTCTTGGCACCAGTGGTGGTGAGCAGCAGAAGCGGCGCGCCGGCGAACTGCCCGCCCACTTCCCCTCCCGTGGCGCGGAACTCGTCGATGATCTTCTGGTTCCAGTTGTCGCGGTCGGTCATCGTTCCTCCGAAATTACTCAGGGGTCGGAAAGTCCCCACGACGGTAGCGCCGGTTGGCGCGTCGTGTGCTCCGCGGTGCCCGGGGAACCACGACGTGGGAGATCAGTCGAGCGCGAGCCGATCGATCAGAAGCGATTGCATCGAGCGCCCGATCAGCCCTCTCTCGTCCCAGAGCCTGCTCTCTGAGATACCGATCCCCTGTGGCTCGGCCAAGGTACGTGACTCGAGACCGACCCACTCCCCCACCGGCAGTCGGCTGACGTGGATCGTCAGGTCCGGATTGATGAAGAGCCAGTCGCCGGAGCTGAGGGGCGAGCTCACGCCGTTGCCGAAGTCGGCAGCGGTTGCCACCCGTTCGAGCGGTGAGGGCCGCTCGCCTGCGACCACCGGCACACGAAGACGCACCCACACGGTTGCCGGGCCCGGCGACTCGAACGCACCCTCGACAAAGCGCAACTCCGCGCCCTCACTATGAAAGGTTCGCGGGACTCCCTCCCAGGTCATCGCGACGCTGCTCTCAGGCGGGGCAAACGCGAGCTCGGTTAGACGAGCTGTCTTCGGCAGGTCCATGTCTGCGGTGCGGATCCGTAAAGCGCGTCCTAGGGCGACCTCAATGCCGTCTTGGCGACCGATCACTTCGACAAGCTGGACCTTGCGCCCGGGCCGGATTAGTCGGGCCTCTAAGCAGATCGGGGCGAGACTCACGGGCCGGACCAACTCGACGGTGAGCCTGGCGATCCTCAAGCGCTCATCGGGTTCGCAGCGCTGAGCTTCCCGGGCGATGAGGCCGGCAACTGGGCCGCCGTGCAGGTGCTCGGCCGTCCAGGGCCCGAGAGCGAATGCGGTCGGTCGGAACTCGCCGCCCTCGGCGACGAATAGGGCTCTGGCGGTGTCGGTCCTCGGGATGGGCGTCACAGGCGTCCTCGGCGTCGTCGAAAGAGCGGAGCGGGTTCGTGGATCACCGGATCGTACCGGCGACCCGGCACGTGTCCGGCGAAGCGTCACCGCCAGCAGCGCTCGCGATCGCGAGCGGCTGTCTGCTCCCGACTGCTACACTGCGGAGGTCCGGTCGCTTGACCGGTTTTGCGGCTACGGCCGGTGAGGCCTCGAGACGACGTTCTGGTTGGCCTTCCTTTAGAGCTGACTGGAGTCTTCTTGCCACCCACCTTCGCCGATCTTGGCGTGCCCGCCGACGTCGTCGCGCTGTTGGCGCGCGACGGCATCACAACACCGTTCCCGATTCAGGCAGCGACGCTTCCTGACGCGCTCGCCGGCCGGGACGTGTCCGGCCGGGCGCCGACGGGTTCTGGCAAGACTCTCGCCTTCGCGATCGCGATCACAGAGGCCCTCACCTCCGGCGGTTCGCGCTCCAGGGCGCGCTGTCCTCGAGGTCTCGTCCTCGTGCCGACGCGGGAACTCGCCGCTCAGGTGTGCGGTGTGCTCAGTCCGCTAGCAAGGACTCGCAAGCTCACCGTCGCGGCCGTCTACGGGGGTGCCGGTTACGGCCCCCAGCTACGGGCCTTGCGCGATGCCGTCGACATCTTGGTGGCTTGTCCCGGTCGGCTCGAAGATCTCATCGAGCGCCGCGAGGTCAGTCTTGCGGAGGTGAGCATCGCCGTCGTCGACGAGGCGGACCGGATGGCCGACATGGGCTTTCTCCCGGCCGTGCGACGGATCCTCGACCAGACCGCGGCCGACCGCCAAGTCCTGCTGTTCTCCGCCACTCTCGACGGCGAGGTGGACGTGCTCGTCCGCCGGTATCAGTCGAATCCGGTCCTCCACGAGGTGCAACTGACAGCGGCCTCCTCCGGCGAGGTGCGCCACATGTTCTGGAAAGTGGACCGCAATGACCGGGTCACGCTCGCGACCAAGGTCGTGACGGGCCATCCGAGCTCGATCGTCTTCTGCCGGACGAGGCACGGTGCCGACCGGCTCTCACGGCAACTCGTCAACGCCGGCGTTGACGCCGTGGCGCTGCATGGGAGCCGCACGCAGGCCCAGCGCGACCGGGCACTGAAAGCGTTTCACTCCGGGGCGGCCCGCGTCCTTGTCGCCACCGATGTGGCCGCGCGAGGTATTGACGTCGAGAACGTCGCCTGCGTGCTCCACTTCGACCCGCCCAGCGATCACAAGGACTACGTGCATCGCTCGGGCCGAACCGGCCGGGCGGGCGCGGACGGAACGGTCATTTCGCTCATTACCTCAGACCAGTCGGGCTCCGCCCGTGCCCTGCAGCGTGCACTCGGGCTTCCCCAGAAACTCGATCAGCCCGTCAACCTTCCGCCTGTCCAACAGCGCGCGGCGAAACGCGCGGCCATCTCGGAGATGACGCGGACGAGGACTGCTGTGCAGGCGGCTGCGCCAGCTCGCACGCGGCCGGACAATGTCAAGCGGTCAGGGCACGCGGCCCGGCCGGTGCGTGCCGGGTACTTACACCCGGCAAGAGGAGAAGTCCGGGGTGGTCGGTCACTGCGTCCGGCGACCGGCACGCTGAAGTGGTTCGACCCGGTCAGAGGCTTCGGATTCATCACCCCCGACGCGGGGGGTCGTGACGTGTTCGTGCACCGGTCTGCCCTCGGTGAGAACGACCAGACACTTGCCGAGGGAGACCGTGTTGAGTTCCTGTCCCGCCCGGGCCCGAAAGGCCTCGAGGCCGTGGAGTTGCGCGCCGGCTGACAGCCTCGCAAGCGACGGTCCCGAGTCGCTGTCACGCGTTCTGGGCGTGCCTCTGACGCGCGCAGATCAGCTCGAGCCGGCCCCTGGTGCCGGCTTGAACCCCAACACCAGGGACACCGTCACAAGCGTGGGCCCGCGGTACAGCTCTATCGTCACCCTCTGGCCGGGGTGGGCCCCGCGCACGGCCGCGGTGAGAGCAACGTCGGTGGTGATGGTGCGACCGGCAAAGCCGACGATGACGTCGCCGGCGGCGATCCCAGCCACCTCGGCCGGGGCTCCCGGGAACACGCTCACCACCAGTGCCCCGCTCGTTGTGGTGAGCGCCCAGCTGGCCCGCTCGGAGGGAGTGACCGAGACTACTTCGACGCCCAGGAAGGCCTTCGGCCTGCCGACGGTGCCGCCCTTTCGCAGTCCGGGGATCAGAGCACGGATGTTGGCGATCGGAATCGCGAAGCCGATGTTCTGTGTGGGCGCGTTGCCTGTTGTACTCGCCGCGGCCGCGGTGTTCATGCCGATCACCTGACCGGCGCCGTTGACAAGCGGACCACCGGAGTTCCCTGGGTTGATCGGCGTCTGCGTCTGCAAGAGTCCGTTCAGCGACTCGGTTCCGGCACAGTTGTTCCCCCCGGCCGTGATGGACCGCCCTTCCGCGGAGATGATGCCTTCGGTGACCGAAGGCGTGCTTCGTGAGAGGTCCAGCGCGTTCCCGATCGCGAGAACATCCTCTCCGACCGCGATCCCCGCGGAATCGCCGAACGAGACCGCCCGCAGCGGGCTGGGGCCGTGCACTTGCAGAAGGGCGACGTCGTAGCTCGGGTCCGTACCAAGCAGGGTTGCCGGGTAAGCCCTCTTCTGGCCGTGGAACGTGACAGTTATCTGGGTCGCGTTCGCTATTACATGATCGTTGGTCAGGATCTCACCACTGTCGGTGAGGATGAGCCCGCTGCCCTCTTCGGACTGTGTCCCACTGCCGAAAGGTCCCGATGTGCAGCCCGGGCCGAACGCCTGGATCGCGACCACTGAGGGCAGCACACGTGCGAGCACGGCCTGCACGTCGTTCATGCCGTGGAAGACGCTCGTGTTGGGGGAGAACTTGACGTCCGTGGTGTTGCGGGCGCGGATCATCGCGGCGACCCCTGCACCCGCTCCCAGGCCCGCCGCGGCACCGACCAACGAGGCGATGAGCACGACCACAATCCACCCGCGACGCGTGTTGCCACCCTCGGGACCTTGAGCGGGGACAGCTGCTACAGGCCAAGGAACAGAAGGTAATACTGCCTCTCGGTCCTCACTGCCCTCCGGCGCTGGAAGATGGGCGTCACCGGCCCGGACGACATCGGGGGAGTGCCCGGTGGCGTCGTCGCGTTCCACATTTGAGGTTGTATCGCGTCGGCGAGCACTGTGCGGCGCAGGACCGTTCGCGGGCCTTCGGGGAGTCCCACTTCGCAAACTCGGCTGCAGCCTGTAGTTTGACCGCAGCATGTCTAACCGTCTTGACATCGAACTGACCAGCATCCGTAGTGACGGCAGCTACACCTGGCGTGCCGCCGGGGCGCGCCAGCCGAAGGGCGTCCTCGACGCGAAGATCCTCACCGACAACGCGAAGGTCGGAGATATCTTGCGGGTCGAGGCAGAAGTCGAGATCGATGGGATCACCATTCTCGGAGTTCTGCCGCCCAAGGAGAAGGTGGCGCCGGACGGGCGCATCGAGCTGCTCGGTTCCTCCAAGCCGATTCCGGCGGTCACGACGGCCCTTCTTTCCGAAGGTGGCCGCGGCGACCGCCGTGATCTCCTCGACAGTCCGCGCCGGGGCGATCGAAGCGGCTCGCGCGACCGCCGCCCGGCGCGGGGAGCAGAGCGCCCGGATGCCCGGCGGCCGCAGCCTGCTGCTGGCGGTACAGAACAAGGTGGCGAGCACAGACCGGAGCGGCGACCGCGTCCCGACGGAGCCTCCCCGGGCAGGTCCCCTCGCAGCGCTGAAGGGCGTCCTGCCTCAGGCGCCGACCGCAGACCCGAGCGGCGACCCCGTGCCGAAGCAGAACTTGGGGCCGGGTCTCCCCGGGGCACCGAGGGCCGTCCTTCCGCCTCTGGCGGCGACCGCAGGCCCGAACGGCGGCCGCGCCCGGAGGAAGGGGGCGAGGTCGGGTCTTTCCGGAGCGGAGGAGGCCGGCCCGCAACTTCGGGGGTCGAGGGGCGGCCTGCGGCACGTCGTCCCAGCGCACCCACCGGTGAGCGTGGCCCCGGCGACGGAAGGCAACCGGCGTCCGCTCGCGCCGCCCAGCCGCAGGCGCCAGCTCGTAAGGTGGTCCCCCGCTTTGAACCCGGAACGGTGCATCGGGATCTCTTGTTCGCGAGCCTGGCATCCGAGCAGCGGCCTATCGCTGAACGCCTCGCCGCTGGAGGCATACCCGCAGTTCGCAGAGCGATCGCCGCGGAGCGGGAACGCGCCCGTTCCGAAGGTAGGCCCGAGGTGACAGGCGAGGCGATCCTTGCTCTTGCCGAGCAGCTCGCCCCTTCGGTCAAACAGGCGATCTGGCTCGACCGGGCCGAAGCGGCTGTTGCCCAGCTCGAGCAGATCTCGTTACGAGACCTTCGCACGACAGTGGTGGCGGCAGCCCCTCGTGACGAGACAGCGCGGGACCTCGACCGCAGGCTTCGCGAGGAGCTCGATCGGCGCGTCAAGAAGCTCCGCTCGAACTGGGAAGAGCAGATCACCCACGCGTTAGAAGAAGGCCGAGTTCTCCAGGCGCTTCGGTTTTCGGCGCAGCCCCCGGAGCCGACAGCGCGCTTCCCGGCAGCGCTTGTGGGCCGGCTGTCCACCAGCGCCGGCGCGTCGATGACCTCCGGTACCCCAGTTGAGCGCTGGCTGGCCCTCCTCGATGCCGCGGTGAGCTCCCCGATCAGGCGCCAGATCCATCCAGAAGGCCTGCCGGAGGATCCCTCCGGTGAAGTAGTGCGAAAAGCCCGCGTGGCTGCGGGGAGTATCCCGGCGCTGGCGCCCATGCTCGGGCTGCCCATGCCACCTCCACCCAAGCCCCTCCACACGGCTCGACCCCGTCGCCCAACGCGACCGCCCCGCCCGCCCGCCCGCCCGCCGCGCTCAGCGGCGTCGGCCGGCGCGCTCGCTGGCGCCAAGACGGGCCCGAGCGAGGTTCAGACGGAGGCCCACGAGGACCATGCTTCGCCAGAGGCAGTTGAACAGGTGGACACACGCCAGACGACCGAGCCTTCTGACGACCATGCTTCGCCAGAGGCAGTTGAACAGGTGGAGACACGCCAGACGACCGAGCCTTCTGACGACCATGCTTCGCCAGAGGCAGTTGAACAGGTGGAGACACGCCAGACGACCGAGCCTTCTGACGACCATGCTTCGCCAGAGGCAGTTGAACAGGTGGAGACACGCCAGACGACCGAGCCTTCTGACGACCATGCTTCGCCAGAGGCTGCCGGCGAGTTAGAACCTGCGCCGACGGCGACTTCGGCTGCTGCCACCCCTCCAGAGGCTCTTGAAGCCCCCCAGGAAGCCCTCACGGAGGTGCCGGAGGACTTCGCAGCTGCAGTCGCTCCTGAGCCCATGGAGGGCGCCCTGGCCGAGGTTCCCCCGGAGGTTGTGGGCTCCACGGACAACACGTCTGCAGGGGATAACGCTCCAGTTGAGGCTGAGGCTGAGGCTGAGCCGCAGAGTCAGTTCTCGGCTCCTGATTCGCCGGTCTGACGCGCAGCCTGCGACCTCGCCAGTTGGCGGTGCATGACGAGGAGGCGCGCGGCAAAACCGGAGCCTTCCAGGAAGTTCTTTGCTGTTCTCATTCCCGGCAGAACCGGCACGTCGACTCCAATGGCATGGCGCCTTGTCGCCCATTCGGTCAGTTCCGCGAGAAGCGTCTCACCGACTCCCACCTCGCGCGCCGACGGGTCGACGTAGAGGACTTCCACAGTGGCCAAACGCGCCGACTCCGATATCTCCTCAAGGCGGGCGACGCCCAGGCCTACCGCCACATCGTCGATCGTCCCGAGCAGGACGAGGGTCCGGTCGTCGTGGATCATGGCGCGGAAGTGTGGTTCCAGAGGGTTCGCAAAGGCCGCCGTCAGCACGTGAACGCCGCCACCTCGTTCACCGGCGAGCGCTTCCCGACAAGCTCGGTATAGCTCCACGAGCGTCCGCACGTCGTCTTCGGTGCCGACGCGGGCCTCGATGTTCATGCCGTCGATCTGCTCGTCCCGCCCCGACGGCTCACGCCGAGGCGCTATTGCGTTCGGCGGTCAGCTGGGCGATCCGGTGCAACACTGTGCGGCGGCGACGAGTCGCGGACTCGTGCTGTCGCACTGACTCGAGTTCACTGGCCGTCAGCGACGCCAGCCTCTCGACGACCTGCGATGCGGCAAGCGTGTCGTAGGCGGGGATCGGAAGCTCACTGCCGGCGAGGTTCGTCGCAGGGCCGCTGGCGCCTGTCTTGTCAGCCTCGGAACCGGACCGCTCCGTTTTCCGGTCCGTGATGCCGCGGGAAGCCGGTGCCGTCTTCGGAGCGGGTGCCGGGGCGGTGACGTCGCCGTCGAGTCCGCGGTCGCGTGGGCTCTCCCCCGACGGGCGAGACGGCCCGCCGAAACGGTCGGCTCCGAGCGTCTCCAGGCGCCGGCGCGCTTCCGCCACGGCGAACTTGCCAACCACCCGCGCGACGGCGACGCGCTTTTCGACACGCTCACGCCCGCGGTCTGCCAGTCGGGGCAGCTCGTCGGCGAGCACGAGGGCGGCTCCGAGCGGCGCGTAAACGAAGGCGTCCAGCAGGGTCTCGTAAACGGGGCGATCTTCAGCCACGACCCGACGCTACCGCAGGCTCAGCGGGGCCTGCCGCGTGATCTCACACGCAGTCGCGGCAGAGAAGCCGCTTCTTGTCCGCGAGTTGAGTCTGGCTTTTCACGAGGAAACAGGATCGGCAGACGAATTCCCCGGGCTGCTTGGGCAGAACGCGAAGTGAGCCCTCGCCGCGCTCTTCGGAGTCCGGAGCCTCCTCCTCTTCGTCCTCCTCGTCGTCGACGACGACCAGTCGCTCCTTCAAGATCACATCCAGACTGGCCTCGAGGTCGTCGTCGTCGAGGTCGTCGTCGTCTTCGTCTTCGCTCTCGATCGGCACCAGCTCGACTTCTAGGCCGACTCCGCCCGCGCCGACTACCTCATCGTCATCGTCAAGATCATCGACGATCGCGACTTCACCGAGCTCCTCATCGTCGTCTTCGAGCAGATCCGCGTCCGCGAGGTCCTCAAGGTCGGCCTCGTCCGCGTCAGGCACATCGAGATCATCGACCTCGATGGGCTCTTCCAGGTCTGCCGTGTCCTTGGTGTCCTTGCGCATCAACGTCCTTCAAGTCCTTGGAGCCGCAGTCACGCTGACCTCCAACCTGTGCAGAGGTCGCGGCCGGATGGACTATACGGCACCAATGATTACGTTGCGGCAACTTCCGATGAGATTTCCCCCACGAACCAGAACTCAGTCCGTAATGGTGCGGTAGGACCCAGGAAGCCTTTGGGGCCACCCTTCTCGCCTGCCCGGGCGATACGCCGACATGAGGTGTCGGCGGGGCGTTCTCTACTCGACTCCTGGGTCCCCACCACTCCCAACACCCCAGATGCTTTTCGAGCAACTCCCGGCGATACCGGTCATTGCCCTCGGCTTGAGGGGACCCCCTAGTTATTACCACCGTTGCCCCACTAGTCAAGAGGAGAGGAGAAGTCCCCCGTCAAAGGCTCGGCACGGGACGCTCGCGCTTGCCCTGCGCCGCGCTGCTCGGCCTCGAGGCGGCCGAGATCGGTCTCGCTGTGGTCCACGAAGGTCATGGCCGCGGCGATGGCGCGGTGCCCCGCTTGCTCGGCGATGAGCCGATGCATCTCTTGGACGATCTTGCGGTAGGCGGGATGGCCCTGGGGACCAGACCGCAGTTCAAGGACGTGCATCGCCTCGCGGGCATTCAGCTGTAAGACGAAACGAATGTTGAAAGCCAACGCCACCGCGTACGCGCTCTGCTCTGGAAAACAAGGGACAAGGGCTTCGTGCAGGCTCTTTGAGCGTTCGAGCGACTCGAGGAACCGCTCGGAGAGGCCTGCTGCCACCACGAGCGAGGGCACCTCGAAGCCGAGGTCGGTACCGAGCCGCTGCCACTCGACGGTGAGCATGCGATGGCGTTGGAGGTCCCGGAAGGCTCCGTAGTCGGCCACGATGTCGAACCGGTAGGAAGTGCACTCCAGGGCTCTGCCGGGGCGGTGGCGACGATTGGAGCGGTCTCCGACGTACGCCTGCACGATCCTGCGGCGTTCTTCGGGGCCGAGGGCGGACACGTGCCGCGAAATCTCCTGCTCGGAGAGGTTCAGGTAGGGATAGCACATGGCTGCGAGCACCTTGTCCTCCCCGACCGGGTCGAAGTCGGTGAGGGTCACAGATCCCCCAGGTGCCGGGACTGTAGGGGTCCACAGCTCGTGCACGACCTCGTCCATCTCGTCGCGGCGGGTCTGCAGGTACTCGGTCCATACGCCGCCACGTTCGGGCCGGTCGATCCTGGAGAGGAAGGACGGGATCACCTTGCGAAGTTCGACGAGCATGAGGTCCGCGTACTTGCGGGCCTCGGGTAGCGGGTGCCCCCGCATGCGCAGCAGCAGCAGCTCATAGCCCTGGCCCGACCCGAAGATCCCCACGTTGGACAGCGAGCCGGCCGGCAGCAGGCCCCGTAGGGCATCGAGGCAGCGCGCCCGGACAGCCTGACGGTGGGCGAGCGCTGGAGACACCCCCGTGCCTGGGGTTTTCCCTGGCGACGAAGGACTGCAGCGCCGGCAGCAGCTCCGCGTACGTGTCGAACATGCGGTCCATCTCTCCCACGTAGCGGGCACCGAGGGGCGACTCGAGGACGGCTGGGTCGCGGTGATAGCGGTAGTGCCCAGAGGGCAGGCGGCTGTCGTAGGGGATGTAGCGCGTCGACTGCTCGAGGTAGGACATGAGCCGCCCCCGCTCGAGGATCTTGGTCAACACGTTCGACGACTGCTCGCACGCGAGATGGACCCCGCCCAGCTGAGCGACCGAGTCGTCCCCGTACTCACTGAACACCCTCGAGTAGAGCTCCTCGGCGCGCCGCAGGCCGACCGAGGCGTCGAGGCCGGTGTCACCGGCCACGTCGAGCTCATCGACGAACTCGGCTAGGAACAGCCGGCGCAAGCTCTTGGAGGACCGTGAATAGCGCGGTGAACAACGCGCCCTTGACGACCTCAGGCAGGTTCACGAAGCGCGAACACAGGCCCGTCGAGATTCGTGAAATACCTCCCGAGCAGCTCTCGCTCCCCGGCGGTGAAGTGCTCAACACCCGCGATAGACATGCCCAAACGACATTACGGTGCGGGTTGATGCCCGGCGCGGATGGTCCCCTGCTCGACGGGGATGGTGACCACCGACGAGGCGGCGACGACGTCACGGAGGAGGCGCTCGGCCGCGACCCGAGCACTCTTGGCCGTCTCGGCCCCAGCGGCGACCACCGCCACCTGGCGGAGAAGGTCGATCACCTGTTTCACGTTGCGGACGAAGTCGCCTCCCGACATGACCGGCGCGGCCTTCCTGCCCCTCCGGCCGGGTCCGGCGCCCGGCTGCAGGACCTGGCGCAGGTCGCGGCCCCGCGCCCATTCGTAGATGAGCGACGCGAACCCCGAGTCCACGCCTCGCGTCACCGGCAGCCGCGCCTTCTTCTCCTCTTCCGAGAGAGCCTCGGAGAGCAGCTCGATCGCTTCTAGACGCCCGGCCACCTTGACATTCGGCGCCGGCAGAGGCGCTTCCCGCTCGCGCCGGGCCTCGTAGCACAGGCCGGAAGTGACCGAGGCCAGGCTCGCCGGGTCAAGGTCGTCGAGATGGCCCGATTCGAGTGCCTCGGCCACAAGCAAGTCGGCCTCGTGGTACAGGCCCGCGAGCCGCCCCCCCGCTTCGGTGACCCTCCAACCGTCCAGATAGCCGCGGCGCTCGAGTACTCCGAGCACCGAGTCGAGCCTCGCCGACCAGGTCCTCCTCAGTCAGGAACTGGGCGAACGAGGAGCTCACGAGCGTGTAGGCGGCCTCGCGACTGTGACGACGGACGAGGTTGACCGCAAGGTTGTAGGTGGGCCGGAACGAGGACGACAAACCCCGCGGGCGTCCTCCGGCGATCCGGGCAACGTCACCGAAACTGTGGAAGGGGGAGCACAGGACGGCCGCGTAGCCGATGTCGTCGATCCCGCGCCGGCCCGCCCGACCTGTGAGCTGGGTGTACTCGCCCGGCGTCAGCTCCTGGTGACCCCTGCCGCCGAACTTGGTCACTTCCTCGATCACCACCGATCTCGCCGGCATGTTGATTCCGAGAGCGAGTGTCTCGGTGGCGAACACGACCTTGACGAGTGCCTCGGCAAAGCACGCTTCGACCGCTTCCCGAAACGGCGGCACCATGCCGGCGTGATGGGCTGCCACGCCCGCCTCGAGCCCGGCCGCGTACAGCGGGTAGCCGAGGACGCCGAGGTCGTCATCAGTCAGCGGATCCACGTACGACTCGACGATTCCTCGTATCCGGCGCCGCTCTTCGGGCGTGGTGAGGTGCAACCCGTCGTCGAGGCAATGGCGGACCGACTCGTCACATCCGGCTCGTGAGAATACGAAGTAGATGGCCGGAAGCAGCCCTTCGCCGGCGAGGCGGTCGAGCACCTCGACCCGGCGCGGCCGGTACAGCTGCGGCCGGGCCAGGCGCGACCGGCCCCCGGGACCCGTCGCCCCTCCCCCGCCGGGCACGGCTCCGACGCCGCCCGGGCGCCGGGACTCGGGGCGCGCCATCAGGCTGTCGAGCCGGATCGCCTCCCGGTTCGGCCGGCCGTCGACGAAGGTGGGCAGCAGGTGGAGATGCTCTGCGGAGCGGTCCCCTACCACGAACAGGTTCTTGAGCTCGACCGGTCGGTGTGACTCGATCACCACGCCCGTGGCCCCGCGGACCGCGGACAGCCATGCCGCCAGCTGATCGGCATTGGCGACGGTCGCGGACAGGCACACGAGCGTCACGTTCAAGGGCGCGCCGAGGATGACCTCCTCCCAGACGCCTCCCCGGTAGGGGTCCTGGAGGTAGTGCACCTCGTCGAGCACCACGTAGCGCAGGTCGGCGAGCCGACCCGGCTCGGCGTGGATCATGTTGCGCAGCACCTCGGTTGTCATCACGACGATGGGCGCCTGACCGTTGATCGAGTTGTCCCCCGTCAACAGCCCCACCCGATCGGCACCGTACTTGCGCCGGAAATCACCGTACTTCTGGTTCGAAAGCGCCTTTATCGGCGTCGTGTAGAACGCCTTGGACCCTTCGGCGAGGGCGAGGTGGACGGCGTACTCGGCGATGACGGTCTTGCCGGAACCGGTGGGCGCGCTGACGAGGACCGACTGGCCGTCGTCGAGCAGGTCGAGGGCATCGAGCTGGAACCGGTCGAGGGGGTAAGGGTGTTCCGCGACGAACTGCTCGCGGGACGCGGCGCGGGCGTCCGGAGCCTTCATGCGCTCCTTCGCGGGCCGCCGCTCACTTGCCGAGCAGCTTGCCGACGAGGATGGACGCCTCGTAGAACAGCAACAACGGGATCGCCAGGGCAAGCATCGAGAACGGGTCCGAGCTCGGGGTCACGACAGCCGCGAACAGGACCATCCCGATGATCGCCCAGCGCCGCCACTTGGCGAGCTTCGCGGGCGTGAGCACTCCTGCGATCTCGAGCGCGACCAGCACGACCGGGAACTCGAAGGTCACCCCAAAGGCCACCATCAGCAACAGGATCAGCTGCACATAGGCGTTCGGCGACAAGATGGCGATGATGGTCTTGCTCGGACCGCTCACATCCAAGAGGAAGCGCATCGCGTGGGGGAAGGTGAGGTACGCCACGTAGGCGCCGACCGCGAACAACCCAGCCGTGGCGAATGTGAACGGGAGGGCGTACTTCTTCTCGTTCGCCTTGAGGCCCGGGGTGACGAACTGCCAGAGCTGGTACAGCGTGACGGGCAGCGCTATGAGGAGCCCCCCGTACGCCGACACGTTGAGGCGCAGGCCGAAGCCCTGCAGGGGCTGGGTGACGTAGAACTGGCATTGGCGTCCCGTGTGGGTCACTGCCTGGCAATACGGCGCCTGCAGCACGGCCAGGATCTGGTCGTAGAGCACGTAGGTGACGACGGCTCCCGCTGCGACCGCAAAGAGGCAGATGATGAGGCGCCGGCGGAGCTCGCCAAGATGCTCGCCGAGCGTCATCGCGTCCGGGTTCGGGCGCGGGTGCTCTCTTCTGGAGCGAAGCCTTGCAAGCCTCGCCGGTGCGGCCATCGCTCAGTTCATGCTCGGCTCGTCGACTACGAACACCGTGTCGGCGCCAAGCGAGCCCGCCCATGACGACGACGGCATCGAAGGGGGCCGGCGCGTCGAAGCCGAGTCCTGTCTTCCGAGAAGAGGCTGCCAGGGGGATCGGGTTGGCTCGCGAACGCCCTGGGCGTGCCGGGAGACCCTCCTGCCCCGGCTGGAGGCGGCGTCCGCGGCGTCGTACGCGGGCTCCCCGACAGCGTCCGCGACGCCCGCGGTGGCCCTGGCGGCGGCGGTGTCCTGTCCCGAGACCAGCCCCGTCAGGTAGCCCGTAATCGCCCGGGACGGGCTCGTCGGGATGTTTGGGAGATCGAGGTCCGGTACGGCGTCACGGATCTCCTGTTCGAACTTCTCCCGCATCCGGTTGAGCTCGCGCCACGTCCCGCCGAGCTGACGCGCTATTCCGGGCAACCTCTCAGGCCCGACGACGATGCAGCGCGATCACTAGGATCAGGAAGATCTTGGTCGGGTCGAGGCCGCCCATGCGGGCGATCCTACTGTGCTCAGGACCGGGCGACCCGACGCGCGCGTTGATGACTCATCAGAAACCTCCGCGTAGCGACAAGGTCGCGGTCACGCGACAAGCACTCCGGACACCTTCGCGATCCGCGGGCCGCGTGGAGACTGACTGCCCGCCCGGGGCGATCACGCCCCCGTGGCTCAGAACCAGTGAAAATACGGGTGCCCGAAACGCCACACGATCACGAACACCCTGCCCACCACGAGTGAGCCCGGCAGCGTCCCCCAGACGCGGCTGTCGGCCGAGTCACCGCGGCAGTCGCCCATCACGAAGTACTCACGAGGCGGGATCTTCGTGCGGGGGATGTTCTCGGCACTCTCGGCGCAGATCCCTCTAAGACGGGGCAACCACGGTTCTGCGAGCGGCCGTCCGTTGATGAGGACCGTGTTGCCCCGCGACGAGATCGTCTCACCGGGCAGTCCTATCACGCGTCTTGACAAGATCCTTGTCCTGCGTGCCCGTATCTGCCGGGGGCCGCTTGAAAACCACGATGTCACCACGGTGGATTGTGTAGCCCAGCTTGACGACGACGATGCGATCGCCGAGCTGCAATGTCGGGAGCATCGAGCCCGACGGCACGTAGAACGCCTGCACGACGAAGGTGCGAAGCGCCCCGGCGACGAGCACTGCGAAGAGGATCACGAGCACCCACTCGACGATGCGTCGCTTGTTGCCGGGCTTCCTCGTCGCGGCGGGGGTCGTGGGTCGAGGTGCCTCAACAGCAGGTTTCACCTGATCATCGGGGGACAGGTAGGCCCTGTCGTTGCCGAGAACGGGGAATTCGTGCACCGACGGCGCGGAAGGTTCGCCCAACTTGTCCGCGTTCATCGAAGCCTCTCTCGCGTCGGTCATCGCCCCGTAGCCTAAATCGACTCTATGAGCCGTTCGACGCGCTCATCGTGCGAGCGGAACGGGTCCTTCAGCAGAACCGTTCGCTGCGTCTGGTCGTTGAGCTTCAGGTGCACCCAGTCGACGGTGAAGTCGCGCCGCTTCTCCTTGGCTCGTCTTATGAATTCGCCCCGCAGCCGGGCCCTTGTCGTCGCCGGGGGTGACTCCATGGCCTTGGTGATGGCCTCGTCGGTTGTCATGCGCTCCACGCGGCCTTTGGCCTGGAGCAGGTAGAAGACACCGCGACGGCGATCGACATCGTGGTACTGAAGGTCCAACAGGGCCACTCTCGGGTGCCCCAGGGGAAGCCCGTGGCGCGCCCGGTAGGCCTCGACCAGGCGATACTTGATCACCCAGTCGCACTCGCGCTCGAGGCTGAGCGGGTCCTTCTCGATGGCCTCCATGCAGTGCTGCCACATCGAAAGGGCGCGCGCTTCAAGTGGCGGCAGGCCGCGCAGCTCGTGGTAGCGCAGCGCCCGGTCCAGGTATTCGCGTTGGATGTCGAAGGCGCTGAGCTCCCGGCCGTTGGCGAGGCGTACCTCACGCCGGCACGTGATGTCGTGACTGATCTCGCGGATGGCCCTGATGGGGTCCTCCAGCGTGAGATCGCGGATGACCACGCTCGGGTCCTCGAGCATGCGCAGCAGGATGGCCGTGGCCCCGACTTTGAGGAAGGTGGCGTACTCGCTCATGTTCGAGTCCCCGACGATCACGTGCAGTCGCCGGAAACGCTCGGCGTCTGCGTGCGGCTCATCCCTCGTGTTGATGATGGGCCGGCTGCGGGTTGTCGCCGAGGAGACCCCTTCCCAGATGTGCTCGGCCCGTTGGGAAAGGCAGAAGGTCGCGCCCCGGGCTGTCTGGAGCACCTTGCCCGCTCCGGAGTAAATCTGACGGCTCACGAAGAACGGGATGAGCACCTGGACGAAGTGTGAGAAGTCGTCCCGCCGGCTCGTGAGGTAGTTCTCATGGCAGCCGTAGGAGTTGCCGGCGGAGTCCGTGTTGTTCTTGAACAGGTAGATCACCCCGCGGATGCCTTCTTCGCTCAGGCGCGACTCGGCCGACGCGATCAGGCCCTCGAGGATCCGTTCCCCGGCCTTGTCATGCGCGACCACGTCCTCGATCGAGTCACATTCCGGCGTCGCGTACTCGGGATGGCTGCCCACGTCGAGGTACAGCCTCGCCCCGTTCTCGAGAAAGACATTGCTCGAACGTCCCCAGCTCACAACGCGCCGGAACAGGTAACGGGCAACCTCGTCCGGGCTCAGGCGCCGCTGGCCGCGCAGGGTGCAAGTGACGCCGTATTCGTTCTCGAGCCCGAAGATCCTGCGGTCCACCGAAGTCCACGGTAGCCTCGAAGGGGATGCAGCCGTCCGACCGCATGGTCCACTTGACCACCGTCGTGGGCTCGTTCCACGGCCACGTTCTCGCCGCGCGACTGGGATCGGAAGGGATCCCAGTGGAACTGCGCGGCCTGAGTGACGGTCCCTACCCGCTTCCGACCAACATCAAGGTGTTCGTCCACGCCGACCAACTCGAGCTGGCGCAGGCCATCCTTCTCGGCGACGCCGTCGACGCCGCCTTCGATGAGCGTTACGACGGGTTGGGCCCCGATGATCCCGGCGTGCTGGACCTGCCTCCGGTCGATCTCGTCGACCCGGCCCGGCCCCGCCGCGCGCGCACCGTTCTCGTGCTCACCATGGTTGCCCTGGTCCTGCTGGTTGGCGTCGTCGCGTCCTTTCACTGAACGCAAGCGGACACTGCCGGCGGCGGCATTTCGTCACCGCGCCACGAGGCGCGCCGGAGCCGGCCCTTAGGCGTGCCCGGGTGCGCCTTCTCCCGTCTCCTGTGTCGCCAGGTTGGAGCCGGCGTCTTCCCCCGCCGAGGACTCTGCGGCCATCTCGGCCGGCTCCCCCCGCGAAAAGCTCGGCCAACTCGCCATCCTCGACACGCCTGAAGGTTCGCCGCCAGGGCCCGTGTTCGAGGACCGCGACCTCAAGATCGGTGGGGCGCAGCCTCCGGGTCGGCCCCGACAAGCTCGCAACGGACGCCACGACCGCCTCGCCCAGGGTCCAGCCTTGCCGGAACCTCGCCGCCATGCGGTGGGCAATCGCGTCCGCTTCCCCGCCGAGCACGGTGAAGCGTTGCTCGTCTGACACGGTGCCGTCGTAGGCGATGTGGAACAGCTGGTGCGCCGTGCCGACCGGGTCGAGCTCCGCGACGAGGATCTCGACCTCGAGGGGCTTCATCTCGTGGGTGAAAACCTGGCCGAGGTACTGCGCGTAGACGTTGGCGAGCGAGCGCGCGTCGACGTCCTCTCGCGAGTACGCGTAGCCCTTGGTGTCGGCATGGCGCACGCCCGCGACGCGAAGCTGGTCGAACTCGTTGTAACGCCCCACGCCGGCGAACGCGACACGGTCGTAGATCTCGCTGATCTTGTGCAGGGTGCGGGAGGGGTTCTCGGCGACGATGAGCACGCCCTTGTCGTAGGTGGTCCCGACAAGGGCGCGGCCGCGGGCTATCCCCTTCTGGGCATATTCCGCGCGGTCCTTCATCACCTGCTCGGGAGCCACGTAGTACGGCATCGTCATGAGGACGCACCTCCCTCGTCCCGCTCGCTGCGGCGCTGCAGGATCTGGCGGAAGTGCTCGGCGACCTCGGGGTCCTCGAGGCGGCGATAACCCTCGGCGTCGACCGTCGCGACCACGGGGTAGATCCCCCGGAGCGGGTCTGGACCACCCGTGGCGGTGTCTTCGTCGGCCGCCTCGTACAACGCGGTCACGGCGAGGTCCACCGCCTCGTCGCGTCCCAGTCGTTCGCGGAAGCTGAGCTTCACGGTGGTCTTGGCGTCGCGCCCACCGGACCCGGTGGCGTGGAAGTCCGTCTCTTCGAAACGGCCCCCGGTGACGTCGTAAGTGAAGATCCGCCCCTTTTTCAAGCGCAGGTCGTAACCCGCGAACAGCGGTATCACGACCAGCCCCTGCATGGCCATCTGCAAGTTCGCGCTCGACCATCTGACCCAGCTGGTTTGCCTTGCCCTCCAGGCTGAGGGTGGTCCCTTCGACCTTCTCGTAGTGCTCGAGCTGGGTCTGGAACAGACGCACCATCTCGACGGCCGCGCCCGCGGCACCGGAGATCGCGACGGCCGAGTACCGGTCCGCCGGGAAGACCTTCTCAATGCTGCGGTGGGCGATCATGTTGCCCTCGGTCGCGTGCCGGTCTCCCGCTACCACGACGCCGTTGTCGTAGCGGAGCGCCACGATGGTCGTGCCATGCGCGACCCCGGGCAACGACGTCGGCGCGAGGCCGCCCGGGGGCGGCCCGCGGTACTCACCATGTCCGCCAGCGCGCCGGCAGGCACCTGTGCTCCTGCATGGCGCGTCCGGCGCAGCAGCTCGACGAAGCTGGCCCCCGGGTCGCTGCCCGAAGGGAACAGGGGCAGGCTCATAAGCGCCACCTTTGTTGAGACGCGGCTCTGCTCACTCGCCGCCTTTTTGGACGTAGTTGCGGACGAACTCCTCGGCGTTGTTCTCAAGGACCTCGTCGATCTCGTCGAGCAGGTCGTCGATCTCGGCCTTCAGCCGGTCCCCGCGCTCGGTTGTCGCCGGCGCCTCGGTCTCGGTCTCGGCCGTCGCCGCCTCACGGCTCGCCGTCGGTCGCTTCTTCAGCTCGCGCTCTGCCATCACCGTTCCCTTATGAGCCCAACCGCCTGAGCAGCTCTGCTGGAGTATTGCACCCTTCAAAGAGCGTATCGACATGGAGCGCAGTTCCCTTCAGCGGCTCCATCATCGGGACGCGGCGAAGCGAGTCCTCCCCGATGTCGAACACGATCGAGTCCCAGTTGGCCGCGACGATCGCCGGAGAGAAACGCTGCAAGCATCGGCCGCGGAAGTACGCCCGCGTGGTCAGGGGGGGCTCCGTGGTCGCCCGCGCCACCTCTTCGTCGTCGGTGAGCCGTTCCATCGCGAGGCGCGCGAAGAGCGACTTCGCGGGCCGCAGGTCGTGATACTGCAGATCCAGCGCCGCAAGCCGCGAGTCGTCCCAATCGAGGCTGTGCCGCTCGCGGTACGCCTCGACCAGCCGGAGCTTTGCAACCCAGTCGAGCTGGTTCGCCAGGGACTGCGGATCGCTCTCGAGGCCCTGGAGGACCGCTTCCCAGCGATCCAGCACCCGCCGCGCCACGTCGTCGTTGCCCACGGCCTCGGTGCCGCGCTCGGCGGCGTACTTGCGGGCGAGGTCGTAGAGCTGCCACTGCAGCTCGACGGCGGTCAGCTTGTCACCCGAGGCGAGCTCGACGGTCGTTCGCAGCGTCGGGTCGCGCGAGACCGACCGGATCGCAGCGACGGGTGCCGCCAGTCGGAAGTCCCGGTTGGCCAGGAAGCCGTCCTCGATCATCGCCAGCACGAGAGCGGTGGTGCCCAGTTTGAGGAAGGTGGCTACCTCGGCGAGGTTGGCGTCGCCGACTATCACATGCAGCCGGCGGTACTTCTGGGGATCGGCATGGGGCTCGTCGCGGGTGTTGATGATCGGTCGCTTGAGCGTCGTCTCGAGTCCGACCTCCTCTTCGAAGAAGTCCGCGCGCTGGCTCAGCTGGAACTCCGGCGCGTCACCGCCGTGGGCGACCTCCTCGCCGATCTTGCCGGCCCCGGTGTAGATCTGACGCGACACGAGGTGCGGGGTCAGCTCGTGGACAATCCTGGAGAACGGGAGGGCCCTGGCGAGCAGGTAGTTCTCGTGGCAGCCGTAGGAGTTCCCCTTGCCGTCCGAGTTGTTCTTGTAGATCACGATCTCCTCGCCCGCAGGCAGGAGGCGATTGGCGGCCTCCATCGAGCGGCGCAGCACGAGCTCCCCGGCCCGGTCGTGGACGACGGCCTCGAGGGGGTTGGAGCATTCCGGGGTCGAGTACTCCGGATGAGCGTGGTCGACGTAGTAGCGGGCGCCGTTGGTGAGCACGGCGTTCACGAGGTGCGTCTCGACCTCCGGCGCCATCGAGCCCTCGCGGGCAAAGCCACGGGCGTCACAACCGGGCGACTCGTCCTCGAAGTCCCATCCGACTTTGCGGTCGAGTCGAGCGACGTAGGCGTTGATCAAGAGCGAGGACGCCGTCGTCGGGCTGGGGTCACCCGCGGTGTCCACCTGAATCCCGTACTCGGTCTCGATGCCGCAGACCTTGGTTATCGCCACGCTCGGACGCTACCGCACCGTCTCGCGCGCGCTGGCGTAGTGTCGCCGAGCCGCAGGTCGCCCGCCCCGCGCCGTGATGGCGACGCGCCCGGGACGCGAAGAGCCCGAGAACTCCACCGGCCGGGTCCAAGAGCGGCGCCGGTCGCGAAGCTCAGAGATACTGCCCCGTCCCGACCCGCTCGATGGCACGCCCGCCGCGCTCCTCTCCGCCCTGGCCCACGAGCGTGCGGATGTAGACGATCCGCTCGCCCTTCTTGCCCGAGATCTTCGCCCAGTCGTCCGGGTTCGTCGTGTTCGGCAGGTCTTCGCTCTCCTTGTACTCCTGCCTGATCGACTCGATCAGGTCCGCAAGCCGGATGCCGTGGCCCTCCCCGGAGATCTCCCGTTTGATCGCGAGCTTCTTGGCGCGCCGGACGATGTTCTCGATCATTGCGCCGGAGGAGAAGTCCTTGAAATACAACGTCTCTT
Source organism: uncultured Acidimicrobiaceae bacterium (assembly GCA_963836935.1). Lineage (GTDB taxonomy): Bacteria > Actinomycetota > Acidimicrobiia > Acidimicrobiales > Bog-793 > Fen-455. The sequence continues at coordinate 25,438 of CAWILM010000037.1, forward strand.
TGTCACCGTTCTGATACGTGACCTCCAGGAAGCGGTTCTCGTCGTCGGCCCGGTACATCTCGGCGACCGTCTGCTCGATCATGACGGCGACGGCTTTGTCGAAATCGCCGCCACCGAGCACGGCCACATCGGTCTGGTCGAGCGGCAGGGTGTTGACCAGGTAACGGGCGAAGACTTGCTGCGCCGCGCTCTCGTCGGGCCGCTCGATCTTGATCTTCACGTCGAGGCGCCCGGGGCGCAGTATCGCCGGATCGATCAGGTCCTCGCGGTTCGAGGCCCCGATGACGATGACGTTGCGCAGTGCCTCGACCCCGTCGATCTCGGCGAGGAGCTGCGGCACGACCGTCGACTCCATGTCGGAGGAGATGCCACTGCCGCGGGTGCGGAACAGCGAGTCCATCTCGTCGAAGAAGACGATGACCGGCACACCTTCTTCGGCCTTCTCCCTGGCCCGCTGGAACACGAGCCTGATCTGGCGCTCGGTCTCGCCCACGTACTTGTTCAGCAACTCGGGACCTTTGATGTTGAGGAAGTAGCTCGTGACCCGCGAGTTGCCGGTCTGCTCGGCGACCTTCTTGGCCAGCGAGTTCGCCACCGCCTTCGCGATCAACGTCTTCCCGCAGCCGGGAGGGCCGTAGAGGAGGATTCCCTTCGGCGCCTGCAGGCGGTACTCCGCGAACAGCTCCCGATGCAGGTAAGGCAGCTCCACCGCGTCGGTGATGGCCTCGATCTGCTTGTCGAGGCCGCCAATGTCGGCGTAGGTGACGTCCGGCACCTCTTCGAGCACGACTTCTTCGAGCTCGGGGCGGGGCAACTTCTCATAGAGCAGCATCGTGCGCGGGTCCAACAGGAGTGAGTCCCCCGCGCGCAGCTTGACGCCGGACAGGTACTCGGAGATCTCGGCCACCTGCTCCTCGTCGGCCCTCCCGACGATCAGCACGCGGCGTCCGTCCTCGAGCACCTCGAGCACCGAGACGACTTCGCCGCCCAGCTCGGGGTCGCGCACGAGCACGACGTTGAGGGACTCGTTGAGGACGACCTCCTGGCCCTTGCGGAGCTCCTCGGCATCGAGTCCGGGATGGATCGCGACCCGCATCTTGCGACCGCTCGAGATCACGTCGACGGTCCCGTCGTCGTTCCCGTTCAAGTACGTGCCGTAGGCGGAAGGAGGCTGGGTGAGCTTGTCCACCTCTTCGCGCAAGGCGGCGATGTGCTCTTTCGCCTGCTGAAGAGTAAAGGTCAGCTTCTCGTTCTGGGACACCGCGTGCGCGAGCTGCCCCTTTGTCTCGAGCAACCTCTCTTCGAGCGTGCGCACCCTCCCGGGCGCTTCTTGCAGCCGCCGCCGGAGCTCGGTGATCTCGTCCTCGGCCTGCTCGGCCCGGCGGTGCAGTTCCTCCAGATCGTCCTCGTCTTCCCGGAACCCGTCGTTTCCGTCACTTGCCATCGGCGTCACCTCCTCCTCGAACGGCGCGATCTTCGCCCCCGTCGGGACCCTACACCGGTGCCGGGTGAGTTTGACACCATTAGGGCGCGTCGTTACGTTGCGCCCCGTGAGGCGGCGGTGACCCTAAGCTTCACGCGAGACGAGGGAGCGTCATGACTCGTTGCGGTCAACAGGCGGCACGACGCTCCGAGGAGATGAGTAGCTCATGAAGGTGTGGATCGACCAGGACCTCTGCACGGGAGATGGCCTCTGCGAGGAGATCTGTCCCGCCGTGTTCACTCTCCTCGATGACGGTCTGGCCTACGTCAAGCAAGGTGATACCGTCCTGAACGAGCCCGGTGGCTCCTCCCAGGTGGCGAGTGTCGCCTCCGAGCTGGAAGACGCCGTCACCGAAGCCGCCGAAGAGTGCCCAGGAGAGTGCATCTTCATCGTCACCGAGTAGGGGCCGGGCCTTTGCCGGCGGCTTTTCCCTCGCCAGGCGCCGCGCGGTCGCGACTCAGTTCGCCAGCAGGCGGGCGGAGGTTATGAAGCCGGTGTGCGCCACCATCCGGTGGTCAGGCCGCACCGAGCGCCCTTCGATGTGCCAGGTACGCCGCAGGATCTCGAAGGTTTCCGCCATGGCGAACCCGCGGTGCTCCAGTACGGCGCGCAACTCCGCCGTCTGGTTGATGCCCGGCAGGTAGGCCACGAAGATCCCGCCGGGCGCGAGCGCCCTTTGGGCGTGGGCGACAACCTGCCAAGGCTCGGCCAGGTCGAGCACGACACGGTCGAGGCCTTCGGCGTCGATCCCCAGGTAGACGTCGCGCTCGAGCACCGAGTACGACTGGTCCGGGCCGAGGAACGCCTCCACGTTCGCCCTTGCCCGCTCGGCGAAGTCGGCTCTCAGCTCGTAGCCGGTGATCACGGCGCCCGCGCGCAACATCGCCATCGAGAGCGCGCCCGAACCGACTCCGGCTTCGAGGACACGAGCCCCCGGGAAGATGTCCGCTGCGATGAGGATGGCCCCGAGGTCCTTCGGGTAGATCACCTGGGCGCCGCGCGGCATCCCGACGACGACGTCGGCGAGGGTGGGGCGGAGCACCAGATACCGGGCGGAGTTCGTGACCCGGCCGTCACGCTGGTGTGCCTCGACCTCTTCGCCTTCGTGCCGGCCGATCACGCTGTTGTGCTCGACGACGCCTGCATGCGACTGGAACGACCGGCCTGGCTGCAGCGTGACGAGGTAGCGGCGGTCCTTCCGGTCGATCAGCAGGACCCGCTCGCCGGCTGCGAGCCTCCGGTCCCGTGCCGGAGGCGCTTTGGGACTCACGCCGGCTCCTCGAGATCCCCTTCCGCGCGACGGCCACCGGACTGGTCGCCGGAGCTGGGCCGCCGGCCCTTGTTGGGCCGGGCCTGCGCCCGGGCCCTCTTGGCCTCCCGCTTCGCGTCTGCCTCGGCGGCTTTCTTCCTGGCGCGGGCGTAGCGCCGGCTCGCCTCGCGTTCGGCTTGCGCTTTCGCCCGGCGCTGCTCCAGCTCGGCCGCCTTCCGCGCGGCCTTGCGCTTCGCGCGCCGGGAGCGCGGAGGGGCCGGGACATGACTGACGACAACCGACTCACCGAGCCGGAGTTCTTCCACGCTCACCATCGGAGAGGGCTTTCGGGCGAGGAAACGCAAGAGCCACGTGATGGCCCCGATCGAGAGCCACACGTTGCTCCCCTCGATCAGGCCCGATCGAATGCCGCGCTTTATGAGCTGGCGCGCCCAGCGGTCGAGATAGTTACGCACGCCAGCCCCGGTCCCCGCCGCGTACCGTCACACGCGACGAATCTCGAGCACCGAAGCTCGCCGGGCGCCGCGCCGCCGGCCGAGCAAGTAGACGGCCGCCACGGCGATCACCCCGGCTGTCACCATGGCGCCGATCGCGGGCCGGGCCGCGTCGCTCGCCAGGGACTGGGCGTTCGTGCCGAGCTCGCGCAGCTTGTGCTCCACGTCGGACAGCTGCACGCGTCCCGGGTCTTCGGTCGCCAGCAGCAACTCTCGGACCAGGCGGATCCTCATTACCCTGCCTCCGATCGCTTCATCGTCCTAGCCTCGTTTCGCCGCGGCCCTGCCGCGAGAGCGCAGGAGCACGAACCCGGAGCCGCCCACCACGACCAGTCCGAGGATCCCGGTGATCGGGTATGGCACCCAGGACCAGGTGCCCGCGAAGACCCTGCCCGTCTCGGTCTGAAGCACCCGGAGCACCCCGAGCAGCAGCAGAACGGTACCTATGCCGAGCAAGGTCGCGGCCGCACCCCCAAAGAGCAATGTCCGCCCGATCGTGCGGATGGGCGTGATCGTCTCCTGGATCACGTATCGCCGGAGAAGGTCGAAGAGCTCGGCTCCCTCATCCCGCGGACTGGCGTGCCTGCCGTCACCTTTTCCCGACATGAAACCGCAGGCTATCGGGCCGGCCGGCCCACCGCTAGCCAGGTTTGCGGTGCGCCCAGGATCTGTCTGTTCCACTGCAGCGATCGCGGCGTGCCTGGCCGGCACCGGGGCGGGGCCGATGGCCCCGGGTGAGGCGACCGAGGCTTCGTGCTCAGGGCTCCAGGGCGGCGCGGAAGAACTCGCGCAGGTGTGCCAGTCGGCGATCGAGCTCGTGCTGTCCGAGGGGATCGGTCCCGAGCAGGGCCTCGAGGAAGGGAACGTCGCTGAAATACGTGAGCAGCGCCCCGTAGCCAGTGAGAACGAGCTGCGGCGCGTCATGGGAACGGAACCGGCCTGCGGACATCTCCCGCTCGAAGAAGGCGACCGCTCGTTCCAGCAGGGGACGGAGGGCGACGCCGAGCTCTCGGGCCACGCGCCCACCACCTTCGAGCGCCTCGCGACGAACCAGGCGGACGAACTCCGGGCTCTCGGCGAAAAACTGGAAGCCGGTCGTGAGCACCCGGTCGACTTGCTCCCAGCCGTCGCGGGGCCGGTCGGTTGCTTCGGCGACGCGAACGAGCCAGTCCGAGAAGGAAGCCTCCACGACCTCGCGATAAAGCGCGTCCTTGGAGGCGAAGTGATGCAGCAGGCTCGGACGGCGAATGCCCACTAGCTGTGCGATGTCGTTGAGGGAGGTCCCTTCGAAGCCGTGCTCGGCGAAGCACCAGAGCGCGGCGTCGAGGATCGCCTGGCGCGTCGAGACGCCCGCCTGACGGGCCAGGTGCGGGGGGAGAACGCTCGTAGACTCCCCCCGCCCGGTCTCGCCCACGGCCAGATCACGTGGGCGCGACATTCCTGAAGCCTACCTACCAGACGGTAGGTCCTCACTGATACCCTTCACGCGTGCCAGCACCTCTCCTCGCCGTGATCGTGGGACTGGTGCTCAGCCAGCTCGCGCTCTTCTGCACGACCATCTACTTGCACCGGGCGTTGTCGCACCGAGCCATCACGCTTCGTCCTTCGGTCCGGGCGGTCTTTCGCGTGCTCATCTGGCTCATGACGGGCATCCGACCCCGCCAGTGGGTTGCCGTCCACCGCCGCCACCACGCCTTCACCGACGTCCCGGGCGACCCCCACTCCCCCGTGCTCCTCGGGTTCTGGCGGGTGCAGCTGACCAACGCCGCGCTCTACCGAAAGGTCGCGCGAGACGGTCAGACAACCGGGCGCTATGCCAAGGACCTGCCGGCGGACCGTTGGGACAAACTTCTCTTCGACCACGCCTTCATCGGCCTCGGCCTCGGCATCGCCGGGCTGTGTCTCGTGCTCGGCTGGCGCATGGGTCTTGTGGCCGCCGCCGTGCACGCCCTGAGCTACCTGGCACTCAACGCCGCCATCAACGCCGTCGGGCACAGTTTCGGGACCAAGAGCTACCCGAACACCGCCTTCAACAACCAGTGGCTCGCCTTTGTGACCGGCGGGGAGGGCCTGCACAACAACCATCACGCCGCGCCGACCTCCGCGAAACTGGCACTGGGCCGTCACGAGATCGACCCCGGCGTGGTGGGTGATCCGGCTCCTGGTGCGAGCCCGGATGGCGACCCTGCGCCTCAGCGAGACCCACTTCGTGAAGACGTCGTCACCGTCCCCGATCGGCTGACCCCACGGCCTGCCCGCCGTGCATAGTCTTAGGGTCAATGCCTGAATCCGATCTGGAACAACTCTGCGTCAAGGTCATCCGCGGCCTTTCCATGGACGCCGTGCAACGTGCGAACAGCGGTCACCCGGGCACGGCGATGGCGCTCGCGCCGCTCGCCCATGTCCTGTTCTCGCGCGTGATGCGGCACGACCCGAGCCGCCCCGACTGGCCCGACCGGGACCGGTTCGTCTTGTCGAACGGGCACGCGTCGATCCTGCTGTACGCGATGCTGCTCCTCAATGGCTACGGGCTCGACCGCAACGACATCGAACAGTTCCGCCAATGGGGATCGCGCACTCCAGGTCACCCGGAGGTCCATGCCCTCCCGGGTGTCGAAGTCACCACGGGGCCTTTGGGGCAGGGATTCGCCAACGGCGTGGGCATGGCCGTCGCCGAGCGCTTCCTGCGTGCCCACTTCGGGCCGGAGTCGATCGACCATCACATCTTCGGGGTCTGCGGGGACGGGGACTTGATGGAGGGCGTGAGCCACGAGGCAGCCTCTCTTGCGGGCCATCTCGGCCTCGGGCGCCTCGTGTACGTCTTCGACGACAACCACATCACGATCGACGGTGCCACCGAGCTCGCCTGCTCCGACGACGTCGTGAAACGCTTCCAGGCCTACGGCTGGTACGTCGAGACCCTCGGGGAGGTGGCAAACGACCTGGACGCCCTCGAGGCGGGCCTGCGCCGGGGTATGGCCGAAGCGGACCGGCCGTCGCTGCTGGTGCTGCGCAGCCACATCGGCTGGCCCTCGCCCCACCGCACCGACACCAAGGAGGCGCATGGAGAGCCGCTCGGTGCTGAGGAGATAAGCCTCACCAAGGCCCTGCTGGGCCTGCCTGCCGACCAGGACTTCTACGTTCCCGAGGAGGTTCCCGCCTTCTATGCGGAGCGGGCACGACGCGGCCGGGCCGAGCGCGAAGCCTGGGAGAAGCGCCAAGCCGTCTCGGCCGGCGACCGGGAGCGGTTCGAGGCCTGCCTACGCGGAGGCGGCCTTCCGGGTTGGGCCGACGGCCTGCCCAGCTTCGAAGCGGGCACGAAGCTGGCCACGCGCAAGGCCATCAACAAGTGCCTGACGGCCACGAGCGGTAAGATCCCAGGCCTGGTCGTCGGCGCTGGTGACCTTACGGGCAACACCGGCACCGACTTGGGTAGTGGCGCCGAGACCCAGTCCCGGGCGCATCCGGGCGGAGCCCAGGTCCACTTCGGCATCCGCGAGCACGCCATGGCGGCCTCGATGAACGGGATGGCACTGCACGGGGGGGTGCTGCCGGTCGGCGGCACGTTCTTCGTCTTCAGCGACTACTGCCGCCCGGCCGTGCGCCTCGCGGCCCTCTCGCAGGCCCATGTCGTGTACTTCTTCACCCACGACTCAGTCGGCCTCGGCGAGGACGGCCCGACCCACCAGCCCATCGAGCAGCTCGCATCGCTACGGGCCATGCCGGGCCTGCGCGTGATCCGCCCTGCCGACGGCAACGAGACCGCGGCCGCCTGGAAGATCGCCGTGGACTCGAACGGGCCCACAGCGCTGGTGTTGAGCCGCCAGGATCTGCCTGTGCTCGCCGAGACGGGCGCCCTCGCCGGCGACGGTGTCGCCCACGGTGCCTACGCCCTGGTGCAGGGCGGCTCCCCCGTCGACATCGTGCTAATCGGGACCGGCAGCGAGGTCCAGCTCTGCCTCGCAGCCGCGAGCGTCCTTGAGTCGGAGGGAATCCTCGCCCGGGTCGTGTCGTTTCCCAGCTGGGAGCTGTTTGCCGAACAGGAAGCGGGCTATCGCGAGCAGGTGCTGCCACGCGATGTCCCGCGGCTGGCGGTCGAGGCCGCGGCCTCGTTCGGGTGGGAGCGCTACGCCGACGCGACCATCGCGATCGACCGGTTCGGTGCTTCGGCACCGGGATCGGTGAACATGGAGAAGTTCGGCTTCACGGCCGATCACGTCGCCCAGAAAGCCCGCGAGCTGCTCGCGACTCGGGCCCGATAGTAGGGAGAGATATGACGAGACTGCAGGACCTCTACGAGCGCGGGGGCCAGAGCCCCTGGCTCGACAATCTGAAGCGCTCTTACCTGACCTCCGGCCGCCTGGCCGAGCTGGTCACCGCGGGTGTGCGGGGGCTCACCTCGAACCCGACCATCATGGCCAAGGCGATCGCAGCCAGCGCGGACTACGACGAGGAGTTCTCCGCCGCCCTGGCCGAGGGCCAGAGCGTGGAGGAGGCCTACTGGGACCTCGTGATCGCGGACGTCTCAGGGGCGCTCGCGGCGCTGCGCGCCGTGTTCGACGACAGCGCCGGAGGTGATGGTTTCGTGTCGATCGAGGTCTCACCGCTCCTCGCCCACGACACCGCCCGCACGATCGAGTCCGCCCGCCAGCTCCACGCGCGCATCGACCAGCCCAATCTGCTGGTGAAGATCCCGGCCACGCGCGAGGGCCTCGGGGCCATCCGGGCCTTGATCGCCGAGGGCCGGAGCATCAATGTCACCTTGATCTTCTCCCTCGAGCGTTACCGCGAGGTCATCGAGGCCTACATCTCGGGCCTCGAGGCGCTCGTGGGCCACGGAGGAGACGCCTCCAAGGTGGCGTCGGTGGCGTCGTTCTTCGTCAGCCGCGTCGACACCGAGGTGGACCGCCGTCTCGCACAGATCGCCAAGGAGGATGCGGGCTCACCCACCGCCTCGTTCGCTCTCGCCATGCGCGGCAAGGCCGCCGTCGCCCAGGCCCGGCTCGCCTACAAGGTGTACCTCGAGCTGTTCGCGGGGCCCCGCTGGGAGGCGCTGGCAATGGCGGGAGCGCGCCCGCAACGCCCCCTTTGGGCCTCCACGTCCACGAAGAACCCGGCCTATCCCGACCTCGTGTACGTCGACACCCTCGTCGCCCACAACACCGTCAACACCATGCCGGAGGACACGCTCGGGCATTACATGGAACACGGGCGCGTCGAGCCGATCACCGATGCTGACCTTGCCGCCGCCGAGGCGAGCTTCGAGAGCCTGGCGCAGTGCGGGATCGACATCGCCGATGTCGCCGCGGTCCTCGAGACCGAAGGCGTTGCAGCCTTTGCCGCTTCCTTCGACGATCTCCTCGACAAGTTGCACGAGAAGGCCGCCGCGATGGGGACGACCCGTTGACATCTGAGCTCCTGGCCCGGCTTTGGGCCCGTGACCACACGCTGTGGCCCGACGGCAACGTCGCGCCCAACCGCCTCGGCTGGCTCGACACGCCGCGGAGCATGCTCGACAACGCGCGGACCTTGAAGAGCTTCGCCGCCAGCGTCGACCAGGACACGATCGTGCTCTTGGGCATGGGGGGGTCCTCGCTCGGGCCGGCCGTCCTCGCCGCGGTCAGGGACAACCTTGGCGGCGGGCAGGGCCGCCGCGTTGTCGTGTGCGACACGACGGACCCTGCCACGGTCGCCGGCCTGCCGCTCGAGGAGGCCTTCATAATCGTCTCCTCGAAGTCCGGCACGACCCTCGAGCCGAATGTCCTTTTCTCGTATGCCCGCAGCCGAGTCGGCGATCCCTCCCGCTACGCGGTCGTCACCGATCCCGGTACGCCACTGGCCCGTGAGGCCGGCGAGCTCGGTATCCGGCACGTGTTCGAGAACCCGCCCGACATTGGCGGACGCTATTCGGTGCTGTCGTTCTTCGGCCTGGTGCCGGCCGCGCTCATGGGCTACGACGTGGCCGAGCTGTGCGAGCGAGCTCTCGACGCCGACCGGGAAGAGGCTGTGGCCCTCGGCGAGGAGATGGGCGCGGCGGCGCTGTCAGGGCGCGATAAGACCACCGTCGTCGTGGGCGAGCGGACCAGTTCCTTTGGCCTGTGGGTCGAGCAGCTCATCGCCGAGTCAACGGGCAAGCAGGGCCGCGGTTGTGTGCCCGTACCGACGACCGAGCCCGAGACCGGGGACGACAGGCACACGATCACCGTCACGATCGACGAGCCGGGAGATCTGGGAGAAGAGTTCTTCCGCTTCGAACTGGGCGTCGCGATCGCCGGCCACGCCCTTTCCATCGACCCGTTCGACGAACCCAACGTCGCCGAGTCGAAGGCGAACACCTTGAAAGTGCTCGGTGCTCTCCGCCTCCCTTCGCTCGAGTCCGCCGCGCCGGAGGACCTCATGTCCCTCGTCGCCGGGCAGGTCCGCCCGCACGACTATGTGTCCATCCAGGCCTATCTGCCCTTCGGTCAGGACGCCCAGCTCGAGGCGCTCCGCCGCCGCGTACGGGACGCGAACGGTCAGATGGCCGTCACGGTCGGCTACGGGCCCCGCTTCTTGCACTCGACGGGCCAACTCCACAAAGGCGGGCCGAACAGCGTCGTCGCGGTGCAGCTCGTCCGGTCAACCCCGTCGGCGGAGCTGTCGATCCCGGGTGAGCCGTACGACTTTCCCACCCTCATCAACGCGCAGTCGATCGGCGACCACGAGAGCCTTCTGACCCATCACCGCCGGGTGATCCGGGTCGAGCTCGACCAGCTGGACGAGATCGGATGAGCGGGGGCGGTGGGGAGACGGACGGCAAGGAAGGACGCGGACGATGAAGATCGGCATGGTCGGGCTCGGCAAGATGGGCGCCAACATGACCCGGCGCCTGATTGAAAAGGGCCATGAGGTGGTCGGCTTCGACCTCGGCGCCGAGGCGCGTTCGGCTGTGGCCGCCTACGGGGCCGACACCGCCGCGAGCCTCGAGGAGCTGGCCGCCAAGCTGTCCCGGCCCCGCGTGGCCTGGGTCATGGTGCCGGCCGGCAAGCCCACCGAGGACACCGTCCGGTCCCTCGGCCAGCTCCTCGAAGCGGGGGACGTCGTGATCGACGGGGGCAACTCGAATTACAAACAAGCCGCCCCCTGTGCCGAAAGGCTGGCCCAACGGGGCATCCACTTCGTGGACGCCGGCACCTCGGGGGGCGTGTGGGGCTTGGAGAACGGCTACTGCATCATGGTCGGGGGCAGTCCGGAGGCGGTCGCGATCGCGGCGCCGATCTTTCTCGCGCTCGCGCCGGAGGGCGGCTACGCGCACGTAGGGGGCGTCGGTGCCGGCCACTTCGTCAAGATGGTGCACAACGGCATCGAGTACGGGCTCATGGAGGCCTATGCCGAAGGCTTCGAGATCATGTCCCAGGCCGCCGAGTTCGACCTCGACCTGCACGAGATCGCCTCGATCTGGCGCTACGGCTCCGTGGTCAGGTCCTGGCTGCTCGAGCTCACCGAGCGGGCGCTGCGGCCGGGAGCCGGTTTCGAGGACATCGAGCCGTTCGTCGTCGACTCCGGGGAGGGCCGCTGGACACTCGAGGCCGCGCTCGAGCGCGACGTGCCGGTCCCGGTGATCGCCGCCTCCCTTTTCCGGCGCTTCGAGAGCCGGGAGAAGAACTCCTACGGGTTGCGGCTGCTGGCCGCCTTGCGCAACCAGTTCGGGGGTCACGCCGTCCCGCGGGCGTCGGAGAAGGCGTCCTCGTGACCCCGCCCCGGTCTCAAACGAAGGCCCCGCCGCTCGCGCTGGTGATGTTCGGCGCCTCGGGTGACCTCACCGCGCGAAAGCTCCTCCCGGCCCTGGCGTCGCTGGCGGGCAACGGCTCGCTCGCGGACGGCTTTGTCCTCGTCGGTGTCGCCAGGAGCAAGTGGAGCGATGACGAGTTCCGCCAGCACTGCCTCGAGGCGGTCTCCGGCGCCGGCCCCGCCTGGGCTGACCTCGTCAAGCAGTTCCGCTACGTGAGCGGGAACTACGACCACGACGCCACGTTCAACAAGATCATCGAGATCCTCGCCGAGCTCGACGAGGCAAAGGGGGGCGGGGGCACGGCGGGCAACAGGATCTACTACCTCGCCACCATCCCGGCGCTTTTCGGGGAGGTCGCCCGCGGCCTGGCCCGTCACGGCCTGAACCGTCCCGGGCCTGGGGGCAAGTTCGCCGCGACTCGTGATCGAAAAGCCCTTCGGCCGCAACCTCGAGACCGCGATGGCCCTCGACGAGACCCTGCACGAAGGCTTCGCCGAGCCGCAGATCTACCGCATCGACCACTACATGGGCAAGGAGACCGTGCAGAACGTGCTTGCCCTGCGTTTTGCCAACTCGATCTTCGAACCCGTCTGGAACCGGCGCTACGTCGGCCACGTGCACGTCACGGTTGCCGAATCTCTCGGCGTCGAACACCGGGGGTCCTTCTACGAGAGCGCCGGGGCGCTGCGCGACATCGTGCAGAACCACGTGATGCAGGTCCTGGCCCTCACCTTGATGGAACCGTCGGCCACGATGGACCCGACCTCGATCCGCGACGAGAAGGTCAAGCTGCTGCGCTCGATCATGGCGCCCCGGGCCGACGAGGTCGGCACCGCAGTCGTGCGCGCCCAGTACACGGCCGGCACGATTGACGGCAAGAGCGTTCCCGGATACCGCGAGGAGGAGGGTGTGGACCCGCAGTCCCTGGCCGAGACGTTCGTCGCCATGCGGCTCACGGTCGACAACTGGCGCTGGGCCGGCGTGCCCGTGTTCATTCGTACCGGCAAACGCCTGGCCAAACGCTCCACAGAGGTCGTGATGGTGTTCCAGCGGCCGCCTCACCTCCCCTTCGCCGGCAAGCTGACGCGAGGGCTCCAGCCGAACGCGCTCATCCTGCGCATCCAGCCCGACGAGGGTATAACGCTCCGTTTCGGGGCCAAGGTGCCCGGTCAGGACTACCGCGTGCGCACCGTGGCCATGGAGTTCTCCTACAAGGACGCCTTCGGGACCGATCCCCCGGAGGCCTACGAACGGCTCCTGCTCGACGCGATGATCGGGGACCCCACGTTGTTCATCCGCACCGACGAGGTGGAACAGGCCTGGCGGCTTCTCGAGCCGCTCCAGGAGGCGTTCGCGGAGGGGTACCCGCACCTGTCGCTTTACAGCGCCGGCAGCTGGGGTCCGCTCGAGGCCGCCCGGCTGTTGGAGCCCGACGGGTACGAATGGGTGAACCCCTGAGTGTCGCCCGACGGTGAGCCGAGCGTCCCCTACGGCGAGCTGCACGTCGTCGACGATGTGCCGGGTGCGTTCGCGGATCTGGTCGCCCGGGAAATGGACGACGCGGCCACTGGGCGCGACGACTGGTTCCGCCTCGTGCTGTCGGGCGGAGAAACCGCTCGCGAGTGCTACGAGGAGCTCGCCACGCGAAGCGGCCTCGACTGGAGCAGGGTCGAGTGCCTGGTCGGTGACGAGCGGTGCGTGCCGCCGGACGACCCGGACGCGAACCAGCGCATGATCCGCGAGGCCCTCGTCGAGCGCGTCGCGCCACGCCCGAGACTCCTCCCGATGGACTGCAAGGCCCCGTCCGAGGCCTACGCGGCGGTGATCGCGGCGTGCCCGCACCTCGATCTCGTGCATCTCGGGCTCGGCCCGGACGGCCACACCGCCTCCTTGTTCCCGGGCTCGGCCGCGCTCTCGGCCCCAGCGGGGCGGCTCGTGGAGCACAACGTGGACCCTTCGGGCCGCAATCGCCACGAGCGGGTCACGTTGACCCTCGCCGGGATCGCGCGCGCCCGCCTGGTGGTGTTCACGGTCGCCGGAGCCGACAAGCAGGAGGCCTTGTCACGCGTGTTCCACAACGAGGACATCCCGGCCACGCACGTGCGTGCCGGCCGAGTGGTCTGGCTATGTGACCCGGGGGCGACCGGCTCGGGCTCCCCCGCCGTAGGGTGAGTCCATGACCGACACGACCCGAACCTCGAGCGCCCCGAACAGCGTCGGCGCGGGTGCTGTTTGCGACCTGACCGACGACGCGCTGCTCGCCGCCGCTCCGGCAGAGCTCCTGGCCGAGGCGCGCCGGATCCGCGACCTCCGCTACGGCAGGCGGGTCACCTTCTCCCCGAAGGTCTTCCTCCCGCTGACGATGCTCTGCCAGGACCGCTGTGGCTACTGCACCTTCGCCAAACCGCCGGCTCGCCTCACCGCCGCCTACCTGGACCCCAGCCAGGTACTCGCCATCGCCCGCGGCAGGTGCCGCGGCAGGCTGTCACGAGGCCCTGTTCACCCTCGGGGAGCGTCCGGAGCTCCGCTACCCGGTTGCCGGAGAATGGCTCAGAGTTCACGGGTTCGCCTCGACCGTGGACTACCTCGCGCGAGTGCTGCCGTCTCGTGCGAGCCGAGACGGGCCTGCTCCCGCACGCGAACGCCGGGGCGCTGCTCGAGGACGAGCTCGCCCAACTTCGCGAGGTGGCGGTGAGCCAGGGGATGATGCTCGAGTCCCTCGCCCACGGCCTCGCCTGCCACCGGGCGTCCCCGGACAAGACGCCCGCGCGCAGGCTCGCGACCTTGGATGCCGCCGGCCGTCTAGAGATCGCGTTCACGACGGGGATCCTCGTGGGCATAGGCGAGACCCGGGCCGACCGTCTCGTTGCCCTCCGGGCGATCGCCGCCAGTCACGCCCGGTACGGTCACGTCCAGGAGGTGATCGTCCAGAACTTCCTCCCCAAGCCCGCCACGGCGCATGCACGCCGTTGCGCCCTGTCCCGCGGAGGAGCACCTCTGGTCGATCGCCGTCGCCCGGATACTTCTGCCCCCCGACGTCCATCTCCAGGCACCCCCCAACCTGACCGAGGACTTCGCGACCCTTCTCGACGCCGGCATCGACGACTGGGGCGGGGTGTCGCCGGTGACCGCCGACCACGTGAACCCCGAGCGCGCCTGGCCGGCGCTCGAGCGCCTGCGGCATGTGACCGAGCGGCACCAACATGTGCTCGCCCCCCGCCTCGCCGTGCACCCGGAGTGGGCCAACGAGAGATTCCTCGCTTCCGCCCTGCGCCCGGCGGTGCTGGACCACTCCGACGCCGAAGGCCTGGCCCGGGACTCGAGCTGGTGTGCCGGGGGCGAGGTGGCACCACCACGTCTCTTGGACCAGGCCGCGCCTGGGACACCGCGCCGGCCCCGCGGGGCGGCCTCCGCGGGCTCGGCGAAACTCGCCCGCCGGGCGCGCGCGGGCGCCAGCGGGGCCGTGGGCGAGGTGTTGACCGGCGTCCTCGCAGGCCAGGAGGTCGGCGCGGACGAGATCGTCACGCTGTTCGCGGCGCGCGGGCCCGAGGTGGCTGCCGTCGCGGAGGTAGCCGACGAGCTCCGCCGGGCAACGGTCGGCGACGTCGTCACCTTCGTGGTCAACCGGAACATCAACTACACCAACGTCTGCACCTTCAAGTGCCGGTTCTGCGCGTTCTCCAAGGGCCCGCTGTCGCTGAACCTGCGGGGCAGCCCCTACCTACTCGAGACCGACGAGATCACCCGACGTGTCGTCGAGGCGGAGCAGGCAGGCGCCACCGAGGTCTGCCTCCAAGGTGGGATCCACCCGGACTTCGACGGCGAGTACTACCTCGAGGTGCTGAAGGCCGTGCGGGCCGGTTCGGACAGCATCCATATCCACGCCTTCACCGCGCTCGAGGTTCACGAGGGGGCACGTCGCCTCGGCGAGCCTCTGGACACCTATCTGGTACGGCTCAAGCAAGCGGGCCTGCGCACCTTGCCGGGCACCGCCGCGGAGATCCTCGACGACGAGGTCCGGTCGGTGCTCTGCCCCGACAAGATCAACACCGAGCGCTGGCTCGAGGTACACCGCGTCGCGCACAGCGTCGGCTTGCGCTCCAATGTCACGATCATGTTCGGGGCCGTCGAGCAGCCGCGTCACTGGGCGCGCCACATCGTGCGCACGCGTGCCCTGCAAAAGCAGACGGGGGGCTTCACCGAGTTCGTCCCTCTCCCCTTCGTCCACATGGCCTCGCCGATCTACCTCCAGAAGAAGGCGCGCCGGGGCCCGACGTTTCGCGAGGCACTGCTGATGCACGCCGTCGGCCGCATCGCCTACAACGGCTGGATCGACAACATCCAGGCGAGCTGGGTGAAGATCGGCCTGGAGGGCGCCCGCCAGCTGCTCACCGCCGGGTGCAATGATCTCGGTGGGACCCTCATGGACGAGAACATCTCCCGGGCGGCGGGAGCCAAACACGGTCAAGAGATGCACGAGTCAGACTTCCGCGCCCTGGCGGCGTCGCTCGGGCGTCCCCTCGAACAGCGCACCACCCTTTATGGACGTGTCCTCCAGGCGGCCAGCTGAGAAATGACTCCGACAGCGCCCGCCGGGCTCGGCGAGACGATCGAGGGCCGCGTGGCGGAGCTCTTGGACCTGGTCGGCGCCCGAGGGAACCGCGACCTGCTCCGCGACATCCTCGTGACCGGCCTCTCGCTCGCCCGCATCGATGCCAGCCGGCTGGACCTCAAGATCGCTGCCTCGGCGCTCGACGAGATGGAGCGGGCTTTCGAGCTGTTCTCGCACTATCGGGGCATCCCGAAGCTGACCATGTTCGGCTCGGCGCGAACGGCGGTGTCCGACCCCCTCTACGCCCAGGCGACCGACCTCGCCGCGCGCATGGCCCACGAGAAGTGGCTGGTGGTCACGGGAGCCGGTCCCGGCATCATGGCGGCGGGAACCGACGGCGCTGGCACCGACATGTCCCTCGGCGTCGAGATCCGCCTCCCGTTCGAGACCGCCTCGCATCCCCAGCTCGCCGCCGAAGGTCGCCTCGTCGAGATGAAGTACTTCTTCACACGAAAGCTCATGTTGATGAAGGAGTCGTCTGCGTTCGCGGTGCTGCCAGGCGGCTTCGGGACGCTGGACGAGTCCTTCGAGTTGTTCACGCTGCTTCAGACGGGCAAGGCCGAACCGGCTCCGATCGTCCTCTTGGACCTTCCGGGCGACCCCTACTGGGAGGGGCTCGAGGCGTTCCTGAACGGCGAGGTGATGCGCCGGGGCCTTGTGGACCCTGACGACGACGCCCTCTACCGCATCACCGACGACGTCAGCACGGCCGTCGAGGAGATCCTGGGCTTCTACCGCAACTACCACTCCCGGCGCTTTGTCGGAACGACGATGGTCATCCGCTGCCGGTTCGCGCCCTCGGACGAGGAACTGGCCGCGCTCAACACCGAGTTCGCCGACATCTGCTCGCCGAAGGGGATCTGGAGGACCGGTCCCCTGCCCCCCGAGCGAGCGGGCCGCGACCACCTGGAACTGAAGCGTCTCGCCCTCGAGTTCGACCGGCGTTCCCACGGCCGGCTCCGCCTGCTCATCGACACCATCAACTCCTGGCCCGCGGCGAGCTGCAGCTCTCAGTCGGAGGCGTCGACGGCGTGCGCGGGCGTCCCGTCCCCCGCCTGGGTGGCGGCGCGTTCGGCTTGCGCTACGAGCGACGAGGCGCGTTCGACAGCGTTGCGGGCTCGCGACAGCAACTTCTCGCGCAGGAGGTCCGGGTCGGTCTTGGAGGGCTTGGCTCCCCGGCGGAGCTGGGCC
This sequence comes from uncultured Acidimicrobiaceae bacterium, assembly GCA_963836935.1. GTDB lineage: Bacteria > Actinomycetota > Acidimicrobiia > Acidimicrobiales > Bog-793 > Fen-455. Next base: position 42,259 of record CAWILM010000037.1, read on the forward strand.
CGCAGGCAGTCGTAGGCGGCGTCGGCGAGCCGTTCGGCCACGGTGTCGAGCTCAGCCCTGATCTGTTCCAAGGTCTCGTCGCCCACAACGCCTCCCCGCGTCCCGCCCGCTCCCTCGCCGCCCATCACCGCGCGTCGGGAGGCGGCCTTATCCCCGGCGCCGGCGGGACGCCCGATCTCGGCTAAGAACCATCAGGTCCGGTGCCCCTGGGTAATCTTGCCATCATCGGGGGGCCATCGAGGAGGTTGCCGATGAGGCAAGGCGAAGGACCGGACGCGCCCGGCTTCAAGGCGGAGCGATTCGACCATCCGCCGCTCCGCGCGCTTGCGCCCCTTGCTGCCGCCCGCGCCGGGCCGGTGCTGCTGTTCGCCTGCGACCGCGAGGGCGTGCTCACCTTCCTCGACGGTGGTCTCTTGGCCGAGCTGAGCGAGGCTCCCGGTTCCCTGCTCGGCAGGAGCTTGGCGGAGATTCTCGCGGACTGCCCGGACCTGGCCGCGCTCGCCCGGCGCCTGCTCGGGGGCGAGCGACTCGAGTTCGCTTCCGTCTCCTTGCCGCGGCACCACCTGGAGGTCTGGGGCGTCCCGTTACACGGCGAACTGGGCGAGCCGGACGGGGCGGCGGGGATCATCCTCGACAGCTCGGCCCGCGTCGCCGCCGAACGGTCCGTGCTCGACGGCGCCCGGCGCGAGATGGCTCTGGTCGAGCACGCCTCGGATGGCATCGTCTTCATGACACGCGACGGTCTCCTCCGTTCCGCCAACCCGGCCGGCCGCCGCCTCTTCGGTCCCGGGTGGAGCGAGGGCGAGGCGCTCCAGCTTGAGACGCTCGTTCACCCCGAAGACCGAGAGCGCGTCCGGCGCCACTTCGCCCGGGCAGCCGAAGACCCCGGCAGCAGCGCGCCGATCGAGCACCGGGTCGTGGACCCGGACGGCACCTGGCGCACTGTGGAGTCGATTGCCAACAACATGGTCGACGACCCGGCCGTCGGCGGCTTCATCGTCACGATCCGGGACCTCACGACCCACCGGGAAAGCGAGGAGCGCCTGGCTGCAAACGCCGCCCGCCAGGCCGCGCTCACTGACCTCGGCCGCTGGGCGCTCGTCGGGTTCGCCTACTCAGACCTTGTCGAGGACGCCGTCACCCTTCTCGGCGAGCAGCTCGCAGTGGACTTCGTGCACGTGTTCGAGGCGACGCCGGACGCAGCCTTCGTGACGCTGACCGCCAGTCACGGTCACAGCCCCTCTGGTCCGGAGCTGCTCTCGACCGATCCGACGTCCTCACCGGTCAGCTTCGCGCTCGTCACCCAGGAGACCGTCGTCTGTGACGATCTCGCCCGCGAGGTGCGTTTCGAGGTTCCCGAGCTTTGGACCCGCGCGGAAGCCATGAGCGTCATCGAGGCGCCGATCCCGGGACAGGACTCGCCGGCCGGTGTACTCGGCGTGGGCTGCCGCAGCCCGCGCCGGTTTGCCGAAGAGGACGTGAACTTCGTCGTGGCTGTCCGCGAACGTCCTCGCGGCGGCGGCCGCCCGCCGCCGGGCCGAGGACCTGCGCTATCCGGACACCGGCCACC
>CAWILM010000038.1:0-162923 GCA_963836935.1 uncultured Acidimicrobiaceae bacterium
CGGAATACTCACTCCTGCCGTGTTTTAGCAGTGTTTCCGCACCCGTCGGCTCAGACGTGGGCGCAGCTATGGTTGAGTTCCGTGAGCCTTCGAGCGAAGATCCCCGTGAGCGTTCGAGCGAAGATCATGGAGGCGGCGCCGGTGCCGGTTCATCTGGTGAAGTTCGCGCAGGAAGAGGTCCGGTCGGCTCGGGCGAAGCCTATCCGTAGTGCGCTGGGGTTCACGTTCCGTGGCAGTGAGCATCGGGTCACCGGCGCGTTTGAGCCTGACGAAATCGCGTATGTCCGCGAGCGGCTGGCCGAGTGCGATGTCTTCGTGGATGTCGGCGCTAACTACGGGCTATACACGTGCGTTGCCCGATCGACTGGTGTGCCAGCCATCGCGATCGAACCTTTCTGGGCGAACCTTCGGTTCCTCTATCGGAACCTCGCTGACAACGGGTGGCACGACACGCTCGTCTACCCCGTCGCACTTGGGGACGCACCGGGCCTGCTGACCCTCTTTGGCAGTGGGACAGGGGCGTCGCTCATCGCCGGATAGGCCGGAGCTGTCCAGCAGACGACGGTTGCGGTTCATACGCTCGACTCGCTGTTCCGCGGTGCTGACGTGTTAGGGAAGCGATTGCTAATCAAGATGGACGTCGAAGGCGCTGAGCACATGGTGCTGTCAGGAGCTGCGGCGACACTGGCAGCTGATCCTGCGCCAACGTGGATGATCGAGATCGCCCTCGATGAGCACCATCCTGCGGGACGCAATCCCAACCGCGGCGGTCTTCGAGATGTTCTGGTCAGCCGGTTATCGCAGGAGTCGGTCGACGCGCGCCCGCGAGGTCACCAGCGAGCACGTTGCCGAATGGGCCGTCACTGGACGCAGGTCCTTCGGTGGTCACAACTACGATTTCGCGGGTGAACGTCAGGTCGTAACCGTGAAGATCGGCCTTAATGTCGTCAGTCTCGGCACGCCGGCGGTTTGCGACCGAAGTGGCGCTGCACCAGATCCCCAGCACATGCGGTCTGCGTGCTGCCACGATCTCAACGGCAGCCGCTCCAGCCGGTTCACGGCTCAGCTCCCCCGCCAGTGCGTGCCGTGTGCCTCATACGGCTCCGGCCATTCCCCCGACCTACCACCCAGCCCCTACGCCGCCACGTGGGCGAACGTGGGCGCCTGTGTGCCGGCCCCGTGCTCTCCCGGCCGCTCCGCCCTAACTGTGCGTCCCTCCCGTCGTCCCGCCGGCGTCTTCTGGGTGGCTGCGGTTGCGGTCCCTGGTCCTGTGCCGGTCTCGGGCCCGCTGTGCCTTGTCTCGCCTTCGGTCGTGTCCCCGTCGGCGGTCGCTGTCCCCCTCTTTCGCCTGCCTTCCGTCCTTGTCCCCTCTCTCCCGACCTGTAGATGCGGTCATAAAGGGCGCGGAAGCGCCGACCCGGGGACTGCTGGCCGCAGCCCATAGCCGGTTCTGGAGTTGTCGCACTTTGGCGGGGGGAAGATGTCTCCCCTCGGGGTAGTTGGACCGGGCGGTCCCGGTCATGCCCTCACGCTTACCTCCATGGCCGGTGTGACCGAAGTCGGGGCCCTTCCCTCCTGCCACGTTGCTCACGGCTATCAGCGGTACTACGACCCGTCGGACTCCCGCTTGCCTCCCGTCGATTTTCACCATTGGCTTATACCGACGGTCTTTGCTGACGAGGCTGGCAAGACGGGCCTCTCCTGTCCCGAACCAAGCCGTGCGTAGGTGCCGCTCCCCATACCCCGGAAGGACTCGACCAAGGGCATGTCCGGATCGCCAGTAGGTCGAATGCTGCCTTCGTCGTGGCATGAGCGGCTCGCTTCTCCGTTGTATATCTGACGAGGCTGCAGGACTCGTGCCTGGTGGCACTACGGCCCGCACGCTTGCTTCCTCCGAAGAGGCTTTTGACACCCTGCTCAGCCCGCCACCTCTCGGCGACGAACCGGGGCCTGCTACCGGGCGTTCCGGCGCATTTACCCGGACCGGGCGGGACTTGCACCCGCTGGTCTGGTCCAGTTTTCAGGACGCAACATGGCAACAGTGTAATGGCGTAGGCTTCGCCGCAACAGGAGTGGACACCCGATATGCCAGGCGGAGAGCCCGGCGAAAGAGACCCGACGGGGCAGCAGCACCGGCAGTTCTCGCTGTAGTTCATGGCTGTTGTGGTCGTGCTCGTGCGATCGTCGGGCCGGTCGATCTTCTGCGTTTGCTCGTCAGCTTCGGGATGGGGGAATCCAACTTCGGCTACTGGCTGAAGAAGGATAAAGCCGATCGCAAGACGCACGACCCAGGTCGATTCGCGACCGAATCCGTGGAATCTTCCTAGAACTGAGCGCTTCGAGGCCGGGTGGCAGAGTTGGAGGCCGAGCACGATCCTGAAGCGAGCTACGGCCTTGTGAAGGAATCACAAGGCGTGAGAGTGTTCGCGTTCTTCGCCGTCCAGAGGTCTGACTTCCTGGTCAGGACCCTTTGTCGGGTCTGCAAGGTCTCGATTACTGGCTTCTATGCCTACACCGCCCGCAAGTCAGGGCCGACAATTCCAACCGTGCTGGGGAGGGCCGTGGTGACCCCTGACGTCGTGCGGGTGCACAGGAAGCACTTGCTGGCGGCGCGTTGGATCGACACCGCTGACCGCCGAGCAGGCCCGAGAAGACATCCCGGTCAACCACAAGGCTTTCCAAGCCCGAGATGGCCCGTCAGGCCCTTGTAGGTTGATCGAGCCAGAGGAAGACGCGAACGAAGCGCCGGACCCCTCGAAGGTCCCGGTAGTTCAGCCTGCGTCGGACAGCGATTTCGACCGGGCGAACATCGACGAGCTGTGGATCGGCGACGCAAAATACATCTGGACCGATGCGGACGGGCTGTATCTTGCAACAGTCATCAACGCCTGCTCGCGCCGTTTGCCCGGCTGGTCGATCGCCGACCGCCCCAGCACCGAGCCTTGCCTCGACGCGATCCAGGCAACAGTGGCGACACGAGGCGGTCGGAGCAACCTCGCCGGTGATTTGTGCTCCACGCCGACAGGCGCCTCGGTACACCGCGCACGTTCACGAAGGACCGTCGTCGTTTGCATCAGACAATCGATGAGAACCGTCGGTATCGTTCGATGCTCGGCCAGAATGATGCTTTGGCGTGCCCGGCTCCGCCTTCCGTAATTCGAAATTACGCCGCGCCATGGCACCTCTCGGGGACTGGGGTGAGGTGGATGAACTCACCGCTCCGAGCCGACAGGTGTCACGCTGAGAGGTGACCTGGGCAACCAGTTGTTCCAGTTCTCCTATGCGCTGCTGTTTGCTCAGCACCGGCTGGCAGGAGACCGAAACCTGACATCTCCTGTGTTCGTCGCGGGTACCCGCCATATTCGAGGTTCCACTGATCGGGGACCGGGCACGGGAGATGGTCTTGCAGAGTGACACGCTTGTCCCTTCTCCATCGGGGCGGCTTCCGCTTATCGGGGAACTGTCACGTAAGGTTGTGAGACCGGGCTCTCTTTTGTGACGAATCGGCTAGGGGCCTGAGCCATCTTCGAGCGTGGCGGCAGCATGGTGGTTCGGTTTCTGGCAGCGTTTCGTTACACGAAAGCTCGTCATCCCGTTGTTGAGGACCGCCCTTGCCCTGGCGCCGCCCTCCGAGACCGCCGACCGGATCGGCGTGTGATACCCGGTGCACGTACGACGAGGGGATTGCGGTGGCGATTGGTGCGAGTGCCGCCGCAGTGGCCCCAGGCGGGCATGGATCTGGTGTGCGCACTGGCGATGATGCTGTCGGCCCGAGTGTCACTGATCGTCCAGAATGGTGTGAACGGAATCTCGACCTCGGCACGCATGTCAGGTGCTGTCTCGACAGGGACAGCGATGGAGGACATGCGGTCCTTCACGGCGTCAGATGCCATGGTTCTACCGCGAAGCACCTTCTCTTGGTGGGCTGCCGCCCATCAGCGATGCGACAGTTATATCGCACGGACCTTCGTGTTTCCAGGATGATACGGGGAAAGATCAAGACCTACTTTCCTGGAACATGATTGTTTTGCGTCACATAATCGATCCTAGAATCCCGTGAGCCCACGGTGGCTCACTTGGTTGAGCGGTAGTTCGTAGAGGTACAGCGGGTTTCCAGGACTCGAACCGCCAGGGAGTTGTCTGGATTGTCGCGTACTGCAACTTGCACATCGCGATTATCGAGCTGGGCCTTGTGGATCACCGCGGAGGAGCTGCCGTCTCGGCGAAAGACCCCGCGAGCGCCATGGGCACACTGGCGAAGGCGACAAGGCCAGCTGACGGCTAAGGCGCCAGCTGATGGCGATCATGCAGCCAACTTGCCGCACGACGGTGAGCGCCACCGAGGCGGAGGTCCAGAACTACCCACGTTTCGTACGGGCGGTGAGACTCAGAACGCTTTCGGTCGGGTCGAAGCCGTCCGTCTTCCCCGAGACCGAGGAGTGGCGCCTCGTTCACCCCTCGCCCCGAGTAGCGGCCGAGCGGAACGCCGATACGTCCTCGAGGAGGCGTTCCATGAGAGCTTCTTGGGAACGGTGGTAGCGTGCAAAGCACGCCGCCTGCTCGCCGATCGCCAGTAGGTCCTTCCTGGGCATGGCGAGCACGACAGTGACCATCTCGGCGACGGAGCGCACCGTCTTGCCCCAGTAGAGCCCTGAACCAGGTGGATAGATCAGCTCGTACCCGGGACTGTAGTTGGTGACGTGCGGGACGCCACTCACGAGCGAGATCGGCGTCCTGTTGGACGTGTAGTTTCGCGATGGCCGGGAAGTGGTCCCACCCTGCGCTCACCCAAGCGGAGCGGTTGGCCTCGCCCTGGTCTTCAAACACGAGCGGGCCCTTCCAGCTGGGATGGCCTTCCCAGCCGTCACCGTATAGGGCGAAAGCACGGACCCGACACTCAGCAATTCGACAAGTCGTGCCCGACGCCACACACCCGGCATAGCGCTGCCCGGAAACCGCCCCGGAATGCGATTGCCGATCATCACCACGTCGTACTCGCGCTGCGTGGTCGGTGACCATGGGTGCCGAACCGCGCGCCGTCGGCCGCGTGGAAGGCGAAGCGGATACGAGCCGCGCCCGCTCGTCGAAGCACGCCACTGATCCCGTGCCACAGAGGTAGACCAGGTCGGCCTGCTTCGCGAGCGACCGTGTGCCTGGGGTAAGCCGCTTTCGAACCATCCCCCAGGGATCCATGTCCTGCAGAACGATTGTTGGTGTCGACTCAAGACTCCGGAGTCTGGCGACAAGCTCGGATGGCACCGGAAAGTTCGACGGGTGCGACCAAAGGATGATGGTCGGCTGAAACGAGTTGGCGAGGGCGAGGAGCCGAGCCGACGCATCGATCGGACCCGAGGTGGCTGCCTCGAAATGGGGGGCGAACGCCTGGTACCACGGCGAGACGACCACCGCGAATGAGGGCCTCGGACGCGCGACGGGGGCCGACCTGGTCACCCACGCTGGCCTCGTCGGGGAGATAGAGGAGGCGCTCCTTCTTCAGCATCATCACGTGACTGGCACCAACCGCAAGCGTACTTGGACAGGTGCGCCTGAGGGTCACTGTCCAAGTGAGAAACCAGTTAAGGGCGTGGGAACTTGAGGGCTTGGCTCGTGAAGGGGATTCGCCACCGCCGGGGTCCACGGGTTGGGTGCCAGACCACCGCCACGTTGCAAAGCGCGAGCAAAGCGATCGCGACGAAACCGAGTGGCAAGAGCCAGTCATGCACGGACCGCGCCTTATCCCGGGAGTGACATGTCATCAAGCTGTCTTTCTTGCGTCAGCACCGTCGCCAGGATCCCGACAGGAGAACACCGACGAGGTCGAGAGCATCGTTGAGCGGGCCCGTACCAATGCGGCGCGGATACTCGGCGACAAGGTGCGCCCGGCTGACTCGACCTCGACGGGGTCAAGGCGAGCGCCTCAGTGCTCGTGATTACCACGGCCTGGCCCGAGTCAGCGGCCCTGGACGCCCGGCTTGCCGGCCATGGGGATCTCCACGAGGTTTTCGACTCCTGGCGCCAGCTCGACCCCACCAACGGGGCACCTGGCGTTCGGGTGTGGCACCTTGGCGTCGGCCTGGATCCGAGCACGGTGGACGATCCAAGGCAAGCTGCCATGGGGCGCTACCGAGGCAGCGCTCACGGAACGGAGGCGCCACATGGCGGCGGTAATGGACACCGAAGGGCTCGTCGTCGTCGCAGGCGCCGGCGGCTTTATCGGCGGCCACCTCGTCATGAGCCTGCTCGAGCGTGGTTTCGAGAAGGTCCACGCCGTCGACCTCAAGCCAATCGGGAAGTGGTACTAGCGGATCCGCCGACGTGGAGGAAGTGCAGGCCGACCTTGGCGTCGCGTCCAAGTGCCACCGCGTCGCGGAGGGGGCCGGGGTACCGTCTTCCTGCCTCATCGCGGACATGGGCGAGGATGGGACTTATCGAATACCACAAGGCCGAGTGCAGACGAGATTGTTCCCAACCACCGTCGGACATCCGTTTCCAGAATGAAGGCTGGTTCAACGCGGCAAGCACCGATATCGCTATGGACCCAGGAACTTCGACTTCGAACTACTCCAGATTGAATGTTCGCGGCCAACGGGGTGCACATCGATCAGGACCCTTGTGTGGTTTGAGGTATGAGGTGTTGCGGTCGATCGAGCGATGGGTCCTGCTCGCTTCCGTGGACGAATCCGCATGCAAGGCCGAGCATAAGCCCGACGAGGGCGCCTGACGAATAGCCGACGAAAAACGTGAGCTGGAGCGCCAGTAACACGGTGAACAACAGGGCGACCTGCCCGACGAAGGCAGAAGGTGAGCGCAATCGCCGACGGCTCTTCCTGAGGGCTGTGACGTACACCCACAGGAGCAGGGCAAGTCCGATGATCCCGGTCATGGTGAAGGTCCACACGTACTGGCTGTGGGCAGCGCGCAGAAAGACAACCTCGTTGATGCTCTCGTTTCCGGTTCCACTTGGTGAACCAACGACTAGATCCGCGACTCGGACCGGCTCGTTGGCGGTTGATCAATGCGGACCACCCTTGGAGACGCCAACTGAAGGTGCTGTTCTGAGTAACACTGGTCTGCTGATACCCCGCCGTGAGACTGCTCGTCACCCCAGGCGGACCGGCGGCAACGAGGAGACCGACGGCGAGCACCGCTGCCGCGATAAGGATCCGGCGACCCGCGATTGACGTCGACCCACGACTCCTCGGGCGGGCGACCACGAGAACAGCAGCTGCGACGAGCCCGGCTGCCCAGACCGTCCGTTGCACCGAGAGCACCACGACGACGAAGCCAGTCAGGGGCACGACCCAACGGAGAACTTGGCCACGAAAGGGCGGAAACACGACGATAATGATCGTTGTCTCGAGAACGAACAGAGCTTGGAGCGAATCGAGCGCTCGGCTGCCTGTTGCTGCATAGGTGCCGAAGCCATGCTGCAACCAGAAGTCGACTGCGACGAGTATGAGCACGGCAGAGGCCAGCAACAACCAGTTCCTCACGGCCCGGACGAGTTGCGGCGTGACGCGAACCGTGCTGAAGAAGATGGCTGCAGCGAGCATCAGCAGTATTTGGCGGGCGGCGACCACCGACGGCTGAAGGCCGAAGGCCGCTACGCCCCGCGCCATACTGAGCAACAGGATCGCGAGAAGAACGACCAACGGCCGGGTCGGGCGCACAGCGTCGCCACGTTGCTGCCATCGCATTAGGGTCGCCGCGGCCAGAGCCACGGTAATGATGTCTCCGGGATACACGTGGAGCTGGCCCACCATAACCTCTTGGGGGATGGAGGAGATGCCGACCATTTCGACCAGCAACAGCAGCGGGATCGCGCTCGCTGGTCGGCTGGCGAAGCTGACCGACAACAGCCCAATAAGCACGAGCATGATGGCGGCAAGGAGCGCCGACTCGAACGTTAGGCCCGCCATTCAAGCGGTCCGATCAATCTTGGCTCGGTGGTCGTGGGCCGCGGCATCGAGCAGGGCCTCGATCGAGGTGATCAAACGCTCCGGATCGTGGCGTTGTCGGGCGAGGTCGGCACCGGCACGGGCTAGCCTCGACCTGGTCGCGTGGTCAAGCGCAAGCTCTCTCATCGCCCCGGCAAGGCTACTCGTGCTCCGCACGTCGGCGAGTCGACCGGCCCGGTTGTAGTCGAGTGTCCAGGGGATCGCGCCGCTATGTGCGCCGCCGATCACCGCCACACCGGCGATTTGTGCTTCGGCGATGGGCATGCCGAAAGACTCTTCGAGCGAAGGGTGGACAAGGATGTCAGCCGTGGCCAGGGAGTCGAGCACGCGATCGTGAGGAAGCGGACCCACGAAGATGATCCCAACGCCAAGGCCACGCTCGGCGGCCCAGCTCTCTGCTGGACCACCAGCCCCAAAACCTGGTCCGATCATGTGGAGCGACGCATGAGATAACTCGGCTCGAATCTCAGCGAAGGCTTCGATGGCCGCGGTCCCGTTCTTGAGCGCGCTCCACGAACTGAGAATTGTAAGAAATTTGATTCCTTCATCCGATGGCCGTTCGATAGGTGATACTGGTCGACGTGACATCGATGGCACCATGTTCGGGATTACCGTGATCTCGCCTCGGTAGCGCAGCGCATGGCGGAAGTGGTGTTCAACGTACGGGGATACCGCGATCAAGCGCGTTGCTTTACGCGCAACGAGAGCGGCCATTGCTGTGCGGACCGACCAGTGCGCTGCAGTCGGCACCTGGGCGAAGAGTGGTCCCACGCGCGCGGCGGGAAGGTTATAACGCAGAATTGCCAGTGGGGCATCGTGAGCTGTGACCACGGTTGGGAGCTTGGTGGCGAGTGCCCCGAGGGCGTATTCGTAGGTCCAGTGAGCGTGGACGACGTCCGGCCGGCACCGCAGAAGTGTCTCCGCTACGAACTGTCGCTCAATCCTGAACCTGTCGCGAGCGGCATGACGCTCCCGGAAGGGCCCAACGTGAATCGTCAGCCGATCCCCGCGCAACACGGCCTCCCTCGTGAGATCCGCATCGAGCGTGACGAGGGAGACCTCGTGGCCGCGCGCGATAAGGGCTCGGACCTCGGGAAGTGGCGAGATGGCACCTTGCCCGGCAGGAACTTCGGCGGGCTTGTCGAGTAGGTCGGCCAGTTGCCGAAGACTTATCGGAGTGGCGATGGCGACCCTCATCGTGATCGTCGTCCCGCCATGATCCGGACGTAGGGCGAGAGCGCTAGAGCGGGCCAGAGCGGACCGCCGTGGCGACGGCACAGCGCCGCCCATTCGGCGACCGGGAGCCCTTTCGGCGAGGCCACTCGGCGAAGGCGTTCGCGACGGCTCAGTGTCTCGTCTCGAAATGTTCCAGTGCGAGGGTTCACGCTGCACGTGCCGACATGACCGGGAGCAAGGAATACCTGGCACCCGGCCGAGCGAGCCCGGAGCCCGTAGTCGGTGTCGCCCCCAGCGTGGGTGAACCTCTCGTCCATGTTACCCATGACCGAGTACACCGATCTGGGGATGAGGACGACGTTGCCGTTCATCGTGTCGCAGGACTGAGGTGTGTCGGTCGGTGCGACCAGGGTAAAGGCCATCCGCCGCAATCGGCTGGTCCTTCGGACCCCGCCGTAGGTCGTGGTCCCCGTCTGCGGGTCGCGAGTGGAGCCCACCACCACCGACAGCGGCTGCCGTCCAGCGCACAGGGCGGCGTAGGTCGCGAGCAGTCGCTTGAGCGCGTCGTGGTCGAGTACGACATCGTCGTTGAGCCAGAGTAGGTAGTCGGGGCGTGCGGGCACTGCTCGGCTGAAGGCGAGACGCATTCCCCCGCCCCAGAACAAGTCACCCGTGCCGCGGGTGATCTCGACCTTGGGATAGGCGGCAGCCACTGCCTCCGCGGTGCCGTCGTTGCTCGCGTCGTCGACCAAGTGGACGTCGACCGTGATTCCCGGAATGGCGTTGGCACGGAGACTCCCCAGGCACGCCAGCGTGTGCTCCCGGCGGTTGTGGCAGGTGAGCAGGGCGCTGATCGTCGCCGGCTCGACCGACGCGAACGAGGCGGCACTGGCGCAAGCGGATGAGCGGTACAGGTCAGCGTACTGAGCCGCGCCTCTCGTTGGAGAGAACCACCGCTCGGCCGTCGCACGAAGGTCTCGTGATCGCTGGTCGCGGTCTTTGCGGTCCAGGCAGCGCGCAATCGCCTCCGAGAGAACGACAGGCTCGGCTTCGACCATGTCGATAGCGCTGCTCAACGCCGCGACGTCCCGGAGCCCGGGAACCGGAGTCACGAGCGTGGGTGTGCCGGTAGCGATGGCCTCGACCGCCGATATGGCCAACCCCTCGTAGTGCGATGGCATGACAAACAGGTCGGTGGCGTGGAGCACCCGCCACACGTCTTCTAGGGTCGCCAGGAATCGCACCCGGTCGCCGACGCCGAGGCTCGCCGCGAGCCTGCGCTCAGCGGCTCCCGCCTCGCCGCTGTCGTCGCCGACGTGGAGGTAGACCACGTTCGACGGCGTCGATGCCGTCGCGATGGCCCGGAGAATGGACTGGTGGTTCTTGACCGGCGAGCAGTTGCCGACGCTGACCAGCACCTGGTCGTTTTTGTGCAGGCCGAGTGTGCTTCGAGCGGCATCGCGATCGGCGTCAGTGGTCTGGCTGAAGGTCTCGAGGTCACACCAGTTCCAGATGATCTCCGCCCGATTGTGGAAGACGCGCCACTCATGGAGGCCGACACTCGGTCCGACTGCGGCGTAGTCGACGCCGAGGTTGCTCAGCATTCGGCGCTGAATTGTGCGCTCCATCCGCAGGGCACCACTGAACGGGAAGCAGTTGTGCACCGTCTGCACCACCCGCGCCCCGGAGCCGAGGGCCTCAAGGGCGAGCCAGAAGTTGGCCCGCTCGACATGCAGGTGCACGACGTCCGGCTTAACGGCGCGGAGCAATCTGGGAAACGACGTAAGCAGCCGAGGCGCCAAGGGCGACAGGCGATGGATGCGGTACCCGGCATCTTCGAGGGTGCGGGCGTAGGGGCCAACGACGTCAGCAACCGCCACGATCTCGCACTCCACATCATGCTCGGCCCAAAGGTCCGAGGCCACACGCATCATGACCTCGCCGCCCGAGTGCCGGAGCTCGGAGAACACGTGTAGCACCCTCAGCGGAGCGGCGGGATCTGTCCGGGTGCCTGTCTGAGATCGGCTCCGTCCACTCATTGGCGGGCCCGACGCGAAGGACCGGAGAGGGAGTAGCCGTACTTCAACAACAAGGGTGTCGTTGCGACCCCGATGAGCAGCTTCGTCGAGCGGGGCATCTCCGACACCCAGACGTCAGGCCTGATGGTCACTTTCCATCGGAATCGGACCGGATTCCTCCCGACCAGATGGTTGGGTGCAAACGTTACGGACTCATCGGCAATCTGGCTCTCGCTGACCGGGACCCCGAGCCCGGTTGAGAGGCGACCCAGTTCGACGAATCGATCGGCGGTGAAGTCCTCGTAGCGGAGACGGCTAATCCGGCCGCGGCCGACGAGCAACATGTCGAGGAGTGTCGAGCCGCTCCTCATGGTGCCGGCGACGGCCGGGAGGTTTAAGGGACTTGGGTCGGTCATGGCTCTTCGCCGGCCGATTGCAGAGCGAGCGTTGCCGGCAGTGTCCGTCACGGTACTGAACACCCCTCTACCGCCCTCCAGAATCCACGCAGGCGCTCAGCCTCTATCGCGGGTGAGAAGGCCGTCTTCGCCCGCGCCAAGCCGGCCTCCGCGAGCGCGCGGTGGACCGCCGGATCGAGGGCCACTCGTCGAAGCGTGGCGGCGAGCTCTGCCGTCGATCCCTCGCTGACGATGATCCCGGCGTCTCCGACGACTTCGGGAATGGCGCCGCAATCGCTGGCAATCACGGGTACCCCTGAAGCCATGGCTTCGGTGATCACGCGCCCGTACTGCTCGCGGTTGTCTCTCGTGGTCAGTGAAGGCAGAACCGAGCGCGTCGAGCGAGGCCATCACCGTGGGCACTTGCTCGAACGGTACCGGGCCGAGGAGCCGGATCCGTGCGTCTGCGGTCGCGGCAGCGCGGATTGCGGTGTCCATCGGACCTTGCCCGACGAACACCAGACGAGCGTGATCGGGAAGGCCGGCGGCTCTCCACGATTCGAGCAGCCAGGCGAGTCCCTTCTGGGCGACCAGTCGCCCGACAAATCCGACGACGAACTCCTGGTCGAACCCCCACCGTTCTCGACCTGCTGCTCGTCGCTGTTCAGGATGGCTAAAACGGTCGAGGCGAGGTAGTTCGGCGCTGAGGACGACCGTCGGACTGGCCGGCGGTAGCCCCCACCGCCGGGCCCAGGCGACTCCCTCGCTGTTCCAGGAGACAAAGCCACTCGTGCGGCAGAGATTGCGGCGAGTGGTGTGACGTCGAACCATGGCTTCGAGCGGGCTGCCCTGGTCCCAAAGGCTCTCGGCTCCATGGGTCACCACATGACGAGCTCGTGCGTGGATCGCCTGGAGGACCACCACTGCCCACGGTTCGTTAAGGACATGAACGAGGTCGGGTTGGAGGTCTTTGACGAGCGGGCTGAGTCCCCGGTAGGCCATCCAGGTCTGGCGGTCCCCGCGGACGCGGACGCCGGTGAGCTCATGTGTGGTCCCGAAGTCAGGTGGGCCGACCGCCCCATCTCGGGGGATATCGAGCGTGTAGGCCACGTGTAGGTCGACGTCTTGCCGCGCCACCTCCTCCCAAAGCGCCTGCTGGGTCGGGAAGCTGTAGCCGAGCACGAGGAGCACCCTCATGGTGTGGCGCTCGACGCTAGCGAATTTGGCCTGGTCACCACGAGCAAGTGGTCGGTTCGGCGGATCTTCTGGATTGCAGCCGTGGTATGTTCTCCGGCGGCTATCCGTCGGCATCACCGCACCTCGACCTTCGGGCGGTCCCGTACCATGCCGGCCACGAAGCGGGCATTGCCGACGAGGTAACGCCTTCCCAGCCGCCGCGGCTCGTGGGCCAGGCGGTACGCCCACTCGAGGCCCCGCTTCTGCATCCACACCGGCGCCTGGCGCTTCGCCCCGGAGATGAAGTCAAACGCCGCGCCCACGGCCACGAAAGTCGACGGGGCCCGGCGGCGAAAGTCATGTACGAATAAGTCCTGTTTCGGTGTTCCCAGGCCAACCCACACGATGTCGGGTCGCAGTCCGACGAGTCGTAGCTCGAGCGCAGCTCCTCCTCGGCGGTGAGCTCGCGGAAGGGCGGCGCGTCGCGCCCGACGATGTCAACCCCGGGCAGTCGCCGCCGCAGTTGGGCCTCGAGCACCTTCAGCACCTCGTCAGTGGAGCCGTGCAGGTAGTGGCGCAGACCGAGCTCGCGGCCGCGGTCCATGGCGGCGAGCATCAGGTCGGGCCCGTAGACGCGTCCCTCGAGGTGGTCGAGGCCGAGCTGCCGACCCACCCAGATCAGTGGCATGCCGTCGGGTAGGTTGAGGTTGCCCTGGTTGAGATGGTGCCGCAGCTCGGGGTCGCGCCGGGCCAACGACAAGGTGTAGGCGTTGCACAAGTGCACGGCCCAGCCTTCGGGCTGATCGGACCGCGACAGCAGTGCGTCGACGGCCGACTCGAGGGTGTGCGCGTCGATGCGCACCGAGCAGCACGTGAACGAGGGAGCACAGCGGTTCGTGCCGGGGGAGAGGCCGGCGGTGTCGCTCACGGCGAGAATCCCGCCTGGTGTCTGCTGTTTGCGGTTTGCATAGCGGCGTCGGCATCCGACATCGGCGCGCTCGGGGGAGCTGAGCCGTTGCAGGCCCACCCGGGGAAGCGCTCGAGGGGTAATGGCTGCAGGCCCACCAGCATGCCGGCAGTGCGAAGCAAGATCCACGCGTCGAACCTCGGCCCGGCGTGGGCCAGGTAGAGACGGTCGAACTCGGGCGCCTCGCCGATCAGCCCCGAACATGCCGTGCTCACCTGCCACGGGCCAGTGATACCGGGGCGCACCGCCAGGCGTTCCTCCATGAAGGCGGTGTCGAACCTGGCCGCCAAGGCTGGCATCTCGGGCCGGGGGCCGACCAGACTCATGCGACCCGTGACCACCAGCCAGCACTGGGGCAACTCGTCGAGGTGCCAGGCGCGCAGGAACCGGCCCCACCGGGTGGTGGTGACGGCGGCGATCGTGTACTTGTCCTCGTCGGGCGGGGTGTCGGTCGGCAACGTGCGCAGCTTTACGAAGCAAAACGGACGGCCACCCCGACCGAGGCGCTTCTGCACGAACAGGGGCCAAGCCCGGAAGCTCACGACCGAACTTACGGCGAGCAATACGATTACCGGCGCGGTCACGATGCTCAGCGCCAGGCCGGCCGTCAGGTCGAAGGCCCGCTTGACCCGGCCATTTGCACGGCGAATCGAGGCGTTATCTGGTGCAGGCTGGTTGTGGTCCACCGGCTACTGCCTGGGCTCGTCCTGGTTCATGCTGCCTGCCTTGCGCGAGGTCTCACCGGTAGCCGTGTCCGTTACCTTACCCACTCATCCTCTGTCGTTACCCAGGGGACGGAATTCGAGCGCGCCCTAATGGACACCGATCCGGCGGTATCGATTCGACCGAGGGTTCGGCGTGGCCGACCGTTCGCCGGGTCGACTGCGACACGACGGTAAGGCTGATCGTGGGGGTTACAGAGGTCGCGCGGCGGCGGAGGCCGCTTCCCGTCCCCGCACCTCGTCGGTCTTCAATGCGTCGCGGAACCACTGGTAAGTCGAGCGGATGCCGTCTTCCAGGCCGATCGTGGGCGACCAGCCGAGCGAGCGAAGCTTGGAGACGTCGAGCAGCTTGCGGGGCATACCATCGGGCTTGCTCGTGTCAAACACCAGCTTGGCCCCCGGGTACACGACGTCGCGAACAAGCTCTGCCAATGCCCGGATGCTGAGGTCCTCGCCGGTGCCGACGTTGATGTGGCCCTTCTCTTCGTAGTGCTCCATGAGGAATAGGCACGCATCGGCAAGGTCGTCGACGTGCAAGAACTCGCGCATGGGGCTGCCAGTGCCCCAGATTTCGACCTGGGTCGCCGCGCTGGCCTTCGCGTCGTGGAATTTGCGAATCAGAGCGGGTAGGACGTGGCTGCTATTGAGGTCGAAGTTGTCATTCGGCCCGTACAGGTTGGTCGGCATAGCCGAGATGAAGTTGCGACCGTACTGTGTGCGGTAGGAGGAGCACAGCTTGATGCCAGTGATCTTTGCAAGGGCGTAGGCCTCGTTGGTCGGCTCGAGGGGGCCCGTGAGCAGCTGGTCCTCGGTGATCGGCTGGGTGGCGTGGCGGGGGTAGATGCACGAGCTCCCGAGGTACAACAACTTGGTTACGTCGTAGAGATGCGACGCGTGCACCACGGTGCCGTGAATCATCATGTTGTCGTAGAGAAACTCCGCTGGCCGGGTGGAGTTGGCCATGATGCCACCGACCGTGCCTGCCACGAGGTACACGTACTCGGGACGGTTGGCCCGGAACCAGTAGTTGACCGCTGCTTGGTCACGTAGGTCGAGCTGGTCGCGCCGGGCGACGAGAAGGTTTGCGTAACCCTCAGCCTTGAGCTTACGGAGAACCGCAGATCCGACCAAGCCAGCATGACCTGCGACGAAGACACGCGCATCTTTCGGTACTGTCGTCATTGCTCACTCCCCAACAAGTTCTTGCACGCCAGGGCACGCAATTCAATAGTAAAGGTTATGGGGTGATTGGCCCCCTGCGCCAATCATTTGGTCAAAGCGTCCCTTCCGCCCAAGCTCGGTGCGTCAGCGAGCCCACCATCTCTTCCCAGCAAAGCCACGCCCGGCGCCGGGTTCCAACTCAGTGTGAGGTCCCTTGTTACGCACCTAGTCGACTCTTGACACCGCAGGAGGCGCAATTCCGATGCTGTCGACTCACCCCGATGGCAAAATGAGATGTCTAGCTGAGGAAGATCCCCGACAGCACGGCGTTGGCTCCACCTGTCACCTGGACGGTGATGGTCACAGAGCCGCCTGCCGGGACGACGATGGGGAACACCGTCCATGCCCCTTCGACAAAGGAGCTGGCAAGGTCGGCCGTCTGCGGCGAGGAGCCGTCGTTCACGTCGATGGTCTCACTTCTGGCGAGCGAGTCCCAGTCGAGGGCGTAGAGCTCGAGGTTCCCGCTGTAGGAGGAGCTGAACGAGAGCTGCAGCTCCAGCTGTGAGTACGAGTACCAGCAGGTCGCCTCGCGGGTCGTCGCGTCGGGGCTCTCGAGGGCTCGGACGTCTGTGGTCGACGAGCTCCACTGGTAACGGGCGCCTTTGACCAAGCTGAGCGTGGCACCGGGGAGAGAGGTCGCATCCGAGCTTCCGTTCCAGTCCGCCAGCGCGTAGCCCGATCCCCCGTAGGTGCCCACCCAGTTGCCCTGGGGAGAAGAGGAGGAGGCGATGTTGTCAGGTCCCCCGAGGAAGATCCCCGACAGCACGGCGTTGGCTCCACCTGTCACCTGGACGGTGATGGTCACAGAGCCGCCTGCCGGCACGACGATGGGGAACACCGTCCATGCCCCTTCGACAAAGGAGCTGGCAAGGTCGGCCGTCTGCGGCGAGGAGCCGTCGTTCACGTCGATGGTCTCACTTCTGGCGAGCGAGTCCCAGTCGAGGGCGTAGAGCTCGAGGTTCCCGCTGTAGGAGGAGCTGAACGAGAGCTGCAGCTCCAGCTGTGAGTACGAGTACCAGCAGGTCGCCTCGCGGGTCGTCGCGTCGGGGCTCTCGAGGGCTCGGACGTCTGTGGTCGACGACTCCACTGGTAACGGGCGCCTTTGACCAAGCTGAGCGTGGCACCGGGGAGAGAGGTCGCATCCGAGCTTCCGTTCCAGTCCGCCAGCGCGTAGCCCGATCCCCCGTAGGTGCCCACCCAGTTGCCCTGGGGAGAAGAGGAGGAGGCGATGTTGTCAGGTCCCCCGAGGAAGATCCCCGACAGCACGGCGTTGGCTCCACCTGTCACCTGGACGGTGATGGTCACAGAGCCGCCTGCCGGCACGACGATGGGGAACACCGTCCATGCCCCTTCGACAAAGGAGCTGGCAAGGTCGGCCGTCTGCGGCGAGGAGCCGTCGTTCACGTCGATGGTCTCACTTCTGGCGAGCGAGTCCCAGTCGAGGGCGTAGAAGCTCGAGGTTCCCGCTGTAGGAGGAGCTGAACGAGAGCTGCAGCTCCAGCTGTGAGTACGAGTACCAGCAGGTCGCCTCGCGGGTCGTCGCGTCGGGGCTCTCGAGGGCTCGGACGTCTGTGGTCGACGAGCTCCACTGGTAACGGGCGCCTTTGACCAAGCTGAGCGTGGCACCGGGGAGAGAGGTCGCATCCGAGCTTCCGTTCCAGTCCGCCAGCGCGTAGCCCGATCCCCCGTAGGTGCCCACCCAGTTGCCCTGGGGAGAAGAGGAGACTCCTGAGGAGGTGTAAGTAAACCCATCTGACGTGCCCGTAGCGCTGGTGCCGATAGGAGTGGTCACGGTGACGTTGACTTCGCCTTTTGTTCCCGCAGGCGAGGTGGCACTCAGCTGGTCAGGTGAGGTTACCGAGACACCGGTCGCCGGCGAGCTACCGAAGTCGACGGTAGTCCTCCCTGCCACGAAGCCCGTTCCGGTCACGGTGACCGCGGTTCCCCCAGTCGACGGCCCCGACGATGGGCTCACGCCCGTGACCGTCGGAAGTGGGGGATAGTTGATTGGACTTCCTAGCCCGGTCGCGAGGTCGTAGCCGGTACCGGCCGTGCAGTCGGTTCCACAGGAGCCGTTCGAGCCGCTCGTGATGTCCTTCAGATAGGACGCGTACCCACCGCTATAGATCGCCTGCGCGCCCTGAAGAGCGGTGGCGCTTTCTGCACCGGCGGCAAGGATGCCCGCCCAGTTCGGGGCTCCGACGCTAGTGCCGCCAACCGTGAGCCAGCTCTGGCTGCCGTACGTGCTGTCGTAAACGGAGACACCAGTGTTCGGATCCGCGTCGAACGAGACGTCGGGGATGCCGCGCATGCCACCGGTGAGAGCGGAAATGCTGGCCGGGGACTTCGAGTAGACCGGTCCGCCGTAGCCGGACTGATACGCCGGGATCTTCTCGTAGGCCGAGACCCCGCCCCCTGAACCTGACCACGCCGTTTCGCCCGAGAAGTGTGCACAACTCGTGCCGCTGCACCCGTTGAGTGTGGTACCGCCCACGGCTATGACATTGGGAGATGTGGCCGGGTATAGGGCACCAGAACCACTGTCACCGGCGGAGGCGGTGTAGAGGATGGGCGCACCGGTGCTGGTGCTCTTCGCGTCGAAATACGAGTCGTACGCAGTAGTCTCGGTGCTGAACTCCGGGCCGTCCCAGCTCATCGACACCTCGGTGGCGCCGTTGTCGTTCGCCCAGCTGACCGCGCTCATGAGATCGGCATAGCTGTTTGTCGCCGCCTCGACGAGCACGATGGTGGCTCCGGGAGCCTCCGCGTGCGCCCACTCGATGTCGAGCGACTCCTCTACTATCCAACCGCTGTCCGCGCCGAACGTTCCCTCCGGATCAGCCTGATAGAAACACGCACCGGTGGTCGCCGTGAACGGTGGCGCAGCAGAGCAGGTACCAAGAGCGGGGTATCCGTACTCCGCGTCGAAGGCGTTCAGGTCACTCAACGCGTTCGGGTCGTGGAAGGCGTCGACGATGGCGATGACCTGCCCGGCACCTATTGCGCTCGTAGGCGACACCAGCCCGGTTCTGAGGTCATAGACGGCCCCGATCGTCGCGGGAGCCAGGCCTGTGGGTGAGCTGACTAGGGGAGTCGCGCCTGGGCCTTGGCCGATGGTCTTGACCCGAAACGGTGGCGTCGGGGCAGGCGGGGTCGGCGTTTGTGCTGCCGCCCGCGTAGCCGGCCATCCGAAGCCCGCCAGCATCGCGAGTACAACGGCGACCACGGGCATGCATCCCTTAAGAGGAGTCGATCGCCTCCGACGGTCAGGACGTTCAACAGTCGCCGTCTTCACAACGGTATCCCCCTCGTTCTGGTGTGTACCACACCGCCCACCAACGCGCCTCGCATGTACTGACAATATTACGACGCGCACGGCGAGTCCCTAGCACGAGTCCGGAAACGTGCGTCCCTCACCGACAGGCTCAGAGCGGCGAGTACTACAGACCCTTTTTGCAGGACGACATCAGTCGATGGTGACCGTCGCCGTCGCCCGATCGGAGTGCAGTTGCCTGGACGGCCATCGCTACGGCGAAAGTGTCGGACCGGCCATGAGCGTGAAAAAGCTGCCAGGTCTGGCTGGTGGCCTCTCCCCGTCCACACTGGCAGGTGTGTCGAGTGGCCGGGGGGAATCTCACCTCCGGCTTGCCGGAAGGCTCATCTTGCACGAATGACGTCGTCGCCCGCGCGCGTAGCTGCAGAAGAGCCGATTTCCTCACAAAGTGCGTGACAGTCGAGTGCCATATGGTCACAAGGTGTCCAATTGGTCCTGCCCTGCTCGAGCCCACCGGCGACGGGTGGCAGATCGCCGGGCAGGCGCGGGGTCCTGAGAACGTGATGGCATGGGTCTCGAGGTTGTTCTGACCCTTGTGGAACTTGAGGTGCTGCCACGCCTGACGCCCTCTAGCTGTGTCGTTGGTTCCGGGTATCTTCCCAGTTTGGATCAATGCCGTCGCCTCGCAGGAGACAGCCCGCCAGTGGCACCTTCGCTATGGCAATATGACGTTTGTGCCAGATCCACCCCAAGGCAGCGTCGTCGTCCCCACGCGGAATTCGGCCAGGACCATCTAGCGTGCCTACGCTTGATCAAGGCTCAGATCATGCCCACGGCGGCTATCGGGGTCGACGATCGATCGACGGGAGGAAGCGGCTCGCGCAGGAACTCGCCGACCTCGTCATCGACTCCAACATGATCCTCTCACGGGAGGTCGCCGAGCAGCCGGTTGCCGTGCTTGCGACCCCGAGTGACACGGCCCCCGGCGACTGCCGCGCGGCCGCAGAGACCCGCGCGTGACAGCACCCGCGTCCTGCCGTGTCGCCGTCATCGGAGCCGGGTACGTCGGCCTGACAACGGCTGCTTGCCTGGCGCACCTCGGTCATGAGGTGCGCTGCAGTGATCGCGACGTGGCGCGCGTGGAACTACTGAGCTCGGGCAGGATCGCGATCTTCGAGGAGGGTCTCGAGGACCTCATCCGAACGGGTCTTGCCTCTGGCCACCTCGCCTTCGGTGCCGACAACACTTGGGCGGTCGAGGACGCCGAGTTCACCTTTCTCTGCTTGCCGACGCCTGAGGGCCCCGACGGCGGTTCCGACATGAGCTTCGTCAAGGCGGTGGCGACCGAGATCGGGCCGCACCTCAGAGACGAATCGATCGTGGTCGACAAGTCAACGGTTCCGGTCGGCTCGTCCGACGCCGTTGGAAGAATGCTCGGACGAAGCGACGTGCGCATCGTCTCCAACCCTGAGTTCGTCCGGGAGGGCTCGGCCGTGCACGACTTCCTGCATCCCGACCGGATCGTGATCGGGGCGCTCGACGAGGAGAGTGCCGTACGCGTCTCGGGGTTGTTCGCCGGGACGGACGCACCGGTGGTCTTCACCAACCCGACCACGGCCGAGACCATCAAGTACGCGTGCAACGCGTTCCTGGCGGCGAAGGTGAGCTTCGTGAACGCGATAGCGGTGTTGTGCGAAGCCGTCGGCGCGGACGTTCGGCAAGTCTGCATCGGGATGGGGCTTGACCCGCGCATCGGCTCGAGCTACCTCCACCCGGGCCCAGGGTGGGGTGGCTCCTGTTTTCCGAAGGACTCGGCCGCCCTCGTCCGGATCGCCGAGGAGGCCGGCTACGACTTCAGCCTCCTCAAAGGTGTCATAGCCGTCAACCAGGAGCAGTACGACCGCGTTGTCCGCAAGGCCACCCGGCTCGCCGGCGGCAGCCTGTCGGGTGTGCGTGTCGGCCTGTGGGGTGTGACGTTCAAGGCGCGCACAGACGATCTGCGCTGTTCGCCCGCGCTCGAGGTCGCAAAGCGTCTCCGCGAAGCCGGCGCCACGGTGACAGCGTACGACCCGACGCTTCGCGATCCCCTCGAGGGCATCAAGGTCGTTCTCGACGCCTATGCCGCCTGCGAGGGCGCCTCGGTAGTCGTGCTCGCCACTGAATGGGAGGAGTTCCGCTGGTTGGACTTCGACAAGGTCGGCGGCGCCATGGCGCGCCGGGCCATCGTCGACGCTCGCAACCTCCTCGACCCGGCGGCGCTTCGCCAAGCCGGCTTCGAATACGAAGGCATCGGTATCCTGTGACTGGCGGGTCGGCGAGGCGGGCCGTGGTCACGGGCGGGGCAGGCTTTCTCGGCTCGCATCTTTGCGAGGCTCTCCTTGCTCGCGAGTGCGAGGTCGTCTGCGTCGACAACCTGTCGACGAGTGACGGTACCAACGTGTCGCACCTAATGGGAGACGCGGGTTTCTCGCTCGTTCGTGCCGACATCACCGAGGGACTCACGATCGACGGCCCGGTCGACATCGTTGCGCACCTCGCCAGCCCGGCGTCGCCAGCCGACTACTTCCGGCTTCCGCTCCAGACCCTCGACGTCGGCAGCCGGGGAAGCGAGGCGTGTCTCCGGCTGGCCGCCGAGCACGGGGCCCGTTACCTGCTCGCCTCGACGAGCGAGGTGTACGGTGACCCACTCGTCCACCCGCAGCCCGAGACCTACTGGGGCAACGTCAACTCTGTCGGGCCGCGCAGCGTCTATGACGAGTCCAAGCGGTTCGCCGAGGCTCTCTCGATGGCCTGGGCGCGCGAGCGCGGCGTCGACGTCGGGATCGTACGGATCTTCAACACCTATGGCCCGCGCCTTCGGGAGGGTGACGGCCGGGTCGTCTCGAACTTCATCGTGCAGGCCCTAACGGGCCGCCCGCTCACCGTTTACGGAGACGGTCGACAGACGCGCAGCCTGTGCTACCAAAGCGACCTCATCTCCGGGCTCGTGGCGATGCTCGATGCTCAGGGCGTGACCGGGCCGGTGAATCTCGGCAACCCGGCGGAGTTGACCGTGCTCGAGCTGGCGAGCTTGGTACTCGACGCGACAGGCTCAGCGTCCGAAGTCGTGCACCTTGAGGCACTGAAGGACGACCCGACCCGGCGAAAGCCGGACATCGCGCGAGCGAGAGAGCTGCTCGGCTGGGCACCAGAGGTGACTCTGGCCGACGGTCTGCTGAGCACGATCAGCTGGTTCGCCGACCGTGTCGACCTCGGGACCCTGCTGAAGTAGGGCCCATCGGGCCGACGGTTCATCGCGCGCTGCCGGCATTACGGAGCCGGCTTCCTTGGGTGGCCCCACGACTGGTAAGCCGGGTGGCCCATGTTGCTCGCGGAAGATGGCAGCTGGTCCTGAGGGTGGCGAAGGGGAGCCGATTTGTACTGCCTACATTCTGGTCAGGTCGCCAAGCGTTGGCCGCTTCGAGCGGGGATGTTGAGCTACCGTTCGCGTCGTTCGATACGCTCGGATGATCGAGATCCTCGTTGTTTGCACCGCAAACATCTGTCGCTCACCGATGGCTGAGGCTCTGCTCGGGACGCGTATCGCTGCGCCGCGCATTGCCCACCACCGTCGTGTCTGCCGGCCTGTTAGAAGGCGGTCAGGAGAGGCCGCCCCAAGTGACCGCCGTCCTCGCAAAGCGAGGCATTGCGCTCCTAGACAAGCTAAGCCGGCAGCTGCTCCAGGGCGACTTGCAGAGCGCCAATCTTGTGATCGGCATGGAGCGGGCGCACGTTCGCCACGCGGTGCTTCTCGAGCTCGACGCCTGGCCCCGGACGTTCACCCTGAAAGAGCTGGTCCGTCGCGGAGCGGAACTCGGTCCAAGGCAACCGGTCGAGTCGCCTGGCGCGTGGCTGGCGAGAGCCCATGAAGGTCGAGACCGCCCTGACCTGCTCGGGGACTCCCTGCTCGATGATGTCGCCGATCCGTATGGGGGCCCAAGCTCAGCCTACGAGGCGGCCGTAACCGAGATCGAAGACCTGGTCGATCGCCTGGTCTTCCTCCTTTGGCCAATAAGTGGAGGTTCGCACTGGCCACCGGGAACAACTGGCGCTCAGGTGGTGCTCTCGTGAGGTTGTCCGTTGACACAGCTGACATTGAAGCGTCCGCGACGACGAGTCTTCGCGACGGGCTCGCAGAGACGCTCACGGTCGGCAGCCTCGGTGTCATCTGCATCGTCATCGATGACGGCCGGCTCGGTAAGTAGCATCGCACCGACTTGATAGCCGCGTCGAAAGCGGCCTCGACTGCTGGGTCGACTGAGATGTTCAGCACCAGTTCGAGAGCGCCCGCGCTGTATCCGCCAGCGCGCACCTCGTCGAAGACCTCTCTGTTGTCGCGGGAGTTTGATTGAGAACTGTTGGCGACCAACTCGACGATATCCCGCCCCTACTACGCAAAGGGTCACCTGCTCGACGCCGAACGGGGTCGTCGAGGATCTCCCGGGCATTGTCGCGATGGCCGAGGGACCGACCGACGCCGGCGCGGATGTCACCGTGGTCACAGGTTCGGACGATTCCGTGCTTGACAGCCACGGTTTCGCGCCGGGCACGACGGCCGCCGCTATGGACCCGATCCCAGCCACCACTGTCGAGCTGATGTCAGCCACGGTGGAGCTGACGTCGGCTAGCACTCTTGGCCCGCCGAGCCCAGCGGTCCAACCTCTTCCTTCCTACGATCCGAGGGCCTGTCCCTCCGGATGAGGCCCGGTCGCGCTTCGGGCTGATGCCCGCAAGGCGTGGGGTTCGAAGCCGTTCTCCGATACTGACCCTGAGCTGTTGGTGCCAACTCGCGCTCGTGGCACAAGCCTCAGCGGGAAGTCCCGGCCCTGACTAGTTGTCCGACAAGACAGGGTCCCGCCGAGCGCGTTCGGCTCTCCCACTACGCACCGCGCGCCTCCAGGGCATCGAGGTCCCGCTTGGCATACAGTCGGTGCTCCCACTCTTCGTTGAGGATGATGAGTAGGCACTCGCGCACCGGGTAGCTGCGGGGCTGTGGCCAGCCTGGCCCCTCGACCGGTTCGGTGTCGCCGTCCAGCGACGCGACGCTGAGACCTGCAATGACCTGGCGCACGGTGGCCATTCGGCCCCGGCGCAGCTCGAGCACGGTGTCGAGCGTGGGTCGTGCCGAGCGGTCGCGGGGCACGCCCGGAGTGTCGGGCATCTCGTCCCACGGCAGGTCCAAAGGGTCCCACGGCGACGGATCACCGAGGATCGCCCTTCTGATCCAGGAGTCGGTGGCGAACACCAGGTGGCGCAGCGTCTCGATGAACGACCACTCGCCGTCGACCGACTCGTGCAGCAGTTCAGGTTGCAGGCGGCGGGCCCGTTCGACCGTCTCGCCCCACAGCCGCTCGAGGATGTCCCACCCCTCGCGGAAGCCGCCTGGGTCTGTCGGACGCATCTTGGCCCGGAGGGGATAGCGCCTGTCGAAGCTCAGTGTCGAGCAGGGGCCCGATGTCGACGCCATTGATCCTCAGGTTCTGGATTTCGCAGTGGATGTCGACGTCGACCAGGTCCACGCTCCGCATCACGACCCGGCTCAGGTCGACGGCGCGGAACTGGGCATCGCTCAGGTCGATGGTGCGGAACAGCGCACCGCTGAGGTCGACACGTTCGAACTGGGCTCCCCGGAGATCGGCGTCAATGAAGTCAGCCATGCGACGACCCTAATGTCACCTTCACCAGTCCGGGCCGTCGAGATGGCGCCGTGGCGTAGTGGCAGGGAGCATGAGAACCGGGCTGATCTTCCTCCATCCCCCGCGGTAACCGAGTGAGGGAATGGCCTTGGTTCGGGCTGGGACTGCCGGTCCGACGCGAGGATCGGCCGACGGTCAGCGCCTGTCTTCGGAACAATCAGTCGACCTGCGATTCCGGCGTTCGTGGCACGAGACGAACCATGAGCGCAGAGGGTCGCCCTTTGGGCGACAGGACGATCCCACCGGTGCTGGTGGGACGGGCGACCGGTTGTTCGGGCCGAGCCAGCTCAGAGTGGTGAGGAGGGGCGAACCGTTCGCGCGGGCCGATCGTGTTCCTATCCGGAGGGACCTCACCCTGACCCTTCCGACAGACGCGAGGCCACGCCGCGTCTCGACGATACTATTTGTCGACCCCGAGAGCGTCTCCGCGGACCCGATCTCCTCAGTTGCTTTGGCATCACCCGGTTCGTCGAACGCCCCGACGGACCGACCGACCGACGCGGCAGGCGGCCGCTATCCTCACAGATTCGGTCCAGTTGGGCGGTCATCGACGGAATGCCTGCGGACTGCTCGTCCGAGCGTGCAGGCTCCACGTGTCGCCGGGCTTTGCCGTTCGCCGAGTTGGCGGGCCGTACCCTCCGGACGGGTGGCGCCGGCAGGCGTGGCGCGCCCAGAACGTCTCCCCCGGGTGCGATGGAACGTCGGGGGTAACATCGGGCGCCGTGCGGTGCAGGGGTGGTCTGGGAGGGCTTTTCGTGGTACTGGCGGGGGGAGCGGCGTTGACCGTGAGCGGTGCCGCGCCGCTTGTGGCAAGCGCCTCGGGCCCGGTGCCGGCAGCGACGCGCCCGGTGCCGGACTTCGGCAACCCGGCCGGCCAGGCGCGCGTACCGCCCGCCGGTGATGCGGTCGGCACCAACCACCCGGACCACGTCATCGGGACCGGCACACCCGCCAGTTGCACATCGGCCGCGGTCGTCAGGGCCGTCGCCGGCGGTGGCGTCATCACCTTCAACTGCGGTCCGGGCCGCGTGACCATAACAATGACTGCCACGGCCAAGGTCGTGAACACGAGCCACCGGATCGTCCTGGACGGCGGTGGCACGGTCACCCTCAGCGGCGCCGGAAAGCGCCAGATCCTCTACATGAACACTTGCGACAAGAGACAAAAGTGGACCACCTCGGACTGTTACAACCAGGAATGGCCCGAGCTCGTCGTACAGAACATGACCTTCGCGGACGGCAATTCCCCGGTCAGTCAGTCCCAGGGCGCCAGCTTCGGTGGTGGGGGAGGAGGCGCAATCTTGGACCTCGGCGGCCAGCTGAAGGTGGTCAACTCCCGGTTCATAGACAACCGCTGCTACCACGTCGGCCCGGACCTCGGCGGCGCCGCCATCCGCGCCCTGGCCCAGTGGCGCAACAAGCCGGTTTACATCACCAAAGACAGCTTCCGAGACGGGCAGTGCTCAAATGGGGGCGCGCTCAGCAGCATCGGGGTCTCTTGGGTCGTGCTCAACAGCATCATGACCAATAACGACGCCATCGGCTATGGGGCGAACCCGGCCGCGCCGGACACGCCCGGCGGGGGCAGCGGCGGTGCCATCTACTGCGACGGCGACACATACTCACTCGAGATCCAGGGCACAGTTATCCGCGACAATCATGCGCGGGAAGGCGGCGGTGCCATCTTCTTCGTGAGTGACGACAACACGGGCACGCTGACCATCGAGAGCTCGACGTTGGACGACAACCCGAGCGCGGGCTTCTGGACGAGGCCCTACTCCGGCATCTTCTTTCAGAGCTTCGGGCACCCGAAAGTCGAAGACTCGACGATCAGCTGAGCGAAGGGGCCCTCGCTCGTCCGCAATTGCGCGGGCCGGCCGCGACCGATCAGTCATTCCACATGACCACCTCCACCGGACCGGACAGGTGTCCGGTTGGGCGATCTGTTCGCGTGCCCCCGCCGCTGGCGCAGTGGGCCTGCGCGGTCCTCAGTTGTGGCCCTTAGGGCCACAAGCGTGGATCCAGCACGGTAGCTCAGCTCCAAGCGCCGCCTTTCAGACAGACCCACGTTCGGCGCAGACGTCAGCAACACCGTGTCCAACTTGCCCCGACCGCGCGCGGTCAGCCCTTCGTTGTCTCCTCCAGCGAGAGAACCATCTTTCTTCCCAGCACTCGGTCGACCAAGGCACTTCCGCTGCCTTGTTCGCGGATGGCTCTGCCTATCAAGATCACCAGCGCCGGATAGGCCCAGAAGTCGCCGCACACCCAGAGGATGGCTGCTCCGATCTGTTGGTCGGCGAACGGCGAGAGCCGGATCCCTGGCAAGTGGTCGTATACGGGATACCACGGGGCCGAGGACAAGATGCTGAGCGACATCGCCAGAAGGATCATCACACCGTTCGTAGCCAGGATTGCCCAGATCCCTCGGAGAGGGGAGAGCTTCGGCTTTATCGGATAGGAGGCAATGAACTGCAGCCAGAACAAGATCCCCGTCACGAAGAACGAGGAGTGCATCAGCCAGATGTGGACCGCCTGATTCCGTTCGGCGAGATCGAACAGGGCGGGCACATGCCAGATGACCATCGCGGCGTTGAAGGCAATGACTGCGACGATCCCACCCGACAGGAACCGGCCGAGCGCCCGGAGCGGTCTTGCCCAAGAGCTGAGGAGAACCGCACGCCCGAGGCGTCGCCTCGCGGCAACCGGCAAGCCGTGCACCAACGGCAGCCAAGGGGCGCCCGCCACGATGAGGATCGGAGCGAAGAACATGATCAGGATGTGCTCGATCATGTGGACGAAGAAATAGTCGTCGGCCCAGTAGTCGATCGGCGAGACGACGGCGAGGAGCAAGACAACGAGCCCGCCGTAGAAGAGAAACGACCTGCGGCGGCGGGCTCGGACTCGTTCGGGACGCGAGCGCCGGCGCAGATTGCGCAAGCCAAGCTCGTGCCAGATCACGACGACCGTCACGACGATGACAAACGGGTCGTAGGACCAGTTGTGAAGGAGGTAGTTCACGACCCGGCTCCGCTCACGTGCTTCCCGCCCAAGGTGTCTTCATCGTTCCAGTGCGTTCCGGATAGCGCTCGCCAGGACGACCGAGAAGGAAGACCTTGTCACCTGTGTGCCTGGCCCCGGGTCCGCGTCGATGATGTAGCGGGCCCGTCCTCTCGGATCGATGACGTAGGCGATGTCGCTGTGGGCGATCATCGAGCCGCCGGTGGCATAGGTGACGAGAACCCCGAAGGAATGCCAGACGGAGCCCAGTTGTGGAGTTGAGCCTGTCAGGAAATCCCAGTTCCTGATGTGCTCGAGGCCCTCTTGACGGTCGAAGGCCACGAGGTACGAGGTCGAGCGGTACACAGGGTTGGCCACAACGGCGACGAGCTCCACTCGCCGGGCCACGGAGCCGAGCATCTGATCGGTCGCAACGAATTCCTGGGCGATGATAGGACAGTCCGAGACGCAGACAGGGTCGAGGAACGTGAGGGCGACAGCTTTGCCGCGCAGGCTCTCGAGCGACACCGACTGCCCACTTTGGTTGACCAGTCCGAAAAGCGGGGCCGGGTAGTCAACCGCGTTGGGCGTGCCGTCGATCGCCTGGGAGACGATGGGATCCGCGTTCGGGTCGGTCGAAGCCACGGCCATCGGCGCCGCGCCCACGAGGGTGACCCCGATCGCGCACAGTGCCGCCAGGACACGAAACGTATAGGCCGGTCGCCTTGTCAGACGTGTTCTCAGCGACGTCGGATCGGCCGTTGCCGAGGTGACGGGTACCTGGACGTCGACGAGGGAAACATGGGCGAAGGCGAGGTACCCGGTTGTCAGGACGAGCGCCAGGGGGATCATGCTGTTCGGGTCGGTCCCGACACCACCGAGGAAACCCAGATCCTGGACGAGCACCCAGTCGGTCAGGCAGAACACGACCGCGGCCGGCACGGCGACACGGAGCACCGTCGCCCGTCCGCTCAAGAAGGCCAGGCCGAGGACTGCGAGGATTATCACCAAGAAGAGGTTGACCGCCCACCCGTGGGCCGCGTCGAAGGAACCAAAGGCCGCCACCCATGAGGACAAGACCCGCGGCTGGGGTGTCGCGGCCATCTGGCGGAGCATCGAGGTGAGCGTTCCGGGCGCGGCGTGCCGATGTAGCTGGCCTCGCCAGTACCCGCGGCCGGGCCACGCCTGCAACACGGCCATGCTCACGAGGAACGTTCCGAGCCCGGAGAGGATCGCCCGCCCGAGCCTCGGGCTCGTCCAGGCCCGGTCCGGGAGGGCTATGAGCAGCCCGGCAAAGCTGTAGAGGAGCGCCGCCCCCGGGGCCCCGAAGGCCCAGCTGAGACCCGGAGCGAAGATACCTCCGAAGCTCTCGCCGAAGACCCAGACCACGAGCCCCCAAGCGGCGCTCGACAAGCCTGCGAGCCGAGACCAGTTGCCCCGCGGAGCAACGAGCAACCAAATGCCGAGACCAACCTGGATCCACACGACCGAGGCGGGCGCGGTGATGGGGTGGTTGCTCCAGATAGTGCCTCCGGTGTTCACGAGGTGCTGAACCCACGAAGGGGAGGACGCCGCGCTCGGCTCGATCACCTGCGTCGTCATCCCGAGCGGCATTGAGGCCTGGGCTTGGAGGATCCCGTCGAAGATCCAAAGGAGCCCGAAGGAGATCCGCAGGAGGCGCCGCGCATTGGCTTCAGGACAAGGCGGAACCTCGGTGTTCCTGTCGCCGTTCGCGAGGCTGCGAAGCTGAGCGCCGCGCAGCACGTGCCAGCCAACGGCCAGGACGGCGAGAAGCACCAGGACGAAGATTGCCTGATGCTGGAGCAGGCTCCGGAACGCCCCCACGATGATGGGATTGTTCGTCTGGATGCCTGACCCCATGCCTGGCATGGCCGACTGTGCCTTCCCCCCTCGAGCGGCCGAGTGCTTGGCGCCGATCGTGCCATGTCACAGCGGCCCTGGTTGCCACAGGATAACGGGGGCAAGACCAGGGTCATACGATTCCGGTTGACCATGAGCGCAGCCCCGACATCGTTCGGGGCGAGCAGTGGCAAGCTTGCGGTTTCGCTTCGCGGGCAGGGGACGACTCGCCGTCGCCTATGCGGGTCGACAGTTGTTGAGGACGGGGCTGACGACCGGTTGACGGGCGACTCAGCATTACCCTCGTCGGATGCGTTATGACCTGGACGCCACCGCCGGCGGGGTCGCGCACCCCGTCCTCCCGTTACGCGGTCGGCTGCAGGTGCATCGAGGCGAGCGTCCGAGACAGGTCACACACCAGGTCGCGGTTCGCGTCAAAGCCTATGTGGCGCTCACAAAGCCGCGGATCATAGAGCTTCTCCTCATCACGACGGTGCCCACGATGTTCGTGGCGGCCAGGGGATTGCCTCCGATTCGCCTTATCGTGCTCACGGTCCTTGGCGGCACATTGGCCGCGGGCGGGGCAAACGCCCTGAACATGGTGTACGACCGTGACATCGACGCGGTCATGAAGCGCACCCGGCACCGGCCCCTCGTCACAGGAATGATCAGCCCGCGTGCGGCCGTCGGCTTCGCGTTGCTCCTCGAGGCAGGGGCATTCGCTTTGCTGGCGGGCACCGTGAACATGCTCTCGGCGGTCTTGGCCATCTCGGCCACGGCCTTCTATTTGGGTGTGTACACGATGTGGCTGAAGCGGTCGTCGCCGCAGAACATAGTCATCGGCGGCGCCGCCGGCGCCGTACCCGTGCTCGTCGGCTGGAGCGCCGTCACCGGACGGCTCTCGGTCGCGCCGCTCGTTATGTTCGGCCTGATCTTCCTTTGGACACCTCCGCACTTCTGGTCTCTCGCCGTGCGTTACCGCGAGGATTACTCGGCGGCGCAGGTGCCGATGCTGCCGTCGGTTGCCGATATGCCCAAGGTGACCCGCCAGATCCTCTGTTACACAGTCGCCCTCGTCGCCCTGTCGTTCGTCCTCGTGCCGGTCGCCCACCTCGGCGCCGTATATGCCGCCGCCGCCGGTGTGTCGGGCGCGGCGTTCCTGCACTACGCGGTCCGTCTTTGGCGTGCTCCCGGCCCCGGACGCGCCATGAAGCTGTTCGGCTTCTCGATCACATATCTCACAGTGGTGTTCGTCGCCATGGGCGTCGACGCGGTTGTCCATCCGTGGTGACCCGAGAGACGAGCGGACCTATGACTGACACAATGCAGCCCTCGCCGACCGGATCTCCCCCCGCGCGACCTGTGGACCGGGCGGCGGCGTTCGCAGCCGGCCCGACGCGCATACCACGGAAATTCGTGTGGGTCGTCCTGAGCGCCGCCGCGTTGCTCGGACTCGGGGGCGCCTTGTTGGAGCACGTCCTCGATGCGGCTGGTGTGAACCCCACTCCGAACACGACGGCGACCACCATGGTTGCGTCGCGTCCGTTGGCGGCCGGGGGCGAACACGAGTCCGTCGTGGCGGCGGAACCAGCGGCTTTCCTGGGTCTGGACCGCATGACGCCCGGCGAGGCTCGACCCTTCTCGCTCGTCGACGAACGCGGTCAGACAGTCTCGCTCGCTGACGAGCGGTCCAGGGTCGTCGTGCTCACGTTCTTCGACGGGCGCTGCGACGACATCTGCCCAGTTCTCGCCGCGGAGATCGCGAAGGCTGACTCAGACCTAGGCGCGTCGGCCGGACGCGTGAGCTTCCTCACCGTCAACACAGACCCGGCTGCCACCGCAGTATCGGGTCTCTCGAATGTGCTCACCAAGACCACCCTCGGTCGCCTCCCCAACTGGCACATGTTGACCGGGACACTCTCGGAGTTGAATGCGGTCTGGCAGTCCTACGGGATCACGGTGAGCTTCGACGCCGTCGACGCGAACGGTGGAACACAACGACGTCATGTACTTCCTCGACGGTAGGGGATACTTCCGGTTCAGTGCCACACCCTTCGGGAACGAGCGCCGCCCTGCAGGCACCTACCAGCTGGCGAGCGCCGAGATCAGCGAGTTCGCGAGGGGCATCGCAACTTATGCCTACCGCCTGACCGACAGCCGATGAGCACGAACCACGAACCGGGACGGCAAGACGCCGAGGCCAAGGCCGCCGCTGCCAAGGCGCCGCCGACACCTTGGTACAAGAGGCGCGCCTTGCTGGTGACTGTTGCCGCCATCGTCGTGCTCGCCATCACAGTGATCTCTGATCTCCCTGTGCACAGCTCGCTTGCCGCCGATGTATCGGCGGGGCGAAGCGTCATGAGCGAGATCAACGCCGATGTTGGCCCCTGTACGTTTGCGGCGAAGGAGTCGTTCTCGATCCATGCGGATCAGGTCGCAGGCTCGCTCTCAGCCTCCGATCAGCGGGAGGCGTCGTCGCTTCTGCCGCGACGACCTGGCAGCCTGCTCGTTCACCGACAACAGCATCTTCGAGCTCTCCAACATCGAGGTGCCTGGCTCTGCTGCCGGTAAACGGCTCGGCGACCTCGTCGACACCGTGACACTCTGGGCCACTTCCGACGCCCTCGGCGCGATCTCCGACCTGGAGACCCTGCTGACTAGGCCGAACGATCAGACCGCGCGGCGTGACCTCGCCACCAGGGAAAGGTCGTTGGCCTCGGATCGAGCAGCCGCGTTTGCCGACATCAGCGCGGCTGACCGGATCATCTCCGCGCACCTGACCGAACCGGCCCTGCCGGTGTTGCCGGACTCAGAGGTCCAGACCGGCTGACCGGCTTGAGACAGCCGGACCATGCTCCGACCCTGTCTCAAGCGGGTGGGTGCCGGTGTCTTGCTGCTCTTCGGAACGAAGCCACGCCAGCACGTCCCAGAACACGACCGGCAGGAACGTCACCGTCGCCACGAGCCACAGCACCGCGGTCGAGAACTGCTGGTCGGCTGCCAGACTTGGCCAGTGCCCCGCGACGTGAGGAAAGGCCGTGTACCACGAGGAGCTCGAAAAGCCGACCAGGTAAGCGACAGTCCACACCGTCCACATGGCCAGGGCCGCCACTGTCGCGCTCAGCGGCCGGGAGGAGAGGGGACCCCGTGCTCGGGGCTGCACCAGCTCCAGCCAAAGCACACCACCTAGCAGCACCAGGCTCACCGCCTCCGCAGTGAGAAGCCAGGCGTGGCGCTCGATCGCGTCGACTGCCAACGGAGTTCTCCAGGCAACGACTGCGCCGATGAACAGCCCGAGTGACAAGGCGCTCTGCCCGATCGCCGGTCGGCGACCCGGCGAGCCGTCCGAACGATAAGTCCGCGCCGCCTCCCGGGCCCTCACCTCGCCCGGGAGGCGCAGAGAACCCAGTCGTGCACGCGGCACACCCAGCCCGAACAGCGCCGGGACGGCCATGGCGTAGGCGGCAAACTGGAAGGCCTCGACGAATTCGTAACGCCGGGCAAGCACGGACAAGGGCGGCACCGCGACGGCCACGGCGAGAAACACCGCGGCCCCGAGGTACAACCGCCGCAACTGGTGCGTCCTCGTCCCTGGTCGTGTTTCGACGACCCCGAAGGTCAACGGACGCGATTGCGCTGGAAGAACCCCCACAAGCAGACCAACAAGAAGAAGCCGAGCGGGATCCCGAGGGTGAGGACCTGGGGGCCCAAGAAGTACTCACTCACCTTCCTATTGTCCACCTTTCGAACCGGGAGGGCGCTCTCGGGCACCATCCAGTTTCTCGTATCGCCTCGGCCATGGTCCTCATACCACGTAAAAGAGCGTCCAGAACAGGAGCGCCACGAAGGCAATGAAAACCCAGAAGTAGGTGCAACCCTCGAGATTGGCGCGGAACAGCCTTACGGCGGGCAGCGCGGAACGGACCATGCCCCCGTCTTCGAGAGCGGCGCGGCGGAGACGAAGCTGGCGTGCCAGCAGTGTCTCGAGCCAGTAACCCCCGGACAGCAGCAGGGCGATGTTCATCCCGGCCCAGCCGATGAAGCACGACGCGTACCCGCTGGACCCGGGGAAGAAGGGCAGTACCGTCAGTTGCCAGATTTGCAGTGCGACCGCGGTCAGGGTGCAAAGAATCCCCGTCCAGCCGGCGACCTGCCAGTCGAGCTCGGAGCCAAATCGGAACCTTCGCAAGCCGTAAGCGATCAGGGCGGCGCTCGCGAGCGAGAAGGCGAACACCGCGGCCCCGGCGCCGGTGGGGGCGGTGATATGGGCAGGACGCCAGAGGCCGGCGTTGTTCGCCGATCGTAGGTAGAAGTAAGCGAAGCCCAGCGCCGCGAACGCGAAGGCCCAGATGCCGATCACCATCCGGCTGCCTGTCCACAAGGCTCCCTCGTGGGCGCTCAGCTCGTAGGCGATCTCTTCCGGCGTCTCCCGCAGCATCGGGAGGGATTCAGTTGAAGCAGTCCTGTCAGCCATTGTGCCTTTGCTCACATGCTCGGTGGATGGGGATCGAGGTTTCCGGGCGACTCCGGCGCCGACGCGACGTCGCGGGGACGCAGGGATTGGTCCGGGCTTACCGCGCCGATTCTCGCGAGCGACGGGATACCCATGTCCGCCACAGGAGGCGCTGCGGGCTCTCCGTAGTGATACGGGTCGCTGAGCACAACAGGGATCCGCTCGAAGTCGAACCAGGGCACGGGCGTCGCCGTTTGCCATTCGAGACCCTTCGCATGCCATGGGTTGTCCGCAGCCTGCACGGGGTCGATGTAGACGGACCACACGAAGTTGAAAATGAAGATCAGGAACGAAGCCCCCAACAGAAAAGCGCTGATCGAGGAGATGTCGTTCAGAGTCTGGAGGTTGTGGGCGTATTCGAAGACGCGCCGCGGCTGGCCCAGGAGGCCCACGAGGAACAGGGGGAAGAACGTGAAGTTGAAAAAGACGAAGAACGTCCAGAAGTGTGCCTGGCCGAGCCTCTTGTTCAGCTGTTTCCCCGTCATCTTCGGGAGCCAGTAGTAAAGGCCTCCGAACAACGCGAAAATCAGCCCACCCATGATCGTGTAGTGGAAGTGGGCCATCACGAAAAAGCTCCCATGAACGGTCACATCAACGGGAACGTCTGAGAGGAACACACCCGTGATTCCGCCGATGAGGAAGTTGAACAGCATTCCGAGGCAGAAGAGCATCGGAACCTCGAAGCGGATCTTCGCTTTCCACAATGTCCCGAGCGTCACGAGGTACAAGAAGCCCGTTGGAATGGAGATCAGCTCCGTGGTCAACATGAACAACGGCCGCATGTCGGGGTTGATGCCGCTCTGGAAGAGGTGGTGCTGCCAGACGAAGAACGACAGCAGGGCGACACCGATCATCCCCGCGGCGGCCACCCTGTAGGCGAAGAGTGGCTTTCTCGTGAACACCGGCAGCATCTCCATGACGATGCCGAAGCCCGGCAGCGCCATGATGTAGACCTCGGGATGGCCGAAGAACCAGAAGAGGTTCTCCCACAAGAAGCTGCTTCCTCCGTGCTCGGTCACGTAGAACGCGGTTTGTACCGTGCGGTCCAATACGCCGAGATAGCCCGCAACGACGAGCGTGGGCGTGGCCAGCACGAGCAGGGCGGTCGTGGCCAGGATCGACCAGACGAAGATCGGGATTCGGCTCCAGGTCATGCCGGGCGCGCGGTAGTTGATGATCGTGGCGGCAAGGTTGAACCCCGCCATAATCATCCCGAGGCCGATGACGGCGAAACCGACCAGGTAAGCGTCCATGCCCGGGTTGGCCTGGGTCTGCAAGGGTGCATAGCCTGTCCAACCAGTCGAGAATCCCCCGAGCGGCAGGGCGGTCATGATGACCAGGTAACCGGCCGCAAAGACCCAGAACGAGACGGCCTCCACCCGGGGATAGGCCATTCTTCGCGAGCCGATCATGAGCGGGACCAACCAGTTGCCGAGGGGGCCGACGACGGCCGACGAGGCCATCATCATCATCATCGTGCCGTGCTCGCCGACGATGGCGATGTAGGTGCCCGGGCCGAAGACGTGGCTGGTCGGGCTGAGCAACTCCGTGCGGATGGCCATTGCCAGCAGTCCGGCGGTGAACAGGAAGACCAGCACGCCGATCAGGTATTGCAGGCCGACGACCTTGTGATCCTCGGTCAGGCGGAAGTACCGCAGCCAGGAGCGGCTTGCGTGCGCAGGGGCCGACTCACGACCGAGCATCTTCAACAATGGGTAGGTGAGCCCTCCGATGCCGACGAGCCACCCGAGGACCCCGAAGGACAACCCGAGCACAACCGCGACATTGTTCATGGTCGTGTCTTGACTGACGGGCCAGCTCCCCGCGATCAGATCGCCGATATAGCGGCCGAAGAACCATCCGACAACCGCGCCTACTACCGCCCAGCCCAGGTGCGCCCTGAGCCAGTCGGGGCGTCTGTCGAGGCCCGCTTCGCGCGACCGCGACCTCACCCGGGAAGGGGGACCCCGCTAGGTCGGCTGTGTCCGTCGCCATGCCGCTCCGCCACCTCCATAACCGAGATGGTCCCGGTCGCGCTCTGCCATCACTTCCTGTCCTTGCCTGTCGTCGTGGCCGGGAGGGGTTCACCGGGCTGCTTTGCTCCGTAGGTCAGAACGGGGCTGTAGGGGTCCACGCTGTCGGGGTAGTACCCCCCGTCCGCACCGTTCGCATCGGGCGTGTATGTCCAGGCGAACGGAGGGAGGAACTTCGTGTTGGCGGCCAGCTGGCGTTCGGTGGACTCGGCCCAGGACTGGAACTGGGTAGGCGTAACCACTTTCCCCCAGTCGTACATCGCACCGTGCCACAGGCCGCACAGCTCGTCGCAACGCACGACGAAGCTGCCGAGCTGGTCCGGGGTCGTGTACGCGACATTGTCCTGGCCGGGGTTGGCGTCTGCCTTGACACCGAGCTGGTAGACCCAGAAGTCGTGGACCACGTCCAACGAGGTGACGTGGAAGGCGATCGCGGTGTGGTCGGGCACGACGAGGTCCGTCGTCTCGAAGCCGCCGAAAGTGGGATAGCGGTAGGTCCACTTCCACTGCTGGCCGATCACCTGGATCGGCAGCACGTCGTGAGAGGCCGGCATGAAGATTGGCGCCGGCCCCTGTCCGCCCCCCGCCCCCTCTGGCTGCACGAGCTCATAAGTCCCGAAACCGAAGAGGAAGAGCACGAGCGCCGTGGTGACGACGATCCAGGTGAACTGGATCGGCAAGTTGCTCCGGGCTTCGGGCCCACCGACTGGGTCGGGGCCGTTCCGCGAGGCCCGCCAGTTGACAAGGGCGTAGCCCATGTAGATCCACACCGCGAGGATCACTGGCAGGGCGGCGATGAGCAAGATGTTGAAGTCGAACTGTGCCCCGTCGGCGGTGTTGCTCATCGTCCCAGGTGGGATATGCGGCCCGGCCAGGTAGTAGAAGAGGGGATCGGCGATCGCCGACAGCAAGACCCAGAGGCCGACCATGCGCCATCCATGGCGTGCCTCACGGGCCGGACCGCTCCCGCGTGGAGGGCGAGCCGGGGGCATTGGGGCAGGATCGCCGGTCGTAGTTGGCTCGGGCGACCCCTCTGTGAGTCCGGGGCCGTAGCCGGGCATCAGGAGACCACCTTCATGAAGCCGTCCATCCAGCCGACCGTCTGCATCGGGCCGCCGTTCCCGTACAGGAAGCCGAGGCCACATGGGACGAAACACTGCCAAGGATAAGTTCCGGGGCCGGGGCTCCGGAAAGAGAACTTGATGACGTTGTGCGGCGAGGAGGTGATGCACGGGGCGGCCCCGCACAGGTTCGCGTTCGCGTTGTTCCCGTACAGCGGCACGTTTATCCCGAGGCTCGGAATCGAGAACGTGTGCCCGACGCCGTTGCCGGCGCTGGAGTTGATGACCGAGAACACCTTGCCGTCGAGCGTGGCGACGTTGTCGATCGTGCCTTCGACCACGCCGGTTTGCTGATTTCGCAGCGGGCTGCCGGAGTCGTACTGGTAGATCGTCACGTTGACCCTCGTGTGCGCCGGCACCTGCCAGATCGTGGTGTGCAACCACCGGCCCGCCGGCGAACGGGTCATGTAGGACACCCAAGTCGCGTGGATGCCGTGGCCGTAGGAACCGAGGGTCTGCATCGTGACGTTGACGGGCTGGCCCGGGCTCGATGTGTAGTCGACCGTCACCGACTGGGCGGTGAGGTTCGACAACGCGAAACCCACCCCACCTATCACGGCGGCCAGCAGGACCACTGTGATGGCAAGCTTGCCTGTCCTCTGCATGGCACCCCCCCGATGCCTTCCCCCGCGTTAGCTCGCGAGATTATCCTCCTGCTCGTCGCACCGGGTCAATGGGAGTGCCACCCACGCCCGATAGGGGCCGCGGTCGCGCCGGCGCGGTTTCCGTTGCCGCCGATGAAGGGCGACGGTAGATTGCGAGGCACGATTTTCGAGCCACGGGAGACGCGCCTTCGCCGTGTCTCCGCCAAGGGGGGGCGACTGGCATGTACAAGGCGATAGTCGTCGGCACAGACGGTTCCGAACGGGCCTCGGTCGCTTACAGACACGCGCTCGAGCTTGCGAAGATGTCAGGCGCGAAGTTGCATGCCGTTCAGGTGGTGCATCTTGCCGTCAAGGCGGGCTTCGCCGATTCGAGCGGAGGCCAGCTCGAGGTCGACAGGATGCGCGAGCACACTGAGCGCACCGGCGCCCTGCTGCTCGCTGAGGCGGAACGCGAGGGCATATCCGTCGAAGTGCACAATCCCGGCGCCGCGGACGTGGCCGAGGCCATAGTCGGAGTCGCCGAGGATGTCGGCGCCGACCTGATCGTGGTTGGAAACAGGGGCATGAGCGGCATGACGCGCTTCGTGCTCGGAAGCGTCCCGAACAAGATCTCCCATCGCGCGCCCTGCAACCTCTTGATCGTCAACACCGCAGCCAACTGACTTCACCGCCGGAAGTGGCCGGAGCCTCGGTACCGGGGACGAGCCTTCACGCCGCCGAGAGCAGGCGCGTTCGCCAATCCCTCCTTCTCGTAAGGTGCGGTTTCGAGATGGTGGGACTCGGCTGATCGATGCGTCTTAGGTGACGAGTAGCCCGCCGTCGACGACGAGGTCGTGCGCGTTGACGCCCTTGTTGCGCAGGAGGAACTCAGTTGCGTCGGCGATCTCGGCCATCGTCACGAGACGCCCGATGGGAGTTCGGGGAATGTGGGGGTGGTTGGGCACATCTCGCCACTTCGGGCTATCGCCGACGATGCCTGGGTGGAGCGCATTGACGCGGTAGGGCGCGATCTCGACGGCAAGGGTCCTCACCAGGCCGCTCACACCTGCATTGAAGGTTGTGACCATTGTCGAACCCGGGTAGGGCCGGTCCTTGGCGAGGCCGCCGAAGAGCACAACGGACGCTCCGGCCGCGAATCTCGGGTGAAGGACGCGGACGACCTCTGTGTATCCCACAAGCTTCACGGTCACCGACCTGATCGCCTGTCCGATGTCATAGTCGCGAAGGCTGTTCACGGCCTGCTCGATGGCTGTGATGACGAGATTGTCCACCGAAGTGACACTCGTGAGGGCGTCCTCGATCGTCTCAGGGCGCGCGAGGTCCAAGCCAAGACCCCTCGCGCCCGAACCGATCTCTCCTGCGATCGCCTCCGCCCTGGCTTCTTCCCTGCCGGTGATCACCACCTCGTCGCCTTGGCTCGCGAGGCGCTGCGCTATCAGCAGTCCTATGCCGCTGCTTCCCCCAACGATCACTGAATGGGCCATGTTCCGATGTCCTCTTTCTTCCGCCCTTACGTCCCGGTCGCCGGAGCCTACGAGAGCCCTGCGTTCCGCCTCGCGATCTCGGCGAAGGCGCTCCCGTCCTTGTCGCCGAGCCCGGTGGCGAGCGCGCTGCGTGTCCGGTCAAAGACGATCGCCGCGTAGGGAAGCGGTGATCGTACCGCCGCCCCGGCGGCAAGCATCAACTGCAGGTCCTTGAGCCCGGTCGCCGTCTCGAATCTAACCTCGTCGTAGGCGCGCCCGGCGATGCGCTCGAGATGGCCGGCGATGCCCCGGGTGGCCCTGGAGGCTCTCGCAACATCTGCCTCGCGATCGCGTGGTCCCCTCCGGACCTCTCGGTGAAAGCGAGGAACTGGCCGAACAGTTCGGCAGTCGACGCTACGGAGAAGTTGCAGGCGAGCTTGAGACTGTTGGCCGTGCCCGGCGTTGCCCCGACGGGCACGATGCGAGCGCGGTAGGCGTCGATGCCCCGGAGCGCGCGGTCCAGGTGCCGGGCTGGAAGCTCACCACGAGCACCGCCTCCGTCGCCACGTCGAACTTCCAGTGCAACGGCTGGGCATACCCGAGCATCGAACCGGATGCCTGCTCCTGAAGCCCGGCGGTCCGATTGCCAGGCCTCAGGCGACGCCGTTGCCCGGCCGCGAACACAACTTGGGCGTGGCAGCACGTAAACGGGGCCGTGGTCGAGGAAAGGGCGACTCGAACCGACGAGGAAAGCGACCCTGCCTGTGGGTTGCCGGTGCCGCCAGACCAAGCATCGTTGCTGGTGGCCTCCGGTCCTGATATGACTGCGCGCGTGAACCTACGATCTTTCCTTGCTCATAGAACCAAGATGAGCCGCGGTCTTGCCGGCGTGGTCGGCGCCATGGTCCTGGTTGCCCTGCTGCCGGGCACGGTCGCGGCCCAGCACGGTCAGTCGTCGGCCCCGAGCCGTGTTCCCGCGCTCGCAGTGCTCATGACGGGCAGGCTGACGCTGGTTCAAGACGGCTCGCTCACGACAGTCGGGCCCGTCCGGGTGGGCCGTGCCGGCAAGGCGATGACCGTGACCGACTTCGAGTGGTCTGCGGGGGGGCGCTACCTCGGCTGGGACCAGAGTGTCCCGACCACCGGTGCGGCAGCGATCGGCTGGTACGACACGGTTACCCATCGGTACGCGGCTTGGACCGTCGCGCAGCAGTATTCCGAGGGGTTGTCCGTCACCAGCTCGGGGTTGGCGCTGCTCGTGGCCGGCCCGGATCTGAACTCGCCGTCGACGCTGTTCACCTACAAGGTCGGCGGGCCCGTGAGCCGCCGGTCGGTGAAGGTTCCGACGAGTGACAACGTCGCCGGTTACTCGGGAGGCTTCATCATGGGGCCGGACATCAAGACCGGCACGCAGCTGTGGCGCGTCAGCGTCAGCGGGACGGTGACCGAGCTGAAGGCGCTGCCGACGCCCGCCCGCAACGGGCCTCCCTACGAGGTGACGGCCGTGTCTCCGGACGGCAGGGTCTTCGCGGCCGAGCTTGGCGATCACACCGACGGATGTGGCGTCGGGCCCCCGTCGCGGATCTTCGTGTTGAACACTGCCCGGGGTACCGTGACGGCCCCCTCCCTGCCGGGCGGGCCGCGCTGGCGGGTGCAGCAGTTCGTCTTCGACCCCACCGACACGCTGGACGCCACCATGATCGACTGCACCCAACGGACCACGATGCGAACCGCGGTGCTGTGGGTGTCTCCCAAGGGTGTGCTGACAGGCGACAAGAAGGGCGCCCTGGTGGCCACTGCGTCGGACGGCGTGCTCGCCTACCAGGCCGGGCACATCCACGTCGGCGGGACGGAGGCCCCGATCCTGGAAGAGGTGGCCGCTGGGCCGCTCAGTCTGAACGGCAAGCCGCTCGCGGGGATGACCGCCGCCACTACAGTGGCATGGGCGCCCTGAGCCCAGTCTCCCTCGCGGCGCGTCTGTTCACATGAACAACGGTTGACTCGCCGACACGGCTCGATCGGCCCGCGGCGACGCCCGACTCAGACCCAGCTGCCGGACGGTGCCTGCGGCTGATCAGCTCGTCGGCAGCGCCTCTGGGGCTCGGCGAGCCAGTCCTCCAGGCTCGCGACGCGGTCCGGGTACTTGTGGCTCCAAGCGAGGAAGCCTGCGCCGTACGGGGGCATACGGGCGCGAACTGCTGGGGGAGACGCGTGACTCTGCCCCGTCCGGCATGACTGTGACAGGGTTCAAGAGCTGGTAGGCGGGCACCGCCAGCACCCCGGCGGGGAACTACCGGCAGGCGCTCTGCCGGCTCACACCATTGGCCTTGGCCCGCGCGGACAGCTTCACGACCACGCTCATCTGAGGACAGACTGCTTCGGGCCGGACCTAACCAGGCCGGGGGGAACCCGGTGATGCCTTCCAGCCCGGAGCGGGCATTGGCCAGAACCGCGAGCGAGCGGCGGTTGAATGGTGGCCATGGCGATGCGGTCGCGCCTGGAGTCGGCGCTTGCGGAGACCGGCAGAACTGTGACTTCGTTCCTGGAGGAGCTCGTCGGGGAGAGGGTCGACGCCCACGAACGGCGACACGTGAAGGTCGCGGCCGGCACACCCAACCTCTTCGGTGTCGAAACGGGCCATCCGTTGGTCCGGCGCTCAGCCGTGCTTCAAGGGCGGACGTCGGCGCAGCCCTTCGTGAACGCCGAGACCTTGCTCGTCCCGAGCCGCCTTCCCGCCGCGTGCTGCCGGCGCCTCGAGACCAGTGCTGATCCGATCGGGCGGATCCTCGCCACAGAGGGGATCGACTTCACTCGGTCGCAGCTTCCCGGCCCTTCCGGAAGCCAACCCCGGGCGCGGGGCGCCCTGGCGGTGCCGGACGACTGCCTGCTGGCGCGGACCTACCGCCTCGAGATCGACGGGTTGGCGGTCATGGTGATCTCGGAGTGGTTCCTTCGCAGCCTCGAGCCATTCTTGAGCCCTTGATCACCCCGTGGACGGACAAGGGCCGGGCGTCTGACGAGACCGGTCGACCTCGGGGCGGCCCGCCAAAGCCAGGGGCAGTTGCGGGTCGCTCCGCTCAATCGGCGCTAGGTCGTGTTGACGATGAGCACCGCGCAAGGGGCGGAGTGAGCGACGGCGTTCGGCACGCTGCCGAGCACGCGCTTTAGCCCGCGCATGCCCTTGTTCCCGACGACGATCAGTTCCACCCCCTGCTCCTTGGCGATGGAGACGATTCGTTCCGTCACAAAGCCGGTCACC
Source organism: uncultured Acidimicrobiaceae bacterium (assembly GCA_963836935.1). Lineage (GTDB taxonomy): Bacteria > Actinomycetota > Acidimicrobiia > Acidimicrobiales > Bog-793 > Fen-455. The sequence continues at coordinate 42,494 of CAWILM010000038.1, forward strand.
ACGTGCGTTTGCGTCGGGACGCCCTCTGCCCGGGCTTGGACGGCCATCGACTCGGTCTCGGTCGCGGCGACACCCGCGGGGTCGAGCTCCTCGCGGTAGGCAACCCCGGTATCGGACCACGCTCTCGCGCTCACTTCCGGGCGATGGACGGTCGCAATGTGCAGCCTCGCCCCGCATGTCTTGGCGAGGTTGACGGCCACCCGGACAGCCTCGGTAGCCGTCTCGGAACCGTCCGTCGCCACGAGCACCGATCTGTACATCTCGCCCCCCTGTCGATGGTGCGAAAACTGTACTGGCAGCCCGGCGCGGGCCGGGCGACCATGACGACCAAGGCGTACCCAAGGCGCGCCCGCCTAACCGTTTCGCGACGAGTTGGGGCACGTCCGCGCGCCGCGGGGCTGCGGGGCCGCGACGATGGCGCCCCGCGCCGGCCGCGGTCGCTAGGCCATGCCTGCTGTGGCCAGCTGCTTGTCGAGGTACTGGCGGATCTGGATCAAGGCAGCGGCGCCCTCACCGACCGCGGAGGCCAGCTGTTTCGTCGATCCCGCCCGGACGTCACCGGCTGCGAAAACCCCTGGCAGGGAGGTCATGAAGCTGGCATCGGTCAAAATGAACCCACGCTCGTCCAAGTTCACCTGGCCCTTGACGAAGGCCGTGTTGGGGTCCAGGCCGATGAACACGAAGCAGCCGGCAGGGTGGTGCTCCTCGATCTCGCCCGTGGCCCGGTCCTCCAAGATGACGGCACCCAGCTTGCCGCTGCCGTCGGCCTTGGGCCGGAACTCCTTCACGTTGCGGTTCAGCAGCACCTGCATCTTCGGGTGCGCCAACACCTTGTCCTGCAGGAGCTTGTGGGCGGCGAGCTGGCCGTTGTGCTCGACGATCGTCACTCTGTCAGCGAAGTTCGTCAGGAAAAGGCCTTCTTCGAGACCGCTGTTCCCCCCACCGAGCACCATCAGCTCCGGGGCTCCTTTGTAGAAGGGCCCGTCGCAGGTAGCGCAGAAGTGGATGCCTGCGCCGATCAGATCCTGCTCACCGGGTGCGCCGGTGCGCCGGTAGCTCGAACCGGTGGCGACGAGCACGGCCCGGGCGTGATAGTGATCGCCGTTGGCGGTGAGGACCTCGAGCTGGTCCCCGTCCGGTGAGATCTTCTCCACCGACAGGGCCTGGATCATCTCGACGCCGTAGCGACGAGCCTGCATGACGATGCGCTCGGCCAGCTCGGCCCCGCCTATGCCCTCGGGAAAGCCTGGATAGTTGTCGAGACGCTCGGTGACTCCGGCCTGGCCCCCGAGGCCCTTCGCGTCGATGATCAGCGCGGAGAGATTCTCCCGGGCGGCGTAGATGCCGGTGGTGAGTGCCGCCGGGCCACCGCCGACGAGAACGATGTCGTAGACATGCATCATCGCCTTGCGGTCGAGGCCGATCTTGTCGGCCAGCTCCTCGTTGGAAGGCTCGGAGAGGCTCGTGCCGTCCGGGAAGAGGACCGTGGGGATCACGTTGTTCCCGTTGTTGCGCGCGTGCACAACCTCGAGGCCCTGCGGATCCTGTTCGATGTCGTGCCATTCGAACGCGACCCGCTGATCAGAAAGGAACTGCTTCGCGCGCTTGCAATCGCTGCACCAGCTCGCGCCGTAGACCTTGAGCTTGTCTTCCATCCGTGCATCTTCCTCTGGCCGGACAGGCAGGGTACATCTCTCCTGTCCCACATCGTGTCGCGCCGTTACAGGATGCCGCCGGGCACGTTTTCCAGCTGGAGGGGAGGGTTCGCCTCAGGGCCGTGCCGGCGGCGAGGCCGGGCTCGGTGCGACCGGCTCCGAGCCCGGGGCGACCGGCTCCGGTCCGAACGGTGAAGGTCCTGGTCCGGTTGGGGCGATCGGCGGGGAGTCGTGACCGATGACCGGACCACTCGCCGCGGACGGGGAAGGGACAGGTTCGGGCGACGGCGGGGCGATGACCGCGGCGATCGTCACAACCATCAGGGCGAGGAGGAAGACGCCGTAGATCCAGAAGGCCAGCGTGAGACCCGAGGTGATCGTGAGTCCTGCCCGCGCGGCGTCCGCGGAGGAGATCCCGAACATCGAGGGGGAAGTGGGCTCCCCGATCTGGATAACCGCCGAAACCGCTTGACCCAGCATCGGGACGAGGGCGCCGAGCAGCAAGAGACCCCCGTGCGAGATCGGGCGCCAGAGTGCGGCCACGACGGCAACGACGACCAACGCGACCATCGCGGTGAGGTTCCCGGCGATCACGGGCCCGGGGTTTTGAAAGACGTTGCCCGCTGTGAACGACTGCGTCGTTCCGGCCGAGGTCTGCAGGACGTAGCTGTCCCAGGAGGGGGCGAAGGCGGCCGCCGTGCCGAGGGCGGCGAGTAGGAACGCCAGGAACGGCAGGCGATCGGCCCCGCGGGGAACGCCGAAGGCGGTGCCCTCGTGGTGAAGGACGAAAGCGGTCGTCGCGCCGGCGGAGCAGGCGAGCCAGCCGACGAGGGCAAGCACGAGGCCCGCGCCCATGACGTGCGCGCCTTGGGCGATGGCCGTGCCCGCGTCCGCGAAGTACAGGCCAAAGGTGACGATGCTCGTTCCCAGCCCGAGGAGCGTTCCCACCCGGAGACCGCCCCGACCGCGGAGCAGGAGCAGAGCGCTCGCGGTCCAGACCGCGAGGTAGAGCACGTGCGGTACCAACTGGTACGTCTGGCGGGCGAGGCTCTCGCCGTTCAGATAGTCAGGGAAAAGCCCGGCGATGCCGCAGGCGACGCCGACGGCGAGGAGCGTGGCGGGGAGGACCGCCCCCTTGACCGGCCCGGGGGCTCGTCCGCCTGCGGCCGCAACCTGCTCGACAGCCGGGGCGACGGGAGCAATCGTCTCGGGCCGCTCGATCGCGATGAACCGCGACCAGGCGGCGTACCAGCCCGCAGGGGTGTCCGGCCACCACTCCAGGGGCTGCGGCCACGTTTGCCCGACGCCCCAGATCCCGTAGAAGGCAGGCCCGCGCCCGATCTCGTAACTGGCTCCCCGGTAGGAAATGGTCACGTTGTCACGCACGGCTCGACCCTGCCTCCTCTGACTCGTCCCGTCGTGCCCGCCCGTGAGCCTAGGGAACTCAGCTGTGTATTAGCTGAGCGGAGGCTGAGCAATCGCTCGCGGTGCCGTGCCGCGGGCGTTCGGCCCGTTCGCGAGGACGCGGATTGCGGGCCGCATCAGCACGGGCGCAAGCTGCCGCGTGGTGTCCCAGCGGGCGGCGCCGGGACTTTGCCCCGGCGCCGCCCGGAGCGGACTCGAGCGCGAGCTCTCCCTGGAGCAGAGCTGTTTCGGGGGCGAAGCCGTTGCTCGTTGCTGGGCAGCAGGTGGTTGTCGGATGTCACCACGGCGGCCGGCGGGTCTCCTACCTGGAGCGCAGTTCAGCAGCGGTGGCTGTGAGCACGGGGCGCGACCGTTTGCCCCGGGGCGGGGCGGGGCGGCAATCCCGGATCGCCCGCGGAAGGGCTCAGCGGGGAGGCCCGACAGCCACGACAGCCTCGACCTCTGCCGCCGGCGGCTCACCTCGGCCGAACGATTCGAGCCACCACGTCATGCCGGCGTCCGCGAGGGTCGCAAAGCGCGGCGCGAGTTCCTGCGCGGGTGCCGTCGCCGACGTGCCGCGGCAGATGATGTCGATGTCGGGCGGGGCTTCTTCGTCGAGGAGCTTTGCCCGGACCGCCGCCACCTGCTCGGGCTCGGGCAGCCCGGGCATCTCGCGACCTCCCTCATCGAAGATAGGAAAGCAGCCCTGGTTGCGCGCCGCGCGGACGATGGGGCGGCGGTGAGGCCACCGGCAGGCCACCCAGACCGGCAGGGGTTGTTGAACGGGTCGCGGGAGAAACGCGGTGCTGTTCACCGAGATCCGGTCCCCTGCAAACGCGACGGGCTCACCGGACCACAGGCGCCGCAAGATCTCCAGGGAGTCATCGAGGAACAACGCCCTTTCCACCGCGTCGACGACTTCGCCGGAGAACGAGCTGAACTCCTTCCAGCCATCGTGGCCGAGGCCGACGCCGACGTCGAGCCGGCCGTCTGACAGAAGATCGAGCGTCGCGGCCTGTCGGGCGAACACCCAGGGGCGTCGGCGGGCGAGCGGAGTGACCATCATCCCAAGGCGGATCCGCTCGGTCGCTTGGGCGATGGCAGCCGCCATCACGAACGGGTCGGCCACGGCCATGCCCGGGATCGTCAACATGTGGTCCCACAGGTACAAACCGTCCCACCCCGCCCGTTCCGCCGACTGGGCGAGCGCGACGAGTCGCTTCGGTTCCGCGAACTCAGCGAAGGCAGGAAGGAACACTCCGTAGGAGAGAGGCTTGCGCCTCGGGCCGTGCCCGGGAGGTTCTTCATTCACCATAAGGCCGGGACGCTACTCGATCGGGCTCGTGGGCGCAGTCCTCTGTCACGACTTCGCGAGCCCGTCCTTGGGCGGTCTTGTCCAGCCGGGGCGACGCGGTCGTCGCGCGGCGCGCGACGACGGCTAATTGCTGTCCGCCGGAACCGCGACTTGCGTGGGACGGCGCCGCAACGCTGTGAGGGCGATGCCGACAAGCGCCCATGCCCCCAGCACGAGCAGCGGTCCGGTCGCCTGGGCACCGTCGAAGAAGGCGACTGATCGCAGGCCTGTGTTGGTGGCCCCGACCGGCAGGTACTGGGCGATATGGCCCCACGGGGCGGGCATGAGCTGCCAGGCCGTGGTCGCGCCCGAGAAGGCGAAGCCGAAGAACCAGGCCGCCAGCAAGGTGACGAGGATGCCCGCGATCCCAGCGAGGGTGGTCAGTCCGCAGGTGACGGCGGCGATCGCCCCGGCGCTGAGGGTGATGACGAGCTCGTTGGAGAACCAGGCGCCGGTCAAGCCCCCGATCATGGCCTGCAGGGCGAGAGTCACCATCACGCCGGCCAGGACCGCATAGGCACCCAGCGCGGCCAGTTGCCTGCGCCGGTCACCCAAGAGCAGCCCGATGACCGCGCCGGCCGCGATCGAGGTCATTGTCAAGGGGATGAGGGCCGTCGGGATCGCCGTCCCCTTGGGGTCGTCCACGGGGTTCGGTGCCAAGTCGACGACGACAACGGCGACGTGCGGGAGGACACGTGCCATGGCTGCGGGAACGGCTTGGGTCAACAGCTGCGCGACATTCGGGCTGGCTTCGGAGGCGGTGTAGAGCCTGGCATCTGCGCCCGCCAGGGAGACCGCCGCATAGACCTGCCTGTCGCTGACCGCGGCGCGCGCCGCCCCGTCGTCGCCGAGGACGGTGATTGCGAACGCGCCCGGCTGGGCGAGCTCCAAGCCGTGCGCCAGACCTCGGGCCGCCGGCGCGGGACCGGCCACGGCGAAGGGCAGACTGCGGGGCCCTGCTCGTGAGGACGACCAGGCGAACATGAGGACGAGGAGGAACTGCGCCCCAACGATCGCGCCCACGGCGAGCAGCGCTGCGGAGCGCCGCCGCCGCCCTCCACCGCCCGCTCGCGGGACGACGGCCTGCGCGGGGACAGCTGGCTGCGGGTTTTCTGACATGACCCTCCCGTACTTCTCGAGCGGTCCTGTGTCACCGAGTCTGCATCTGGGGACACCCTAGGTTCTCGGACCGCACGGGCACCTAATCGGAGCCCGGCGTGGTCCAGCGTGGGGAGCCCCCTGGCGGTGGTCCCGGTTGGCTAGGTTGGCCCCATCGACCGAAAACGGGAGGTTTACATGCTGATCTCGACGATGAACGACTTGCCGGGCAGTGAAGTCACGGAAGTCTTGGGCGAGGTCTTCGGACTGACGGTGCGCAGCCGCAACATCGGATCTCAGATCGGGGCGGGGTTCAAGTCCCTGGCCGGGGGCGAGCTGCAAAGGCATGACGAAGAACCTGATCGCCAGTCGCCAGGAAGTGACCCAGCGCATGGTGGAAGAGGCGGAGGCAAAGGGCGCCGACGCCATCTTGGCCATGCGGTTCGACACCTCTGAGATGGGCGGGAACTGGACCGAGATCTGCGCCTACGGCACGGCCGTGAAGGTCCGCAAGATCTAGTCGGTCCGGGCGTCGGCCCGGCTGTCCCGGGCCTGACGCGCCGCACGGTGCGGGTGGGCTCCGCCGCCCACGGGCTCATTCCGCCCGGAGCACGAGCGCCGTCGGGGTTCGCGCGGCCATGCGACCAGGGACGGCGGCCACAAGGTTGGCCAGCCCGAGCGCGGCGAGGGCGACCACGACGACGGCGAAGACTGGCACCGTGGGCTCGGGGACGGCGTAGATGTCGCGGGCGAAGAGGTCCCATAGCCATCGGCCCAGGGCAATCCCGACCGGCACCCCGATCACGATCCCCATGATCGCCGCCACCGATGCCTGCCAGGCGACCGTCACCGCCAGTTGGCGGCGGGTGAAGCCGAATGTCTTCAGCAGGACCAGATCCCGACGGCGACGGCGGACAGAGGCGGCAAGAGTGATCGCGAGGGCCACCACCGCCCCGGCCGCGAGCCCTGCGGCCAGAATGGCCGGCGTATCGCCGGTCGACTGGTAGTTGACGATCTCGGCCGGACGCTGGACGCCGAGCACGCTGTAGGTGTCGCCCACCCCCTCGGGGTCGGCGGCCATGACCCTGTCGGCTGCCTCGGCCACACCTTGCAGCGAAGCCAGCCCGGCGGCGGCTGGGACGCCGCGGCGGAGCCGCACCACCACGACAACGGGGCCGTTCTGGTTGGGGTCGGGCTGGGTGAGAGCCCGCTTGAACGCCGGCGGCTCGATGCCCTGAGGGATGACTGCTCCCGTTCCCATCGAGGGGTGGAGGGCACCGCTCGCCCCGATGGCCGGCATCGTGGCCGTGCCGACGACCACCAGGGCGGTCGGGGGGACGTAGACCGGGGCGTCCTTCGGGGACCCGTAGCTGACGATGACCGTGTCCCCGATTCTGGTGTGCAAGGCGGCCACGGTTGCCGCTCCGAGGACGATCTGGTTCTCCGCTTCGACCGCGTGACCGGACAGGATCGGTGGGCCGAGCTCGGCATTTGCCTTGGCCAAGAGAGCAGGCACGGTTTGGCCGTCGATCTGGACGTTCGCAAAACCGAAGCCGGTCCAGGCGGCCACGTCGGGGTCGCGGTCGAGAAGCTGTTGGGCGAGGGGAGGGACGTTGCTTCCGCTGGGCGAGTCGAGGGCGTAGTTCCAGTTCCAACCGTAGAGGGCCGGGTGCGACACGAGGGTGTTGAGGCCGCTGCCGAAGGTGACCGTCGCCACCACGACCACCACCGCCAGCACGCCCCCGATCAACGCCGCGCGCACCGGCACCGCCGTTCTGCCGTGCCCCCTTTCGAGCGAGAAACGCAGGCCGGCCACGGCCGGGGCGGAAAGCCCGGAGCGCGCCGCCACGTTCGCGACGCTTGACCGGCCTTCGACAGGTTCCACCCCTTCGCCGGGGCGTCTTCGCAGCACTCTTCGGTAAGCGAGCGCACCCGTGAGGACTCCGAGGCCCGCGACCAGCACGGCGAATCCTGTGCCGAGCACGGTCCCGTCGAAGGAGAGGCCGGGTGCCGGGTCGACCTGACGCGGCGGCCCGATCGGCGCCAGGGGCGAGAGCGCCGCCGCGACTCCAACGGCCAGGAGTGCCCCCACGACGACGGCTCCGAGCGGTCCGAACATCGCTCCCCATCTCAGTGTCAGGGGTTCGGCGCCGAGTGCCCGTAGGACCTCGAGGTCCTCACCGTCCTCCCAAAAACCCCGGCTGACGGCCAGACCGCCGATCAGGAGTGCAACCAGGGCGGCGATGGCCCCAAACACCCCGAGCGCGATCGCCTCGGGCTTGCTGGCCCGTTCGACCTGTCCTTCTGTCACCGAGGCGACGTGGAAGGTGTAGACGCTGCCCCTCGGGAGGAGTTGGATGATCTCTCGTTCCACGGTGGCGACATCGGCGCGGCCGTGCTTCAGCCTGAGCCCGTAGGACGGGTACGCCAGGCTCGTGGGTAGCCGATCCGTGCGGGCCGGGGTCATGAGGACGTAGGTCGGGAAACGGTCGACGTCGTCGTTCACGATCTGGTTCGGGAACACGACGATTCCGACGAGCTTGGCCGAGAAGCGCACTACCGGCTCGGCGGTCAGCGGGCTGGCTCCTCCCGCCATCTGAGCCACGCTGAAAGCGCCGAAGCGGACTGTCTCGCCCAGGTGCCAGCCCGACATCCTTGCCGCCGTGGCAGTGGCGACCATCTCGTCCGGCCTTTTCGGGTCGGCCATCCGCCCTTCGGCCACGGTCACGCGGTCCTGGGTGAAGTACTCGCCCCCCAGGCTGCCTATCGCCGAGACGAAGTCGTTCTCGACGGCGGAGGCGAGTGGCTTCCCGTTTGGCGCGAGGGGGACTATGAGAAGGTTCGGGGCGCTCGCGACGCGTGTGACAAGAGGAAGGTGGGCGAGTTTCTCGCTCAGGCTTCCGCCACCGAAGCCGAGAGCGTTCGTGATCTCGTAGGTCTGCACCCGCAGGTCCGAGGCGTCCGTGGCGGCCAGGTAGGCCGGGAAGGCGGACTGCGTGCGGCGGGCACCGGCTATGGCGCCCATCCCGATGCCGCCCACCAGCCCCACGAGGAGCACCAGGGTGAGGTAGCCGCTCCAGCGTCGGTGCCAGGTGGCGCGGAAGCGGTACCAGGCGACTCGCCCTGCGCGCGCGGTCACCACGAACCTCGAGTCGGTCACCGTGCCTCCACCCCCCCTCGACGGCACGAGAGATCCCTGTCTTGATTATGCCTGCGCGAGGGGTCGAGACCGAGGTGGTCAGCCCGTTCCAGCTGCCTCGTGCTAGCACCACCGGTTTCGACCGGGCAGGATGTTGCCATGTCCAGCACTGGGGAGAGTCGCGCGGCAGCCGCAAGGTCCCATCCAGGCAGGTGGCGCGTCGCCAACAGTGACCCTGATCGTCAACGGGACGGACCTTCTCGTGGAGCCAGGAGCGCTGTTGCTGTCCGTGCTCCGGGGCCAGCTGGGCCTGACGGGTTCTAAGCCGGGCTGCGGGGAGGGCGCCTGCGGGTCCTGCACGGTGCTCGTCGACGGCCGGCCCGTGCGCGCCTGCCAGCAGAACGTTGACGAGATGGCCGGGGCGAGCGTCACGACCGTCGAAGGGCTCGCGTGCCAGGGCCGGCTCCACCCGGTCCAGGAGGCCTTTGTCGAGCTCGGCGCGGCGCAATGCGGCTACTGCACGCCTGGGATGGTGTTGTCGGTCGTCGCGCTTCTGGCCCGCGACCCCCATCCCGACGACAGCGCCGTGAGCGAAGCGCTGGCGGGCAATCTCTGCCGCTGTGGCGTTTACGCACGCGTCCGCAAGGCGGTGCACCGGGCTGTCGAGTTGATGGCGCAGCCAGGTACCGACGCCGACTTCCCGGTCCCGCCGACCACCGGAGACTGGAAGCTGCCTGATCCCTGCCAGCCCCGTTACCGGCCTGCGCGGCCTTGGGACATGACCGAGCCCGCCGAACGCGACTGGTTCGGTGTGCTCGGGGACGGCCTGGTCGTGGTGCTCCCGCCTGAGACGCCGGCCGCGGGCACGTGGTCGACGAGCGGCGGGGCCTGGTTGCATGCGGGAAGCGACGGGATCGTCACGGCCTTCACGGGCAAGGTGGACGTGGGCCAGGACAACCGCACCGCGTTGCGCCTCCTCGTCGCCGAGGAGCTGCGAGTTCCCTTCGAGAACGTCCGGCTTGCGATGGGGGACACCGATCTGTGCCCCTACGACATGGGGACCTTCGGCAGCCGGTCGATGCCGGACGCCGGCGGCGCGCTCAGCCGGGTCGCGGCGTTCGCCCGCGACTTGTTGCCGGTGGCCCCCGGGGAACGAAGGATCGAGATCGTCACGGGCGAGCCCGCTGTCACCCGCGCCTCGCAATGGCAGATCGCCGGGTCGCCCCGCCTCCCGACCGGCACGGTCGACGCCGTCACCGGCTCGCTGCGCTATGTCTCCGACCTGAGCATGCCCGGCCTGTGGCACGGGGCCATGCTGCGACCTCCCGTGTTCAGGTCCGAGCTCGCTCACCTCGATACGAGCGCCCTTGATGGCCGCCGCGACGTCGTGGTGGTGCGAACCCCCGTCGGTGTCGGAGTCGTGGCCCAAGACAGGGTGCGAGCCCGGACGGCACTGGCCTTGTTGCCGGCAACCTGGGAGATCCCCGACGCGCCTTCGGACGACGACCTCGAAGAGTTCCTGCGCGCACATCCGCTGGCCGGGGGCGACGGTTGGAATGGGCCGTTCCACCAGGAACGAGGCGACGTCGCGGCCGCGCTCGCTGCCGCGGCGGTGCGCGTGGAAGCCAGCTACACGACGGCGTTCGTCGCCCCCGCGCCCCTCGAGACGAGGGTTGCCCTCGCGTGCTGGGAAGGCGGACGTCTGACGATCTGGACCGGGACCCAGACCCCCTTCCCGGTCCGCGCCCAGGTTGCCGCGGCCCTAGACCTGGACGAGCAGGATGTGCGCGTCATCGTGCCGCCGACCGGCGGTGGGTTCGGCGGCAAGCACGCGGGTGGCGTCGCCACGGAGGCGGCCCTGCTGGCCCGCGAGATAGGCGCCCCGGTCAGGGTCGGCTGGACACGCCGCGAGGAGTTCAGCGCCGGTTCGCTCCGCCCGGCCGCCGTGATGGACGTGAAAGCCGGGGCCACGCGCGACGGCGCGCTGTCGGCTTGGAGCTTCACCAATCTCAACTCGGGGCGAGCCGCGATCGCCACCCCCTACCGGGTGGCCAACCAGCGGATCGACTACCAGCCGGCGGAGAGCCCGCTCGCCCAGGCCTCGTTTCGGGCCCTGGCGGCCACCGCCAACAATTTCGCCCGGGAGTCGCACCTGGACGAAGTGGCTCACCGGCTCGGTCGCGATCCGGTCGAGTTTCGCCTCGCCAACCTTGCTGACGAACGGCTCGCGCTGGTGCTGCGGGCTGCGGCGGAGCGTTTCGGATGGGCGACTGGACACGACAACAGCGGCCGGGGCATAGCGTGCGGACTCGAAAAGGAGGGGAGGGTTGCCACTGTTGCCCAAGTCGCCCTCGGCCCGGACGGCCTTCTCCGCGTGATCCGCCTCGTCACGGCCTACGAGTGCGGCGCCGTCGTCAATCCCGACACCGTCCTCAACCAGATCGAGGGCGCCACGGTTGTCGCGCTTGGCGGGGCGCTTTTCGAAGCGGTCCACTTCAACGCCGGGGCGATCACCAACGGAACGTTCTCCGACTACCGAATCCCCCGGATCGGAGACGTCCCCCCGCTCGAGGTCGTCCTGTTGCACCGGGCCGACCTGCCCTCGGCGGGGGCCGGCGAGACGCCGATGATCGCGGTTGCTCCGGCCATCGCCAATGCCGTCTTCGACGCGACCGGGCGTCGCCTGCGGTCGCTCCCGCTGACGGTCGATGGTTACCTGCCCCGCGACGACTGACAGGTCGCAGGGCCGTCTGTACTCACCCCGTCCGGCGCGGTCGCAGGCGCGGTCTCGGCGAAACGGTCATGAGAGCCACATGTTCTTGAAGCCGTAGGCACCGAGGGGAAGGCCCGTCTTGCTCGAGACCACACCGTTCACGCGCGAGGCATAGCCGTCGATGACGGGGTTGAAGAACGGAATGATGTAGCCGCTCGCCACTCCCGAATACTCCAGCTGCTGCATCTCGTGGGCGATCTCCACCTTCTCGGTCTCATGCACTGTCGCCAGCGCCTGCTGGTAGAGCCTCGTGTAGGCACCGTTGTCCGTGTGGCACTCGTTGTACGGGGCGCGGGCAACCGTGGCCTGCAGGACGTTCGAGAAGTAGGGGTAGTACCTCCAAGTGTCCTGCGCGAAGGTCCAGTTCAGATAACTCGGCCCGAAGAACTCCGCGGGCGGGACGATCTTCAGGTTCACTGTCACGCCGGCTTGGGCCGCCTGCTGGGAGAGCACCTGGGCCACCTGCACGGTTCCGGTCCCGATGGCACTCGTCACGAGGGTGACCGTCAAGTTGGAATGCCCCGCCTGGGCGAGCAGGCTCCTGGCCTGGTCGAGGTCCTGGACGCGCTGGGGCAGGGCCGAGTCGTACACGACATCGCGCAGGCCGAACACGTCGTTGCCGATCCGGCCGTTGCCGCTGAAAACGGTGTCGAGCATGCCGGGACGGTCGCATACGAGGCGGAATGCCTGGCGGACGCGAACGTCGTCGAAAGGCGGCCGGTCGACACGCATCGTGAAGGGCGTGTAGCCACCACCCCAGGTGATGAGGACATCGTTGCCGCCGGAGCGCACCGCGACGATCGAGTACGGGGAGGTGAGGTCGATCACGTCGACGTCGCCGCTGCCCAACGCGTTGACCTGGCTGACCTCGCCGGGGAAGTCTCTGATGACGAGCCTGTCGAGGTAGGGGAGGCCCGCTTCCCAGTAGTGCTCGTTCTTCACAAAGGTGCTCTCCCGGCCGGGCCGGAACGACTCGTACTTGAAAGGGCCGGTCCCGATCGGGTGCCTCAAGTCGAAGCCCACCGGCACGACGAAGAAGTGGTACGAGGTCAGGATGTCTTTCAGGATGGAGAACGGGGTGTGACAGGGGATCTGGACGGTGTGCTTGTCGAGCTTCTTCGCGTGGGCGATGTCGAGGGCCCGCAGCGAGAGGGCACCTAGGGCAGGGTGCTCCGGGGCCACGATCCGCTGGAATGTGAACAGCACGTCTTCGGCGCCGAGCGTCTTGCCGTTGTGGAACTCGACATCGGGCTTGACCCGGATGGTCCAGTTCATGGCGTCGGGGCTCGGCTCGAGCTCGTCGGCAAGGCTTTTCACGGTGTGAGCGTCGAGGTCGAAATCGATGAGCGGGTTGAACAGGGAGTACACCCGCGCGGCATCGATGAGGCTCACCCAGTTGTGCGGGTCGAGCGTGTCCCGACCGCTGCCACCGCGCAGGCCTGCCCGCAGGGTCCCGCCGGGACGGGGGAGCAGCGGCGTCGCGGGTCCCGAGCTGGTCGTGGTCGTCGTGCCGGCACCGGGACTGCAGGCCGCCAGCAAGCCGCCGGTGCCGAGGAGGGCCGCGCCCCGGGCGGCCAAGCCAAGCAGGTCCCTCCGGCTCAGTTCGGACGCGCGCGCGGTCATGGCTGCTTCCTATCCTGCACCAGTAGGTCAGGGTAACGGCGCCCCCCGCGCGATCCCTGGCAGAGCCGGGTCGGACGACCTCGCGCGGCCCTCCCTCGCTTTCGGCCGCGGCGAAGCTCGGGGGACGTCAGGGAGCACGCCTGGTTCTCCGGTTCTGTTTCTTGCCCGTAGGGCCCGAACCCGGCCCCACCGGGAGGCAGGCCGCCGGCGGGCGGGTCAAGCTTCAGGCCAACGGCGTCATGACGTGCTTGATCTGGGTGTAGTCCTCGAGGGAGTACATGGACATGTCCTTGCCGTAACCGCTCTGCTTGTAGCCACCGTGCGGCATCTCCGGGGTCAGCCAGAAGTGGGTGTTGACCCAGACGGCGCCGTACTGCAGCCGGCGGGCGACCCGCATCGCGCGGGAGATGTCACGGGTCCAGACTGAGGACGCCAATCCGTATTCGACGTCGTTCGCCCAGGCAACGGCCTGGTCCTCGTCCGAGAAGCGCTGCACGGTGACGACCGGCCCGAAGACCTCCTTCTGCACGATCTCGGCCTTCTGGTCGACGTCGGTGATGAGGGTCGGCTTGTAGTAGAAGCCCGGTCCTGCGATCTCCTCGCCGCCGGTGAGGACTCGGGCCCCGGCGGTCTGCGCCCGGTCGACGAAGCCCTTCACGCTTTCTTTTTGCTTGGCGGAGACCAGTGGTCCCACTTCGACCTCGGCGTCGGTGATGTCACCGACCTTGATCGACTCGACGGCGGGCAGGAGCCCGGACAGCAGGTCGTCGTAGATCTTCGGCCCCGCGACCACGCGGCAAGACGCCGTGCAGTCCTGGCCTGTGTTGGCATAGCCGGCGAACTTGAGGATCTCGACCAGGGCCTCCACGTCGGCGTCGTCGAAGACCACGACGGGAGCCTTGCCTCCGAGCTCGAGGTGGGCCCGCTTCACCGTCTCGGCGCAGGCGGCGGCGATCACCTTGCCGGTGGCCGTGTCGCCGGTGACCGAGACGAGGCGGACCGCCGGGTGCCGCGTGAGAGCGTCGCCGATGACGGCGCCGCGGCCGGTGACGACGTTGAACACACCCGCGGGGACGATGTCGGCGGCGAGGTCGGCCAGGCGAAGCGTTGTCAGCGGTGTGATCTGAGCGGGCTTGATGATCGAGGTGTTCCCTGCCGCCAAGGCGGGGCCGAGCTTCCAGACGGCCATCATCAGCGGGTAGTTCCACGGGCAGATGCCCACTGTGACTCCGAGAGGCTCCCGGCGGATCATGCTCGTGAAGCCCCTCTCGTACTCGCCGGTGGACTTGCCTTCCTGGCAGCGGGCGGCGCCGGCAAAAAAGCGCAGGCTGTCGGAGATGAACGGGATGTCGGCCTTGGAGACCGTTATGGGCTTTCCGACGTCGATGGACTCGAGCCGGGCCAGCTCGGCCGCGTCGGCGTCGATGGCGTCGGCGAGCTTGAGGAGAATCGCGCTGCGCTCTTTCGGGGGCGTGTCAAACCAGACCTCGTCGTAGGCCTTCTGGGCCGCGCTCACCGCCCGCTCGATGTCCTGCTTGCCGGCGACGGCCACCTTGGCGATGGTCTTGCCGGTCGCCGGGTTGACGTCGTCGTCAGTCTCGCCGTCGGTGGGATTCACCCATTCGCCGCCGATGAACAACGGCCGGTACTTCTCGACGTTCTCCTCCACGACCCTGCTCCTTTCCGCAATCGTGCCCTTTGCCGTCGATGGTCTTGGAGCCCAACGGGCCGTTCCCAGAGGCGAGTCGGCATCCGACCGCCCCGAGTCTCGCGGGGCGCGCTTGACGATCGTCTGGGCGGCGTCGCCACGGCGTCGCAAGAGACGACCATCGACATGGCCTACCTGAGGTTGCACCGTAGCTGCTGGGGGCGCCATTCGCCCAGGGCCGAAGGTCCCTCCCAGTTTGGCTGGGCGCCTTGGCGCCGGCGCCTTCGCGCGGGGCGGAGCGAGGCTTCTTGGGTCAGGTCGCGAGCCCGAACGTCTCGCGCTCGTGTTTGCCGTTCACCGAGTAGGAGAACGTGGCCTTGGAGTAGACAGGGCCGTACTTCTTGGTCTCGGTGATCCGCGACAGCACTACCTTGGCCGCGTAGGTGTGGAAGTGGCCCGACACGCAGTTGGGCTGGCAGTCGTTCTGGTAGAGGTCGCCCGTGCCGTGGGCGGTCTTGGGACCCCAGCTCGCCCACCGGACATTCTTCCAAGAGGCATTGGCGTCCGCACAAGACATGAGGTAGTTCGCCGGCCTCACCTCGGGGACGCTGAGGCAGGAGAGCACCCTGGGGACGGCCCCAAGGGCCCCGGTCGGCCCGGAAACGATTCCCGTCGGGCGCGGCGCCGCCGGCGCTGGACCGCGAGCCGCGCCGGCTCCACCTGTTGGCACCATCAGGGCAACCGCGAGGGTGCCGCCGAAGATCGCGAGGGCAAGGCGTCGCAAGATCCACCTCTGTTTCTTGGTCGGAGGGCCGTTTGAGAGCCGACACGTTGACGCTAGCCAGCGGTCGCGCTCGGCGGGCGTCACCAGCCGAACACGGGTGCCGTCTCAGCGGATGACACGAGATCGGGGATCGGCCCTCTTTGCCGCGACACCGACGATGACCGACCATTGGACGGATCGGGGCCGCCTGAGCACGCGCCAACCGTCCGCGGCCGGGACGGACCAAACGGTCCCGCGGACCCACCCCAGCATCGGAACTCGGCTCGCCGGTCCGATGCTCAGACGGAACGGTCGCCGAACTCGTCTCCTGGTTGTCCGCCCCGAGCTCCTGCGCCTGTCGGTGGCAACGGCAACGCGGCGCCCTCGGGCACGAGCGTCGGTGTCGACCGGTTGAGCGTCTCCCCACGGAAGAACGCCGGCCCTGCGAACCGCCAAGCCACGGCGCAGACAAGACCGATCAACGCGCTGACGAGGAAGACCATGAACACGCCGCCGATGTCCCAGTGCGGGGCGAACGGCAACTGCAAAGAGGTGTAGCTCTGATTGCTCGAGAAGAACCAGTCCTGCTCCAAGCTCCAAGCCCCTGCCGCGAACAGGATCAGTCCGCCGAGGCCAGGCAGAACCCCCTTCATCATGAGGTCACGCCCGCTTCGTGTCAGCACCTTGCGGTAGTACCACAGGCATGTCCAACCGGTCAGGCCGTAGTAGAACGCGATCCACACTCCGATGGCTGTGACCGAGTCCAAGATCACGTAGCCACCCGAGAGGTAGTTCATGAGCGCGTACATCACGATCGAGACCCCGCCCATCGCCAGGGTCGCGACCGTCGGGGTCAGGTACTTCTTGTGCATGTTCCCGAACGCGTCGGGCACCGCCTTGTACACGCTCATGGACAACACGGTGCGAGCCGTGGGGAGGATCGTCGTCTGCGTGGAGGCGGCCGCCGACGAGAGCACCATGAGCAGCAACAGGTGGGCGAACAGCGAGCCGATCCAGCTCGATCCGAACACGGCAGTCCCCTGCACCGATAACACGTCGGTGAGGTGCGCCAGGTTCGCGAGTCCTATGCCCGTCTTGCCGACACCGGCGAAGGACTGGGCGGCGATTGTGACGAGCCCGTAGGTGGCCAGCAGCAGCACCGTGGCGATGATCCCCGCCAAACCGGGCAGCCGCTTCTTGTCGCTGGTCTCCTCGTTCACCGAGAGCGAGGTGTCCCAGCCCCAGTAGATGAACAGCATGAGGACGAGACCGTCGACGAGCTTTGTTGGAGAAACGGTCGTCGGGTTGAACCACGACAGGTTCGGGACCATGTGGCCTGGCGGAGCGTGGCCTGCTGCCACCCTGACGAGTGCCACGACCGCGTAGACGGCCAGCATGACGAGCTCGATCGACAACAAGACCTGCTGGACCCGGGCCGAGATCTCGATGCCCCGGTAACAGACGTAGGTCAGGACGACGATGAAGAGCACACCGACGAGGAGCACCCAGGCACTGGTCGGGTCGTTCCCGATGCCCTTCGCGTTGAAGAGCAGGAAGCCGTACTGGCCGGCCACCTCGGCAAGGCTCGCCATGACGAGCACGTCGGAGGCGACGATCCCCCAACCACCCGCCCAGCCCGTCTTCGGGCCGAAGGCTCGCGTGGCCCAGGTGAAGGTCGTCCCGCAGTCAGGGTCCGCCTTGTTGAGCTCGCTGTAGCCGATCGAGATCAACAGCATCGGCACAAACGCGGCAATCGCGACGAAGGGCGCATGAAAGCCGACATCGGCGACCACGAGACCAAGCGTTGCCGCCAGGCTGTAGGCGGGGGCAGTGGACGCGGTCCCGATGACCACGCTCGAGAGGAGCCCAATTGCCCCCGACTTCAGGCCTTTGTCGACCCCTTCTTCAGTTGGCAACAAGTCGGGGCCGGCGGACATCAGACGGTGCTCTCGTCCACCATGGCGTCTGCCACCTTGACAAACCCGGCGATGTTGGCGCCCAAGACGTAGTCGCCGGGCCGGCCGTACTCCTCGGCCGCGGCGCGCACGTTGGTGTGGATCGCACGCATGATCTGCTTCAGCTTGCTATCCACCTGCTCCCGGGTCCACGACAAGTGCTCGATGTCCTGTGTCATCTCCAGGCCGGAGACGGCCACACCGCCCGCGTTGGCGGCCTTGCCCGGGCCGTAGAGGACCTTGGCCTCGAGGAACCTGTCGACCCCATCGGGCGTCGTGGGCATGTTCGCACCTTCGACGACGAGCTTGACGCCGTTGGCCACGAGGTTGCGCGCGTCCGTGCCGTTGATCTCGTTCTGGGTCGCGCTCGGGAAGGCACAGTCCGCCGGGACCGCCCACAGTGGGTTGAGGCCCTCGTCCTTCGCCGGCGTGAAGGTCGCGGTCGGAAAGCGCTCCGCATACCCGCGGATCCGTCCCCGCCTCACGTTCTTCAGCTCCATGACGAAGTCGAGCTTCTCGGTGTCGATCCCGTCGGGGTCATAGATGAACCCGTCCGAGTCCGAGAGGGTGAGGACCTTGGCGCCCAGCTCGATGAGCTTCTCGACGGTGTACTGAGCAACGTTGCCACTGCCGGAAACGAGACACTTCTTGCCCGCGAGGTTCTCCACGCGCGTGGCGAGCATTTCCTGGGCGAAGTAGACCGCACCGTAGCCGGTGGCCTCCGGGCGGATCTCCGAGCCGCCCCAGTTGAGGCCCTTGCCGGTAAGCACACCGGTGAACTGGTTGGCGATCCGCTTGTACTGCCCGAACAGGTAGCCGATCTCCCGGCCACCGACACCGATGTCACCGGCCGGCACGTCTGTGAACTGGCCGATGTGACGGTAGAGCTCTGTCATGAAGGCCTGGCAGAAACGGCGCACCTCTCCGTCGCTCTTGCCCTTCGGGTCGAAGTCGGCCCCGCCTTTTGCGCCACCCATGGGCAAGGTGGTGAGGGAGTTCTTGATGACCTGCTCGAACGCGAGGAACTTCAGCAGTCCGAGGTAGACCGACGGGTGGAACCTGAGCCCGCCCTTGTAGGGCCCGATGGCGCTGTTCATCTGGACTCGATAGCCGCGGTTGACCTGGATCTCGCCGTTGTCGTCGGTCCAACTCACCCGGAACATGATCACCCGCTCCGGCTCGACGAGCCGCTCGAGGACCTTCATCTCCTGGTAGTTGGGGTAACGCTCGACAACGGGCTCGAGCGAGGTCAGCACCTCGCTCACCGCCTGCAGGAACTCCGGCTCGCTGGCGTTGCGCACCGCGAGGTCGTTCAAGATGGTCTTGACGTTGTTGCTCACTTCAGTTGCCTCCCTGTGCACTCCGTTGTGCACATCTGGCTCTTGGTTTGCTCGGCTCTTCCTATCTGCCGCGCTCTTGGCCCTCCGTGGTTGCTCCTAGACCTCGAGATCGCTTCTCGACCCGGTGCCTTCCTTCCTTCTTGTGTTGAGGGCTCTATAGGAATTGTCGCACTGGCAACCGGGCCTGAATAGGGACTTTCGGCCCATGGAGAATTGTCGGACCTCCTCTAAACTAACTAGGCGCACGTCTCCAGTTGCATTTCATGGTACGCCGCTTGTTGATCTTTGGCCGAATTGCCGAGAAAGGAGCTTCTCATGCGAGTTCTCGTGGTAGGAGCCGGTGGAGTCGGGAGTGCCTTTGCCCATATAGCGGCGCGCCGGGGCAGCTTCGAGAAGGTCGTGATGACCGACTACGACACGGAGCGCGCGAAGAAGGCGGCGTCGGTCTCGGACCGCTTCGCAGGCTTCAACCTCGACGCCTCCGACGAGTCGGAGATCATTGAGCTCGATCCGCGCCGAGAACTGCGACGTGGTCCTCAACGCCGTCGATCCCCGCTTTGTCATGCCGATCTACCGCGCGGCTCTCGCCGCGGGCGTCAACTACCTGGACATGGCCATGTCCCTCTCGCACCCCCATGCCGAGGAGCCCTACTCCAAGACAGGTGTGAAGCTCGGAGACGAGCAGTTCGAGCTCGCCCCGCAGTGGGAGGAGCGTGGCCTGCTGGCTCTGGCCGGAATGGGCGTCGAGCCGGGCCTCTCCGACGTGTTCGCGCGTCACGCGGCGAACAACCTCTTCCGTTCTGTCGACGAGCTCGGTGTCAGGGACGGCGCCAACCTCGTCATCGACGGCTACGACTTCTGCCCGAGCTTCTCGATCTGGACGACGATCGAGGAATGCCTGAACCCTCCCGTTATCTGGGAAAAGGGGCGGGGATGGTTCACCACCGAGCCGTTCAGCGAGCCGGAGACGTTCGTCTTCCCGGCCGGCATCGGCCCGGTCGAGTGCGTGAACGTGGAGCACGAAGAAGTCCTGCTCATGCCGCGTTGGCTGGACGCGAAGCGGGTCACGTTCAAGTACGGGCTCGGGGACGACTTCATCGGTGTCCTGAAGACGCTCCACATGCTCGGGCTCGACTCGACGAAGAAGGTCTCGGTGGGCGCGGAGAAGGTCGCGCCTCGCGACGTCGTCGCGGCCTGCCTGCCTGACCCCGCCCTGATCGGGGACCTCATGCACGGTGTCACCTGTGCCGGAACCTGGGTGACGGGCATCGGCAAGGACGGCGCGCCGCGGGAGGTCTACCTTTACCACGCGGTCGACAACGACTGGTGCATGTCGCTGGATGACTCGCAGGCTGTTGTCTGGCAGACCGCCATCAACCCGATAGTGGCCCTCGAGCTCCTCGACTCGGGAGCCTGGTCGGGCGTCGGCCTGCTCGGTCCGGAGGCGCTTCCGTCCGAGCCGTTCCTCGAGCTGTTGAACGACAGCGGTGCTCCCTGGGGCCTCGACGAGAGGACACCGAAGGCGGCTTCGTAATCGGCCGAGGGGCGTCACGCCGCGGACGCCAAGTCGGGCTCTTGTTTGTTGCGAGGTTCCGGAGATCGGCTGACAGGGCCCAGTGAGAAAGCGCCATCCAGCCCTCATTAGGGCGCGTGTCGGGGCAAGGCTTGTGCGCCACCGCGCCTCATGTCGCGCCGGCTTGCGAAGGGGCCGGTACAGGTACGCCTCTATCCAGAGGCGAAGTCGGGCGCGGCTAGCGACTTTATTGCCCAAGAGGACCGCCCGAACAGCGGGACCTCAAATCGACCCCAGGCGCCATTCCCAATACGCGTCAGCCTAAACTGGCACAGCAGTGACAATGGTCGCACTTGGGGGATGTAGAAACGGGCCCAGGGGCCCATGTATGTGACCCTGTTCTTAGTAGCCAGGACCGACCTGTATCAGGTCTGTCCGGTCCAGGTGAACGCCGGGAAACAAAGCCGCGAGGACTCACAAGCGTTCGGGAAGGTCTTGCAGCTTGGCAGCGAAAGACTCGCAACGCTGGATCACGAAGCTCTGCGTGGCACCTCCGTGCAGGGTCAGCTCGAGGGAGCCGGCGACCGGGGCCGTTGGGATGGGAAGGAGCCGGATCTGAGCCATCTCGCCCCAAGCGATGTCGAGCGCGGGCATATCTTGACTGCGCCGCGGCGTGAAGGAGATGCCCCTGCGGTCGAGAACGAGTTCCCCGGCCACCGGGCGGCCCCCGCCGCCTCCCGGCGGGCTCTCCGCGCGGGCGGGACCCGCGTAGATGGGATGACCGGGAAGGCTCCGGAGCCGGTCCTCCTCGAGCCGACGCCAGCGCCGCTTGAACAGGGGTACTTGTACCGTGGCAATCAAGATCATGAGGACGAGGAAGATGGTTGCCGCGATGACGGTCTTGGAGGAATGATTCAGTCCGACAGCCATTATGAAGCCCAGCGCGGCCACCGCGAGGACTCGGGTGAGGACGAATCGCCAAAGGCCTTTCGGCAGCACCACTTCGCGAGGGGGGAGCCTGATCTCAGCCGGCTCTTTGGTCACAGGGGCAGGCTAGTGGCGGCTGTGGTGTCGAGGGAGGGCGAGTCTCGGCTTCGCGGACCCGCGGGAACACGCGCACCGTGTCAAGCCGAAACCGGTCACTCTCGGACGCCGCCCCGTCGGCGGTCTCGGGCAGGACCCACTCGCTGTCTGAGGTTCCCAGCCCAGACCTGAAAGAGGAGTCAAAGCGCGCCGGGCAGGTTTCTAGGCTCGAGGCGGTCCTCCACCGCCCGGTCGCCATCTCGTCGGACCGCATAGGCCCCTTTGCCCCTCACCTCGGTGACTGCCTCGACAAGTTCGGTGCCCCGGTAGAGGAGGCCGACCCCGTCGTCAGAGGCGTACCCGTCGGGCAAGACGCCATCGGCGATGAGCTGCTGGAACAGCGGGCGGCGTTGAGGTTCGGAGTCGTAGTGGACTCCATTCGCATACGGGAGCAGGCCGAGGCCGTTGGTCACGGGGCGCAGCTCGGGCCCGAAAGAGTCCGTGGTGCCACCGACGTGCCAGCACAGAGAGCCGGCGGACGTCCCGCCGAGGACAACGCCCGCCTGCCAAACTTCGGCAAGGATCCGGTCGAGACCGTGAAGCCGCCAGATCGCCAGCAGATTGGCGACGCTGCCACCGCCGACCCAGATCACATCCTGGTCGAGCAGGAACCCTGCCATGTCCTCGACACTTGGCATCGGGAACAGATTCAAGTGCACGACGTCTATTCCCGCCGTGTGACCGGCTTCATCCCACAGGGCATTCCACCCGCGTTGGTCGCCGCCGGCCGTTCCGACGTGACACAGCCGGGGGCGCCGGGCATCCACCCCCGCCAGCTCGATGGCACAAAGGACCAATGGTGCGAACGCGATGTCGGTACGCGACCCGCGGGTAATTCCACCCGAGCTAGCAAGGATGGTCGGCAGATCTGCTGGCATGCCGTGATGGTAACGAGTCGCCGGGCGGGGAAGATTGCCTCAGGCAGCAACGGCCGGGCCGGTCATCTCGCTAGCCGGCCGGGCACACGGTTGCGGGCAGGCACGCGGGCGAGGCTCACCGGGCCATTGTTGCCAGTCAGGTCCTGGACCCTCAGCCCTGTCCCGACCGGGCGGGGGCGGACTCGCGAGCTTCGTCCTGCGAGGGACGGGCGCCCCGATTCGGCAGCACGACGAGCACGACGACTCCTGCCGCGCCGACCACCACCGCGGCGACGATGACGGCGAGGTCCATCCCACTCACGAAAGACCGCCGCGCAAAGCTGGCGAGCTCGAGACCGAGCGCACCGCCGACTTTCTGGCTGACGGCGAGAGCTCCGCCGAGCGAACCGGTGATCAGGTGCTGGATCGACGCCGGCATTTTGTAGTGGGCGAGCACCGGTGCCAGCCTGTCCTGGTAGCGCGTGTTGAGCAGGCTGCCGAGCACGCCGACTCCGAGCGCCCCGCCCGTTTGCAACGAGGCGCCGTTGGTTGCCGAGCCCACGCCGGCTTGGTCCACAGGCAACGACCCCATCACCGATTCGGTACAGGGGGCAAAGGCGAGGCCGGTGCCAAGACCAAGCACCAAGAACGCGGGGAGCACGTCCAGGTACGTGTCGTGGACTGTGACTCGCGTGAGCAAGCCGAAGCCCAGTGCGAGCAGAGCCATTCCTGTGAAGACGACCGGCTTGGTCCCGACGAGGTGATCGATCATGCTCGAGAGAGGAGCGACTACCAGCAGCACAGCTGCGATCGGCGCGATTCGCAGGCCGGTCTCGAAAGCGGTGTAACCGAGGGAGAACTGGAGGTACTGAGTTAGGAGGAACAGCCCTCCCATCAAAGCGAACATGACCAGGCCCATGGTTCCCACGGCTGCTGAGAAGCGCCGCGACTTGAAGAAGGAAACCTCGAGCATCGGATGGGAGGACTGCCGTTCCCAGATCACGAACACGGCTAGCACTGCTAGCGCGGCCGCGATGGCACCGAGGATGAGGGGGGAGGTCCAGGAGCGGTTCGGGGCTTCGATGATCCCCCACAGCAACAATCCCATGCCCACGATGGAAAGGCCGGCCCCCACCGGGTCGGGAAGCTTTGTGTCGGGGTTCTTCGAGTTGGGCACGAACCAGGCAGCTGCGAGCAGCCCCAGGAATGCGATCGGCACGTTGATGAGGAAAACCGAGCCCCACCAAAAGTGAGCGAGCAGCCACCCGCCCGCCACGGGACCCACGGCCACACCAAGGCCCGTCGTGCCCGACCAGACTCCGATGGCGCGGGCTCGCTCCCGGGATTCGGTGAAGGTGCTTGTCAGGATCGACAGGGTCGAGGGCATTATGCCCGCACCACCGATTCCCATGAAGGCCCTTGCCGCGATGAGCCGATCGGCCGTACCGGAGAAGGCCGACATCGCCGAACCAGCCGCGAAGATGATCAGTCCCGCCATGAACACCCACTTGCGGCCCAAGCGGTCACCGAGGCTGCCGGCGACAAGAAGCAACCCGGCGAAAACGATCGCGTAGGAGTCGACGATCCACTGCAGTGAGCTTGACGAGGCATGAAGCGTGCGCACGATGACTGGAAGCGCCACATTCAAGATCGTGTTGTCGAGGCTCACGATGAGGAGGCTCACACACAGCACGGCGAGAATGAACCGACGGTCCCTGACGCGTTGACCCGGCGACGCTTCGGACATCTCAGAGCGTCCGGCCAGGTTCGCTGATTCCGGTTGTGGCGCGCCGCGGGGCTCAGGTCCGGAAACAGTGGTGCTCATCGAGGGACGGACGATCCTTGCCGAAGGGCAGTTCGCTGGTCACGCCCCCGCTTCGCTGTCGCCTCGTCACGACAGTCGCTGGCGCCGGTCGTGTGTCCCAGGAGGGTGATTCCTGGCACGGTGGACGTGCTTGTCACAGTCGTCCCTTGCTTGCGGGCTGGGTACAGCGAAAAATTGGGCCAACGCCGCGCCGCGGACCCAGGCACCAACCACTCTAACCACCGTCACCCGGTCCTACGAAGCGTCGAGGCAGGCAGGTCGTCGTTGGGTCGTGGCCAGCGCGCCGTCTCGTCTCTCAGCGATTGCTTAGGCGCAACTCAGGAAATCCTCAGGTGGGCGCGGTCTACTGGATGCGAGCAGTTGTATGCGCGCTACCGTCCCTGCGGGAGGAAAGGGCGATGGACTACGAGCACGAAAGCGACGAACCTACGGAGGCAGCGGCAGATGGTTTCGCGGCGCCGCAGCCCGTGACTCCTGGTACACCCGAATCCACGACTGCCGCGCCCGCCACGACCAACTCGGTCGCGGCTGGCTGGACGCCTCCACCACCTTTTCCTGGCGCGGCCGGCTGGACGCCTCCACCACCTCTTCCCGGCGCGGCCGGCTGGACGCCTCCACCACCTTCTCCTGGCGCGGCCGGCTGGATGTCTCCACCACCTTTTCCCGGCGCGGCCGGCTGGACGCCTCCACCGCCTTCTCCCGGTGCCGGCGGCTGGACGCCTCCTCCTCCACCACCACCTCCTTCTCCTCCTTTTCCTGGCGCGGCCGGCTGGACGCCCTCTCCTCCTCCAGCCGGCGCGCCGGGAGGAGTGAACAGTGGAGCACAATGGACGGGATTCCCAGCGGGTTACTGGGCCACGTCGCCGACACCGCCACCGCGGAGGCGTCAGGCTGCCACCGTCTGGCTGGTCGTGGGGCTGCTTGTGGTCGGTCTCGCCGCAGGATTCGGCATCGGCCGTGTCGCCTGGCAGTCGACATCGAGGTCCCCTTCGCCTCCAGCGGGCAGCTCGCCCAGCTTCCCCTTCGGCTCCGGGACGCTTCCCTTCGGCTCGGGGACCTTGCCCTTCGGTTCGGGAAGCTTCCCATTCGGTTCCGGCTCCTCGGGGTCCGCCTCGTCCGCGGCAGGAGGCCCTTCGAACCCCGCCGCGATCGCCTCGCGGGTCGACCCCGGAATCGTGGATGTAAACACCACCCTCAGCTATGCGAGCGAGGAAGCGGCCGGCACGGGGATCGTGCTCACGTCCAACGGCGAGGTGCTCACCAACAACCACGTGATTGATGGTGCGACCAGCATCAGGGTGACCGACCTGGGAAACGGCCGCGTGTATACGGCCACGGTCCTCGGTTACGACCGCTCCCGTGACATCGCGGTACTCAAGTTGAACGGTGCGTCCGGCCTCAAGGTCGCGACGCTGGGCGACTCGTCCACGGTCCGGGTGGGCGAAGCGGTCGTGGGCATCGGCAACGTGGGGGGCGCGGACGGCAGCCCCAGCGTGGCAGGAGGATCGGTCACCGCTCTCGACCAGTCGATCACGGCCACCGAACAGGACGGTGGCAACCCGGAGAACTTGACCGGCCTCATCGAGGTCAACGCCTACATCCAGGCCGGTGACTCGGGCGGACCGCTCGTCAATACCTCGGGGAAGGTCATCGGGATGGACACGGCAGCGTCCGTCGGGTTCTCGTTCGAGACGACCGGTAGCGAGGGCTATGCCATCCCGATCAACTCAGCGGTGGCGATCGCCAGGAAGATCGCCTCCGGTCAAGGTTCGGCGAGCGTGCACATCGGGCGTACCGGGTTCCTTGGCGTCCAGGTGTACTCGACTCAGGTTGGAGCCTCCCCGTCCGGAGCGGTGATAAACGAAGTCGTGACGGGTTCCCCGGCTGCCGCGGTCGGCCTGGCCGTGGGCGACGTCATAACGTCACTCGGTGGCAAAGCGATCCATTCCGCGCCGGGCCTCACCACCCATATGCAGCAGTACCACCCGGGTGACCGGGTGCAGATCGGCTGGACGGACTCCACGGGCGGCACCCACAGCGGGACCTTGCAGCTGGCCGCGGGACCTGCCGCCTGAGGACTGGTTCGGGTCCGCGTCCGATCTATTCGAGGATGCGAGCTCAGTCCACGTCGTGCTGATGGGGCAGTCCGGCTGCCGCGCGTCAGTCATCGTGCCCGCCCCGCGACCCGGCCGCCCCTCGCCCTGAGTCACGATCGGGTCCGGCGGCGAGGCAGATCCCGGTTCCGGAGAGCCAAGGACGGACTTCGGCCGGCGTCTTCGCCTCGGCGGGAACAGAAGGAGAACGAGCGCGAGCACGCCCACGCCACTGGTGATGACGCCCAGCTTTGCCAGCTTGGCGGTGTAGACCCAGGTCACGGTGAACCTGCCGGCTGGGACCGGGACCGCCTGGAGTATCCCGAGCTGTCTCACCCGCACGGTCACCGACGAGCCCCCCCCGATGGGGGTGAGCCGCGCCGCCCAGCCCTTGTCGTAAGCCTCGCTTCGGACCAGCACCGCCGGGATCGGCGTCGAGACGACCGTCTCCGGGTTCTGCCACGCCTGGACGGGAGGGGTAACCGAGCGAGCGAGCGGGAGTTGCGGGGCAAGAGGTGTCGTGGATCCTGCGGGCTCGACCCACGACGCTCCCCGTATGCGCGTGTTGGTGAACACGAGGAGCCCGCCGATCTCGGTCTGGTATCGCCATTTCGGTGGTTCGAGCACCCCTTGGAGAACCTGGTTGAGAACGAGGCGGTGTGTGAGCGGACCCGCGTTGACCGCCATCGCATGCACGGTGGTCACTTCGACGGCACCTATGGCGGCCGAGGTGCTGCTCGGAGCTGCGACCCGGAGTCCGTACGCGACCCGACCGTTCAGCATGACCTCGGCCTGGGCGTCCCTGACCGGCACACGACGGTCGCCAACAATCTGGTTGCGACCATTGAGGAGGCCGATCACGACCGTGCGCGGTGCCGCCCGTTTGTAGGGCAGGACCACGATGGTGACCGAGTGGAGAGCGAGAGGCCCCGGGAGCATCCACGTCGACGAGCGCCCCTCGGAGAGAAGGAACGGCGGAAAGTGTGGCAGCGGCTTGTCGGGCGCGATGGCGTCCAGTGCCATGGCCACCCGCTCGGTCCCGGGCGGAACCGGCGTTCCTTGCGCGACCGGGATCGGTCCGTTGTCCGGGATCTCCGTGACCAGGTACTCGGGAAGTGTCACCAGCTCCTTCAGGTTCAAGATGTCAAGGTCAGGGTGTGTGAGCGCGACCGGCTGCAAGTTCTCGACGTCATGGGCCCCGGTGGCGAGTTGGTAGCTACCGGCGACAGCGGACGAGTACCCCTGGACGCTTTGGAGCTGGTGCAGGATCCCGAGACTGAAAGGGCCGAGCGCGAGGATCGTCCCGCGGAGACCGGGCGGCAGGCTTTGCGCGGGGTTGAAGATCGCATAGCGGCCTTGAGGTCCGAGCAGCTTCGCCAGGGTCGTGACGGCGGTGTTGTTCTTTGTGATGGTGGCTTTGGCGGGGAATGTGTACGACCCGTTGAGGACGCACAGCAACACATCGGCGAGGACGACGGTGGTCACAAGCTTGCGGCAACCGCTCGGGCCGAGACGGGGCGCGCGCCAGACAAGCAGAGCAGCTCCGGCCGAGATGACGAGCACCGCGGCGAAGTACGGGCTCAGATGGACGGCGAGATGCGGGTGGTAGACGGAGACGCCGAAGCCGCGCTGAATCGATCGTCCCAGCACGTACGCGGCGAGTATGAGGAGGGCCACAATGCCTACTGGCACGAGCCCGGCGAGACGTTCGTCGCGCGTGAGTCCCGAGTCGGCCTTCGGTGCCGGAACGGGCCCGGCGCGACGGCTTACGGCAGGAGACCTCAGCACGTCGACGAACACGGCGAGCAGCACCGCGAGCGCGAGGTCGACGATCACGGCGTTGCGGTTCTGGAGACGCTGGCCACCGTAGAGGGGAATGTCCACGAGAATGTGGCCGAGGGGAGTGCTCGCGCCGGCCGAGAGCAGGGCGCCCTCGAGGATCAGCGCATACCAGACCCCGAGAGGCCTCTCGGTCGTGCCGCGGCGCATCGCCCGCCTGAAGAGAGCAAAGGCGGCCACGAGCGGCGCGATGCCGACGGCGTAGCTCAGCTCGGGAAGGTTGTAAGAGCCCACAAAGCCGGGCAGTCCGAACGTCCCGTTGCCGCCGACCAGGAAGGGCACGAAAAGCAGCGCCAGGTCGTGCCACGACAACGATCCGGCGGAAAAGCGGGTGAACGTGACGGCGGCCCGTTCGGACTCGTGCAGGAAACTGAGCCCCGGCAGCCACTGGGCCGTGGAGAGGATAACCGCGAGGAGAGCGGCCACCACCACGCCGATGCCGGCGACGGTGACACGCCTGCCCGTTCGCCGCGCCCGCCAGCAAAGAGCAAGGAAGTACGTGAGCACGATGAAAGCGATGCTGGAGGCGGCGCGAGGATCTCCGGCCAGCACCACAAGACCGCCGCAGCCACCCAGCAAGGCGATCCAGCGCCGCGCCGTGCGCGGCTCGGGATGGGTTCCGAGCTCATGGACGGCCAGCAGCATCCACGGAGTGAAGCTCATGCCCTGCACCAGGCCGAGGTGCACGGCCTGGCCGCTCATGAACCCGGTGTAGGTGAACGTCAGGGCGCCCAGCAGCGCCGCGAGCGGTGAGCAGCCGAGACGGCGCAGGAACACGTGCATCCCGATGCCGCAGACAATCGGTACCGCCGCGACATTGATCGTCCAGGCCGCGCCGGCCGGCAGGATGGCGAAGAGCCAGGTGCCCGGGTACAGCGATCCCGCGTTCCATCCCGCGAGCAAGGGCGTTCCGCTCCATATATACGGGTCCCACAGGGGCAGGTGACCGTGCCGCAACAGCTCGCCCGACAGGACTCTCAGCGGGTAGTTCTGGGTCAGGTTGTCCGCCGTGCCGCTCCCGGGGAAGAGAGGTCGGCCGACAAGTGCGGGCGGGATTCCCATCAGCAGAGGTATCGCGACGAAAAGCGCGACCGCCCACTTGTCGGCTCGTGCGACATGGGACCAGCGCCGGGGAATCGCCCCGGGAGTCTCCAGTCCTTCCCGGTCCCGCGGACCGAGAGTCACCGTTGCGGGAAAGTGCGCCATGGGTTCCGCTGAACGATAGACGCGGCCACCGGTGCGAAGGCCAATTCCGCCCGGGCGTCAACGCCTTTCCGGCTGACTTCTCAGTCGCCTCCGGCGAGGTCCCCGAACAGTTATCCTTCTGCACCAGCGCATCGGTGCAACGCGCTCGTGCGCGGGTGGCGGCGAAGCCGAAGGCTCGGCCCAGAGGAACGACGTGCCAATGCGGCCTTCTGGCGACATGCAGGCGGTGCGGAGACCAGCCGTCCTGGTCGCGCTCGTGCTCGGCGCCTACGCGGTTCTCGCCGTCTTGGCGTACTGGCCGGTCCTGCCCCTGAACGCGAGCAAGCTGCCCCACATCGGGGGAGCGGGCGCGGGGGACCCGGCCCAGATGTCGTGGTTCCTCGCCTGGACGCCTTTCGCGCTCAGGCACGGTCTCAACCCCCTCTTCAGCAACTACATCGACTTTCCCCTCGGCGTGAACCTCGCCTCGAACACGTCCGTTCCGTTGCTCGGGCTGGCGGCATCGCCGGTCACGCTCGCCTTGGGACCGGTCGCGTCCTTCAACCTCTTGCTGCGCCTCGCGCTCGCTGGTTCGGCCACGTCGATGTTCTTGGTCGCCCGGAGATGGGTGAGATGGTGGCCTGCCGCCTTCGCGGCCGGCCTGCTTTACGGGTTCGGGTCGTACATGACCTTCGAGGGCTCCGTCCACCTCGACCTCGCGTTCCTGGTCATACCTCCGCTCCTGCTCTGGTGTCTCGACGAGCTGTTCGTGACCCAAGAAAGATCGCCGGTCAACGTCGGCGTCGCGCTCGGGCTCTTGAGTGCCGCCCAGCTCCTCATCGACCCGGAGGTACTTGCGGACTGCGCCCTCATGGCGGCGATCGGCCTGATTCTCCTTGGCCTGACGCACCGCCACGAGGTCCCTGCGCGGATCCCGCGGCGGCACCCGGGCTCGTCGCCGCAGGCGCTTGTTTCGCGGTGATCGGCGGCTACCCGATCGGGTACTTTCTTGCAGGCCCTCGCCGGATTGCCCACGGCATTCAGCCGGCCGGGGTGATAGCGGCGTTCCACGGCGATCTTCTCCAGCCCGTTCTGCGATCGTCGCCGCCTGAGACCAATTCGTCCGGTTACGTCGGCATTCCGCTGTTCCTAGGCCTTGTGGCACTGGCTGTGTTGTGGCGCAGGCTCGGGATTGTGCGGTTCGCGCTCGCGGGCGCGGGCGCGGCTTTCCTTGTTTCGCTCGGTCCGAGCCTTACCGTTGACGGGCACACCTTGGGGATCTGGCTCCCCGAGGCGCTTTTCGAGCACGTCCCTGTTCTCGTCGACCTCGAGCCGGTCAGGATCACGGGCATTGAGATCCTCTTCCTGGCCGTTGTCCTGGCGGTCGGTCTCGACCGTACGAGGACCTGGCTAATCGAGAACTCTCGCAGTTCAAGCCCGGGTACGCGACATGACGTCGAGCCTTGGATCCGGAGGGTGGCGTCCCGCGTCCGATCGGACCCGGGCTTGCCTACTGTTGGGCTGCTCATCCTGGTGGTCGTCGCCTTCGTGCCGCTCCTGGACCAGTTTCCCGTGGTCCAAGAGCAGCGGGCGATTGCGCCGCAGCTCACGGCATCGCTCGCACGTTCGGTTCCGAACGGCGGCGTGGTGCTCGCTTTTCCTTACCCGCGGGCCCACGACGACGAACCGATGCTCTGGCAAGCCGTCGACGAGATGAGCTTCCGTCTCGTCGGCGGTTACGCGCTCGTCCCCGGTACGAGGGGTCGGGGCGGTTATTACATCGCCCAAGGCGAGGAGTTGAGCGAGCTGTCGTCCCTTCTCACCGCTTCCCCCGGTGCTGCTGGCGTGCGACCGGGGAACGCCTGTCGTTCCCTGGAGGCGGTGGCGCGCGAATACGACGCCGACGCACTGGTTCTTCGCACGAGGGAAGGCGCGATGCGCACTCGCGGGATCGAACTGCTCACAAAGTTCCTGGGACCCCCCAGCGCGAGCTTCAGAGCCGGCGCCGTCTGGTACGACCTAGGCGGCCGGACGCCCGGTTGGAGCTGTCCGCCCCTCGCTTAGATGCACCGGTGGGCGTCGGGTCGTTTCGCACCGGGTGGCAAGGGCTCGGAACTGATTCGACACCGCCGTATTTCGACCCATGGAGTCATCCCCCGGCTGGGAACGCGAGACGGCTTCGCTCAAGCAGTCACCGGGATAGGCCGATATAGGCAAATGAGCTAGCCAGGCGCGACCCCCAGCGCCCCCAGGTCTGGGGGTCGTGCACAAGCCGATACGCAGCGAACCTCAGTACCACGCCATGGCTGGTCTGACCGGTCGGCATCGCGCGAGATCCCTGCGCTCGCATCTTTGCGTCTCCGATCCGCAACGGGTGTTCGTGCGTGCCCGATGAAGAGCACACGCAAGACCAGCTCCCCCGGCCGACGGCGGGAACCCGCCGCTGCTGAGGGAATGTGCCCCGGCGCCAGTTAGGAAACGGGGGCGTTCAACCTCGTCGATGAGGCTTCCGCCTCCTTGCGGACACTGGACATCGACAGGGCCCAGTACAGGACACCGGCGATGATCATCCCGAAGATCCAGCTGAAGTCGGCACCGTGGGTGCCGTTCGACAGCGGGCCGGTGTACGACGGCACGTAGTACTGGGCATCGATCCACATCATTGCCCCGAACATGCCGGCCGCCAGAGCTACGAGTGCCTTCCAGTTGAAGCCGCCGTTACGCCAGTACAGACCGCCGCGTTTCTCGGCCAAGGAAAGGACGTCATAGCGACCACGGCGAAGCAGGTAGTCGACCAGGAGGATCCCGAACCAGGGTCCCAGCCAGACCACGATGTACTCGAGGAAGCCCGACAGGTCCGTATAGAAGTTGCCTTTGAAGATCACGAGGGCTGTTACAGCTCCTGAGATGACGGTGTCGACGAGCACGCAGCCCCACCTCTTGAGCGGGATCCCGATCGCCTGGAGCGTGACTCCGGAGGAGTACATGTCGATGGAGTTGATCGCGAAGAGCTGGGGGAGCGCAAGGATCAAGAAGGGCCAGAAGAACCAGCTCGCGAAGGCCGCCGGCACTGCGGCGGCGGCTGTGACCTTCGGGCTCACGAGGTAGGCGGCGGCTCCGAGGAGTTCGAGCAGGATCGACGGGATCGCCCCACCGAGCGTTGCGGCCCAGAAGGTCTGGGCTTTAGGCGTGTTCGCGGGCAGGTAGCGCGAGTAGTCGGCAGCGTTCTCGGTCCAACCCAGCCCACCGGCTGAGACGATGAGCAGCACGCCGGTCGTCCAGAGCCACCAAGAAGTGTGCTGGTGCAAGGCGGTTACGTGCGCGTGCGGGATGACCAGGATTGCCATCACGATGAACACGACAATGAACACGTAAGACAGGTACCGCAGAACCTTGGTTATGGTCGCGTGGCCGAGGAAGGGAGCTATGAACTGCACGGCCACCGCGCAGATGATCACGGCGACCTTGGCGGCGTCGTTGAGGGTCGTTCCTTCGCGGCTGAACATCGCCTCGATGATGAGCACGACTATGACGAGACCCTCGATCTCGAAACCGACCTGAGTGATCCAGTTGAATAGGGAAGGCGCGCGGTTGCCGTTGCGGCCAAAAGGAGCTCGGCTGACCATGAACGTTGTCGTGCCCGCCGGAGGTCCAGGGAGGCTCGCTATCCCAAGGAGCGAGTAGAAGACGTTGCCGATGAGGATCGCCCACACCGCTTGCCAGAACGAGAGCCCGAACGAGACGATCAAGGCTCCATAGACGAGGAACTCGACATTCCACATCGCACCGGCCCACATCCAGAAAAGACCGGCCGGGCGCATCCGCCTGTCCGACGCAGGGATCAGCTCAATGCCACGCTGCTCCAGCTTGCCAACCTGGTAGTCCTCGGTGCTCGGGGGAGCATCGAGGGCCAGGGCACCGGAACTGCCGCCGCCCATTAGAAGACCGGCACCCTCCGCCGGAGTCGTATCGTCCATAGCCTCTCCATTCGCTTGACGTTGCTGATAAGCCCCATTTCACAACCCCAACGTCGCTGCTTGAACCAGCTGCGACCGAGACGATGTGCCTCGTCAAGATTGTCCCACGGGTAGTCGCGTGTCGGGAGGCTTTCTTCCGGTTCCCACCCGGACCGGTGGGCGTCGGGGCGTGTCGCTCAGCCGGATACGCCTGGTTCTGCCGCCTACCGCGTGCTCGCGTCGGGAGGGAGAAGACAGTGGGCCGGGCCATCCGGGTGCGGGAAAGGCTCCGGCTTGTCCTCCCGGCGGGGACCACGTGAGCTCGGACCGCGACCTGGGCTTGCGCCCGGCAGCAAATGTAGGCTGCAGGCGCAGCAGCAGGAGGATGCCTGGCCGGTTAGGGCCGAACGACCCTGTACACGCGTTCGCAAAGTTTGCATTCTAGGAAATGAGCCGGTGACCCGGGCCTTCCCGGTCGGCACAACGGAAGAGATGGCCGGCGGTAGTGGACGGTCATCCCGAGAGGAGACAGAGGTCATGAGCAGGATGAAGAGGTTGTTGAGCGTGTTCGTCGCGTTCACGATGGTCGGCGCGGTCGCAGTCGGCGCCGCAAGCAGTGTGTCCTCGAGCGCGAGCACGAAGACGGCGGCGGCGGCCCCGGGTAGCCAGTGGACCAAGAGCCACCCATTCAAGGCGGCGTTCATCTACGTCGGAGCTCCGAGTGATGCTGGCTGGACTCATGCCCATGACGTCGGCCGCCTCGAAGTGCAGAAGTATTTCGGTGGGCGCGTCCAGACCATGTACAAGGAGGACGTACCCGAGGGACCACAGTGCTCACAGGTGATCACGCAACTGGTCGACGCCGGAGCGAACATCATCTTCGCCACTTCGTACGGTTATCAGCCGGAGCTAGTCGCGGCTGCCGTGAAGTACCCGCACGTGCTCTTCGAGCAGGCGACGGGAACCACGGTGACCAAGACCCTGGCGGAGTACTACGGGGCCGGTGAGGACGGCGACTACCTGTCCGGAATGGCAGCGGGCGCCGCCTCGGTCACAGGCAAGATCGGTTTCGTCGCTCCCTATCCGATCCCAGAGGTCATCCGCGAGATCGACGCGTTCACGATGGGCGCGCAGGTGATGAACCCGAAGGCGACGGTCAAGGTCGTCTGGACGAACACCTGGTTCGGCCCGGCGACGGAGAGGACGGCTGCTGAGGCCCTCGTCGCCGCTGGCGTGGACGTGCTCAGCGACGGCCAGGACAGCCCGACGACCGGTCAGGTGGCAGAGGCCCACGGCCTGAAGTGGACCGGGTACGACTCCAACCAGGAGAGCTTCGCCCCCAAGGCCTGGCTCACCGCGACGACTTACAACTGGGGCCCCTACTACATCCAGGAAGTCAAAGCGGCCATGAACGGCACCTGGAAGAGCCACTTCTGGTACGGCAGCCTGGCCGACCACTTCGTGATCATGGCCCCCTTCGGGCCGTCGGTCACGGCGGCGACTCGCACGGCGATACTGGCCAAAGAGGCCGCCATCATCAAGGGCACCTTCGACCCGTTCACCGGACCGATCATTGAGCAGAACGGGTCCGTGGGCGTGAAGGCCGGCGTCACCCTCACGGTGATGCAGAAGTACTCATTGAGCTGGTTCGTGAAGGGCGTTATCGGCAACCCGAAGGGCTAACGGGATCCATGACCGACTCCGTGCTTGACGCTGGGAACGGACAGACGGCTCCTGTCGCAGGTCCGACCCCGGCGTCAAGCCTCTCGGCCAATGCCCCCGGCGGAATGCCGGGGGCATTGGCCGTGGAGGCCATCGACATGACGAAGCGCTTTCCCGGCGTCGTCGCGAACGATCACGTGTCGTTCCAGGCTGCCGCTGGAGAGGTGCACGCCCTGCTCGGTGAGAACGGAGCCGGCAAGACCACGTTGTGCAATCTCCTCATGGGCTTGTACCGCCCAGACGAGGGCAAGCTGTTCATAGGCGGTCGCGCCGTGCGGTTCCACTCCCCGAAAGATGCGCAGGACGTGGGCATCTTTATGGTCCACCAGCACCTGCGTCTTGTGGAGAGCATGACGGTGGCGGAGAACGTTGTGCTCGGATGGTCAAAGCCGCGAAAGCTGCGCTTCGCCCCGCGCGCGGTCGAGAAGGCTGTCGCCGAGGCCGCCGATCGTTTCCAGATGCCCGTCGACCCGCGGGCGAGGATCTGGCAGTTGTCGCTGGGAGAACGCCAGCGGGTGGAGATCTTAAAGGCCCTCTACCGCGGTGCCAGGATCCTCATCCTCGACGAGCCGACCACGGTGCTCACGCCCCAGGAGACCGATCAGCTCTTCTCCTCCGTGCGCGACATGGCCGCCGCCGGCAGGACCGTGATCTTCATCTCCCACAAACTGCCCGAGGTCCTCGCGGTCGCCGACCGGGTGACGATCCTGCGCCAGGGCCGCTCGATCGCCACCGTCCCGACAGCCGGTACCGACGCCGACCAGCTGGCCGGCTTGATGGTGGGGCGCGAAGTCTCCCTCGAGGCGACTGCCAAGCTCACGGAGGAGCCTGGTCCGGTCGTGCTCGAGCTGCAGCGCGTCTCGGCACGCGGCGACCTTGGCACCGAGGCACTGAAGGACGTCACGCTCCAGGTGAGCAGCGGGGAGATCCTCGGCATCGCCGGCGTCGCAGGCAATGGCCAACGCGAGCTTGCCGAGGTCATCACGGGGCTGCGCGCGACCACGGCGGGCAAGATCAGCATCGCCGGCACGCAACTTCCTGCGGGCGATTCCCGTGCGGCCATCGATCTCGGGGTTGCCTATGTGCCCGAGGACCGGATGGGCACCGGTATCTCACCCAACCTCTCGATCGCCGAGAACTTGATGTTGAAGTCCTACCGGGGAAAGACGATGCGCGCGGGCCTGTTGCTTTCGAGCCGGAAGGCGAACGCCAGCGCGAAGGAGATGATCGCGCGTTTCGACGTCCGGGCCCCGGGACCACGCACGCTTGTCCGCCAGCTCTCGGGCGGCAACATCCAGAAGGTTCTCCTCGCGCGTGAGCTGTCTTCTGATCCGCGACTCCTTGTGGCCGCCTCACCCACCCGCGGCCTCGACGTCGGAGCGACCCAGTACGTGCGGCGTGTGCTCGCCGAGACGGCCCAGCACGGCGTCGCCGTCGTCATGGTGAGCGAGGACCTGGACGAGATCCTCGAGCTTTCGGACCGCATTGCCGTGTTTTACAACGGCCGGATCGTCGGGATCATCCCCGCCGCCGGCGCGAACCGGCAACAGATCGGGCTGATGATGGC
Organism: uncultured Acidimicrobiaceae bacterium; assembly: GCA_963836935.1. Lineage (GTDB taxonomy): Bacteria > Actinomycetota > Acidimicrobiia > Acidimicrobiales > Bog-793 > Fen-455. Next base: position 78,886 of record CAWILM010000038.1, read on the forward strand.
GGGCGCGGCATGACAGGCCCTCTGCGCGTCGAGCGCCGCCTCGACACTCCAAAGTGGCTGAAGGTTGCCGTGCCAGTCGTGTCCCTCGTGTTGGCGGCGATCATCGTCGGCATCCTCCTGGCCGCGACCGGCCATAACCCGTTCTCGACCTATCACCAGATGTACTCGGCCTCGGTCACCGCCGACGGGGCCCTCACGGCCACGTTCGTCTACGCCACGCCGATGCTTTTCACCGGGCTGTGCGCCGGCTTCGCCTTCCGGATGCGGACCTGGAACATCGGTGGTGAGGGCCAGCTGTACATGGGTGCGGTCGGGGCCTCGGCGACTGGCCTCGTACTCGGCGACTGGCCCCGCCCGTTGCTCATCATCGCCATGGTCCTCGGCGGTGCCTTCGCTGGGATGCTCTGGGCAACGATTCCGGCGCTGCTCCGCGCGTACCTGCGCACCAACGAGATCCTCACCTCGCTCATGCTCAACTACGTCGCCGGGTTCTTGATGTACTACCTGATCTACGACAGTGACTCTTACTGGCGGGACCTCACCACACCCGGGGCGTCGGTGTTCCCGACCGGCAAGACGCTCGGCGCGAACGCATCGTGGCCGGGGGTCACGATCGGGACCTTCACGCTTCCCATGGGCTTCCTGCTCGGTGTCGGACTGGCCGTCGGCCTGCTCGTGCTCATCCGCTCGACCCGCTACGGATTCGAGATGCGGGTCATGGGCGATTCGCCCACCGCCGCCAACTACTCCGGCATCCGCACGAAGCGGAAGATCGTCTCGGTGATGGCCATATCGGGTGGCATCGCCGGCATCGCCGGCTCGAGCCAGATCGGCGACTTCGGGCACGTGCTCGATCCCCGCGGGCTCCAACAAGCGCAGTACGGATACACCGGCATCGTCGTCGCGGCCCTTGCTTTGTACAACCCGCTCGCCGTCGTGCTCGTGTCGCTTTTGATCGGCGGCCTCACGAATGCGGGCTTCGCTCTCGAGGGTCCCTCTTTCCCGACCGGTCTCGTCGGCACCATGGAGGGGATCATCCTGTTCACCGTGCTAGGTGGCGAGATCCTCGCCCGTTACCGGATCGGGCTGCGTCGCCGCGTTGCGCCGGCAGGTGCCGGCGCGGTAGTCGAGACCGGCGTGCCGTCATGAACTCGAACATCGTCCTGGCCGTGTTCGTCTCGGCGATCGCCTTCGGCACGCCGCTCGTCCTTGCTGGCCTCGGCGAGCTGCTCGCGGAGCGCTCGGGCGTCCTCAACCTCGGTGTCGAGGGAATGATGCTCATGGGGGCCGTGAGCGCGTTCTGCGTCTCGCAGAAGATGCACGGGGCTACTTGGGTGATACTGCTGCTCGCGGTGCTCGCCTCCATGGCGGCGGGCGCCGCCATGGCACTCATTCACGCGTTCTTGTCGATCACGATCCGGGTGAACCAGATCGTCTCCGGCCTCGCGATCACGATCTTCTCCGGCCTGATCGGGCTGTCCTCCTACCTCGGGCAGGTCTGGAACATCGGCGGCGTGGCCGGGAAACATCAGTTCAACGGGATCGACCTGTTCGGTCTGCAGAACCTGCCGATCATCGGGCCGCTCATCTTCAACCAGGACGCCTTCGTCTACGCCTCGTGGGTGCTCGTCCTCGCCGTCTTCTACTACCTGTACCGCACCCGGCCAGGCCTTTATCTGAGGGCGGTGGGCGAGAACCCGTCGGCTGCCGATGCGATGGGCATCAACGTGACCGCCTACCGGTACACGCACACGCTCATCGGCGGAGCGCTCGCGGGACTCGGGGGCGCCTACTTCACCCTCGCCCTCGCCCCCATCTGGACCGACGGCCTCACCGCCGGCGACGGGTGGATCGCCATCGCCCTGGTCATCTTCGCCTTCTGGCGCCCCGACCTGCTCGTGCTCGGGGCCTACCTGTTCGGTGCCTTCTCTGCTCTCGGACCGACCCTGCAGACACGGGGCATCACGGTCCTGCCGTCGGAGTTCTACTCCGCCCTGCCGTTCCTCATGACGGTCATCGCGCTGGCAGCGGCCTCGACGAGCTGGGCCAACCGCCGCGTCGGGACGCCGGCATCACTTGGCATCCCCTACACGCGTGAGGAAGGTTGAGCTCTTCCTCGGCCACACGCCGAACCCAGCGCGGCCTCGGCACCCGAGTCGGCAGGCGATAGCCGACGCTGCGACGCCCCACCGCCCGCCGCTTTGGGCCTGTCGACCGAGCCGCGAGCGAGCTCAGTCCCCGGCTCTTGTGAACGTCTCGGACTGCGTCGTGAAGCTGTCCAGGACAGGGCGCAGGACCTCGACGCCAAGGCCGGGGCCGGTGGGGACGGTGATCATGCCGTCGCGGAGCACGAAGGGGGCAGTTATGTCCTGGTGGAAGTAACGGTCGGTGGCGGAGATGTCGCCCGGCAGCGTGAACCCGGGGAGCGAAGCCAGCGCGAGGTTGGCGGCGCGGCCGAGACCGGTCTCCAGCATGCCGCCGCACCACACGGGGACGTTCTCTGACCTGCACACGTCGTGGACGGCGCGTGCCTCGAGGTAACCCCCGACGCGTCCCGCCTTGATGCTCACGACCGAGCAGGCGCCGAGGGAGATGGCGGTGGCGGCGGTCTGGGCAGAGATGATCGACTCGTCGAGGCACACCGGCGTCGCGATCCGGTTCGCGAGCTGGGCGTGGCCGATGAGGTCGTCTTCGTCCAGGGGCTGCTCGATGAGGAGCAGGGAAAAGCGGTCGAGCTGGGCGAGGTGGCCTATGTCACTGCGCCGGTAGGCCGAGTTCGCGTCCACTTGCAGCATGAGGTCGGCTCCGAAGCGATCCCGGACCGCCTCGACCGGAACCAGGTCCCAGCCAGGCTGAATCTTGAGCTTGACCCGCCGGTAACCGGCGGCGAGATACTCGGAGACGCAGTCCAGGAGCTCGCTGACGGAGCTCATGATGCCGACTGCGACTCCCGGGGTCACCGCGTCGGTGACGCCACCAAGGAAGCTGGCGAGAGAGATGCCTGTCACGCGCAGCTGCGCGTCGAGCACCGCCATCTCCAAGGCGGCCTTCGCCATCCGGTGGCCCTTGACCTCGCGGAGGACAGGCGGCACGTCAACGGCGGTGAGATCAGACGCACGGAGGAGTTTCGGCCCGAGGTAGCGCCCGAGCGTGAGCCAAGCCGCGTCGAGGTACTCCGAGGAATAGAGGGGATCTGAACCGGCGACGCACTCACCCCAACCTTCGCCGTCGTCGGACTCCACGCGGACCAGCAGCGCCTCACGGTTGGACTCGGTTCCGTGCGCGGTGCGGAAAGGTGACACCAGCGGCAGGCAGACACGACGCAGCTCTATGGCGTGCAGGTTCACGGCTGCGCCATCGTGTTGCCGAGCAGCGGGTACGCGAGGAAGACGAGCGGCAGGAGGCACGCGAAGGCGACGACGGTCGCCGCGGAGAGGCCCAGCAGGCGAATTCCCGGTGATCGCATGCTCCGCGCGGCGAAGCGGAGCGCCCCGAGAGGGCTCGCCCGCGGTTGGCGGTTGGGACCTGTGGCTCGAAGGGGATGTGGTGCGTCCCCGACGTTCACGGCGACACCGCTCCGGCAGGGGTCAAGGTCAGCTCCGTCGCCGGGCACAGCCAGATTCTGTCCCGTCGAAAGCGTTTCTGCCTGTCGCAAGCTTTGCCCAGGGCAATCCCGGATCTCGTGAGGCAAACGCCCGGTTCGGGTGACGATTCCCGACGGGCGCCGCGCCCTAGCCTGCGTGAGGTGGCCGGGTTGACGTGCCGATGGGTGCGCGCGCGCAAGCGCGTGGGGAGGGTCGCCCTCACCATCGTCGCCACAGGCGCGCTCGCGGGTTGCCAGGCTGTTGCGTCCCAGAACCGGCACGTGACGACGAGCACGTCCGCGACCACGACCACGCGCGCTCCGGCGACCACCACGACGAGCGAGACCCCGCCGACGACGCTGTCCGCGTCCCGACCGCGTCCCAGTCTGCGTCTCGCCGATGGGTCACTTGGCAATCGGGCCACCCGGTCGGCGTGCTCGCTTCTGGGTCGGGCGCAGATCCGCGATGAGTTCGGCGGTCCCGTCGGTCCGGCAACGCCCACATACCCGTACTGCCAATGGCTGGTCGGCCGCGACGCTTTCCTGGCGTTGTCCGTGGAGCCACGGACCTCGTTCCAGGACGCCACCCAGTACGTGACCACTTTGGAGAGCGTGAGGGGCCTCGGCCAGCAGGCGATGATCGCCAATAACAGATACCTCTACTTCACCGCCGCGGGCACGACGTACTGGTTGCTGTGGCAACAGGTTGGCGACTTCTCGCAGCTGCACACGGCCCAGCTCGTGGCCGTGGCTCGGGACGTGCTCGCGCGCGCCTCGCGGGAGGCGGCCTGGGCCACCAGGGCGCCGGTGCCGGGTCCGCCCGGACCTGCGATCTATTTCGCCGGGGACTCGACGGCTGCCGGGCCCGAGTGGGCTTGGGACACGTACCACGCCACATCGCCGGAGTTGAGGACCCTGGCGGAGTACCAGGTCGGCTCTGGCCTTGTGAGCCCGGAGTACTTCGACTGGCAACGTCATCTGCTCGCCGTCGTCGCCGCGCGACGGCCCAAGCTTGTGATCTACATGGGAAGCGCCAACGATGGGCAGGACTTGATCGTCGACGGCGCCTTCCAGCCTGTCGGGAGCCGCTTGTGGAAGAAGGCCTACGCCGACAGGGTCGCCGGGATCATGACCTCGCTCGTCAAGGAAGGCTCCGAGGTGCTTTGGATCGGCGAGCCGGCCATGAGCGACCCCCAGTTGTCGCAGTACATGCAGGTGATCGACCAGGTCTGTGCACAGCAAGCCGCCCGGCACCACGGGGTTGCATTTGTCGATCCAGGCGCCGTTCTAAACGGTCCGAAAGCTAGCTACGAGAGTGCTGTTTTGATCCACGGTCGGCCCATCGTCGTGCGCCTTGACGGCGTGCATCTCAACATGGCGGGAAGCGTCCTTCTTGCCGACTACATAGCCGGTTATGTGACTCGGCTCTTAAGCGCCCGCGCGGCAGAGAAGAGCCATCCTCCGAGCCCGGAGGCTCCCTCCGGTGTCCCGATTTTTCACTTGAGGCATCAGTGAGACGCCCAGGCACCAGGGTTGACTGCCGTCGCCCGCCGGAGCCCGGACGTCGACCTGAGAGGTACCCGACCTGAGGCAGCGGCGGCGCGGGGAGTCATTCCCCAACCGCCGGGCAGGGGGCGGGGGCGGCGGGCGGTCGTCCTTGAACTCGACGCGGGCGTCGGGGAGACTTGGGCACCGGTCAGGATCCGTGCGGGCCTCCGGGACTTTCTGGTCCTGGGCGCCCCGACGGTGTCGTGGGCCGCACGGTTCCCGGCCGGGGGCTGGCGCGATGGTGCCGGTAGCCTCGAGGTGAGTTCTACCGGCCCTCGGGAAGACGAGCGATTGGGGAGAGATCGTCGCCCCGGGGCGGCCTGCAGGCAGAGGGTGGGAGGTATCCAATGATCACGGACAAGTTGTCGACTCCGCGAACAGATGGGACGGATCAACCCGGGCCGTTGCCCTCGCAACCCGCGCCGGCCTCGCCGGGACGTCGTCGCGCGGCCGCAGCACTCTCTCCGCTGGTCCGCAACCTGCTGGGCGATCGGATCCCCGTCCGGTTCGAGTTTTGGGACGGGAGCTCCATCGGGCCGCAAGACGGCGCCGGCACCATCCATGTCCGCTCGGCGGACGCGTTGCGGCGCATCCTCTGGGCTCCGGGCGAGCTCGGCGTCGGCCGCGCGTACGTCGCAGGCGACATCGAGGTCGAAGGTGACATCGTCGCCGTGCTCGCGGGCCTCCACGAAGTTGCCCCCCGGGACCTGCGAACGGGCTTGCGGGCCCTGCCGGTGGCCTTCGGCGCCGCTTATCACGCCGGTGCCATAGGCCTTCCCCTGCCTCCGCCGCCCGAGGAGGCCCGCCTGGCAGGGTTCCGCCACTCCCGGCGTCGGGATGTCCAAGCGGTCACTCACCACTACGACGTCGGCAATGAGTTCTATGAGCTCGTGCTCGGGCCGTCCATGACCTACTCGTGCGCCCGTTTCGCCGAGCCGGAGATGAGCCTGGAACAGGCGCAGGAATCGAAGCACGAGCTGATCTGCCGCAAGTTGGGCTTGCGTGAGGGCAAGCCACTGCGACTGTTGGATGTCGGTTGCGGTTGGGGATCGATGGCGATGCACGCCGCCGCCAGCTGCGACGCGACCGTCGTCGGTATCACCTTGAGCGAGGAGCAAGCCGGCTACGCGAGAAAGCGCGTGGCCGAAGCGGGCCTCGGCGACCGCGTGGAGATCCGCGTGCAGGACTACCGGGCCCTGAGCGGGGAGCGTTTCGACGCCATCTCCTCGATCGGCATGTTCGAGCATGTCGGCAAGGTCCGCACGGGCGAGTACTTCGAGACCTTGCACGGTCTCCTTCAGCCCGGGGGAAGGCTGTTGAACCACGCCATCTCCGAGCAAGGGGGGTCGAAGCTCGGGTCGCGGAGCTTCTTCGGTCGCTACGTGTTCCCCGACGGCGAGCTGCTCGACGTGGGCGATGTCGTCTTGGCGATGGAACGCGCCGGGTTCGAATGTCGTGACGTGGAATCGCTCCGCGAGCATTACGCGCTCACCTTGCGCTGTTGGGTTGCGAACCTGGAAGCGAACTGGGAGGCGGCCGTCAAAAGGGTCGGCCTCGCCCGGGCGCGGATCTGGCGGCTGTACATGGCCGGGTCAGTCATCGGCTTCGAAAGCGGCGGCGTCGCCGTGCACCAGGTTCTGGGCGTCGTGCCGAAGGACGCCAAGAGCGGGATGCCACGCACCCGTTCCGCCTGGGGCTGAAAGGCCTGGGACCTCTTCGCGGGCTGACTCGAGTTCCGGGAGGGGCAGACGGCGGGCGAACCGTTCTGTCCGATTTGTGACAGCATCGGCCTGCGGTCATCTTGGACTACTGACCGATGCCTTGCTGCCCAGGGTCTTTCGGCCCTGGTCCGTCTCCCCGGCGAACCGTTAGCTGGATCCATGTGTGCAGATCGAAGCGCGCGGCGAGGCGGGGAGGCCTGATGTCCAAGTTCTCGAGGCGATCATTTCTCGCCGGCAGCGCCGCCGTCGCGGGCGGGTTGCTGGTGGCGGACCACCTGCGTTTCCTGGAACCGGCCCCCGGTGACCTCGTGAGCTCCGAAGAGTTCCTGACGGGCAAGGAGGTCGTCTACCGGACCGGCCACTCGAACAACTGTGACGGTGCTTGCGGGCACCTCGTCCACGTCACAGACGGGCGCGTGACGATGATCGGCCCGGCGAGCTGGGGGACGACGACGGTCGCGGGCGAGCAGGCGCCCACGTTCCACCCGCGGATCTGTCTGCGGGGCCTCTCGCAGATCTCCAACACTTACAGCCCGGACCGCATCAAGTATCCCTACAAGCGGGTGGGGCCACGCGGATCGGGCAAGTGGCAGCGGATCAGCTGGGACGAGGCAACCACGCTCATCGCCACGAACTTCAAGCAGATTCAAGAGAAGTACGGGAAGACATCTGTCTGGATAGCCCCTTACACGGGCTCTCTCGCCTTGATCGAGGGCGTCGTCGGGGCCGGCTTCCGTTTCGCCAGCGTCATCGGCGCCTCCGCGGGTGACTCCGAAGGAGACAACGAAGGCGACTCGGCCACACCGGCGGGCTGGAATTACGTCCTTGTCGACCCGACCAACCCCTCCAACGCCGGCGGGTTCTTCACCGGTCACGAGTCGGTCGACTTCATGAATGCCAGGACGATCGTCTTCTGGGCCAACAATGTGGCCGAGACCTCGATCCCGGACTGGCGGATCATGTGCGATGCGAGGGACCAGAACGGCACCAGGCTCATCGCCGTGGACCCGCGCTTTACGGTGACTTGTGCCCAGAGCGACGATTGGGTGCCCATCAGGCCGGGAGCCGACACCGCCCTCATCGACGGCATCATCAACCAGGTGTTCCAGAACGGCACCTACGACGCCGACTACATCCGCGCCAACACGGTCGGGCCCTATCTCATCGACCCGCGGACCGAGAAGTGGCTCCGCGCAAAAGACGTGATACCCGGCGCGAAGGACGACTACGTGGTGTTCGACGAGTCGGACAACAGGGTCAAAGCGGCGAGCGACGCTTCGCTCAAGCTCGCGGCGGTCCTCGGGACACACGCGGTCGCCGGCCTTGAGGCGCGGACCGCTCTCCAGGCGCTCGCGGACATGGCCGCGAAGTACACACCGGAGTACACCGCGAAGCTGACCGATGTGCCGGCCGCGCAGGTCGTCGCTCTCGGCAAGGTGTGGGGGTCGAGCAAGCCCCTCGCCGTGAGAGTCGGCTTCGGGCTCTCGCACTGGTACCACGGCGACTTGCACATGCAGGCGTTGTTGACCTTGCAGGCGATCACGGGCAACATCGGGGTCCACGGCGGGGGAGTGACCACCTTCGCCGGCGGCATCGCGGCGACTTTCGCTCCCTTCGACCTGTTCGACTTCTGGGCGCCCAAGGGCACCAGCATCTACACCCTGCTGGAGCCGATGGAGTTCTGCGACGCCGTCGAGAAGGGCAAGCCCTTCCCCGTGAAGGCTGCCTGGTTCCCGATCGACAACTTCGCCCAGCAGATGTCGGACCGGAACCGTGTCATCGCGGCCATGAAACAGCTCGAGTTCATCGTCGTCTCGGACTACTCGCTGACGGCGACCGCCGACCTCGCGGATGTCGTGCTGCCCGCCTGCACGTACTTCGAGAAGACCGACCTTCTCTCCTCCAACAACTTCTACCTGCAGTACATGCCGAAGATCATCGACCCTCTCTTCGAGTCGAAGTCCGATCTCGACGCGATCAACCTGATCGCCGAGAAGATGGGCTACGGGGAGTACTTCACCGAGACCCCCGAGGCGTACTTGAAGAAGATGATGCGCCTCGGCCAGCCGGACGCCGACGCGTCGGTGAAGGGGCTCACCTGGGAGCGGCTCACGACCGAGGCAGTTCGCCTCAACACCGATCCGATGCCGTATGTCCCGTTCTTCAACCAGCAGTATCCGAGCAAGAGCGGGAAGATCGAGTTCTACGTCGAGATGCTCGTCCCCTACGAGCAGGCGCTCTGCGATCACAAGGAGCCCATCGAGGCTTCACCGACCAACCCGCTCTACGAGAAGTACCCGCTCGTGTTCCTCTCGACCCATACCAAGTTCCGCACCCATTCGCAGTTCGTCAACCTGCCGTGGCTGAAGGAGCTCAACAACGGCGGTGACGGCTTCTTGGAGATCAACCCCCGCGACGCCGCGCCCCGGGGCATCGCCGATGGCGACGTCGTGCGGATCTACAACGACCGGGGCCAGATGAAGGTGCGAGCCCGGCTCACCGAGTCGATGAAGCCCGGCGTCGTCAACTGTTACCAGGGTGGCTGGGACACGATCCGTGTCAAGCACTACCTCGAGGGTCATCCGAACAACCTGACCCATCAGATCGCCAAACCCGCCCAGTCGCTCATCCCGAACTTCCCTTCGAACGCGGCGTACTACGACGTCCTCGTCCAGGTCGAGAAATCAGGAGCGTGATCGCCATGGCTGCCAAGAAGACCTCTGTTCCGCACCACGTCATGGTGATCGACACGAACCGCTGCGTCGGCTGCTGGACGTGCGCGGTCGCCTGCAAGCAGATCAACAACGAGCCGCTCGGCTACTGGTGGAACCGGGTCCTCACGACCGCTCCCAACGAGTCGACGAGCGCGAAACCACCGGCGAGCGACAACATCGACGTGCCTTATGGCACCTATCCCGACCTCGAACTCGCGTACTTGCCTGTTGCCTGCCAACACTGCAACGACGCGCCCTGCGTGAAGGTCTGCCCGGTGCAGGCGACCTTCCGCCGCGACGACGGCACGGTGCTCGTCGACTTCAACCGGTGCATAGGTTGCCGGTACTGCATGGCGGCGTGCCCGTATGGAGTCCGGATCTTCAACTGGGGCGACTCCACCTACGCCCCCGGCGGCGTCGTCGGCTACGGCAAGGAGTACTGGACCGGAGACCGCCTCGTGTTCACACCCGAGCGCCCGAAGGGCGTGGTCGAGAAGTGCACCTTCTGCGTCGAGCGGATCGACGTCGGAGAGCTGCCGTTCTGCGTCGAGGCCTGCCCGCTCGGCGCCCGGATCTTCGGTGATCTGAACGACCCGGACTCACAGGTGAGCAAGCTCGTCAACAACGGTGGCGGCGAGCAGCTCCACCCGGAAGCTCGGCACCGACCCGAACGTCTACTACCTCCCGGTCGCGCGGCGCGTGCCGGGCGAGAGCTGAGGAGGCGGCCATGGCCACAACAACCGCAGCGATTCCCGTCCGCTCGACACGTGCCTACCGGCCGATCTGGGGCTGGTACGCCGCCCTCGTCGTCCTCATGGCCTGGGGTCTTGCTGCCTGGATCTACGAGCTGCACTACGGGCTCGCCGCGACGGGCATGCGCGACGTCGTGTCCTGGGGGATGTACATCTTCACGTTCGCGTTCTTCATCGGCCTGTCAGCGGGCGGGCTCATCATGGCCTCGAGCGCGGAGGTGTTCGGTATCAAGGCGCTGAAGCCTCTCTCCCGCCTCGGCGTGCTGTCGGCCGCGGCGTGCGTGACGGTGGCCGCCCTCATGATCATCCCCGACCTCGGCCAGCCGTTCCGGGTCATAAACATCTTCATCCACCCGAACTGGACCTCGCCGCTCATTTGGGACATCTTGATCATCACCGTCTACTTCGTCTTCTCGGTCGTTGACCTCTACGTTCTTCAGCGTCACGCCGCCGAGCCGACCCGCTGGCGCAAGCGCATCCGGGTGCTCGCCTATGTCGGGCTGCCCACCGCCGTCCTGCTCCACTCGATAACGGCCTGGATCTTCGGGCTCCAGATCGCCCGGAGCTGGTGGAACACCTCGCTCATGGCCCCGCTCTTCGTCGTCTCGGCGGTCCTGTCCGGTACGGCGCTCGTCACACTGCTGGCGCTGTGCGCGCAGCGCTTCGGAAAGGTCGAGCTGTCCGAGGACACGAGGAGGTGGCTGCGCGGCTTCATCATCGTCAGCCTCTTCGTCGACCTGTTCTTCGTCGGTGCCGACTACATCACCGTCCTGTGGGGCAACGTCCCGGCCGACCGCTCGGCACTCAACCTCGTGCTGCCGGGAGGACCCTGGGCCTGGCTCTTCTGGGTCGAGTGGATCGTCGGAGGCGTCGTCCCCCTGGCCTTCCTGCTCGTGCCGCGCCTCAAGAAGATGCCCGGGGCGCTCGGGCTCGCCTCGGTGCTGGTCATCATCGGCGTGTACGCCTTCCGGGTCGAGCTCGTGGTCATCGGCTTCATCAACCCCCTTACCCAGTACCCGCCCGGGAACGCCGTGGGCACCTACAACGCGCAGACGACCCCGTTCCAGCTCGTCGGTCGCTATCACCCGACCTGGGTGGAGTACGGCATCATCATCGGCCTGGTCGCCTTGTTCGCCGCGATCGTGACGATCGGCTACCGGAGCCTGCACGTGCTGGAGCCGTCGCCGGCCGGCGGCCGACACCGTGCGACCGCGGGCCCAGAGAGGAAAGCAGGCTCGTGACGACCGGGACGCCCGTTTCCAACGGTGCCGCGGAGCGTCGCCGGACCGGTGAGGTCCCCTCCGGCATCGACAAGGCGGACGCGGAGACGATCGTGGTCGCCGTCGACCTTCTCTCCCACTTCTGGAGCAGGCCGGTCACCGACGAGGTCGCGAACTGGGCGGCGGCCCGCGACCTCGAAGCCGAGACTGACAGCCGAATCTCGTCGGACCCTTTGCGCGAGCCCGTAAGAGTGCCGGATCTCGCGGAAGTGCCCCGCTTGCTCGACGAGTACGAACGCCTTTTCGTCGGCCCCGGCCAAGTGCCGTGTCCACCCTATGAGTCGTTCTGGCGCGAGGACGTGCCCGTGGACATACGCCGGACCCTCATGGGACCGTGCACGGCCGAGCTGAAGCTGATCTACTCGGACCTCGGGCTGCAGATGTCGTCGCAATCGGTCGAGTTGCCGGATCACATCGCCATCGAGTTCGAGGCCATGGCCTACGCGTTGTCTTTCGAGGAGAGCGCGCCGCTGGCGCGCCGGATCTTCGAGGAGCACCTCGCCCGGTGGCTGCCGCGGCTGTGCCGGGCTGTCGCCCACGAGGCGGCGGAGGCCTTCTACCGAGATCTCGCGGTTCTCACGCTCGACTGGCTGGCTGCGATCAAGCGTCACTTCGCCCTCGCCGAAACGGGCTGATGCAGTCGCGGGAGATCCCTGTCGTCGTCATCTGTGGCGACGTCGGGGCCCCGCCCGTGCCTGTTCGCCTTGGCGAGCTTGCGGCCCGGTTGCGCCGCGAGCTGCCCGGAGTGACCGTGTGGTTTCCGGGCGCGATCTGTGCAACCCCGGCGCCCCTGCTGGAGGGGCTTGCGGCCGCCGGGCCCACGCGTGTCGTCGTCGGTTGCCGGGCTGACCCGCAACGACAGGGAGAACTCCGGACCCGTTTGCGCCGTGCAGGAGCAGCCCCCGCCGGCACGGAGATCGTCGACCTCAGGACGGCGGACGGCTGCAGCGCGACGGTGGCCCTCGAGCAGTCCGTCGCCCTTGTGCGCGCCGCGGTGGCGCGTGTGGCCGTGGCCGACGTAACCGCGCCGGTGCGGGAGCGGACGAGCTTGTCGGTCGGGGGAGTGACGCGCCGGTCCCTGCTGCGCGGCGTCAACACGGCCCGCCATTACGTCGCGGTCTGGCGGCCGGAGCGGTGCACCTCCAAAGCGGGCTGTACAGCCTGTGTTCTGTCCTGCCCGCACGCGGCGCTGCGTCAACAGGGCCGTCGCCTGGTCGTCGACGGCGATCGCTGCACGGGCTGCGGCGCCTGTGTGGCCTCCTGCCGGAGGGCCGCGCTCGTGCTTGCGGGCGCCGAGCTCGAAGGACTGGGCGCCGCCGCTGCCGTTCTCGGCGCGGCCGCCCGGCGGGACGGGTCGGTCGTCGGCGTCTCGATCGTCTGCCGGCACGTTGAGCCGGTGCCCCCGATTGGGGAGCCCTGGCTCGGGCTGCGCGTGCCGTCGGTCGCGATGGTGACCGCAGGGTGGATCCTGCAGCTCGTCAGTGTCGGAGTGAACGTCCGGGTCCTCGGTTGCAAGGACCAGGACTGTGCGACCCGCGCCGGCGATCTCGGGGGTTTCGTCCGCGCCCTTCTGCAGGCGCTCGGGTTCTCGGACGGAGAGCCGGCTTTCATAAAGGCCCCCGCCAGTCGGGCGTCCGCTCCGACCGCCTCGGCACCTTGGGGCGATGGGATCGAACTGCGAGAGCCCGAAGCAACCCTGCAGGCGCTGTCGGCTCTCGGAGCACTCCGGCCGGCGCCCGCACCGTGGCGGGTGGGAGGCCCCGGATGCTCGCTCGGAGTGGTGGGGGTCGACCCGGCCGGTTGCTCGCTTTGCGAGGTCTGCGTCGGCGTCTGCCCGACAAGCGCCTTCGCGACCGAGCGCGACGGGGGAGGGGCTCTCCAGTTGCGCGTCGACTCGAGTCGCTGCCGCGGTTGCGGGGCCTGTGTCCCTTCGTGCCCGGAAGCCGCCATAACCGTGGCGAGGGCGGCCGACGCCGGATTCCTGTCGAGAAGAAGCCGAGTGGTGGCAACGGGACCGGTTGTGAGCTGCGAAGGCTGCGGCGTCCCGCTCGTCGCCGGGCCCTCGCAGGCGGCCCTGCGTCGTCGCCTCGGCGGGTCGCACCCGAACTTGACGGCGGGCTCGGCGAGGATCTGCGCCGACTGTCGCCTCGGCGGCCGGTCAGCGACGGGGAGCCGCAGGCGCGTTACATAGGTGCCCGCCGTCCTTCCTTGTCCGTTGGCAATGGGGAGGCGCTTCCCATCGGCGGAGAGAGCCGACACCGGCAGGCTCTCACTCTGGGGTGAGGACCTCCTCGATCCAGGAATAGGCCGCCACCGCAGCGGGAAAGCCCCGCGTGGTCACCGTGAGGGCGACGACGTGGAGCAGCTCCTCAGGCGTCGCGCCCGCCTTGAGGGCCCGCCGGGCGTTGGAGCGGACAGCACCTTCGGCCATCGCCCCGATGGCGATGCCGAGCTTGACGAGGCGGCTCGTGCGTTCATCCAACGGGCCCGCGTTCGCAGACTCCGCCAGGGCCTCGAGGTTGTGGGACAACGCGGGGAACCGGGTCCGGAATCGCGAGTAGATCTCAGGTAGGTAATGGTCTGTCATTGGTTCCTCCCCCTAAGCCGGTGGTCGGGCCGACTCGGCGACCGTTGGCACGAAGAGGCTACTTCACCGACCTCCCGGTCCAGCCCTCCTGGGTTCCCGGGCCGGGCCCGCCCCGCCCAGTCACGACCGGGGAGACTTGCGGGACTTACCATGACGGCTGGTCCCCCAGCATGGCGAGCGTCGTGGGCAGTCGCGACGGCGCCAGAGGATCGAGGAGATATGCCTTCGGATCTAAGGGCGTCGCCGACGGGGCGGAGAGGCTCGACTGCCCAGGACGGCGCGGTCTGCGCCGTAGGCGAGGGCCCCAGCAGGTGAACGCGACGCTCGCCAGCTCGCCGCTTCGGACGGCCGTCAGGGGCGCCATTGTCGTGGTGCTCGCCGGTTGCGGTTGGTTTGTCGCGGCCGTACCTCCCTTCGGCGTCGAGGCGAACGTGGTCACGTTCTCGGCGGCCGCGGCGATACTTGCCGTGAGCGCGGCGCTGGCGCGCCGGCCGGGCCCCCCTTCGGCGTCGAGGGAAGGCGAGGTGAACCAAGGCCAGCCTGGCCCGCCGACGGCGGCCGGCGATACCTCGGGGCGACTGCCCGGCCTGGTCGCTTGGGCGCTCGCGGCCCTCCTCGCCGTCGCGGTGGAGCTGTGGGAGCTCTCTCATGCTCCGAGGAGCGCCTATCCGACCCTCAGCTCGCTGGCCAACGAGGTGCTCGGACCAGGACATCGAGTCGCTCGCGCAGCGGCGTTTGTTGGCTGGGGTGCTTGTGGCTTGGTCGTCGGGAGGCGACCTCGGCGGCGATTATGAACACCGTCTTGTGGGTGGTTGGCGCGATCGCGCTCTGCACAACGGAGTTGGCGAGCCGAGTGCTCAAACGGGGGTGGCCCAGCGCGGCGGATCTGGTTCGCGGCGCGCGAGGACACTTGGCAGGCCGATTCGTTCTGGTCATCGGCTGGATCTGGCTGGGCTGGCACGTATTTGCCCGCTGAGCGGGGTGGGGACCACCTTTGTCCGCGCGGCCCGAGCGCCTTGCGCCGGCGGGCGGCTCCAGGCGCGATCCCGGCGGTGGCGGTCAGCTGCCCAGCGACCAGAGGTCCTCGGGCTCTTTGTCGCGCGTCTCGGGCAAGAGGGCGAACAGGCCGGTGAGGGGAATCGTGGCCGCGAACACCACGATGGCCGCGAGCCCGAAGCGGTTGTCGACGTCAGCCACCGCGCCGAAGGCCAGCAATCCCGCCGTGGCGCCGAGAACGCCCACGGCGATCTCCCACCCGATGACAGAAGCCCTGACGGAGGTGGGGAAGAGCTCGTTGGTGAGAGCGCCGGCGGCGGGTGCGAAGACCGACGCGGCCAGCACGGCGAGCAGATAACCGACGATGGCGCCCAGCCTTGAGCCGCTGTAGGTCACCATGCCCAACAGCGCCATGGCGATCATGGCGCCGCCTGCGGCGAGACGGCGCCCGACCCGGTCGGCGAGGAAGCGCCCGAGCAGCAGCCCGGCGAGCCCTGTGGCGCCGGCGCAGGCGACCAGGAGCGCTGTTGTCGTGCCGGCGAAATGCAGCACGTTCTGCGCGTACAGGAAGAAGAAGCTGTTCGCCGGTCCGGTCACGACCGACAAGACGAATGTGAGGGCGGCGACGATGATCAATCGGCGCCGGAAGAGCGGGCCGACCGCCCCGAGCACGGGCAGCGGGTGCTCCTCGGCTGCCGCGGCGAGCTTGAATCGGTCGGGCTCGACGACCCATCGGGCGATGAAAGGCAGTCCCAGGAGGGGGAGGAGGGCCAGGAGCACCACACCGCGAAAGCCGAGCGTGCTTCCGCCAAGGCTGTGCACGATGGCGATCAAGCCCGACCCGATCCCATATCCGGCGGCAATCAGGGCGACGGCCTTGGCTCGTTGCGACGAGGCGGTCTGCTCGGCGGCGGTCACCTGTGCCACTCCGGACGTGGCGCTGAGCAGCGGTCGTCCGAGCGCGAAGATGGCCACGAACCACCAGTACGTAGGGCTGACGGCGGACACCGCCGTGAGTGCCAGCCCGATGGCGCACGTTGTGAGCAGCATGCGACGGCGCCCGAACCGGTCGGCCAGCCCCGCCAGGGGCAAGCCGCCCAGGGAGGCAAGGCGGATGACGGCCAGGCCGATCCCGAGCTTGGTCCCGGACAAGCCGGCCTGTTCGGCGATTGTCGCCCCATGGGTTATGTGACCGAAATGCTTCGCGACGTCACCGAGCGCGGCGACGGCTCCGAACTGGGCGAAACCAGCCGCCATCGCCAGCAACGCCGCGCCCAGCACTGCCGGCTCGCGCCAGCCGTGCAGGTGCAGGCGGGGATCGAGCCGCGTGCGATCAGCCATGGCGGCGCCGGCCGATCCAGAACGGCAAGTCGAGCAGCAGGAGAAGAGCGAGCGCGACACCGGCGGCACTGGCGATGTACCAGGGCCACGGTCCGAGGACCTTGAGCAGGGTCCAGCTGCTCGGGGGGCGACGGAGGAACATGTAGTTGGCACCGCTGAGCGCGTCGATGAGACCAACGACCGCCGTGTAGGCGAGCGTGATCGCGAAGGTGGTGAGTACAGAGCCGCGTCGAGGAGCGATTCGTAACCCTATGACGAGGTAGAGGGCCGCAAGGACGATGCCGAGGTGGCCGGCCAGGTACTGGAAGAAGACGAGGTGGGGGAAGCCCACGTTGAGGTCGGGCGTGATGACTGCCTGGAGGGTTCCGGCCAGGCCCCAGAAGTAAGTGAGCTCGGCGAGAAGGGGCTTTCGCCACCAGCAGGCGGCGGCGGCCACCAGCACCGCGGCGTCACAGAGCGCGAAGGGCAGGTCGGTTCTCGGCGACCAGGTCTTCGCCACGATCTTGGCGACGACGAAACTGATGGCGTCGGAGACGAGCACGAGCGCGATCACGCGAGCGGCCACAACGGTCCACGGCCCCGGCCTGCGCCTGGCACCCGCGCAAAGGGCGGTCCCGACCGCAAGAGCGAGCACTACCGCCGCAAGGTAAGGCACCGGGGTGACGAGCCCCAGCATCGGGCCTCCTCTCTAGGTGCCCAGCATTGCCCAGGCCGGAGCGCAGTTGGCGTCAAAGCGAATGGTGCAGTAGCCGCGTGTGCGGTCTACGCTCGCTGGACAAGGCGGGTGGTCGTCGTCTGGCCGCAGCGGTGCCGGCGCGCACCCACGAAGAGGTGGTCGAGCATGGAGATTCTGTCCGCCGCTACCCGGGCCGGCGGGAGTGCGGTTGCCCTTGAGCTCATCTTTGTTGTTGTGGCGATCGTGGCCGCGGTCAAGATCCTCCCCAAGGCCGGCTACTCGGCCTGGTATGCCCTTCTGCTCCTGATCCCGCTGGTGGGCTTGGTGATGATCCTCGTGTTCGCTTTCGCGGACTGGCCCGTCGACAAAGAGCTCCGGCACTACCGCCAAGGCGGATCCGGGCCCGGGCCGGGCGGCTATCCCGAGCCGCCGTGGCCCGGTCAGCAGCCCCCCGTCTACGGAACCGGCGGTTCCGCGTTCCCCCGTCCGCCTGGCCACCGCCCCCGAGCGGTCCGACGCCGCCCTGGTCGGGTGGCCCCATGCCGCCGCCCC
Organism: uncultured Acidimicrobiaceae bacterium; assembly: GCA_963836935.1. Classification (GTDB taxonomy): domain Bacteria; phylum Actinomycetota; class Acidimicrobiia; order Acidimicrobiales; family Bog-793; genus Fen-455. Next base: position 96,636 of record CAWILM010000038.1, read on the forward strand.
CGGAAGGTTCGCAGCGCTGATAAGGAGACGACGCGGCTGTCCCGGACGGCTCGCGGCCACCGGGCCCGGGTGAGCTGCCGCCCGCGGCGAGGGGGCGAGCCGGCCGCTCGTCAACGAGTTGATAGCCGACACCCGGATTGGTGCGCAGCAGGGGACCCCCCTCGACACCGAGCTTGCGACGCAAGCGGCTGGCGTAGACGCGCAGGTAGTGCGTCTCGTTTCCGTAGCCGGGGCCCCAGACCTCACGGAGGATCGTCCTGTGGGTGCATACCTTGCCGGCGTTGCGCGCCAGGTAGGTGAGCAGGTCGAACTCCCGGGCGGTCAGCTCTATCGCTGTCCCGCCCACCGTGACCGCTCGCGAGGCGACGTCAACGAGAATCGGGCCGACGCTCACCGTCGCAGTCGCCGGCGACGGATTGCGCGCCGCCGCGTGCCTGAGCGCGACCCGGAGGCGGGCCTCCAGCTCCTGCATCCCGAACGGCTTGGTGACGTAGTCGTCGGCGCCACTGTCGAGAGCGAGCACCTTGCGCTCCTCGCTGTCGAGGGCGGAAAGGACGATCACCGGCACGTCCGTCCACTGGCGCAGTCGCCGGCAGACCTCGACGCCGTCGATGTCGGGGAGGCCGAGGTCGAGCACGACGAGCTGCGGCGTCGCCTGCGCGGCGCGCGAGAGCCCTTCGGCGCCCGTGAGAGCCGCGGTCACCTCGAAGCCTCTTGCCTCGAGACCGATGCGCAGCGCCCGCAGCAGGGCCGGGTCGTCGTCGACGACAAGGACACGCGTCATGAGCAGACCATGTCGCCAGGCGGCGGTTCGGCGGGGTCGTGAGACGCTGCCGGTGCCGCCAAGGTGAAGCGCGCCCCCCTCCGCGGGCTGTGCCGACTCCGATGCGCCCGCCATGGGCCTCGGTGAAGGCTTTGGCGATCGCAAGTCCCAGGCCGGCGCGCCCGCCGTCGGCCCCGCGATGGAACAGCTCGAAGATGCGCTCGCGCTGGTCGGGCGGGACTCCCGGGCCCGAATCCGAGACGGCGATCTCGACGTCGCCCGACCCGGGCCGGCGCGTCGCCTCCACCAGGATCTCGGCGCCGGGCGGGCTGTGCCGGGCGGCGTTCTCGAGCAGGTTGGCCAGGGCCTGGGCGAGCAGGGTCGGGTCCACCTCGAGTTGCGGCAGGTCCGCCGCCACGGACCTGCGCAGTCGCGAGGTGTCGAGGGAGCTCTCGACAAGCGCAGCGGCTTCGTCGATGAGGTCGTCCACCACGACCGGCTCGCGTTTCGGCTTGAGCGCACCCGCCTCGAGGCGCCACAGCTCGAGCACGGTGCTGACGAGGCGTGTCAGGCGGTCGGTCTGCTCCTCGATCGTCTCGAGCAGGTCACGGCGCGCCGAGTCGGGGAGCACGATCGCCGGTTCCCTGAGATCGGAGACGGCGACCTTTATCGAGGCGAGCGGGGTGCGCAGATCATGCGCCACGGCGCTGACGAGTGCCGCCCGCCACTCGTCGACCTTCTGGAGGAGGTTGGCCTGCAGGGCCTGGTCGCGCAGCCGCGCGCGATCGATGGCGAGGGCAGCATGGTTGGCGTAGGTCGCGAGCAGGCCGCGGTCGTGGACGTCGAGTTCCCCTCCGCGAAGGACCAGGAGCCCGACCGGGCGCGCCGCGGCGGTGAGCGGTATCTGTCGGAGAACCGCGCCGGCGACGACGCTGCCGGTGAGCGATGCGGGACTGCCCGGGGCGGGCAGGAGGCGGTCCAGCGACTCGGCCCCGAGCTCACCGCCGTCGGAGGCGACGACCTCGAGCTGGTCGGTGCCGACCGCGGGCAGCAAGATCGCGACGGTTTCGAAGTTGAAGGCGTTCCGGACGCTCGAGGCGACCACGGTCAGCATCTCGTTGAGCGGCTTGTCAGCGACGAGCAGCTCCGACAGCTCGAGGAGACGGCGCGAGTCGGCCGCGCGGCGCGCCGAGTCGACCCTCAGTTGTTGCAGGCGCGACAGGACGAGCGCGACCAAGAGGACGACGACGACGTAGACGACAAGGGCCAGCCAGTTCTGGGCGCTTCCTACCGCCAGGGTCCAATACGGCGGGATGAAGGCCAGGTCGAGCACGAGGAAACCAAGAACGACGCCGAGCAGTCCGACGCGCGGGCCGCCGAGCAGCATGGCGGCGACGACCGGCAGGACGAACACGAGAGCAGCTGTGGCGAAGCTCAGACGGCTGCGGAACGGGATCATCGCTGCGGTCGCCGCTCCCATGGTCACGCAGAGGGCGATGATGCCTGTCCTGAAACCGCGCCAGGGAGCTTGTCGCACGCGCGGCCAAGTCTAGGGCCTGGTCGAGGGCAGAGTCCCCGCTAACCTCCAGCAGCCGGGACAGAAATGAGCTATCGGGCAGGTGACATTCGAGATGCGCTTGGCGATGACGCGCTGATGGGCCACGCGCCATCAGATCCGGGTGATCAGGCCGGGCAAGCCCAGCCGGAGGCGCCCGCGTCGCGCCGCGGGGCGGGGACAGGATCCCAAAGCGGGGCCGCCGTACGGGCCCGAAGGCTGACGAAGCGTTTCGGCGAGTTCACTGCCGTCGACGCGGTGGACTTCGACATCGCCGTCGGGGAGGCGTTCGGGTTTCTCGGCGCGAACGGCGCCGGCAAGACCTCGACGATGCGGATGATCGCTTGCCTGTCGCCGATCTCTGGGGGGACGCTGCAGGTGCTCGGCCTGGACCCGATGCACGACGGCCCCCAGATACGGAGCCGGATCGGCCTCGTCCCTCAGGACGACACGCTCGATCTCGAGCTCACCGTGCGAGACAATCTCTATCTCTACGGGCGTTACTTCGGCCTGCCGAAGAAGCAGCTGCGCGAGCGGGTGGACCAGTTGCTCGAGTTCGCGCGCTTGACCGACAGGGCCGATGAGCGGGTGGACCCACTGTCGGGGGGCATGCGCCGCCGGCTCACGATCGCGAGGGCACTCGTGTCCTCGCCGAGCATCGTGATCCTGGACGAGCCGACCACGGGCCTCGATCCACAGGCGCGCCACCTGCTGTGGGACCGTCTCTACCGCCTGAAGCGCGAAGGCGTGACTCTGGTCGTCACCACCCACTACATGGACGAGGCCGAGCAACTGTGCGATCGGCTCGTGGTCATGGACGCCGGACGCATCGCAGCCGCCGGCTCGCCCCGCGAGCTCATCGAGCGGTGGTCCACCCGCGAGGTCGTCGAGCTGCGTTTCGAGCCCGAGGGCCACGAGGTTCACGGCGAAAGGCTCGCCGACCTCGCCGAGCGCGTCGAGGTCCTGCCCGACCGGTTGTTGCTCTACACCGACGAGGGAGACGCGACGCTCGACGCGGTGCGGTCCCGCGGGGCGTCCCCGCTCGCGGCCCTCGTCAGGCGCTCGACTCTCGAGGACGTCTTCTTGCACCTAACCGGGCGGAGCCTGGTCGATTGACCCTCACGCCCCCGTCGAAAGCGGCCGTCACGACCGGGCCGCAGCGCGGCCCCGGCCCTTCGCGCCGCAAGCGCCTGCCGCCGCCGGTGTGGCGCGCGTACCAGTACAACCTGCTCGCCTACAAGCGAACCTGGAGGGGATCGCTCACCACGACCTTCTTGTACCCGGTGCTCTACCTCGCCGCGATGGGCGTCGGCCTCGGCCACTTGATCGCGCACGGAGCGTCCGATCGGGCGGTCGGCGGTGTGCCCTACCTGTGGTTCCTGGCGCCCGGGCTGCTCGTGGGGACGGCAATGCAGATCGCGGCGAACGAGGCGACCTACCCGGTGATGGCGGGGATCAAGTGGCTGAAGACCTATTGGGCGATGTTGGCCACGCCGCTCGAGGTGACCGATGTCCTCTACGGCCACCTGGTGTGGATCGTGACACGGGTGGCGCTTGCCTCGAGCGTCTTCCTCGCCGTGATGGCGCTGTTCCACACCGTGCCCTCCGCGTGGGCGGTGGCGGCGTTCCCGGCCGCCGTCCTGACCGGGGCCGCCTTCGCCGCTCCGATGATGGCTTTCAGCGCCACGCGGGAGACCGACCAGTCGTTCGTCGTGCTCTACCGCTTCGCCATCGTCCCGCTCTTCCTGTTCTCCGGGACGTTCTTCCCCGTCACGCAGTTGCCGGGCTGGCTGCAGGTCGTCGCTCGTTGCACGCCGCTCTACCAGGGCGTGAGCCTGTGTCGTGGTCTCGTGCTCGGGCGCGTTCCGGGTTGGGACGCCTTCGGGCATGCCGCCTACCTGCTCGTGCTACTGGCGGGCGGCGTGGTGGCGGCGAGGATCACCTACCGCCGACGGCTGGTGCAATGAGGCGGTCCTCGTGAGCAGCTTGGGCGCGCCGGCGTTCTCGCCGCCGCTGCGGGTCCTCCCGCGGTTCGCACTCGGACGCGGACGGGCGCGCCTGCTGGTCGAGCGCAATGTCGTCGCCTACCGGCGCGGCTGGATATTCCTCGTGTCCGGCTTCTTCGAGCCGCTGTTCTACCTGCTCTCGATAGGTCTCGGGCTGAACCACCTCGTGGGCCACCTGGCCCTCGGCGGCCGGTCGATCCCGTACACGGACTACGTCGCGCCGGGCCTGTTGGCCTCCTCGGCGATGAACGGCGCCATATTCGACGCCACCTTTGGGATCTTCTTCAAGCTCAAGATCGCCAAGACCTACGACGCCGTGCTCGCGACGCCGCTCGACGTTCGCGACGTCGCGGTCGGGGAGCTCGGCTGGTCTCTTATCCGCGGCAGTGTCTACTCGGTCGCGTTCCTCATCGTGATGGCTGCGCTCGGGCTGATCGCGTCCTTCTGGGCGCTGGCCTGCTTGCCGGCCGCCCTGCTGGTGAGCTTCGCGTTCGGAGCAGTCGGGATGCTCGGCACGTGCTACATGCGAAGCTGGCAGGACTTCGATCTCGTGTCGCTCGCGATCGTCCCGCTGTTTCTGTTCTCCGGCGTGTTCTACCCGCTGTCGTTGTACCCGGATTGGCTGCGCCTCGTCGTCACGGTGACGCCCCTGTACCAGGGGGTCGCGCTGCTGCGCGGCCTCGACACGGGGGTGCTCGGCCCAGCGTTGCTCGTGCACGCCTGCTACCTCGGGTGTCTCGGCGTGATCGGTCTTGTGGGAGCGTCCCGCCGACTCGGGCGTCTGCTGCTCCCCTGAGAGGCGGCGGTCCGGACAGTCGGGGCAGGCGCCCGCCCTGACGGGCAAAGTCTACTAGTGTCATCGAACTAGATCTGAGGCCAGGGGGGCCGAGGACGTCTCGGAGCCAAGGGCTCGAGAAGACAATGGCGCTTCAGCGCGGTGATGTCGCGCCCGACTTCTCGGCCGAGACGAAAGAGGCACGATCAGCTTCCACGAGTGGCGGGAAGGTCATCGGCCTTGCCGTCGACTCGGTCGAGTCGCCCGCGCGGTGGGAGGGCGACATCGCCGATGCCACCGGTCACGCGCGCAACTCCGCGCTCATCGCTGACCCCGACCGGAAGGTTTGCGAGCTGTACGGGATGATCCACCACGCGAGCGCCACCTCGAGGGTTCGCTCCGGGTTGTGATCGGCCCGGACAAGATGGTGAAGCTCACGATCACGTCCGCCGCGAGCACCGGGCGCAACTTCGAGGAGATCCTGCGCGTGCTCGACTCGTTGCACCTCGCCTCCGGCTTCTCGGTCGCCACCCCGGTCAACTGGCCTGAGGGCGAGGACGCCATCATCGTGACGGCGATCAGCGACGCGGACGCGAAGGCCAAGTTCCCCGAGGGATTTCGGGCGGATTCCGGCGGTCAAGCCCTACCTGCGCTACACGCCGCAGCCCAACCGCTGAGAAGGGCCCGGCCCGCCCGGGTCCGCCTGGCCGGCGGGTCTGGGCTCGCCCTGGCGGGCCGCCGGGCCGATACGCTCTGCTAGATGGCCGCGCTCACGGGCAGCTTGCTTCGCTGGCGTGACCGTCTTGTCGCACTCCCGCTCCTCGACCAGGATGCCCTCCTCTATCTGCTGGCGACGATCTTCGCGGCGGGCACGATCGCCCTGGCCGTCAGCGACGACTACCGCCAGTGGGCGGAGATGGCCCTCGGCCCCTATCTCATCGCGACGGTCGCCAGCTGGTGGGTGAGCCGCCGCCGTCGACGCCGGCCCAGGGGGGAGACGAGCCGGGCGGGCGACCGATTGCGCCGTTATCTCGTGCTCGGGCTTCTCGTCACGGTCGTGCTCGTGCCGCTCGGCGTCGAGGTGGTCCTGCGGGCGCAGTCGAAGCCGGGGGCGCACGTCCAGAACGAGGTGACCGTCATCGAGGCGTGCGCCGATCGAGTCGCGCACCACAAGAACTGCTACCTGTCCAACCCGAAGACGATCGGCACGTCGGTGACGAGCCAGTCGCTGGACTCGTTCTTCCCCTACTTGCCGGGCATGATCCCCTTCGGCTTGGTCAACGTGATCTCCGCGCCGGCCGAGCTCGAAGGACGCCCGCATCCCGCTCACCGGCTTCTCCCTCCTCGTGATCGCCGGGGCGCTTTTCGTCGCGGACACGACCTCACGGCGGCGCTGGCGCATTCTCCAAGTAGTCGTCATCCTGCCGAGCGGGGCCCTGCCGATGGTGACCGGGGGCGACGACCTTCCGGTGCTCGCGCTGATGCTGCTCGGGCTTGCTCTTGCGACCCGGCGAAGACCCGTCTGGTCCGGGCTGGCGATGGGTCTTGCCGGCACTCTCAAGTTCACCGCGTGGCCCTTGCTCATCCTGCTCGTTCTGGGCGTGTGGGACCGAGAGGGCCGCCGGGCTGTCTGGCGGTACGCGCTGGCGGCCGCGGCGGTCGTGGTCCCGGTCCTCGGCGTCGGCGTCGGCCTGGCGCCGCACGCGTTCATCCTGAACGCGATCCGGTTCCCGCTCGGACTCACGAAGGTGAAATCGCCGGCGGCGAGCCCCCTCCTCGGCCAGGAGCTGGTGACGCTCTTCCCGGCGGCCAAGCCGGAGCTGATTACGATGCTGACGCTCTTTGGCCTCGCGGCTGTCGGCTACGGGCTCAAGAAGTGGATGCCCACGAATCCACAGAGCGCCGCCGCCTTCTGCGGTCTCGCCATGCTGCTCGCCACCGTGCTCGCGCCGGCGACGCGGTTCGGTTACCTCATCTACCCGCTCGACCTTCTGACCTGGGCTGTCCTGCTCAGCCCCGTCGCGTCACCGACCGTCGGAAACCCGGAGGTCCTCGAGGGCCCTCAAGAGCCGCCGTCGGGGACTTCGAACAGGCGCAGCCGCAGTCCCAGGACAGGTGAGGTCTGGCCGTCACCGGCAAGCGCCGGCGAGATCGAGGGACGGACCGTCGTGACCACGACGCCGACCTCCCACTCGTAGCCGTCGGAGCCGGTCCGCCGGGCGAGCCACTCGTCCCCACCCGCGGGCAGGCGGTAGGTTCCGAGCAGGGACCAACGGGCTCGGCGCAGCTCCGTGCGGTAGAAGCGGAGGAGCTCGGTCGAGTTGGTGTCGAGCTCGAAGGAGATGCTCCGGTCGTACTGGGCCACGCCGGCGTCCTGCGCGGTCGTGGCGACGATGCGGGCGCCGTTCGGCACGACGAGCGCCCCGAGGATGTCGGAGGGCGGGGTTCCACCGCTCGCGATGCGTCCCAGGACCTGCGCCGCGCCGACTGCCGAGAGGTTCACGCCCGGCACGGGTGTCGCGAGGCCTGTGACGACCGATGACGTGGCCTGCCCGCTGCCGATGAGCGCGATCACGAACCCGCCGAAGGACAGGACGACCGCGCAGGCGAGCACCACGAGGGCCGGTCGGAGCGACGGCCGCTCGGTGTGGGCTCGGGGTGGTTCGAGTCTGTCCGCGAGGTCGACGCCGAGATCCCCGGTCGCGGTCACGGAGCTGTCTTTCCTGCTGGTGTCATCTCGGGCTTTGCGTTCGTCACGGTCCTCAGCTGCGAGTTTAGTTGCCAGGCGGGACCGAGCGACCGCCAACTTGGCGCGAACAGGCTGGTCCAGTCCCTTTCACCGGGTAGATTTATCTCATGTCCGCAGTCGATCCCGTGCTCTCCGGGTCGACTGGTGAGCCGGCGGAGGCGTCCCCGGAGAACCCGGCCCGGGCCCTCATCCCGCCGCCGACCGCGGAGGTCGACGGCATCCTCGCGATTCTGAGCGTCCGGCGCCCGGGCGAGGACCTCGATCTCGTGCGGCGGGCGCACGTCCTGGCGACCAAGGCGCACGAATCCCAGCGCCGGCTCTCCGGGGAGCCGTACATCACCCACCCGGTCGCCGTCGCGACGATCATCGCCGAACTCGGCCTGGACACCGTGAGCGCGGCGGCCGCGCTGCTGCACGACGCGGTCGAGGACACCGGGGTGACCCTCGCCCAGATCGCCGCGGAGTTCGGTCCCGCCGTGGCGGCGATCGTGGACGGGGTCACCAAGTTGGACCGGCTGCGTTTCGACTCGAAGGAGGCGCAGCAGGCCGCCACGATGCGCAAGATGCTCGTGGCGATGGCCAGCGACTGGAGGGTGCTGGTCATAAAGCTGGCCGACCGGCTGCACAACATGCGGACGCTGTCGGTGATGCCCGAGTGGAAGCAGCGCCGCACGGCCGAGGAGACCCGGGACATCTACGCCCCGCTGGCTCACCGCCTGGGCATTCAGGAAGTGAAATGGCAGCTGGAGGATCTCGCCTTCGAGACTTTGCACCCCAAACGCTTTGGCGAGATCGCGCAGATGGTCGCCACGCGCGCCCCCCGACGCGAGGTGGAGCTCGCCGAGGTCATCGAAGTCGTGCGCTCCCGGCTCGCGGCGGCAGGGATCGAGGCGGAGGTGACCGGGCGTCCGAAGAACCTGTGGAGCATCTACGAGAAGATGGTCGTACGGGGGAAGGAATTCGACGAGATCCACGATCTGGTGGCGATCCGCGTGATCGTGGGCGTGGAGAAGGACTGCTGGGCGGCGCTCGGGACGGTGCACGCCCTCTGGCCACCGGTGCAGGGCCGCTTCAAGGACTACATCAACTCGCCGAAGTTCAACCTCTACCAGTCCCTGCACACCACGGTCGTCGGCCCCCGCGTGAAGCCCCTCGAGATCCAGATCAGGACCCAAGAGATGCACCGGCGGGCCGAGTACGGGATCGCCGCCCACTGGGACTACAAGGCGGCGGCCGGCGCCAAGTCCGGCGCCCCCGGCAAGCCGGGAGCCCAGCGGGGAGCGCGCTCGACAGACGAGATCGCCTGGCTGCAGCGGATCGTCGACTGGGAACGCGAGACCCCCGACCCGGTGGAGTTCCTGGAGACGCTCAAGGTCGACCTCGAGCAGGACGAGGTCTACGTCTTCACCCCCAAAGGCCTGATCGTCACGTTGCCCGCGGGAGCGACCCCGGTCGACTTCGCCTACGCCATCCACACCGAGGTCGGGCACCGTTGCGTGGGCGCGCGGGTCAATGGGCGCCTGCTGCCGCTCGACTCGAAGCTGCATTCGGGCGACACGGTCGAGATCGTCACCTCCAAGACTCCTTCGGCCGGCCCCTCGCGTGACTGGCTGCAGATCGTCGCCTCGCCGCCGCGCCCGCAACAAGATCCGCCAGTGGTTCTCCCGGGAGCGCCGCGAGGACGCCATCGAGGCGGGGCGCGAGGAGCTGGCGCGCGCCTTGCGCAGAGGCGGGCTGCCGGTCCAGAAACTGCAGAGCTCGCCCACCCTCGTCGCCGTGGCGGGGTCCATGGGTTATGCCGATCTCGACTCGCTGCATGCGGCGATCGGCGAGGGCCACGTCTCGGGCCAGGCCCTCGTGCAGCGCATCGAGCGGGAGCTTCGCGGGGGCGAGAACGAGGAGCAGTTGCCCACGACGGCGCTGCAGCCCCGTCGGCCGAGCCACCGCCGTGCCTCCACGGGTATCTACGTCGAGGGCCTGGACGATGTCATGGTCCGCCTGTCCCGGTGCTGCACCCCGGTGCCGGGAGACCGGGTCATCGGCTTTGTGACCCGTGGTCGCGGCGTCTCGGTGCACCGGGAGGACTGCGCGAACGCGATCGCGCTCGCCGCCGACGAGAAGGAGCGCCTGATCGAAGTGGAATGGGACGAAGACCGCACCGGCGTCTTCGTGGCCGCGATCGAGGTCAAGGCGCTGGACCGCAACCGGCTGCTGGCTGACGTGGCCAAGGTGCTGTCGGAGCACCACGTGAGCATCATCTCCTCGTCGACCCACACCACGCCGGATAGGGTGAGCCGCATGCGTTTCGAGTTCGAGCTGGCCGACCCGGAGCATCTCGACTCGCTCCTGGAGAACCTCCGGCTGCTCGACGGTGTCTACGACGCCTACCGGCTCGTTCCGGGGAGGAGCGGTGCGCTCGCACCGGCCGGCGGGTGACGCGCTTCCAGTCCCCCAAGGGAACCCAGGACATTCTCGGCCCGGAGAGCGCGCGCTGGTGTGAGCTCGTGGGGCGCTTTGCCGGCCTGGCGCAACGCTTCGGTTTCGGCCTTGTCGTCAGTCCCGGCTTCGAGGACGCGGAGGTGTTCCGCCGTAGTTCGGGCGACTCGTCCGACGTGGTCACAAAGGAGATGTACGAGTTCAAGGACCGGGGCGGCCGTGACATCGCGCTCCGCCCGGAAGGCACGGCCTCGGTGGTGCGTGCCTTCGTGCAGCACTCGCCCGTGCCCCCGTTCAAGGCCTGGTACGCGGCGCCCATGTTCCGTTACGAACGCCCTCAGGCCGGGCGCTTCCGCCAGCACCACCAGCTCGGCGTCGAGATTCTCGGCACCGACGACCCGATGGCGGACGTGGAGGTGATCTCGCTTCTGGCCGCGCTTGTACGCGGACCTCGGCTTGTCGTCGCTGCGACTTCGCGTCAACTCCCTCGGGGACAAGACGTGTGCTCCGGGCTATCGCGAGCAGCTGGCCGACTACCTGGGCGCGCACGCCGCGGAGCTGTGCGACGAGCATCGCTACAAGTGGGCCGCAGAACCCGCTGCGGATCCTCGACTGCAAGCGTCCCGAGTGCCGCAGGCTCTCCGCGGGCGCACCGAGGCTGCGCGACGCTCTTGTGCGAGGACTGCCGCCGTCACTTTGCCGATGTCCTCGGCGGCCTGGATCGGCTCGCCATCGACTACGAGCAGGACGACTTCCTCGTGCGGGGCCTCGACTACTACACCCGCACCACCTTCGAGTACGGCTCGGACGTCCGTCGAGGGCGTCGGCGGCGGCGGCCGCTACGACGGGCTGGTCGCCGCGCTCGGCGGCCCGCAAGTGTCCGGCGTCGGTTTCGGCGCCGGTATCGAGCGGATCCTGCTCGCCTGCGATGCCGAAGGGCGTCTCGGCGCCGGCGACCTGCGACTCAGCCGGGCACTCGACGCCTTCGTCGTCGACACGACCGACGACGGGCATCGCCCTCGAGCTCGCCAGGAGCTGCGCGGCGGCGGGTCTCGCCGTCGACCGTGCCTTCGACGGGCGCTCGATGAAGGCACAGCTCAGGGCCGCGGACCGCTCGGGGGCGAGGGTGGCATGCATCGTGGGTGCAGACGATCTGGCACGTCGGGTCTTGTCACCATCCGGGTGCTGCGCGGCCTGGACGCGCATTCGCAAGAGAAGGTCGCCCGTGACGAGCTGGCGGCCCGTCTCGGCCAGAGATCACGAGGTCTCCATGAGCTTGACAGCCGACGCGTCGCCTGACTCCCGCCGGGCTCCGCACCGCCTACTGCGGCGCCTTGCGGTCCGCAGATGCCGGCCGGACGGTCAGCGTCTGCGGTTGGCTGGCGCAGCCGGCGCGAGCACGGCGAACATCTCGCCTTCGTCGACCTGCGCGACCACACCGGGATCATCCAGTGCGTGGTCGACGGGGCCCACGACCTGCGAGCAGAGCAGGTTCTCCGCGTGACGGGCACGGTGCGGCTACGCCCGGAGGGTACCGAGAACCCGGGGCTGCCGACCGGGGAGGTCGAGCTTGGCGACTGCGAGGTCGAGGTCCTCTCGAGGGCCGAGCCGCCGCCGTTCTCGCTCGACGCCCGATCTGAGACCGACGAAGCGGTCCGCCTGCGCTATCGCTACCTCGATCTGCGCACCGACCGGATGCAGCACAACCTGAGGCTGCGCGCGCAGGTGAACAGCGCGCTGCGAAGGGCCATGGAGCGGCAGGGATTCGTGGAGGTCGAGACGCCGATGCTCTGGACGCCGACCCCGGAGGGGGCACGTGAGTTCGCCATCCCCTCCCGCCTGCAGCGCGGCTCGTTCTACGTGCTGCCGCAGAGCCCTCAGATCGCCAAGCAGCTGCTCATGGTGGGCGGGATCGACCGCTACTACCAGATCGCGCGCTGCCTGCGAGACGAGGACCTGCGGGCGGACCGCCAGTTCGAGTTCACCCAGCTCGACATCGAGGCTTCCTTCGTGAGTCAGGCCGAGGTTCTCGGCTTCGTGAGCGAGGCCGTGATCGAGGCGACGTTCGCCGTCACCGGTGAGCGGCCACCCGAGATCGCCACGCATGACCTGGAACGACGCCCTCGACCGCTTCGGGACCGACAAGCCGGACCTGCGCTTCGGGATGGAGCTCGTCGATCTCCGCGAGCCGTCGCGGGCACGGAGTTCAAGGCCTTCCAGGCTGCCTGCGTCCGGGCGATCCGGGTCGAGGGTGCGGGCGACTGGACGCGGAGCCGTCTCGACGCGCTCGTCGCCCGGGCCGTCGAGCTCGGGGCGGCGGGCCTCGTATGGATGCGGGTGCGCGCCGACGGCGTGCTCGAGTCGCCGGTGGCGAAGTTCGTGTCCGACGGCCAGCAAGGCGCAAGATCGTGGCCGCGACCTGCGGCCGAGGCGGGCGACCTCGTGCTCATCGTCGCCGGTGCGCGGGAACCCACCTGCAAGGTGCTGGGCCAGCTGCGCCTCGATCTCGGCCAGCCGGCGATCAGCGACGCGTCCCTTCCGCTTCGTCTGGATCACCGAGTTCCCGCTCTTCGAGGGCATCGACGACGAGGGGCATCTCATCGCCGCCCACCACCCTTTCACGATGCCGCACGCCGACGACATCGACCTGCTCGAGTCCGACCCCCTGGCCGTGCGCTCCCAGAGCTACGACCTCGTCCTCAACGGCTGGGAGCTCGGATCGGGGAGCATCCGTATCCACCGGGCGGACATCCAGCGGCGGGTCTTCAAGGCACTCGGGATCTCGGACGAGGACGCCGAGTCCCGATTCGGCTTCCTGCTCGGAGCGTTCCGCTACGGTGCCCCGCCCCATGGTGGCTTCGCCGTCGGCCTGGACAGGTTCGTGGCGCTGCTCGCCGGCGAGGACAACATCCGCGAGGTGATCGCCTACCCGAAGACCCAGTCCGGCGCCGACTTGATGTCGGGCGCGCCGAAACCCCTGACGGCGAAGGTTCTGGCCGAGCTCGGCATCCGGGTCGTGTCGCCGGCGGCGGGGTTCCGGGCGGCGGGCGGGGCGGCCGCGCGGTGGGCCGGGTGCACCGCCACGAGCGGAGCGTGACGCCGAGCCCGCGCAGCCGAGCGGGCAGCAACCGCCCGCCCGACCTGTTCGACGCCGCCGCCGAGGACGAGCTCAGGTCCCGGGCACCACTGGCGGCCCGCCTTCGCCCCACGCGGCTCGACGAGGTCGTCGGGCAGCGTCATCTTCTCGGCCCGGGCGCGCCGCTGCGGGCCCTGGTCGAGGACGACCGACTGAGCTCGGCGGTGTTCTTCGGGCCGCCCGGCACCGGCAAGACGACGGTGGCCCGCCTGCTCGCGGAGCACACGGCGCGCAGGTTCCGGGCACTGTCCGCCGTCGACGCCGGCGTGAAGGACGTGCGCAACGAGCTCGACGACGCCCGCCGTGCTCTCGGTGCCGAAGGCCGCGGGACGATCCTGTTCCTCGACGAGGTTCATCGCTTCAACAAGGCGCAGCAGGACGCCCTCTTGTACGGCGTCGAGGAAGGCGTGATCGTGCTCGTCGGTGCGACGACCGAGAACCCGTTCTTCGCCCTGAACGCCCCGCTTGCTGAGCCGTTCGACCCTCTGGCGTTTCGAGGCGCTCACTCCCGGCGGAGCTTCGCGAGCTGGCCGAGCGTGCCTTGCGGGTCGAGGGGTTCGGGGCGGACCCGAGGCGCTCTCGCGTCTCGTCGACCTCGCCGAGGGCGACGCCCGGGCTGTGCTCACGACCTTGGAGGTGGCGATGGCCCTCGCCCGCGGTCGCGCCCGGGCCGGGCCGCCGAGGCGGGCCATCGTCGCGGCGGGGCGCCCACGATCGCGATGGAAGACATCGACGCGGCCCGCGAGACGCGGGCGTTCCGTCACGGGCGCGAGGAGCACTACGACCTCATCTCAGCGCTCATCAAGAGCGTGCGAGGGTCGGACCCGGACGCGGGCCTGTACTGGATGGCCCGCCTGTTGGAGGCCGGCGAGGACCCGCGCTTTGTCGCCCGGCGCCTCGTCATCCTCGCCAGCGAGGACGTCGGCATGGCCGATCCCCACGCGCTCGGCATCGCCACCGCCGCGGCCCAGGCCGTCGAGTTCGTCGGGCTGCCTGAGGCGGCGTCTGAACCTTGCCCAGGCGGTCGTGCACCTGGCGCTCGCGCCGAAGTCGAACCGGGCGGCGCGTCGCCTGGTGGGCGGCGCAGGCCGACGTCCGCGAACGCCCTTTGGGCGCCGTCCCGCCGGGGCTGCGCGACGCCCACTACCGCGGAGCCGCGGCGCTCGGGCACGGTCTGGGCTACGAGTATCCTCACGATGACCCGCGAGGGTTCGTCGAAGCCGTGTACCTGCCGGAAGAGCCTTGCCGGGCGCCGCTACTACGAACCTTCGGAACATGGTGCCGAAAAGGTGCTCGCCGAACGCTGGAGGGCCCGGCGGGGCGAGAAAGGTCCGGCGGAGCCCGGACAGGCAACGAGCGCGAAAGAGAAGTGAGGCAAGAGGTGAACGCGGACCAACTGCGCAACACCTTCACGAAGTTCTTCGTCGAGCGTGGTCACCTCGCGCTCCCGGCCGCGAGCCTGGTCGCCGAACGACCCTTCGATGTTGTTCACGATCGCCGGCATGGTTCAGTTCAAGCCGTACTTCCTCGGCGAGGCCCCGCCGCCGTGACCCGCGTGCGACGACCGTGCAGCCGTGCGTGCGCACGGTCGACATCGACGTGATCGGCACGACGTCACGTCACGTGACCTTTTTCGAGATGCTCGGGAACTTCAGCTTCGGCGACTACTTCAAGGAGCTGGCGATCGCCTACGCCTGGGAGCTGTTCACCGAGGTCCTCGGCCTCGATCCCGAGCCGACTCTGGGTCACCGTCCACGTCTCCGACGACGAGGCGGAGACGTTCTGGCACGAGGTGCCCGGCCTCATCGCCGGGCGTCTGCAGCGACTCGACGAGGACAACTTCTGGAAGATGGGCGAGACGGGCCCGTGCGGGCCGTGCTCGGAGATCTTCTTCGACCGGGGACCGCAGTACGGGCCCGGCGGCGGGCCGGCCCAGGGCGGCGAGCGTTACGTCGAGCTGTGGAACCTCGTGTTCATGCAGTACGACGCGCCACCGCGACGGTTCGCTCAGCGCGCTGCCCCGCCGCAACATCGACACGGGAGCCGGGCTCGACCGGATCCTCACCCAGCTCCAAGGCGTGGAGTCGGTCTTCGACACCGACCTCGTCGCGCCGATCCTCGAGGCCGCGTCGACCGCCACCGGGCGCGTCTACGGGAGCACCGAAGAGACCGACATCGGCCTTCGCATCGTCGCCGACCACGCCCGCACCTTCACTTTCCTCATCTCCGACGGGGTCTTCCCCTCCAACGAGGGCCGCGGCTACGTGCTGCGACGCCTGATCCGCCGCGCCGTGCTCGTGGCCCAGCGCCTCGGCGCCAAGGACCTCGTCACGCCGGGGGTCGTCGAGGTGGTAGCCGACGTCATGGGCGCGGCGTACCCGAAGCTCGCCCGCGACAGGGACCTCATCAAGCGGATCGCCCTGCACGAGGAGGAGGCCTTTCTGCGCACGTTGCGGTCCGGCACGACGCTGCTCGAGGCGGAACTGACGGCCGGGGGCGGGGCGGTCGGGGGAGACGTCGCTTTCCAGCTGCACGACACCTACGGCTTCCCGATCGATCTCACCGAGGAGATCGCCCGCGAGCGCGGGATCGTGGTCGACCGCGAGGGTTTCGACCTGGCCATGGAAGGCCAGCGCCAGCGGGCCCGCGAGGCCGGTCGGGCCGTCACCGCGGCACCCGAAGCCGTCACATCGGCGTGGAGCGAGATCAGGACCGTGTTCGGCCCGACCCAGTTCCTCGGGTACCAGGAGGCCGAGGTGGAGGCCCGGGTGCTCGCGGTCTTGCCGAGCTCGGTCGAGAAGCCCTTCGCCAACGTCGACGGCGAGCAGGCGCCCGCGTCTGCTGAACTGATAGAGGTCTTCTTGGACCGGACCCCCTTCTATGCCGAAGGCGGCGGCCAGGTGGGCGACACCGGGCTGATCACGACCTCCACCGGGAAAGTCCGCGTGCTGGACGCGACCTCGGTCGTCGAGGGCCTGACCCGGCACCTCGGCTACCTTCTCGAAGGATCCATCGAGGCCGGCCAGGAGGCGGCGGCGGTGATCGACTTCGCGCGCCGGGAGTCCATCCGCCGTAATCACACCGGCACCCACCTTCTCCACTGGGCCCTCCGGCAAGCGCTCGGCGACCACGTGCGCCAGCAGGGCTCGCTCG
Organism: uncultured Acidimicrobiaceae bacterium; assembly: GCA_963836935.1. GTDB lineage: Bacteria > Actinomycetota > Acidimicrobiia > Acidimicrobiales > Bog-793 > Fen-455. The sequence goes on from CAWILM010000038.1 coordinate 113,209, forward strand.
TCGCCCCGGACCGCCTGCGGTTCGACTTCAGCCATTTCGGGCCCCTGTCCGAGGAGGAGATCGCGCCGGTGGAGGACCTCGTGAACTCCGAGGTCCTGCGCAACGAACCCGTCCAGGTCCACGAGACGACGCGCCAGCAAGCCGAAGCTGCGGGCGCCATAGCCTTCTTCGGGGAGAAGTACGGCGAGATCGTGCGGGTGGTCGAGGCGGGTCACCATTCGGTCGAGCTGTGCGGGGGCACGCACGTGAGTTTCCTGGGCACGATCGGCCCGCTGCAGGTGGTCTCCGAGGCCTCCATCGGTTCGAACACGCGCCGGATAGAGGCCGTCACCGGGGAGGCTTCCCTCGCCCGGTCCCGCGCGTTCGAGCGCATCGTCGCAGAGGCATCCCAACGCCTTCGCACGCAACCCGCCGAGTTGGCCGCGGCGGTCGAGCGGCTGCTCGCGAGCCAACGCACGCTCGAGGAACAGCTGCGCACGCTTCGCGGCGACGAAGTTGCGCAAGGAGGCGGACGCGTTGGCGGCGGCGGCTGTGGGTGCGACGGCAGCGCGAGATGGCCGGCCGGGTCGTAGGGCGCCGGGACGGCCTCGACGCGAACGAGCTGAGGGAGCTGGCGCTGCAGGTCCGGGACCACCCCGGCGTCGAGGCGGTCGGCCTGGCTGGAGTCACGGGCCCCGCGGCGGGTGGTGCTGGTCGTCGCCACGAAGAAGGGTTCCGGGATCGACGCCCGCGTGGCCGTGGTCCAGGCGGCCGGCGCCGTGGGCGGCGGTGGTGGCGGCACACCCGAGCTTGCGACGGCCGGCGGCCGCGACGTCGCGGGCGTCGAGGAAGCGCTCGGAAAACTCGGGGAGGCCTTGCGCCGTGTCTCCGAGCCCAACTTTGACGACCAGGCTTCGGCTTGACCGGCGGGGCGGCGGACGGGGAGCCTCGCACGATGGCGGAGGCGGCCAGAACCCGAGTCGTCGGCATAGACCTCGGCCAGCGGCGCATCGGCGTGGCGGTGAGCGATTCGCAACGCGTGCTGGCGACCCCGCACGCTGTCATCGCGCGAAGCGGCGACTTGGACGCTGACCACCGTGCGATCGCGGCTGTCGTAGGGGAATTCGGCGCCGGTCTTGTCGTCGTGGGGCTCCCGCTCAGCCTGGCGGGTGATCGGGGCCCCGCCGCCGCGGCGGCCGCCGCGGAAGCCGCGGCGCTCGGAACCCAGCTCGGTGTCCCTGTTGTCTTGCACGATGAACGCCTGACGACGGTCGAAGCCGAGCGCAGGCGCCGTTTGCCGGCAGAACCGGGGCGGGTCCGGGCCGGGGAGCGGGCGCGCGCGCCGGCCCGTCCGCTTCGCCAGAAGCGGCCGGACGCCGCCTCTCGGGCACGTCGGGCAGGCATCGACGCCGTGGCCGCGACCGTGCTCCTGCAGTCGTGGCTCGAGGAGAATCGGGGCAAGCGATGAGTCAGTTCGATGAGAAAGCAGTCGGTGCCCGCCCCACGGCCGCCTGGCCGCGCGTGACGACGGCCGTCGCGGGCGTGATCGGCTTTCCGGTCCGCCATTCGCTCTCGCCGTTGTTGCACAACACGGCCTTTGCCGCCCTGGGCCTCGACTGGAGCTACCTGGCTTTCGAAGTGCCGCCCGGCTCGCTCGACCGGGCGGTGGCCGGGGCGGCGGCCCTCGGCCTGCGGGGCCTGTCGGTCACGATGCCGCACAAGGATGCCGCCGCCCGACTTGCCACCCGCCGTTCCCGTCAGGTGCGGGCGCTCGGCGCCGCGAACACCCTCAGGTTCGACGAAGGCGCGATCGTGGCGGAGACCTATGACGGGGACGGCCTGTTGGACGATCTTCGCGACGGGGGCTTCGACCCGGCGGGCCGGCGCTGTGGGGTCATCGGCGCGGGCGGGGCGGGGCGGGCGGCGGTGCTGGCCCTGGCGGAAGCGGGTGCGTACGAGGTCGTTGTGGTGAACCGCACCGTGACGGCCGCGTGGCGGGCGGCAGCGTTGGCCCCCACGGTCGTGCGGGTCGGGCGTCCGGACGACCTGCGGCGGACCGACCTCGTCATCCAGGCGACGCCCGCGGCCATGGCGGGTGGTGGTCCTCCCCGGGAAACGGCGCCCGTCGCCGAGGCCGGCCAGGCCAAGCCTGTCCACGTCGAAGGAAAGGACGAGGAGGGCCGGGACGCCGCGGTCTCGCCCATCGTCGCCGGCGTCGACCCTGCCTGGTTCGGCGCGGGCCAACTCGTTGTGGACCTCGTTTACGACCCTGCGCTGTCGCCCTTCCTGGCGGGGGCGCGGCGTGCGGGTGCCACGGTGCGCAACGGCCTCGGCCTGCTCGTCTATCAGGCCGCGCGTCAGATAACGTTGTGGACCGGGGCGGAGCCGCCCCTCGGCGCCATGTGGGCGGCCGTTGCCGGAGAGGTCCCGCCGGCGAGCCCGGAGGAAGCGGCGGGCCCCAGGATGGGCAAAGGCGCCCGCCAGGCTTGACCCAAGGACCCGGACGAGCCGTGCCTCTCCTGCCCAGAGGGCCGCTGCGCCCGGTGCGGCGGAGCGACCGACGACCTGTCGGCCGGCGGGCCTGCGTCGCCGCAGTGAGTTGAGGGGCTGGCCCCGTTATCCTTGCCGATCATGGCCGCCCACTATCCGAGTGTGGCGGCACGGTGGAGCGAGCGCCGGGAGAAGAACGCGGCTTGGGAGCTTGTGAGCCGCTGTGACTTCATCCTTGTCGCCAGTGCCGTGCTGCTCGCGCTCATCGGCGCGGTCATGGTGTACTCCGCCACTCGGGTCGAGCTGGCGGCCAGCGGGGGCGATCCGAAGTTCTATCTGAAGCGCCAGCTCGTCTGGCTCGCGATCGGGCTCGTCGTAATGGTGGTGGTGGCCCTGATCGACTACCACTGGCTCGAGCAATGGGCCTACGTGCTCTACGGCCTCATCGTCCTGTCGCTGCTGGCCGTGCTCACCCACTTCGGGCACGTCTCGCTCGGTGCGCAACGCTGGTTCGCAGTTGGGCCCCTCGAGGTGCAACCCTCGGAGTTCGCCGCCCTCGCCCTCATCGTCGTGGTTGCGGTGTACTGCAGCCGCCAAGACACCATGTTCCCGAGGAACCTTGTCGTCGTCCTGGTCCTGGCCGGGGTGCCCATCCTGCTCGTGTACAAGCAGCCGGACCTCGGGACCGCGCTCATCATGGTCGTCGTTCTCACGGCCATGATCGTGACGTCGGGGGCGCGGCTCAGGTATCTGGTCGGCTTGGCCGCGGCCGGCATCGCAGGCTTGGCGGCGGCGATCCACTTCCATTTGATCCACGCCTACGAGCTGCAGCGCTTCACGTCCTTTCTCCACCAGAACACTGCCACGAGCGGCGCCAACTGGAACCTGGCCCAGTCGATACTGGCCATCGCCTCCGGGGGGGCCTTCGGCACCGGGGTGTTCCACGGCGCCGCGACCAACGGCGGCTTCGTGCCCGCCCAGCAGACGGACTTCATCTTTACCGCCGTGGGCGAACAGCTCGGGTTCATCGGCGGGGTGCTGGTCGTCGCGCTGTTCGGGGTGATCGCCTTCCGGCTGTTGCGAGCCGCCCAGATCGCGAAGGATCCGCTCGGTCGGATGCTGTGCTCGGGGGCGCTCGCGTTGGTCGCGTTCTCGGTGTTCCAGAATGTCGGCATGACCGTCGGCCTCATCCCGATCGCCGGCATCCCGCTGCCGTTCGTGAGCTACGGTGGCTCCGCCATGATCGTTTTCTTCGCTACGGTCGGGCTTGTGGTCAATGTCGAAATGCGCCGGTCGAGCCGGCGATGAGTCCCATGGGCACCGATGAGAACGCTGTCCGAGCCGATGCCGAGTCGGCGACGGTGACGCGCGGCAACGGGGGCGGGACGGCCTTGGGTGTCAGCGAGGCGCTTTCGACGGGGGCGACCTGGTCCGCGGACGGCCCGGAGGCCGACGAGGTGGGCGAGGCGGATATGGCGGCGGTGGGGACGGCCGACACGGCGGGCGAGACCGACGAGGCGCAGCCGGGCTCGTCGGAGTCGGGCGCGTCCGAGGCGCCTGCCGGGGAAGAGGCCCCGGCGCCTTACGAGCCTGGCGCCGATTCGGACGAGGAGCCCGACGTGGGACCGGCGCCGGCGGCGATGTCTCAGATGGTTTTCGTCGACGTCGTGCTCCTGCTGCCGGCGACGCATCCCGTCGTCGTCCTGCAGGAGGCAGATGCGCCCTTCCGCGAGCTGCGGATCCCCGTCGGCGGGGCCGAGGGCATTGCGATCAGCTACGCGGGAAGGGGGCTCGGGACCCCGCGGCCGCTCACGCACGAGCTGTTCGCGCGCGTCCTCGAGGAGTTCGGGATGACTCTCGACGTCGTGCGGATCACCGAGGTCCAGGGGACCGCCTTCACTGCCGAACTGGTCATCTCCGGTCGGCTGGGGACACGGGTGATCGACTGCCGCCCCTCGGATGCGATCGCCTTGGCACTGCGTCACCGGCTGCCGGTGCCCATCATGGTGGATCCGAACGTGCTGGAGGTCGCCGGCACGAGCCCCATAGGCGCCAACTAAGTACCCTGTCGCGTAAACATCGTCACACGAGTCCGCGTCACTGGGTGACGAGCGACTCCTTCGGTCGAAGCGACAGTGGTGGCCCCGGGCACGGGCAGGGACCTCCGGCCTCGGCCTCGAACACAGCTCGAAGCAGACGCGCCTTTCGTCACCCCGGGCAGGGGTGCCCACCCGACGGTGCTCGATGTGAGCTGTCACACTCGGTGCACGGCCGGCTTGCCGGACCATGTTTTGCGCGCCCGCACCATCGCGGTGGGGCACGGTCAAACAAGCGGGGTCGGTGCAGACGAGGATCCGGCCTCCTCGAGCCGATAGCGGAGGGCTCTTGTGGGGGGGGCCACTAGCCGGCGATGCGTGCGGCGGTTGGGCACCGCGCCGGCCTGTCTCGCACCCCGGTCGGGTCGCCGATGACCACGCCCGCTGCCTCGGCCTGTTCTAGGAAGCTCGTCCCAGCCGGGCCGCCCGGCTGGCCGCCAGGGCGACGACCCTCCTGGAGCGGGACTCGGCCCACTGCTGGCGGGCATGCAGCTTGCGCCAGCCCGTGCGCCTGTTTGGCGGGGGGACCCGGGCTTTGCCCGCAGAGGGGCGCGCTCCTTATGGGACGTCGTACCAAGAGGGCCACCCGCCCGGCCGATCGGCCTGCCCGCCTCCGGCCGCGTCGCCATCGCGTGGAACAGGGGCGGGAGGCGCGCCCGGCTCGGGTTGCTGGCGCCCCGGGGAGCCACGGAGGGTGCCCGCTCTGATGCCGTCGGACGGCAGGGACGCGCCGGCCGGCGCCCGGGCCCCCACGAGGACCCGGCGCCGCAGCCGGGCCGTGCGATGACTCAGACCGATGGCGACTCCCGGCGGGGCGACCCCCTCGTCGGAGATGCGCATGAGCAGGGCCACCAGCACGTAGTTCGCTAGCAGGGATGAGCCGCCGTAGCCGATGAAGGGGAGCGACACCCCGGTGAGGGGAAGCAGGCGGACGACGCCCGCCATGATGAAGAAGGACTGGAAGCCGAGGATGGCGGTGAAACCGACCGCGGCGAGCTGGGAGAACTCCGAGCGGGCCCGCAGGGCGGCTCTAATTCCGGTGCCGACGACAAGGAGGAATCCCGCGACCACCGCCGTCGTGCCGAGCAGGCCGAGCTCTTCGCCTATGGCCGCGAAGATGAAGTCGCTGTAGGCGACCGGGATGTCATAAGGAGAGCCGAGACCGAGCCCCGATCCTGTGAGGCCTCCGCGGCCGAGGGCGAGCTCGCCCTGGACGGTCTGATAGCCGTAGGAGCTGTAATGGGCCCAAGGGTTGATCCAGGCCGACACGCGCTGGTCGATGAGGGATCTCGCGAAGGGCAGGTGCGCGGCCAGGTAGGTACCCGCGACGAAAGCGACGAGCCCGCCCACGACGTAGGTCCAACGTCCGGTCGCGACCCACAGCATCGTTATGAACATGATGAACAGCAAGAGGGAGAAGCCGATGTCGTGCTCGAGGAGGATGACGAGGATCGCGACCACCCACGCGACCGCGATCGGGCCGAGGGGGCGGATGTCCGGCAAGAGCCGGTTGCCCACCCTTCGCGTCGAGAGCGAGAGCATCTCGCGTTTTTCCACGAAGTAGGACGCGAAGAAGACCACGAGCATGAGCTTCGCGATCTCGACGGGCTGGAACGTGATCGGCCCGAGGTGAATCCAGAGCTTCACCCCGTTTAGTTGGGCTTCGGACGTCCGGCCCAGGTGCGGTGCCAGCGGCAGCACGAGCAGGAGCAGGGCGCCGAACACGAGCATGTAGCGGTAGCGCTCGAGATCGCGCGACCGCCGCACGACGAACAGGGTGACGACATAGGCGGCCACACCGAGCGCCGTCCAGGCCGCCTGATAGTGCCACGGCGCATCGGCGGCGATCTGGGGGGAGGCGTCGAGCCTGTAGATCATCACGAAACCGATGCCGTTCAGCATCAGCACCACCGGCATCATGACCGGGTCGGCCTCAGGAGCGAGGAAACGATTCGCCAAGTGGACGACCAGCGCCAGGGCGACGACGACGCCGATGAAATCCAAGGCGTTGGCCGGGAGGACGTTGCGGGTGCCGAGGGCGGCGAGCAGGAACGCGAGCGTGATTACGACGACGGCGACGAGCAGCAGGCCGAGCTCGCTCCGGCGACGTTGCTTGACCCTCGGTGCGATGGCGAGGGGCTGCACGACTTCACGGTAGCGTCTGGGTTGTGAAAGCCGCGGTCATGACACCTGGCGGCCCTGTGGCGCGCCCGGACCGGTTCCTCAACCGTGAGCTGTCCTGGCTGGATTTTGCTGACCGCCTCGTCGACCTGGCCGCAGACGAATCGCTGCCGCTGCTCGAGCGGGTGAAGTTCATCGCCATCCTCTCGTCGGGGCTCGACGAGTTCTTCCAGGTGCGGGTCGGGGGTCTCAAAGACCATGTCGCGGCGGGACTGCGGGCGCGGTCGGCCGACGGGCGCAGCGCCACCCAGCAGCTCCACGACATCCGCCTGAAGTGCATCCACCTGCTGGCGCGCAGCGATGAGGTGTTCGAGGCCTCGGTCGTGCCCAGTCTCGCCCGCGCCGGCCTCTACTTCGCGAGCATCGAGGAGCTCGACACGGCCGAAAAGGCGCGGCTCTTGAGCGTGTTCGAGAAGGAGATCTTTCCCGTCCTCACGCCGTTGGCGGTCGACCCCGGTCATCCGTTCCCCTACATCTCGAACCTGTCGCTCAACCTGGCTGTGCTCGTCGAAGACCCGGGCACGCGCGAGCAGCGCTTCGCGCGGGTGAAGGTGCCACCGCTGCTGCCCCGCTTCGTGCCGCTCGACGGCGGTGGCCGCTTCGTCGCCCTCGAGCAGTTGATCGCCGCCAACCTGTTCAGGCTCTTCCCGCACATGGAGATAGGGCGCCATCACGCCTTCCGCGTCACGCGCAACGCCGACCTCGATTTGGAGGAGAGCGAGGCCGACGATCTCCTGGCCGCGGTCGAGACGGAACTGCGTCGGCGCCGTTTCGGGCGCGCGGTGCGCCTGGAGGTCGACCGGGATATGCCGGCGGCGGTTCGCGACCTGCTCTTGGAGGAGCTCGAGCTCGGCCCCGACGATGTCTACGAGAGCTCGGCCCCCCTCGGCCTGAGCCAGCTCTGGGCACTTCACGCCATCGACCGGCCCGACCTCCACGAGCCGACCTGGGTCCCTATGACCCAACCGCGCCTCGCGACCGCCGGGGACGGTACCGTTGACCTGTTCGCGGTGCTGCGGGAGCGCAGTGTCCTCGTCCACCACCCCTACGACTCGTTCACGACCTCGGTGGAGGCCTTCATAACCCAGGCCGCCGACGACCCGAACGTCCTTGCGATCAAGCAGACCCTCTACCGCACCTCCGACGACACCGCCATCGTCTCGGCCCTCGTGCGCGCGGCCGAGCAGGGCAAGCAGGTCGCGGCGCTCGTCGAGGTGAAGGCTCGCTTTGACGAGCAGGCGAACATCTTGTGGGCCCGTCAGCTCGAGCGGGCAGGTGTGCACGTCGTCTATGGCCTCGTGGGACTGAAGACCCACTCCAAGATCGTTCTCGTCGTGCGGCGCGAGGAGGACGGGCTGCGTCGTTACTGTCACATCGGGACGGGCAATTACAACTCGGAGACGGCGAAGGTCTACGAGGACCTCGGGCTTCTGACCGTGGACCCCGCCATCGGGGAGGACCTGACGGACCTGTTCAACCATCTCACCGGATACGGCCGGCCGGTGACGCACCGGCGCATCGTGGTGGCTCCCCAGGGCATGCGGCCGTGGGTTCTCGGCGAGATCGCCGAAGAAGCCGCGGCCGGCGAGGCGGGCCGGATCACCGTCAAGGTGAACGGGCTCACCGACCCTGGTGTCATAGACGCCCTGTACGCAGCCTCACAGGCACACGTGCGGATCGACCTGTTGGTGCGGGGCCTGTGCTGCCTCCGGCCCGGAGTGCCAGGGCTCTCCGAGACGATCACGGTGCGTTCGATAATGGGGCGCTTCCTGGAGCACTCCCGCATCTTCCGCTTCGGTGATCCCGGCGGGGAACGCCCGGTGCGCTACACGATCGGTTCGGGGGACCTGATGGAACGGAACCTCGATCGCAGGATCGAGGTGATGGTCCCGGTCCTCGACGCCGAGCTGCGGGCGCGGCTCGAAGAGACCCTCCAGCTCGGTCTCGCCGACGACACGAATGCCTGGGAAGCTCGGACCGGACGGGACTTGGACAAGGGTTGTGTCAGTGCTCGGGCTCAGCGTGCAGCGGCGGCTCCAAGAGCTCGCGCTGGAGCGCGCCCGCAGGCGTCGCTCCCACGACCCGCTGGACTGAGCTCCACCCGTGCGGATCGCCGCGCTGGACCTGGGTAGCAACTCGTTCCATCTGCTGGTGGTCGAAACTCGCCCGGACGGGAGCTTCGTCCCGCTCGCGCGGGAGAAAGTGATGCTGCGCCTCGGCGACGTCGTGGCCCGCGAGGGCGTCCTCACCGAAGCGGCGCTCGAGGCGGCGATCGACACCATCCGGCGGCTTAAGACGATCGCGGAGGTGCAGCGGGCCGACGAGATAGTGGCCATGGCGACCGCGGCGATGCGCCAGGCTGCCAACGGGCCCGAGGCGGCGGAGCGGATCGAAGAGGCGACAGGTGTCCGGATCCAGGTCGTGAGCGGTATCCGGGAAGCCCAGCTGATCTTCGAAGCCGTCCGGGCGAGCGTCCTCATCGAACCCGGCCCGGCGCTTTGTGCCGATCTCGGCGGCGGGAGCCTCGAACTTTCCGTCGGTGACCAGTTCGGCCTCAGCTATGCGACGAGCCTGCACCTGGGTGTCGGGCGGCTCACGGCCGAGTACGTGCGTACGGACCCACCGACCAAGAAGGACCGGGCGCGGCTCAAAGAGGAGATCTCCAAGCAGCTCGACGAGGTGCTCGAGGAACTGCTCGCCTGCGGTCCCAAGCTGCTGATCGGGACCTCCGGCACGTTCTGTGCTCTGGCCAGGGGCGCGGCCGCAAGGCGGGACGGCATCGTGCCGACGTCTGTCAATCAGCTGACGGTGACGGCCCGCGAGCTCGCCGCGCTGGGCGAGATCATCTGCGAGCTGCCCAGCTGGGAGCGCGCCCGGTTGGCGGGGATCGAGGCCCGGCGCGCCGAGCTCCTCCCGGCCGGTGTCGCCGTGACCGAGGTTCTCATGGAGCGGACCGGATTGCGCGGCTGCACGGTGTCGGAGTGGGGGCTCAGGGAAGGGATCATCATCTCGACGATCGCCCAGCACGACCGGGTGGAGTTCAGCAACGACCCGCGGGCGATCCGCCGTGCCTCCGTCCTGTCGCTGTGTGTGCGGTCGCGCTGGCCCGAGGCGCACTCGCGCCAGGTCGCGAGACTGGCGGTCGAGCTGTTCGACTCGACTGTCGCCCTGCACGGGCTCAACGGTGCGGACCGGGAACTTCTCGAGCTGGCGGCGCTGCTGCACGACATAGGCGAGCACGTGAGCCGTGACGGCCACGCCCGCCACACCGCCTATCTCGTCGAGAACGGTGACCTGCGGGGCTTCTCGCCCACAGAGATCCAGCTGTTGTCCTGTCTCGGGCGCTATCACGTCAGGGGGCGGCCCCGGGAGTTCTTCCACGCCTGGGAGACCCTGGAGCGCAAGGACCGGGACCACGTGCTGAAGATGGTCTCCCTGCTGCGCATCGCGGACGGGCTCGACGCTGCCCATGACTCGGTCATAGGTCATGTGGGCGTCGAGCTGAGCGGCAGCCGCGTGGAGATCATCGTCAGCGCCCGAGGTGACGCGGAGCTTGAGCGTTGGATGCTCCAGCGCAAGGTGCAGTTGTTCCAGGAGCTGTTCGAGGTCCCGGTCAGCCTTGAGGTGGTGCCGACGGGGCCGGAGGAGATGCAGGCCCTGGGCTCCGAGGAGGCAGGTCTGGCTTGACGGACGGGATCTCGGCAGGCGGGGGAGTCGCCGGGTAGCTCGCCCGCGTCATGGTACCGAGGACGTCCCGACGCTCCTTGAGGCCGGCCCCGTGCTGGACGCGTAGGGACAGATAGGCACCAGCACCGACGGGGATCGGCAGCCAGAAGTTGAACAGGCGCCAGGAGATCACACCCAGCCAGGCGATGCCCGCCGGGACGCCGAAACCGATCAAGGACGTTGCCGCCACCGCCTCGACGATGCCAAGCCCGCCCGGGGTCAGCGGCACGGCCGCGAGCACGTTGGCGACCCCGTAGGCGACGAAAAGGTCGATGGGCCGGGAGACATGACCGTAGGCGGCGACGAAGGCCCACAGCGAAGCGGCGTCGAAGAGCCAGTTCGCGGCGGCCCACAAGACCGCGTTCTTGAGCAGCTTCCGGTCCGAGCCCAGTGTCCTGAGGCGGGAGGCGAGGCGCTGGACCAGCTGTTCCATCTGCTCTTCTGTAAGCCACGGCACGCGCCTCGCCACCGAGCGCAGCGCCCGGGCCGCGTGGGCTTCGCCGCGGGTGAGGGCCAGGACGAGCGTGGCGAAGGCGACGGCCAGCACGGCGCCGACGACAGCCACCGTGACGTAGGCGCTGTTGAAGCCGTGCAGGGGGATGGAGATCACCAGAGCTACCCAGAGCATCGCGTTCAGGACGACGGCCGAACCGATGCCCTGGGTCGCGAGGGCGAAGCCGGCATCGGGCCCGCTCACCCCGCTGGCGGTGAGCAGGCGGTAGCCGAGCCCGGTGCCGCCGGCGGTGCCGCCGGGGATCACGTGGCTCACAGCCAGCGTGGACAGGTCGATGCGAAGCACTCTGGAAAGACCGGGTCCGTCTCTCGGCAACACCGACTGGGTGAGGCGGCCATAGGCGACGAGCGCTCCCGCCTCGAGCGCGAAGCCGGCGAGGAACCACAGGAGATTGACCCGCCCCAGCTGGCTCAGCGACGAGCGGGCCTTGGAGTGCAGGAAGCTCGGAATAAGGGCGTATTCGACGAAGAGAAGGAGGATGAAGACGGTGATGCCGTGGCGCAGCGGCCGCGGGATCCATCCGAGCAGTCTGGGACGACGGCGGGGCACGCTCACGTCGGCAACGGCGCCGTCGCGCCCGGGTGGTTCGCCCATGTCCCCATGCTTGCAGGCGCGCACAGGTCGCGGGGAGAACCTGGTCACCGCACCGATGCCCCGCTGGGCGAGGCACGCCCCCTCCGCGGCCGGGCCCGGAGCCGGGGCCCTGGATCCCGCTTCGGCGCGCCCGCATGGAGTTGACTTGTTACGGTGCCGGAGCACAACGCCGACCGGGGGCTCGATCCGTCCCCGGGCCAACGCGCCCGCGATCTGCGCGTGGCGCGCACCGCGTTCATCGCCACCGGCGCCGTTGTCAGCGTCGGCATCGGGCTCGCCCTGCTCTGGCGGCTGCGGGTCGTCGTGCTCCTGATAGTCGTGTCGCTGTTCTTGGGCGCGCTCTTGCATCCGGCCGTCAGCTTCGTGGAGCGCCGCGGGGTCCGCCGGGGTATGGCGACGGCAGTCGTCTTCTTCGTCTCGGCGGCGGTCATCTTGACGCTGGGCTATGTGCTCGTCCACCCGGTCTACTCCTCCGCCAGGAGCTTCGCGAAGGAGCTGCCGAGCCTCGTGCGCCAAGCGCAGCAAGGCAAGGGGCAGATCGGGCACCTCGTCAAACGGCTCCACCTCGAGAGCTACGTGAAGAAGAACGTGCCGCGGCTCGAGACGTTGATCACCGGCCTCGGCCGCCCCGCCCTCGCCGTGGGCAAGACCGTCGTGAGCGGGGTCGTCGCCCTCGTCACGGTCGGGGTGCTGACCTTCTTCATCCTCCTCGAGGCTCCCCGCATGATCCGCGGCGTGCTCAACTGGATGCGGCCCGAACGCTCGGCTCGGGTGCACAACATCCTCGGTGACGTCGGCCAGGCCGTGACCGGGTACATGCTCGGCAACTTCGCCACCTCGATCATCGCCGGGGTCGTCATCTTCGTGACGTTGCGGGCCACCGGGGTCCCCTACGCCGGCGTGCTCTCGATCTGGGTCGGCGTCGTCGACTTCCTGCCTCTCGTGGGCGGACTGCTCGCCGGCGTGCCCACGGTCGCCGTTGCTCTGCTGCACTCCTTGCCGGCCGGGATCGTGACCCTGGCGGTGTTCCTGATCTACCAACAGGTGGAGAACCACATCCTCAATCCGGTCGTCATGAGCCGGACCGTGCGCCTGAACCCGCTCTGGGTGCTGCTGGCGATCCTCGTGGGGGTGGAGCTGGGTGGGATCGTCGGGTCCACCTTCGGCGGCCTCGTGGGGGCCCTGTTGGCTGTGCCGGCCGCGAGCGCCCTCCAGGTGATCGCGAAGGATCTCTGGGCAGAGCACCGCCCGCCGGGGGTCGACGAGAGCCCCGCCGAGGTCGAAGCCCCCGTGCCGGCGCCGCCCGACGCCCTGACCCCTACGGTCAAGTAGCGTCTTGATCTCCCCGCAGGCCGAGTGGGGGGCCGAATCTGCCCGGAGGCGCTTTCGCCATAGGCTGCAGCCGTGCGCGTTCTCGTTGTGCTGCCTACTTTCAATGAAGCTGCCACAATCGAGGACGTCCTCGGGCGTGTGCGCAAGGCGCTCCCGGAGGCGTCGGTCCTCGTCGTCGACGACAACAGCCCCGACGGCACAGCCAAGATCGCCGCCGAGTTCGGCGAGAGATGCGGCCGGGTCGAGGTACTGCCGCGGCCCGCCAAGATGGGCCTCGGCAGCGCCTATCGGGAAGGCTTCGCCTGGGGCCTCGCGCGGGGCTACGAGGCGATGGTCGAGATGGACTCGGACCTCTCGCACGACCCGGACGCTCTTCCCGTGGTGCTGGCGCCGCTCGAGGAGGGATATGAGGTGGGCATCGGGTCCCGGTACGTTCCCGGTGGCTCGATACCGAACTGGAGCCTGCCGCGGCGACTGCTGTCGCGAGGGGGCAACATCTATGCCGATCTGTTGTTGGGCCTGCACGTGCGGGACTCGACCGCGGGCTACCGTGCCTACGCGGCGACACTTCTCCGCCGCATCGACCTCGTCTCGGTCCGGGCGGAGAGCTACGGGTTCCAGATCGAGATGACCTACCGGGCCAGGCAGCTGGGCGCCGAGGTCAAGGAAGTGCCGATCCGTTTCGTGGACCGTGAGCTCGGAGCCTCCAAGATGTCGACATACACCGTGGTGGAGGCTCTGGTGCTCGTCACCTGGTGGGGCGCGGGCCGACTCGTCGCCAAGCTCGGGGGCGGACGGGCCAAGGGTGGCTCGGCGCGGTCTGCGTCGTTGCGATGAGCAACGACGGCACGCGGGCCCCAGCAAACGGGGCGATGGCGCCGATCGACGTTGGTACGGGGCCCGTCGTGGTGCTCGTGCACGGCCAGCCGGGCGCCGGAGGCGACTGGGTGGCCCTGGCGGACATGTTGGCGAGCGACCACCGGGTGCTGGCGCCCGACCGTCCCGGCTGGGGATCCGACGCCCGGGGCGCGATGGGTATCGCCGCCAACGCAGACGTGCTGGAGGAACTGCTGGAGGGGGCCGGGGCAACAAGCCCGGTGACGGTCGTGGGCCACTCGCTCGGGGGCGGCGTCGCGCTCGAGCTCGCCCTGCGGCACCCTGCACGCGTCGGCGCGTTGGTGCTCGTCGGATCTGTCGGAGTGGCCCAGTCGCTGTCCGGCTTCGACCGTTTGCTCGCCGTGCCGCTGGTGGGAAACGGCCTCCTCCGCGCCGGGGTGGGCGTCCTGCGCCGAGTCCTGATCGCGGCGACCCATTTCTCGGAACACCACCCCCGGGCCCGTGTCGGGAACATCGTCCCCGCTCTGCCCACGGTGCAGGCTGCGATCGGGACCGACGGCCGCCCCATCGTCGGCAGGGGCAGGCAGAGCTTCCTCGTCGAACAGCGTGCTCTCCTGGCCGAGACGCCGGAGCTTGAACGCGCCCTGTGCCGCATCGCGGTCCCGACGGCGGTTGTCACCGGCTCATCCGACCGCGTCGTGCCCCTCGCCGCGGCGCGATCGCTCGCGACGCGGATCCCGGGCGCCGAGCTGGTCGTCGTCGCCGGGGGCCACCTGCTGCCCTTCGATGAGCCCGAGCAGCTCGCCGAGGTGGTGCGCCGTTATGCGGCCTTCGCGTCGGGATTCAGGGACGGACGGCGGCGGCGAGAAACGCCTGGAGCTTGAGCTGGGTCTCGGCGAGCTCGGAGGCAGGATCGGAGTCGGCGACGATGCCGACACCCGCGAACAGGCGCGCCGAGTTCCCCTCGACAATGGCCGCGCGGATCCCGATGTACCACTCCCCATCGCCCCGGGCGTCCACCCAGCCCACGGGGCCGCCGTAGCGGTCCCTGTCGAGCTCCTCGAGCTTGACCAGGTAGTCCAGGGCCACATCGACGGGCGTGCCCGCCACGGCCGGGGTGGGATGAAGGAGACCGACGAGCTCGAGGGAGCTCGGGTAGCCGCCGTCGCCTCGGGCGAGGACGCCGGAGATCTCGGTGCCGAGGTGGCTCACGTTGCGCAGCTCGCGGATGACGGGCCTGTCGGGCACCGCGAGGCGTTCGGCGACCGGGGAGAGAGCGGCGATGATCGCGTCGACGACGACGCGGTGCTCGGCGCGTTCCTTCAAGGACGCGAGGAGGGCCGCGGCGGCTTTGCGATCAGTGTCCGGGTCCCCGCTGCGGGCTGCGGTCCCCGCGAGGGGAACCGAGGCGATCCGCGCACCGTGGCGGGAGATCAAGCAGCTCGGGCGTGGCACCGATGAAGCCGTCGAGGGCGAACCCGGTGCAGGAGGGATGCAGCGCCCGGAGGCGCCCGAGGAGGTCGGCCTGGCGAAACGGCCGGTTCGCGCGCACGGTCACCTCCCGCGCGAGGACCAGCTTGTCAAGGCTCCCGGCCGCGATCTCGGCGAGCGCGGCGCGGACACGGTCCATGAAGTCCCGGTGAGGCCGGGCCGAAGCGAGGCGGAACTCATCGGGGGGTGCGGTGGCGGGGCCGGTCGGGGTGGCCGCGAGGTGGCCGGGCAGGGCGCGCAGCAGTTGGCGGACACGATCAGACGACCCCACGGCCACGACCGAGGGTTCGCTGCCGGCGGGTGCGATCACCGTCACCTCGGGGACGACCAGGGCGCCGTCGGCGCTGCGGTCGAAACGGAGCGCCCCGAGTGCGACGGGTACCGGCGCAAGCTCCCTGCCCCGTCCCGGCGCGGCGCCACCCTCGCGCGAGCGGCCCTCGAGGCGGGGGATGGTCCCGAGCCTCGGCGACCGCACGCCGCAAAGCGGGGGGGTTGGCCGGGCCCCCGGCGAGCTCGAGAGTCGCCGCCATGCCGAGGGCGAGAACGAGGAGCCCGTCGCGTTCGATGACGCGTCCGGTCTCGTAGGCGTGGCGGCGCAGCCGGTCCAGCTCGGCCGCCTCGATCGGACGGGCGCTATAGCAGAGGCTTGTCATCGGACCGCTCAGGAAGGGGTGCTCTCGGCGGAGCGGGTTGCGGTCACGCACTGCGCGATGCCACCGCTGAGCAGATGGTGCCTGACGTCGCCGAAGCCGGCGTCGCGGAGCAGGTCGGCGAAGGTGCGCAACGGGGGGAGGTAGGCGACCGAGCGCGGCAGGTACCGGTAGGCCGCCCCGTCGGAGAAGAGCGCCCCGAGCCTCGGCACGGCATGGGTGAACCAGACCCGGTGGCCGAGGCGCACCAGGCGGTGGCGCGGCTCGCCGACTTCGAGCAGGGCCAGGCGCCCTCCCGGACGCAGCACCCGGCCGAGCTCGCTGAGGACTCCCGCGAGATCGGCGAAGTTGCGGACGGCGAACCCGCTCACCGCCGCGTCCGCGGCCCGCGCCGGCACCGGGAGCTGGGCGGCGTCGGCCTGAACGAGCGGCGCCCCGCCGGCCCGGGCGGCGCGGAGCATGCCGAGAGAAAGGTCGATGCCGACGGCGCGATGACCCTTGTGGCGGAGGCTGCGGGCCAGGTCCCCGGTCCCACAGCCGATGTCGAGCACGACCGAATGGGGAGGCAACTGCAACATCGCGATCGTGCGGCGGCGCCAGCGGGCGTCGAGCCCGAAGGTCATGAGGCCGTTGACGAGGTCGTAGCGCGACGCGATCGAGTCGAACATCGATCGCACGAGGTCCTGCTTGGCTCGCCCCTCGGGCAGGGGGGAGGCGGCGTCGAACAAGACGCCGGGGGGGCTGGGTGCGCGCGTGCCGTTGCTGGCTTTGATCACAGGCAGCTCACGGACGTGAGCCTAGGCAACGGGGGCACCGCTTCGATCGGGGCCGGGCACGCCTTGTCACGACGCGCCGTGGCGAACGGGCAGGTCCTGTCGGTTCGCCGGCTACCAGGAGAGGCCCACGACGGCGCGGATCGCCTTCTCGAACTCCTCGTCGCTGAGGGTGCTGCGCGCCGAGAGGATCAGGTTGGCGTCGTCTCCCACCCGGCGGCGCAGGGGACCGGTGTCATTGTCGATGGCCGTGGCGACGGCGTTCGCCACGAGCTCGGGCCCGGGCCGGGCTCCGCCCTGCATCTTGCGGGCGACCTCGCCCAGCTGGGCGTCGAGCTCGTCGTAGGCGCCCAGCCCGCCGGCCGGCGGGTGGGCCTGCATCCCCGGCGCGAGGAAGCCGGGCTCGACGACGACGACACGCACCCCGAAATGGGCCAGTTCGACATAGAGCGCCTCGGAGATGGCCTCGAGGGCGTGCTTGGTGGCGGCGTAGTAGCCGCGCAGGGGCTGGGCGACGTGCCCGGCCACCGAGGAGATGTTGACGACGACACCGGCGCGGCGGCGGCGCATGCCGGGCACGAAAGCCTGGATCAGGCGAACCGGGCCGAGGACGTTCACCTCGAACATCTGGCGGACCTGCTCCACCGCGACCTGCTCGATCGGGCCGGGGAAGGAGATGGCGGCATTGTTGACGAGGGCGTCCACCCATCCGAGCTCTCTTTGGACCTCGGCGACCGAGGCGGCGTCCGTCACGTCGAGGGGAAGCCTGGTTGCCACGTCGATGTCGTCGAGGCGGGCAAGGTCCCGGGCCATCGCCACGACCTCGTGCCCACGCTCGGCGAGCAGCGTCGCGGTGGCCCGGCCCACGCCGGAGCCCACCCCGGTGACGAGGACCCTCATGGCAGGCACTCTAATGGCAGCGCCCTGCCAGTCTCGGGGCAGCGGCCCGCCGGGCCCGCACCGGCGAACGGGAGCCATTGCCCCGGTTCCGCGGCAATGGGGCGCACAGCCCCCTCCCTGGGGTTGTTCATCCTTCGTTCACCTGACTCCCAGGAAGTTAACCCAGAGTTCAGGTTGGGAACACGGTACAGCCATACCTTGTTCAGATCGCTTTCGTAGCTTCGTTGTAACGGACGCAAATGGCCGCCGCGTGGCGCGGGACAACGGTGTGGCCGCGCAAACCGATTATCACGACCTTGGAGGTAGAGAGCCTGATGAGGACCCCTAGGACTGTTCGGCTGGCACTGACCACGACCGCGGTCGTGGTAACGGCCATCTCACTGGTTGCGGTGCCAGCGCTCGCGGGTACGCGCAGCGCGAAAGCAGTTGGAGACCCGTACCTCGCGGCCGACACGCGCTTGAACAAGGCAGCGACCATTGGCGGCGCGGGTTCAACCTTCGCGGCACCGCTGCAGAATGCCGCGCAGGCTCTGTTCCAGGCCCGCACCGGAAATGCCACGCTCAACGGCTACCAAGCCGTCGGTTCGGGCACCGGCGAGTCGGACATCATAAAGAAGATCGTCGATTGGGGTGGCACCGACGTACCGATGTCTCAAGCTGACATCAGCTCAAAGCAGCCTTACGGCGCCGACTACACGGTGTCACAATTCCTGCAGGTGCCGATCGGCCTCGGCGGCGTGGCGATTCCTTACAATCTTCCCGGCCTGACGGCCAAGTCGCTCACTTTGACGGCGGCGGTCCTTGCCAATATCTACCTAGGCAACATCAAGTACTGGGACAGTGCTGGGATCAAGGCGCTGAACCCGAAGGTCAATCTTCCGCATAAACAAATTGTCGTTGTCGCCCGGGCCGACTCTTCGGGTACGACGTACATCTTCACGGACTTCCTGCGTCGCGGGGCTACGACGGTGTGGCCGACCCTGGCCTCGAAGACCCCGCTGACGCTGCCCACCGGTGGCATCGCCGGCAGCGGGAACCCGGGGGTCGCGGCTGACATCGAGAACACACCGAACTCGATCGGTTATGTGGAGTATTCCTACGTGCTTCTCAACCCGAGCCTGCTCAAGGGCGTCGCGTCGATCGTCAACAGGGCGGGCGTGGCGCTACTGCCGTCAAAAGCGGGCATTGCGGCTGCCGCGGCTGCCAAGCCGGACGTCACCGCGACGAACTTCTCCATCGTCTGGCAGGTCGGCAAGACAACCTATCCCATCGCGGGCTACACCTGGGCGGTCATATGGAAGCACAATCAAACGCTCGATAACGAGGGCACGCTCCTGGTGAAGTACCTCGACTGGCTGTCGCACTCGGGCGCCGTTGACGGGACGACAGCCGGCCAAGATGTCGCCGCTCTCCAGGGCTACGTCCCCCTTCCGGCGAACATCCAGGCGCTGGCACGGGCCACGCTGCTCCAAGTCACCGGACAAAAGGGCCAGGTGCTGCTGACGACCAACGGTAGCTGAGCAGCGAGGTGGTTGAGTAACAGTTATGTCCGCAGCGTTGGCCAGCCCTTCCTTGGCTACGTCGGACCAACCCCTGGCCGAGAACCGGAAACGGTTCTCGGCCAGGGGCGATTCGGTGCACTGGGGTGTCCTCTACGGGGTCTCCGGCCTGTTCGCGCTCATCTGCGCGGTCTTCATCATCAGCATCGTCGTCTCGTCGATCCCCGCCTGGCGCCATTCGGGCCTCTCGATCATCTACGGCAGGGTCTGGAGCCAGGGGTCGGACTCGTTCGGAGCCCTCCCGATCATCACGGGCACGTTGGCGACGACCGCGATCGCGCTCTTCTTCGCCATCCCGATCGGCGTGGGGTGCGCCCTCGCCATCGTGCACGTGATACCGGGCCGCCTGCGGATATTCGTCTCGTCACTTGTCGAGCTTCTGGCGGCGGTCCCGAGCGTCGTCTACGGCCTCTGGGGCCTGCTCGTGATCGCCCCCTGGTTCGAAAAGACCCTGGAGCCGGACCTGGCGAAGATCACGGGTGGGAAGTTCCCCTTCCAAGCCCCGCCCGAGGGCGTCTCGTTGCTTCTGGCGGGTTGCGTGTTGTTCGTGATGGTTCTCCCGATGATCGTGGCCCTCTCGCGTGACGCCATCGCGATCGTGGCCCACGATCAGTTCGAAGGGGCGCTCAGCGTCGGGGCGACAAAGTGGCAGGTGCTCCGCAAGGTCGTCCTGCCGGGGGCCCGGACCGGGATCGTGGGCGCGGTCACGCTCGCGACCGCCCGGGCCCTCGGCGAGACCGTGGCTGTCGCCATGGTCATCGGCCTGAACCCGCTCTTCCCGCCCTCGTTGTTCTCGACGGCCTCGACGCTCGCCTCGACCATCGCCCTGCAGTTCCAGGACGCCACGCCCCTTCAGGTCGCCGCTCTCGGCGCGCTCGCGGTGATCCTCATGACCTTGACAGCGATCGTCAACTGGTTCGGCCGCCGGTTCGTCCGCGGGGCGGCCGTCTGGGCGGGCGTCGTATGAGCACGTCGGTGATCGAAGGAGTCCCACCGGACCCGATCCTCGAGCGGCGTGAGCTTGTGCAGCGCGTCGCCCGCCGGACGCTCGAGCGTCGCATGGTCGTCTCGAGAGGCATGGTCGGGCTCTGCGGTGTCACGCTCCTCCTCGCCCTGGTCCCCCTCTTCGCGATCCTGTACTCCCTTGTTCAAAAGGGCATCCACTGGTGGAGCATCGACTTTTTCACCAAGGTCCCGCAGTTCCCCTCCCTGATCGACCCGAACGCCATCGGAGGGATCTCGAACGCCATCATCGGGTCGCTCGTCATCGACGGTGTCGCGGCGCTCTTCGCCATCCCGATCGGGGTCATCGCGGGCTTGTTCCTGGCCGAGTCGGACACGAAGTTCGCGAGCGCGCTGCGAACGACGGCCGAGATCATGACGGGTCTTCCCTCGATCCTGCTCGGGATCTTCGCGTACCAGATGATCGTCATCGGGTTCAACGAGTGGGGCATAAAGCTGCCGGGCATCGGGTTCTCGGGCATCGCGGGGAGCTTCGCCATCGGCGTGCTCATGATCCCGGTCATCATGAAGGCCTCTGAAACCGCGCTGCGGGCCGTCCCGACCACGATCCGCGAGGCCGGCCTCGCCCTCGGGGCGCGCCGGGGTGTCGTCGCCCGCAAGGTCGTCATCCCGACCGCCCTCCCGGGCCTGATCACCGCGGTGCTGTTGGCGTTCTCCAGGGCGGTCGGGGAGACTGCCCCGATCCTGTGGGTGATCGGTGCTTCCACCATGGTGCAGTGGAACCCGAAGAAGGAAATGGCCTCGATGCCGCTCGCCATCTTCCAGTCGGCAACGTCGCCTTACGTGGCGCTGCGCGAGGCATCCTGGGGGATAGCGCTCTTCCTCGTGTTCGTAGTTCTTGTCCTAAACTTAGGGAGCCGCCTCCTCGCGGCTTGGCTGCAAAGAGAGAGGCGGTAATGGCAGATACCAGCGGCACGATGGTCAGGCTCTCGACGGAGATGTCGGACCAGACGGGGGACCCGCGCTCAGGCCCGGTCTCGATGCGGTTCGAGAACGTGTCCGTGAGCTTCCACGGCCGCACCGCCATCCGCGACGTCTCCTTCGAGGTCCCGAAGAACAGGGTGACCTCCCTCATCGGGCCTTCGGGCTCGGGGAAGACGACGCTGCTGCGCGCCATCAACCGGATGCACGACCTCACCAAGGGAGCGGTCGTGAGCGGCTCGATCCGCCTCGGGGACACCGACATCTACAAGGGCGGGATACCGGCGACGCTGTTGCGCACTCGGGTCGGCATGGTGTTCCAGCGCCCGAACCCGTTCCCCACGATGTCGATCTACGACAACGTCGTGTCCGGGCTGCGCTTCAACGGCTTGCGCAAGAGGTCGGTCCTCGACGAGGCCGCCGAGTCCGCGCTGATCGCGGCCGCCCTGTGGGACTCGGTCTCGACCCGCCTGAAAGCTCACGCGTCGACCCTTTCGGGAGGTGAGCAGCAGCGCTTGTGCATCGCCAGAGCCCTGGCCGTGGAGCCCGAGGTGCTGTTGATGGACGAGCCCACCTCGTCGCTGGACCCGATCTCGATGCGGCTCATCGAGGAGCTCGTGAGCGAGCTCAAGAGCCGCGTGACGATCGTCATCGTCACCCACAACATGCAACAGGCGGCGCGCGTGTCGGACCTGTGCGCCTTCTTCCTCATGGGCAATGACCGGGCCGGTGAGCAGATCGAGGTGGCGCCGACGAAGAAGCTGTTCAGCGAGCCGGACGACCCGAGGACGCTGGACTACATCCAGGGCCGATTCGGCTGAGAGGGCGCGGCCCCACGGGCCCGCTCAGCTGCCGGCGCCCGGTCCGGAGAGCACCTCACCCAGAGCGGAGAGGAACCGGTCGTTCTCCGAAGGCGTCCCGATGGTCACGCGAAGGCACCCCTCGAGCCCCGGCCAGTCCGAGACATCGCGAATCAGCACCGAGCGATCGAGCAGGTCCTTCCAGACCTGCGAGCCGATCCGCGGGCTGACGCGGAAAAGGATGAAGTTCGCCGAGGACGGCCACACCTCGAGGCCAAGGGCCCCGAGGGCCTGGGAAACCCGCCCCCGCTCCGCGATGATCGCGGCCACGCGCGCCGCCATCTCCTCGTTGAACCCGAGGGCGAGCCGTCCCGCGACTTGCTTGAGCGCGTCGAGGTGGTAGGGGAGGGCGACGTTGGCCAGGGAGGCGACCACGCCCGGGTCGGCGATCGCGTAGCCGAGGCGGAGCCCCGCCAGGGCCCAGGTCTTGGAGAAGGTGCGCACCACGACCAGGCGGGGCTCGGACGCGAGCAATTCGAGCGCCGACCAGGGCGCGAACTGCCCGTAGGCCTCGTCGACGACGACGAGGCCTCCCACGGCGCCGAGCACAGCCCGGACGTTGTCGGGGGTTTCGACGCCCCCGGTCGGGTTGTTGGGCGAGCAGAGGAAGCTGACGGCCGGGCCCGCCGGCCAGTGCTCTTGGGCCGCGGACCGGACGGTCCGGGCGACTTCGGCGGGCTGCACCGCGAATGCCTCGTCCCGTCGTCCGGCGAGCAAGGGAGTGCCGGTGAGACGGGCGATATGGGAGTGCAGCGCGTACGTCGGCTCGAACACCATCGCGGGCCGACCGGGACCGCCGTACGCGAGGAGCAGGCACTGGATCACCTCGTTGGAGCCGTTGGCACAGAAGACCTGGGCCGGGTCGACCCCATGGTGGGCGGCCAGCACGGCGCGAAGGGCGGTCGCTTCCCGATCGGGGTAGCGGTGCCACGAAACGGACCGCAACGCTTCGGCCAGCGCCGCGACGAAGGCCGCCGGCGGCGGCGCGGGCGCTTCGTTGGTGTTCAGGCGGACGGCGACCTCGACCTGAGGGGAGTGGTAGCCGGGCCGGAGCGCAACCTCGCGGCGGTCTCCACCGGGGTTCGCCGGCCCGGTCCCGCCCGGGCTCACGCGGGCCGGCTCGTCTCGCGCGCCGAGCGGAGCAGCACTGAGCTGGCGTGGGCGACGAGGCCCTCGGCGCGGGCGATGGCGGCGACGTGCGGGGCCGCGCGCTCGAGGGCCTGGCGGTCCGCGGAGATGACGTGCACTCTTCGCAGGAAGTCCTCCACGCCGAGCACGCTCGCATAGCGCGCGGAGCCGAACGTCGGCAGGGTGTGGCTCGGTCCGGCGAGGTAATCACCGAGCGATGCCGGCGTGTAGGGGCCGAGGAAGACCGCACCGGCGTTGCGCACGAGGGGTATCAAGTCGTGGGGGGCCTCGCAGCAGAGCTGCAGGTGCTCGGGCGCGATCTCGTTGGACACCGCTAGGGCCGCTTCGGGCCCGTCGACCAGCACGGCGTAGCCCCCGTCGGCGAGGGTGGCCTCGATCGCCGCGCGTCGCGGAGACTGCTCGACGAGCGCGGCGACGGCGCTTGTGACCGCGTCCAACATCTGCTCGGACCACGTGATGAGCCAGGCGAGCCCGTCCGGGCCGTGCTCGGCCTGGACGACAAGGTCGATGGCGACGTAGTCGACCGGGACCGAGTCATCGGCGACGACGACGACTTCGGAGGGCCCTGCGAACGCCGCGGGCATCCCGACCGTGCCGCGGACCTCCAGCTTGGCGAGAGACACGCGCCGGCTCCCCGGACCGACGATGACGTCGACCGGCGCAATGGTCTCGGTCCCGTAGGCCAGGGCGGCAATCGCCTGGGGCCCGCCGACCCGGTAGAGCTCGTCGACTCCCGCCAGGCTCGCCGCCGCGAGGACCTCGGGAGGGATGGCACCGTCGGGCGCCGGCGGCACGCAGACCACGATGGCGTCGACACCGGCGACACGAGCCGGGATCGCCGTCATGAGAACGCTCGAGGGGTAGCTCGCGAGCCCACCTGGGATGTAGACACCGGCGCGGGCGACCGGCAGCTCGAGGAGCTCGACGGAGATACCGTTGCGGGCGTAAGTCCCAGCAGGCACGGGCCGGTGGCGATGGAACGACTCGACGGCTGCGGCGGCTTCGGTGAGCGCCGCCAGGAGGGCCGGGTCCAGGCGGCCAGGAGACGCGGAGATCTCCGCGGACGGCACCTGCAAGGTGTCGAGGTCGACCCGGTCGAAGCGGGCCGTGTAGTCCCTGAGGGCGGCGTCCCCCCGCCTGCGGACGTCGTCGACTATGGCGCGTACCTCCGCCACCGGGCCCTCGTCCCCGAGGTTGGGACGGGGGAGGCTGCCGCGGAAGTCGGCTCCGCGGCCGCGAAGGTCGAGACGCGTGAGCATGGGTGCAGCGTATCGGTCTGGCCGGGGCGGATTCAGCGGTGCTCCGCCGAGATGGGCGAAGATGGCGCCATGACGTCACAGCGGCCCCAGCCGTCGGAACTGGCAGAGCTGTCCTCGATCGCCTCCTCGCTCGAGCAGATCAGCCGTCGGGTGACGGCCCTTGCTGACGGTGCCACGGAGGCGAAACGCGACGAGATCGCCGCCAACCTCATCGCGGTGGAGCGCGCCCTGCTCGGGGCGTTGCGACGTCTCGAGCGCTTGCTGGCAAACGGGAGATGACCCGGCCCGAGGGGGCTCGGACGCGCCGACGGCGCCCCTAGGGCGCCGTCGGGGAGCGGGTCGGGCGGCGGATCCCGAATCCACTCGTTGGAACCAGGTGGCGGGGACCGGTTCCTCCCCGTCAAACTAGCGCTCGGTTCCCTGCCCGTGGCCGCTCGTCACCAACCTGTCACGAGACTGACAGGCAAACCTGCGCGATCTCGGGGCAAGACCCGCGCGCTCGGCCTCGGGGCCCAAGGGGCGGCGCGGGGACGCCCGCGAAGTTCAGAAGCTGCCGCGCGAAGGGCAGAGATCGGCGATCTCGCAGCTCTCGCAGCGGGGACGTCGGGCGTCGCAGACCCTTCGGCCGTGGCGGATGAGGCGAAGGCTGATGAGGCCCCACTCTTCGGGTGGGAACAGGCCGCAGAGGTCCTTCTCGATTGGAACCGGGTCGCTCGAGACGGTCAGCCCGAGGCGCCGGCTCAACCTGGTCACGTGGGTGTCCACCGGGAGGCCCGGCAGGCCGAAGGCCACGGACAGCACGACATTCGCGGTCTTGCGACCGACGCCCGGAAGCGGCGGTCAGCTCTTCCATGGACCTAGGCACCTCACCTCCGTGGCGCAGCACGATCGCCTCCGAGGCGCTGAGGATGTGGGAGGCCTTGGAGCGGAAGAAGCCGGTCGTGCGGATCAGGGACTCGAGCTCGGCACGGTCGGCCGCGGCCATTGCCCTCGGTGTCGGGTAGCGCCGGAAAAGGACCGGCATGACGATGTTGACCCGCGCGTCGGTGCACTGGGCAGACAGGATGGTCGCGACGAGCAGTTCGAACGGGCTGTGATGTTCCAAGGCGCACAGCTCGCTGGCCGTGCCCGGATAGGCGACCGCCAGGCGATCGCCTATCCGGCGGGCCCGCTGCAGCGGCCTGCGGCGGGCGCGGCCTGTTGGCGGCTCGGCACGGGGCGGGCGGGGCACGCTCGGATGGTAGTCACGGTTCGGCTCCGAAGAGACGGTATGTTCGCCAGGTGCACCAGGTCGAGATCAAGCGCAGGATGCGAGAGGCCGACATCGCCGCCATCTCGGTCCTGCTCGAGGCGGCGCGCGCTGCGGACGGCCATCGCGCCCTCGGGGAGCACCAGTGGCTCGACCTCGTCCAAGGCGGTCGGGAGGGCTTCGCAGGCTTCGTGGCCCGCGAAGCCGGCCGCGAGCGTGTCGTCGCCTACGCCCAGATCAGCCGGGGCCACGGGGCGAATTGGGGTGTCGAGTACGTCGTGCACCCGCAATGGCGCTCCGCCGGCGTCGAGCTGCAGGAGGACCTGGTGAACGCCGCCCTCGGCGAGATCGCGGCGCAGGGCGGGGGGCACGTGCACATGTGGGTCCCCAAGCCGGGACCGGTCAACGACACCGTCGCCCAGGCGGTCGGCATGAGACGCGGTCGCGACCTTGTCCAGATGCGCCGTCCGTTGCCGGTCACCGAGGAGAGCGCGCTCATATCGGTGAGGCCCTTCCGGCCCGGCGGGGACGAACCGGCCTGGCTCGAGGTGAACAACCGGGCGTTTTGCGGCCATCCGGAACAGGGCGCGTGGGACCTGGCCACCATCACAGAGCGGGAGCGCCAGCCGTGGTTCGACCCGAGGGGATTCCTCTTGCACGAGCGGGACGGACGTCTCGCCGGCTTCTGCTGGACGAAGGTGCACGAGAGCGAGGACGACCTCAAGGGCGAGGCCGTCGCTCCCGAGCTCGGCGAGATCTACGTGGTCGCCGTCGACCCGGACTTCCAGGGTCACGGCCTCGGCCGTCAGCTCGTGCTCGCCGGGCTCGCCTGGCTCTGCGCGCGGGGCGTCTCGACGGGGATGCTCTACGTGGACCACGACAACGAGTCGGCCCGCAGGCTTTACTTCTCGCTCGGTTTCGTCGACGACCATACCGACCGTGCCTATGTCATCGACGTGCCGGCCGGCGCGGCCGGGCCGACAGCCGGCCCTGGGGGAGGGTCGTGACCGCGATGCTCAGGGGCCCTTGTCCGTGAGCCGCTACGACCTGCGACGCGACGACCTGGCAGCGCTGTTGGCCGATGAGCCGGCGTACCGGGTGAGCCAGGTCTTCGACGGTCTCTATCGGCGCTGGGCGGAGCCTTCGGACCTGACCGAGCTTCCCCGAGCAATCCGGGCGCGCCTCGAGGCTGCACCGGCGCTGGCACCGGCTTTTCGCTGCGTGGCCGAGAGCGTCGCGGATCGCGGCACGACGCTGAAGTGGCTCTTGGAGACCGGCGACGCCAAGCGCGTCGAGACCGTCCTCATGCGCTATCGCGACCGGACGACAGTGTGCGTCTCCAGCCAGGCCGGCTGCGCCATGGGCTGCAGCTTCTGTGCCACGGGGGACGCGGGCTTCGGGCGCCAGCTCAGCTCCGGAGAGATCGTCGAGCAAGTCGTGCTCGCCGCGAGACGTTGCCGGGCGGAGGGCTGGGGCCAGCTCGGAAACGTCGTGCTCATGGGCATGGGCGAACCGCTCGCCAACTTCGAGGCGGTGTGGTCCGCGGTCCTGGCGATGAACCAGGACCTCGGCCTGGGGGCGAGGCACGTCACCATCTCCACCGTGGGCGTCGTGCCCGGTATCCGCCGGCTGGCAGCCGAGAGGCTGCAGGTGAACCTCGCCGTGTCGCTGCACGCGGCCAATGACTCCTTGCGCGACCGGCTGGTGCCGTTGAACCGGAGGTATCCCCTCGCGACGGTGATGGAAGCCTCCGCGCAGTACCGGGCGTCGACCGGCAGGAGAATCTCGTTCGAGTGGGCCTGCATGGAGGACGTGAACGACCACCCCGCCGACGCCTTCGAGCTCGCGGCTCTGGCGCGCCCGCTCGGGGCGCACGTGAACCTCATCCCGCTCAACCCGACCCAGGGAGGTCTCGCGAGAGGGCTCAAAGGCTCGAGCCGGACCCGTGTCCTGGCGCTGCAGGCGTGGCTTTTCGAGTCGGGCGTCAAGGCCACGATCCGCCAGAACCGGGGACGCTCGATCGACGCCGCCTGCGGTCAGCTGGCGGCCGGCGGGGCACGTGTGGTTCCACCGAGGGCGACGCTGACGCGCGCGAGCGCCGGTTCCCTCGAGGCCTTGAGGTAGCGCGCTTTCGCCTCGGGCCGCGACGGGGCAGGCGGGAACGTGCAAGGCTTCCCAACATGGCGAAAAAGCGCGACCTCGACCCACGCCGCTCGGAACGGACGCGGGCGACCAAGGAGACCGAGGTGACGGTCCTCCTCGAGCTCGACGGGAACGGGGTCGCCTCCGCGGACACCGGCCTGCCGTTCTTCGACCACATGCTGGGCCAGCTCGGCAAGCACGGCGGGTTGAACCTGGACGTCAAGTCCCACGGTGACCTCGAGGTCGACGCCCACCACACCGTCGAGGACACCGGCATCGTCCTCGGTGAGTCCCTGGCCGAGGCGCTCGGCACCAAGGTCGGGATCCGCCGCTTCGCGTCGATCGCGCTGCCCTTGGACGAGGCGCTCGTGGAGATCGCTCTGGACCTGTCCGGCAGGCCCTACCTGCACTACGACGTCGCTCTCGGTAAGACGGTGCCGCTCGGCAGCCCTCCGTTCGAGGTTCAGCTCGCCGAGGAGTTCTGGCGCGCCTTCGCTCACGCGGCGTCGCTCACCTTGCACATCGAGCTGCGTCACGGGCGCAATCCCCACCATGTGCTCGAAGCGTCGTTCAAGGGGGTCGGGCGGGCGCTCCAGGACGCGGTCCGGGTCGAGTCCAAGGCCGTCCCGTCGACCAAGGGCAAGTTGTAGGCCGCGACGTGATCGCGGTCCTCGACTACGGCATCGGTAATCTTCGTTCCGCCGAGAAGGCCCTCTTGAGAGTCGGCGCGGACGCTCGCCTGGTCGACAGTCCCGAAGGTGCCATCGACGCGGCGGGGGTCGTGCTGCCCGGCGTCGGCGCTTTCGGCGCCTGCGCCCGCGCCCTCCGCGACTCGGGGCTCGACGAGGTGGTGCGGCTCTGCATAGACGACGGTCGCCCCTTCCTCGGGATCTGCGTGGGTCTGCAGCTGCTTTTCGAGGGTTCGGAGGAGAGCCCCGAGGTCCCCGGGCTGGGAATCCTGCCGGGTTATGTGCGCGCGATCGGCGAGAACGAGCGCCGGCCGCAGATGCAGTGGAACCTCGTGCGCCCCGCCGGGCGCAGCTCGCGCCTGCTCGGGCGGGCCGAG
Organism: uncultured Acidimicrobiaceae bacterium; assembly: GCA_963836935.1. GTDB lineage: Bacteria > Actinomycetota > Acidimicrobiia > Acidimicrobiales > Bog-793 > Fen-455. Next base: position 142,000 of record CAWILM010000038.1, read on the forward strand.
AGTCGCTGGTACTACTTCGTGCACTCCTACGTACCGGTCCCGGAGGGTCCCGACGGCCTGCAAGCCGTTGTGGGGACCTGTGACTACGGAGGCGAGATGGCGGTCGCCTTCGAACAGCGGCAACCTGTTCGGGACCCAGTTCCATCCGGAGAAGTCGGCTTCCGCCGGTCTCGAGCTGCTCCCGCGCTTCGCCCGGATCTGCACCGAGGAGCCTTCCGGGTCGTGACCTTGGAGCTGTGGCCCGCCATCGACATCCGCGCCGGCAAGTGCGTGCGCCTGCTCCGCGGCGAGTTCTCCTCAGAGACCGTTTACGGCGATCCGCTGCGGCAGGCCGAGGCGTTCGTCTCGGCTGGAGCCTCACGCCTGCACGTGGTCGACCTCGACGCCGCCCGCGAGGGCGGCGCACCGAACCGCCAGCTCGTGCTCCGGATCGCGGCGTCGGCCGGCGTACCGGTGCAGGCAGGCGGGGGAGTACGCGACGAGACCGCGGCCGCGGCGCTGTTGGACGCCGGGATCGCCCGGGTCGTGGTCGGCACGGTCGCCGTCGAGCAGCCGGACGTGCTCGCCCGGATGGCCACGCGCTGGCCCGGCCGGGTGCTGGTCGGGCTTGACCACCGGGCCTCGGTCGGGCCCGAAGGCACGCTCAGGCGTGAGGTCGCGGTGCACGGTTGGGTGACCTCGGGAGGCCCGGAGCTCGAGACTGTTCTCGCGCGCCTCGACGACAGGGCGCTCGGAGGCGTCGTGGTGACAGACATCGACCGAGACGGGACGGGGGCCGGCCCGGACCTCGCGGGGCTCACGCGGGTGCTCGCCACGACGGAGCTTGCGGTGGTGGCCTCGGGCGGCATCGCCCGCGGGGAGGACCTGGCTGCCCTTGCTGGTCTCGGCACGGACGGCCGCCGGCTCGCCGGGGCGATAGTGGGCCGCGCGCTGGTGTCGGGAGCGCTCTCGACGGCGGAGGCGGTGGCCGCGTGCGAGCGGTGAGGGTCATCCCCTGCCTCGACGTCGATCGCGGCAGGGTCGTGAAGGGCGTCGAGTTCAAGGGGCTCCGGGACGCCGGGGATCCTGTCGAGTTGGCCGCCCGTTACGACTCCGAGGGCGCCGACGAGCTCGTGCTGCTCGACATCACGGCTTCGTCGGACGATCGCGCCACCATGTTGCACGTCGTGGAACGGGCTGCGGAGCAGGTCTTCATTCCCCTCACGGTCGGTGGCGGTGTCCGCTCTGTCGCGGACGGCCGGGCGTTGCTCCGCGCCGGGGCCGACAAGGTCGCGGTGAACTCCGCCGCGGTCGCCACGCCCAAGCTGATCGACGCTTTGGCGAGCGAGTTCGGGGCGCAGTGTGTCGTCGTGGCGATCGACGCCCGCCGCACGGGCGAAGTTTCGAGGTGGGAGGTCTTCACCCACGGCGGGCGGCGTCCCACGGGCCTGGACGCGGTGAGCTGGGCGGCGGTGTGTGCCCGGCTCGGCGCCGGCGAGATCCTGTTGACCTCGATGGACCGTGACGGGACCGAGGCCGGTTACGACCTGGAGCTGACGAGCCGTATCGCCGGCTCCGTCCGCGTGCCGGTGATCGCGAGCGGAGGAGTGGGCACGCTGCAGCATCTGGTCGAGGGCGCCCTCAAGGGGCATGCCGACGGGTTGCTCGCCGCCTCGATCTTCCACTTCGGCCGCCACAGCGTCGCGGAGGCGAAGCAGGTGCTGGCGGCCCACGGCGTCACGGTGCGGCCGCCGGGCGCCTGAGAGGTCGTTCCCGCTCCAGGCGGACGTGAAGCTCGGCGAGGGCGGCCCGCAGGGCTGCCTCCACCTGCTCGGGGCGCGCGCCGCGGGCGAAGAGGAAGCCGAGGTAGCGGTTTCCCTCGGGGAGGGGCACCAGCCTGCGGCCGGGGGCGATGGTCAGCTCGAGGCCGACGACGCCCGGCACCGCGAGAGCGCGCTCGCGCCCGGCGACCTCGGCGAGGACGCCACCGGTGGTGATCGGGAGCATCAGGACTCCCGCGGCGCCGTTGCTCCGCCGCAGGGAGGCGACCGGCCGGCCAAGCGCATGCGCCAGGATGAGGTACTCGAGGCTGACACCGGTGCCGAACTCCAAGGTGCGTGAGCACAGCCCACCGATCGAACGGGCGGCCACCTCGATGACCCAGGCCCGCCCCTCGCGGACGCGAAGCTCGGCATGGACAGGGCCCTCCCGCAACTTGAGGGCTCTCGTCGCGGCCTGGGTGGTCATGGTCACGGCCCGGAGGTCGGCTGTCCCGAGCCGCGACGGTGTGACGTAGAGCGTCTCCTCGAAAAACGGGCCCTCGAGCGGGTCGGGCTTGTCGAACACGGCCAGGACGGTCAGCGCACCGTTGGTGAGGACCCCTTCCACCGCCACTTCCGGCCCGCGCACGAACCGTTCCACGAGTAGGGGCTGCTCCGGCGAGCGCGCCCGCCTCGGCGGCGATCGAGCGGGCACGCTCGACAGCGAGCAGGGCCTGTGCGGGAGTGTCAGCGCGGATGACGCCCTGGCTCCCGGACAACGACGTTGGTTTGACCACACACGGAAGCCCGACCACCGCCGTGACCCGGGCCAGCTCCGCGGCTCCGGCGCTTGGCGGGAGCGCCGCGAAAGCGGGCTGTGAGACCTCGGCGCCACCGAGCAGGGCGCGCATTCGCAGCTTGTCCCGCGTGGCCGCGACGGCGTCTGGGCTGTTGGCCCTGAGGCCCAGGCGCTCGGCCGCGCGGGCCGCCACGACGGTCCCCTGGTCGTCCACGGCCACGACGGCGTCGAGGGGCGACTCGCTGTCGAGCGCGACGATCGCCGCCGCGGCGGTGTCGGGATCGTCCAGGCAGATCTGCCGGAACCCGCTGTCCCGGCCCAGGGGCAGCGGCTCGTTGCACCCGACGATCACCTGGAGATCGAGTGCCCTGGCCGCGGCGAGGAAGTCAGAGGCCCGATAGGAGGCCGAGGGGACGAGCAGAAGGACGCGATCCACGTCCCTATGATGCCGAATCGGCCGGAGACGGCCGCGCCCTGGTGACCCGCGCGCTGGTTTCGGGCCGGCCCCGGCGCGATCCCGACGTCCCGCCGGCCGGGCCTGGTCGGAGCGCAGCCGCGCTGTCGGCTCCGCCGCACTACCGTTTCGGTCGTGGAGTTACTCGAGCCCAAGGGGTCCAAGCCAGGTTCCGACGACGTGAAGCAGCCGGTCACGATGCTGAATGACCGCGTCTTGGTGCACGTTCCGGCCGCTGAGGGCGAACGCCGGTCCCGCTCCGGGATTCTCATCCCGGCCACGGCGTCAGTTGCCCGTCGCCTGACGTGGGCCGAGGTTGCCGCGGTCGGGCCCAACGTGCGCTCGATCCGGGCGGGCGACCGCGTCCTGTTCAACCCGGAGGAGTGCTTCGAGGTGGAGGTTCAGGGCGAGGACTACGTGATCCTGCGCGAACGCGACATCCCGGCGGTCGCCTCGGAGCGGCTGGAGGACGGGACAGGGTTGTACTTGTGACAGGTTCGCCGGTGGGGTTCACCGAGGACGAGATCGCGGGCCTTCGCTTCGACGACAAGGGGCTGGTGGCCGCGATTGTGCAGGATCACGCGACGCGCGACGTCTTGATGCTCGGATGGATGGATGCCGAGGCGCTGCGCCGGACCCTCACCACCGGTCGCACGTGGTTCTGGAGCAGAAGCCGCCAGCAGTACTGGTGCAAGGGCGAGACCTCGGGCAATCGGCAATGGGTGCGGGCGGCTTCGTATGACTGCGACGGCGATGCAGTCCTCGTCAGCGTCGACCAGGAGGGCTCCGGGGCCTGTCACACCGGCGAATGGAGCTGTTTCCACGGTCGCTTCGGCAGCCCGGAGCCGTGACGGGCGCCGGGCGGGAGGGGTGCTCGCGTCCGGCCCCGCCCGCAGCGACCGAGAGCGACACCGCCGGCGCCAGCCCTGATTTCGCGTCGTTCTGCGAGCTGAGTCGGAACCACTCGGTCGTCCCCGTTTGGCGGGAGCTCATCGCGGACAGCCTGACCCCGATCGGGGCCTTTCGCGCCATGGCCGGGGAGGGGCCCGGTTTCCTGCTCGAATCGGTCGAACACGGTGAGCGCTGGAGCCGGTTCTCGTTCGTCGGACGCTCGCCCGCGGCCACCTTGGTGGCGCGAGGCCGTCTCATCGAGGTGACAGAGGGTTCTCTGCCCGACTCGGTGCCGCGCGACCGGGGGGTGCTCGCCTGCCTTGAGTCGCTGCTCGACAAGTTCCGCTCGCCCTCGATCGAAGGGCTGCCACCGCTGCACGGCGGCCTGGTCGGCTATCTCGGCTACGACGTGGTCCGCGAGGTCGAACGGCTCGGCGCCCCCCCCGTCGACGACGTGGGCCATCCCGATGCCGTCATCTCGGTGATCGGTGAGCTCGCCGCCTTTGACCACTGGCGCCAGCGGGTCACGCTCGTCAACAACGTGCTTGTCGATGCGCCCAGCGACGGGGGCTGGGACCCGGCCGCGCTCGGGTCGGTCTACGCCGACGCGCGGAGGCGCTTGGACGTGATCCAGAGCGACCTCGAGCGCCAGAGCCGGGAGCGGCTTGCAACGCCGCCGTCACCGGGGGCGAGGCTCCCGGACGGCACGGTGCGGCGGGGGACCAGCGCCGAGCTTTACCGCCAGGCTGTCGAGGCCGCCAAGGAGTACATCCGGGCCGGTGACGCGTTCCAGGTCGTGCTGTCGCAGCGTTTCGACTTCGACCTCGGCTGCGACCCGTTCGACGTCTATCGGGTTCTCCGCCAGGTGAACCCCAGCCCGTACATGTTCTTTCTCCGTCAGGGAGGCGTCTCGGTGGTCGGTGCCTCGCCGGAGCCGATGGTCCAGTTGCTCGACGGGCGCGTCGTGTCCCGGCCGATCGCGGGGACACGACGGCGCGGTTCGAACGACGAGGAGGACCGCAGGCTCGAGGCGGAGCTCGTCGAGAACCCGAAGGAGCTCGCCGAGCACGTCATGCTCGTCGACCTCGCCCGCAACGACGTCGGCCGGATCGTCCGCTTTGGTTCCGAACGGGTCGACGAGCTGCTGACCGTCGAGCGCTACAGCCACGTGATGCACCTCACCTCGGAGGTTTCCGGTGAGCTCCTGGAAGGCCGAGGCCCGGTGGACGTCTTGCGGGCGACTCTCCCCGCCGGCACCGTCTCGGGGGCGCCGAAGGTGCGGGCGATGGAGATCATCGACGAGCTCGAGCCCACCAAACGCGGGCCGTACGCAGGCGTCGTGGGGTACCTCGACTTCTCGGGCAACCTGGACACGGCGATCGCGATCCGCACCCTCGTCGCGACCGCCGACGGGAAAGCCTCCGTGCAGGCCGGGGCGGGCATAGTCGCCGACAGTGACCCCGCCGCCGAGGACGAGGAATGCGCGGCGAAGGCAGCAGCTGTGCTGGCGGCGGTCGCGGGGCGCGCCAGCTGTCCTCCGAGAGGGGCTCGCCCTGAGCCGGCCGCTCGACCTCCAGGAGACGTACACGCTCATCCGCGACGACGCCTGCGCGTTCGAGACGGTGCGGGACGCCGTGATCGTGCGGGGCCCGGACGCGCGCTCATGGTTGCAGGGCCAGGTCAGCCAGGACCTGGCGGCACTGGTGGTCGGTCAGTCGACCGAGACGCTGGTGCTCACGCCGCAGGGCAAGCTGGACGCGTACTGCCGGGCCACTCTGCTCGCGGAGGAGGTCGTGCTGCTCGATACCGCGACCGGTTACGGCGAGCTGCTGTCGAGCGCGGCTGCGGCGGTTCCGCCTGCGCGTGAAGGCAGATCTCGAGGCCGGGACGGTCGCTTGCCTCGCGGTCCGCGGGCCCGCCGCCGCGGCGCGCCTGGCCGGCTTCGGGCCCGAGCTTCGGGGCGCCGCCCAAGGATGGCCCGGGCCTCGGCGACGCCTGGGTCGTTGCCGTCCCGGTGGCGTGGACCGGCTACGCGGGCGTGGACGTGCTCAAAGGAGCGGGGGCGGCGGGCTGGGCGGCGGTGGATCTTCGGCCGGGCGACCCGTCAGCCTTCGAGGCGGCCCGCATCGAGGCCGGCGTGCCGGCCATGGGCCGCGAGCTCACCGACAAGACGATCCCGCACGAGGCCGGCAGCCTCGTCGCGCACACCGTGAGCTTCACGAAGGGCTGTTACACCGGTCAGGAGCTGTCGCCCGCCTCCAAGCGCGGGGTGCCAACGTGGCGCGACGGCTCCGGGGCGTCGTGGTGGACCCGGGCGGGGAGTGCTCGCAGGACGCGACCCTCTTCGCAGGGGAGCGTCCCCTCGGTCGTCTCACGAGTGTCGCCTGGTCACCGAGGTTCGGCGCGGCCGTGGCCCTCGCCTATGTGCGTCGCGACGTCGTGATCCCGGCCGGGGCCACGCTGACGCCGGGGGAAGCTAGGCCGAGATTCGGGAAATCCCTCTGTAAATCGGATATACAGAAGCCGTGGCAGCGATCCCACTCGCGGTTTGCGCAGCGCTGTGCAACGCGTTGACAACGATCTTCCAACGGCTGGGTGTCGAGACGGCTCCCGACGCGCAGCTTCGCGGCCTCAAGCTCCTGCGCCATGCCCTCTGTCGCCCGATCTGGTACGTCGGGCTCGCCGCGATGATCGGATCGTTCCTGTTCCAGGCCACCGCACTCGGGTTCGGCTCCCTCAGCGTCGTGCAGCCCCTCATGGTCACAGAGCTCGTCTTCCTCGTCGTCGTCTTGCGGATCTGGTTCGGCTCGCCCCTCGGCTGGCGGGAGGCGATCGGGACGGTGCTCACCGTGGCGGGCCTGGCGGGCTTCCTCGCGATGAGCAACACGGGCGGGGGCACGAGCTTTCCCACCACGGAGGGCTGGGTGATCATGATCACCGTGTGCTCCGCCGCGATCGCGATCTGTGTCGCCTGCACACGGCCGAGTTCGCGGTCACGGGCATGGCGCTCGGCTTGGTTCGGGTCCGCGGCGGCGATCTCGTTCGCCCTGAGCGCCGCGTTCACAAAAGCGACGACGATCCTGTTCTCGCAGGGCTTCTGGCAGATCTTCGGGCATTGGCAGCCCTACGCGATCGTCGTGGCGGGGCTGGCCGGTCTCGTGCTGACCCAGGACGCGTTCCATGCCGGCCCGATAACGGCCTCGCAGGCCACGCTCACGATCGTCGATCCCGTCGTGAGCGTCGTGATCGGGGTGGGCCTGTTCGGAGACGACCTGCGCGGCGGGATAGGTGCGCTCGCGTTCGATGCCGTGGCGTTGCTGGTCATGTGCGTGGGACTGTTCGTGCTGACCCAGTCGCCGCTCATAGCCGGATCGGTCTCCGAGGAGCACCTCGGCCAGTCCCGGGTCGCCCACGTCGAGCGGAAGGTCCGGGAGGTATCTCGAAGCGCCCGGTAGGCTCGTGTCGGTGGCCACCTATCTCGACCGCATCGGGGCGTGGCACCGCGAGGTCGCATCCAACGACCACCGTGACCTGGAAGACCTCGCAGCCAAGGCGCGCGCCATGCCGGGCCCGCGCGACTTCACCGGGGCGCTCAAGGCGGACGGGGCCCCGGGCTCAGGCAAGGCGACGATCGCACTTGTCGCTGAGATCAAGCGGCGCTCGCCGTCCAAGGGCGACCTCGCCCCTGATCTCGACCCGGCAGAGGTCGCCCGGGCGTACGCGTCGGGCGGGGCGTCGTGCCTGTCGGTTCTGACCGACGGCCCCCATTTCGGGGGCGGCCCCGAGGACCTGCAGCTGGCTCGGGCTGCAGTGGGACTGCCCGTTCTGCGCAAGGACTTCACGGTCTCGGCGGCCGACGTCTACGACGCCCGCATCATGGGCGCCGACGCCGTGCTGCTCATCGTCGCGTTGTTGGATCGCAGGGAACTGGCGGAGCTGGGCGAGGTCGCTCGCGCTCTGGCCCTGGCCGCCCTGGTCGAGGTTCATGACGAGGACGAGCTCGAGGTGGCGCTCGGCATCGGGGCGGGCCTTGTGGGCGTCAACCAACGCGACCTGCACACATTCGAGGTGGACAGGACCCGCGCCGCGCGTGTGGCCCGTGAGGTCCCCCGCGGTGTCGTGAAGATCGCCGAGTTCGGCGTGGAGTCGGCCCGCGACGTGGCCGCTTTGGCGCGAGCGGGGTTCGACGGCGTTCTCGTCGGCGAGGCGCTGCTGCGCCGAGCGCGACCAGCGCGCGGCTGTGGCCGAGCTCTCGGGGCGGACCGGGCCATGTGGGTGAAGATCTGCGGGATCACGAGCGAAGAGGACGCTCTGATCGCCGTCGCCATGGGCGCGGACGCGGTCGGTTTCGTCTTCGCCCCTTCCCCCCGCCAGATGAGCCCGAGCGCGGTGGCGGCGATCACGAGGCGTCTGCCTCCGGAGATCTGCACGGTCGGGGTCTTCCGCGACGAGGAGCCGCGCCGCGTCGTCGAGATCGTGAACCGGGCAGGGCTCGACGCCGCCCAGCTGCACGGGAACGAGACGTTCGAGGACTGTGGGTACGTCTCGGTCCGGGTGCCCCTTGTCATAAAGGCGTTCCCGGCCGGTGACAGCCGCCTTGCGCGAGCCGGCGAGTACGGCGCCGACATCGTGCTGGTGGATGCCCCCTCGCCCGGATCGGGCAAGGTCTTCGACTGGCGGCTGGCCGAGGGCGCGCCGAAGGGGCGCCGTTTGGTCCTGGCCGGGGGCCTCGACCCGGACAACGTGGCCGCCGCCATCCGCCGGGTCCACCCCTGGGGCGTCGACGTCTCTTCCGGGGTGGAGTCCAGTGTCGGCAAGAAGGACGCGCGGCGGGTGCGAGCCTTCGTCCAGGCCGCCCGCGCCGCTGAGCCCGAGCCCTACGACAGCGACGACGCGGGTCCTTATGACTGGCAGGAGGACCGTTGAGCACCGTCGCAGGACTGATGCGCGACCCGGAGCAACAGGGCCGCTTCGGCGAGTTCGGCGGGCGGTTCGTTCCTGAAGCCCTCGTACCGGCCTGTGAGGAGGCCTCGAGGCCGGCTTTGCGGCCGCTTGGGCAGACCCGGCCTTCAGAGGCCACCTGGACGACCTCCTGGAGCACTACGGGGGCCGTCCCACCCCGGTCACCGAATGCCGGCGCCTGAGCGCGCGTCTCGGCATCCGCTTGCTCCTGAAACGTGAGGACCTGGCCCATACCGGATCGCACAAGCTCAACAACGTCCTCGGCCAGGCGCTGTTGGCCGCGCGCATGGGCAAGCGCCGGCTCATCGCCGAGACCGGCGCTGGTCAGCACGGTGTCGCCACCGCGACGGCGGCGGCACTGCTGGGCCTCGAATGCCTCGTTTACATGGGTGCTGTTGACGTCGAGCGACAGGGCCTGAACGTGTTCCGCATGCAGCTGCTCGGCGCTGAGGTGCGGGCGGTGGAGTCCGGTAGCCGGACCCTGAAGGACGCCATCAACGAAGCGCTTCGCGACTGGGTGGCGACCGTCGAGAGAACCCACTACTGCATCGGCTCGGTCATGGGCCCGCACCCTTACCCCTACATGGTGCGGGAATTCCAACGGGTCGTCGGCGACGAGGCCCGCGCCCAGTGCTATGAACTGCTCGGTTTCGATCCTGACGTCGTCGTGGCGTGTGTCGGCGGTGGCTCGAACGCCGCGGGCACCTTCGCCGGGTTCGTCGACACCCGAGCCAGGCTCGTGGGCGTCGAGGCCGCCGGCGGCGCCGCGATGAGCAAGGGCGTCCCCGGTGTCGTCCACGGGATGCGGTCCCGGTTCCTGCAGGACGAGGACGGCCAGATCCTCGAGGCGTGCTCGATATCGGCCGGGCTGGACTACCCCGGCATCGGCCCTGAGCACGCCCATCTGGGTGCCGTCGGGAGGGCCGAGTATCCGTCGGCGGAGGACGCGGAGGTGCTGGCGGCTTTCCGCCTGTTGGCCGAGACCGAGGGGATCATCCCCGCGCTGGAACCGGCGCACGCCCTCGCATGGGTCGTGAGGGAAGCCGGCAAGTCCATCCCGCTCGGCGCGGCGGTGCTGTTGACGCTGTCGGGCCGGGGTGACAAGGACGTGGCCCTGGTCCGAAAGCTCACGCCGTGACCACGACCGCGAAGCCGGCCCGTGGCGCGCTCGAGAAGGCCCTCCGAAGTCGCCGCGACGGCGGGCGCAAGCTGCTCATCCCGTATGTGACCGGGGGCCTCGGGAGGGACTGGGTCGAGGTTGTGCGGGCGCTGGGCGCCGCGGGGGCCGACGCCATCGAGATCGGGATCCCCTTTTCTGACCCGGTGATGGACGGCCCGGTCATCCAGCGCGCCTCGGCCGAGGCGATCGCCTCCGGGGCCACTCCGTCGGGGATCATCTCGGCTCTCGCACGGGCGGACGCGGGCGTCCCCCTGGCCGTCATGACCTACTACAACATCGTGCTGAGGGCGGGTCACCGCCGGCTGGCCAAGACGCTCGCAGATGCGGGCGTGTCCGGCGCGATCGTGCCGGACCTGCCTTTGGACGAGCTGGACGGCTGGGGGGAAGAGGCCGACGACGCCGGCGTGGAGACGGTGTTGCTCGTCGCGCCCACCACGCCCGACGGTCGCCTCAAGGCCATCTGCGCCCGGTCGCGCGGTTTCGTCTACAGCGTCGGCGTCATGGGAGTGACCGGTGCGCGGGGGTCGCTCGCCGCGACGGCGCTGACGGTGGCGGCACGATGCAAACAGGAGACCGACACCCCGGTGTTGATCGGTGTCGGGGTCTCGAGCCCGGCGCAGGCCCGGGAGGTCGTCTCGGTGGCGGACGGCGTTGTGGTCGGCTCCGCGCTCGTCCATCGGCTCCTCGAGGGTGCCGGCCCGGACGGGGCGGCCGCATTCGTGGCCGAGATCCGGGCGGCGATCGACGCCTGAGTGGACCTGAGAACAGGCTGAGCATTTTCGCAGGAACCACGGAAGCCATATAATCAGCGGCTTTTCTGGTGTGCGAGGATCGCCGGAGGCCGCGGGACAGCCCGAGGCGGTGCCCCTGCGTCAGAGGGGGTGAAAATTGTGGTTTGATCGTTAGGTGAGCGCGGCGGCACTCGCGACCGAGCCGGTCGTACAAGCTTTGGAGCGGGGAAGCGATTCCTATGCCGTTGCCACGCTCGGACTGACGAAGCGTTTCGGCAAGCGGCTGGCAGTTGACGGGCTCGATCTGCGCATCCCCGCCGGTTCGATCACCGGGTTTGTGGGCCCCAACGGGGCCGGCAAGACCACGACCATCAGGATGCTCCTGGGTTTGATCCGCCCCAGCGCCGGGCGCGGCACAGTGCTCGGCCATCCGCTCGGGGATGCCCGCGCCTACCTGGGGCGCGTCGGTGCTCTCATCGAGGGGCCCACTTTCTATCCGGCCCTGTCGGGGCGCGAGAACCTGATGGTGCTGGCGCACCTCGGTGGTATCTCGACCAAGAGGGTCGACGTCGTCCTCGACCGTGTCGGCCTTGGTGCCCGGGGCCTCGACCCGTTCCGGACCTACTCGCTCGGCATGCGTCAGCGACTGGGCATCGGTGCCGCCCTGCTTCCCAATCCGGAGCTCCTCGCGCTCGACGAACCGACGAACGGGCTCGACCCCTACGGGATCGCCGAGATCCGCGCCATGTTGCGCTCGTTCGCCGACGACGGCATGACGGTGTTCGTGTCCTCACACCTGCTCGCCGAGATCCAGCAGATCTGCGAGCACCTCGTCGTCATCGAAGGCGGTCGGCTGATCTTCCAGGGAGGGGTGGAGGAGCTGCTCGCGGCGTGTGCGCCCGAACTGGTCGTGCGCACCGAGAGCCGCGAGGACGCAAGGCGGCTGCTGAGGCTGATGACGAGGATCGGGCGGAGCGCCCACATGACCGGCGACGACGAGGGCAGGACGCTCGAGATCGCCGCCGACTGCAGCTGGGCGGGCGACCTGAACCGGCTTGCGATGGCGGACGGCATCACTCTCGTCCATCTCGCCGAGCGGCGCCCGACACTCGAGGAGGCGTTCTTCGAGATAACCCGCAATTGCGGGGAGAAAACGCCCGGCAAGGGGGAGACCGCCGGTGCCGCGGCCGACGCCGACCGCTCGTCCGGGGCTCGGCGCGCGGGGATGGCACGGCCGTGATCTGGAGGGCTTTCGCGAGCGAATGGGTCAAGATGCGACGCCGGCGCCTCTGGTACGGCAGCTACGGTGCCATCACGGGTGTCATCGTGCTGACGACCATCGTGACGATCGCCGGAGCCCTGCATCATGCAAACGCCCGCGGTGACCTGACTCTTGCCCAGTTGGCCCACGCATCCGGCCTCAGCCAAGGACTCACCCGGTCCGGGGTCCTCCTCGGCGCCGTGTCGTTCTCCATTGCGGCCTTCCAGTTCGGTGGTGAGTTCGCCCACGGCACGCTGCGCAACCTGCTCGTGCGCCAACCGCGCCGCAGTGTGCTGATGGTCGGGAAGTGCCTCGCCGTGCTGACGTTCCTCATCGGCGCGGTCGTGGCGGCGACGATGGTCGCCATCTGTGCCGCGTTCGTGATGGCGCACCTGCGGGGCATCTCCACCGACGCCTGGACCTCGGGCGTCGGGATGACCGACCTCGGGACTCTGCTCGGCGACCTGACCGTCTCGGCGTGCGGCTTTGCGATCATCGGGATGATCGCCGGCGTACTGCTCCGCTCGTCGGTGATCGCGATCGCGGCTGGGCTGGCGGTCCTGCTCCCCGTGGAGACGATCCTCACCGACGCCATCCCGGGTACGGCGCGCTGGCTACCGGCGCAACTGCTCGAGGCGATCGCCCAGGGAGGGTCCAGTGCGGCACCGTTCGCGGCCGCGTTGGCAACCGTGTCGGCGTACCTGGTGGGAGCCGTCCTGCTCGCGCTGTTCGTGTTCGTCAGGCAGGACGTGACTGCCTGAGGGCTTTCTCGGCGCCCAGGTGGGTCGATTCTTCCCCGGCTGGGCGAGCGCCGTGGGTCGGATTGCATAGATAATCGTAAGACTGTATTGTCATGCTATGCAGGTCGGAGTCGTCGGGGCGTCGGGTTACCTGGGCGCCGAGCTGCTTCGTCTCCTGGCAGGGCACCCGGCCTTGGACGTCGCGGTCGTGCAGGCCGACAGCTCAGCCGGTCAACAGGTCGCCGAGCTCTACCCGAATCTTGCTCCTTGCTATGGCCGGCTTATGTTCTCCCCGCTCGACCCCGGCGCCTGCAGCGGTCTCGAAGCCGTCTTCCTCGCCCTGCCCTCCGGTCGGTCCCAGGCATTCGTGCCCACGCTGGCGGCGACCGTCCCGCTCGTTGTGGACTTGGGCGGTGATTTCCGCCTGAAAGACGCCTCGCTGTACCCGATCTGGTACGGCTTCGAACACCGGGCTGCGGAGCTGCTCGGCCGGTTCGTCTACGGACTGCCCGAGCTGTTCCGCCCGGAGCTTGCGGGCGCGAAGCTCGTCGCCGCGCCGGGGTGCTATGTCACGGCGGCCACGCTGGCCCTGGCGCCGTTGGTGAAAGAGGGGGTCATCGAGGCGACGGGGGTGGTCGTGGACGCGGCGAGCGGGAGCTCGGGCGGCGGGCGCGCACCGTCGGCGAGCTTCCATCATCCCGTCGTCAACGAGAGCTTCTCCGCGTACGGGCTCATCAACCATCGCCACACCCCCGAGATGGAGCAGGCGATAGGGGCGCAGATCCTGTTCACGGCGCACCTCGCGCCGATGACGCGCGGGATCCTTGCCACCTGCTACGGCCGTGCCGTCGACGGGCACGCAGGGGCGCGCGCCTTGCAGGTGCTGGCGGAGGCCTACCAGGACGAGCCTTTCGTCCAGGTGGGCGCGGCGCCACGGTCGACCCGCGACACCTACGGTTCCAACACCGTCCAAGTCACCGCCCGCTACGACGCCCGGACCGGCTACGTCGTGTCGCTGGCAGCGTTGGACAATCTGGTGAAAGGGGGCGCCGGGCAGGCGATCCAAGCGGCGAACCTCGCCCTGGGCTTGGAAGAGACGCTTGGCCTTCCCACCGTGGGGCTGGTCCCGTGACGGTCTTGTCGCCACGTGGTTTTGTGGCGTCGGCGGCCGCGGCCGGCATCAAGCCCGGAGGCGAACTCGACCTCGCGCTCGTCGCCACCGAGGACGCCCGGCCGGTGCCCGTGGGCGCGGTGTTCACTTCGAACCTCCTTGCGGCCGCGCCGGTGCAGGTCTGCCGCGCCCACCTCGCCGCGAGTGGCGGGTACTCGGCGGGCGTGATCTTGAACAGCGGTTGCGCCAATTCGGCGACAGGCCGGGAGGGCCGCCTGACCGCTGAGATGACGTGCGATGTCGCCGCCCGCGGGCTCGGAGTGCGACCCGAGCACCTCCTCGTCTGCTCGACGGGGACGATCGGCACACGACTGGCGGGCGAGCGGATCGAGGCGGCGCTGGCGAAGTTGATCGAAGGGCGGGGCGCCTCTCCGGAGCATGCGGCAGCTGCGGCCAGGGCGATCCTCACAACCGACACGAGGACCAAGCAGATCGTGGTCGAGGCGGCGGGCTTCGTCGTCGGCGGCATGGCGAAGGGTGCCGCGATGCTGTCTCCCAACATGGCCACGATGCTCGCCGTGTTGACCACCGATGCGTCGTCGTCACCTGAGGCGCTGCACACGGCTTTGGGGAAGGCCGTGCGGCAATCCTTCAACGAGATGACGGTGGACGGCTGTACGTCCACGAACGACTCGGTGATCGTCATGGCGAGCGGCACGGCGCGACGGGTGGAGGCCGAAGAGCTGGACGAAGCGCTCAGCGTCGCATGTGCCGATCTGGCGGCGCAGATGGTGGCCGACGCCGAGGGCGGGACAAAGATGGTGCGGGTCCGCGTCGTCGGAGCGGCCGACGGCGAGTCGGCGCGGCGGGCGGCCCGCCGTGTCGCCGAGAGCCAGCTCGTCAAGAGCTCCTGGTACGGAGAGGACGCGAACTGGGGTCGTGTGCTGAGCGAGCTCGGGTCCGCCGGTACGCCCTTCGACCCCGATCGCGTCTCGGTCGCCTATGGGACCGTGACGGTCTGCGTGGGCGGCGTGGCCGTCGACCACGACGAGGAGGCGCTGCGCGGGGTGCTTGGCGCCAGGCAGTTCGAAATCACCTGCGACCTGGGCCTTGGCGAAGGTGCCGCCACGATTCTCAGCGCTGATCTCACCCCGGCCTACGTCGAGTTCAACAAGGGGCTGTCGTGAGCGCGCTCGAGCTGCCCGCGCACGTCAAGGCGGACGTGCTCTGCGACGCGCTCCCTTACATAAGGCGCTTTGCGGGCCGGACCGTCGTCGTCAAGTACGGCGGGAACGCCTTAGCGGCTGCCGGTGGCACCACGGCGCCCGTCCTGCCTGCAAGCGTCGGCCCAGACGGCGAAGACACCGGGCGACCGCGAGACCGAGGCCCTTAAGCGCTTTGCCGAGGACGTCGTCTTGCTGCGATCGATCGGGATCCTTCCCGTCGTCGTCCACGGCGGAGGCCCCCAGATCGGGTCGTTGATGAAGCGGCTCGGCAAGGTGCCCGAGTTCCGCGACGGCCTACGGGTGACCGACGCGGAGACACTCGAGATCGCGAGGATGGTTCTCGTCGGCAAGGTGAACCGCGACATTGTCGGCATGATCAACGTGCATGGGCCGCTCGCGGTCGGGCTGTCCGGCGAGGACGCCGGGCTCATCACCGCCACGCCGCGCGATCCCGAGCCTCGGCTACGTCGGCGACGTCGTCGCCGTCGACGCCTCCATCGTCCATCGCCTGCTGGCCGAAGGCCTGGTGCCGGTCATCGCCACGATCGGCTCGGACCGGGCCGGCCAGGCCTACAACATCAACGCCGACACGGTGGCGGGAGTGATCGCCGAGACGCTCGCCGCGGAGAAGCTCGTCTTCCTGACCGATGTGGAGGGCATCCGCGCGAGCTCCACCGACCCCACGACGCTGATTCACCGGCTCGACGCCGACGCGCTGGACGCTGCTGGTGGCCGCGGGGGTGGTGGGCGAGGGCATGGTGCCGAAGGCGACCGCATGCACCCATGCGGTCAGGCACGGAGTGGGTGCGGCGCACGTGCTCGACGGAAGGGTCACCCATGCCCTCCTGCTCGAGCTGCTCACGAGCGAAGGCGTCGGGACGATGGTGGTCGCGCAGTGACCCCGGAGCCGACTTCGCCGACGCTGATGCCGACGTACTCGCCGGCCCCGGTCCGTTTCGTTTCCGGGCGGGGGACGGAACTGTTCGACGACGAGGGTCGCAGGTATCTCGATTTCCTGGCCGGGATCGCCGTCGTGTCGCTGGGTCACGCCAACGCGCGTGTGGCGGAGGCGATCGCCGGACAGGCGGCGCGGCTTGTGCACGTGTCAAATCTGTTCCACAACGACCGCAACGAACAGCTGGCTCGGGAATTGGACCGCCTGGTGGGGGACGGTTCGCCGGCAGGGGGGAGGGTGTTCTTCGCCAACTCCGGTGCGGAGGCCAACGAATGCGCCATCAAGCTCGCCCGCCGAAGCGGTGGCCCGGGCCACTACGTGGTCATCTCGGCGCTGGGGTCGTTCCACGGGCGCACCCTGGCGACCCTGGCCGCGACCGGCCAGCCCAAGAAGCACGAAGCGTTCCGACCGCTGCCGGATGGCTTCGGGTACGTCGCCTACGGCGATGTCGCCGCCCTGGAGGAAGCCGTGGCGTCTCCATCGGTCGCCGCCGTGCTGCTCGAGGCGATCCAAGGCGAGGCAGGCGTGGTGGTCCCGCCCGCCGGCTATCTCGCCGCGGCGCGGCGGGTCTGTGACGAACGGGGGATCCTCCTCATGCTCGACGAGATCCAGACCGGGCTCGGCCGCACCGGGCGCTGGTTCGCCTTCCAACACGAGGCGATCCGCCCCGACGTCGTGACCGTCGCCAAGGCGCTGGGCAATGGGATGCCGATCGGCGCCTGCTGGGCGCGGGGAGATGTCGCCGCCGCCTTCGCGGCCGGCGATCACGGCAGCACTTTCGGCGGTCAACCGCTCGCCTGCGCGGCGGGGATGGCGACGCTCGCCGAGCTCGAGGCGATCGACGCCCCGGCGCGGGCGGAGCAGACCGGCGCCTACCTGGCTCGACGACTGGAGGCGCTCGCCGGCGTGGCCTCGGTCAGGGGAAAGGGCCTGCTGCTGGCCACTGTCCTTGAGCCGGGGCTGGACGCGGCTGAAGTCACGCGCACGGCGCTGGGTCTGGGCCTGGTGGTGAACGCTCCGGCGCCCGGCGTGATCCGTTTGGCACCTCCCCTCACCGTGAGCGCCCGCGAGGTGGACGAGGCCGTCGAGATGCTCGGTGTGGCGCTCGTGTCGGTGAGCAGCATCGAGACAGGAGAGGGCGGCCCCGGGTGACGAACGGGAGACCCACCAAACACCGGCGCCAGCATCTCGTCGTCCGCCTCTTGGCGGATAACGAGATCTCGAGCCAGGAGCAGCTGGTGGAGCTCCTGGGCCAAGAGGGGATTGCCGCCACCCAAGCGACGGTCTCGCGGGACCTCGAAGAGATCGGCGCCTTGAAAGTGCGGGTCCCGGGCCTGGACCGGTTGGTCTACGCCGTCCCGGAGCTTCCGAGGGACCAGATCGCCCCGCTGGACCACCTGCGACGCGTGCTCGGAGAGTGGGTCGTGGAGATGGCGGCCTCGGGCAACCTGGTCGTGCTGCGGACGCCCCCCGGGTCGGCCCACGTCGTGGCTTCGGCGCTCGACCGGGCCGGGCTCGAGGGCGCGATCGGCACAGTCGCTGGCGACGACACGGTGCTCGTGGTGGCAGCCGAGCAGCTCGGTGGGGAGGCGCTCTGCCAGCGCGTGGAACAGATCATGGGAGCCCGGCCCTGAGGGATCGCAGGTACCTTCGCCGGCGGCTCCGCAAGGCAATCCGGTGAAATCGAGAGAGGTAGGGATGAAGTGAAAAAGCGGGTAGCGCTTGCCTATTCGGGTGGCCTCGACACGTCGGTCGCGGTGGGCTGGCTGGGTGCCGAGCTCGGCTACGAGGTGATCGCGGTGGCGGTCGACGTCGGCCAGGACGTCGATTTCACCGCCTTGCGCAAGCGGGCCATTGCCGCGGGGGCCGTCGAGGTCGAGGTCGTGGACGCGCGCGAAGAGCTGCTGGCGGACTTCGCCGTGCCATCGCTTGCTGCGAACGCCCTGTACGAGGGCCGCTATCCACTCGTCTCGGCCTTGTCGCGTCCTGTCATCGTGCGCCACCTGGTCGCCGCCGCCCGCCGGCATGGAGCGTCGGCCGTCGCGCACGGGGCGACAGGGAAGGGAAACGACCAGGTGCGCTTCGAGGTCGGGGCGCGGGCGCTCGCACCGGATCTCGAGATGCTCGCCCCGGTGCGCGTTTGGGGGATGAGCCGCGAGGAGACGATCGACTACGCCGCGAGTCACGACATCGCGGTCACCGTGAGCAAGGACAGGATCTACTCCATCGATTCGAATCTGTGGGGTCGGGCTATCGAATGCGGCATCCTCGAGGACCCGTGGGCGGCTCCGCCGGAGGACGTCTTCGCCCTCACGGTGCCGGTCGCGACCGAGCCTCTCGAGGTGACCGTGGGCTTCGACAAGGGCATGCCGGTCTCCCTCGACGGAGAATCGCGCGGCCTCGTCGAACTCGTGCGCGAGATCGGCCGCGTGGCCGGGTCTGTCGGCTTCGGTCGCGTCGACATGGTGGAAGGACGGCGCGTCGGCATCAAGAGCCGCGAAATCTACGAGTGCCCCGGCGCCCTCGCCCTTATCATGGCCCACGCCGACCTGGAAGGACTCACCCTGGAACACGACGTTGCCCACGAGAAGGCGCGCCTCGAACCGCGTTTCGCGGAGCTCGTCTACGACGGCATGTGGTTCTCGCCGTTGCGGGAGGCGTTGTCCGCGTTCATGACATCGACCCAGCGGTGCGTGACGGGCGAGGTCCGGCTCCGCTTCAGTCCGGGCGGAGGCGCCGAGGTTGTCGGCCGCCGTAGCCCGCTGGGGCTTTACGTCTACGACCTCGCGACCTATGACGCCGCTGACGCCTTCCATCACGAGGATGCCGAAGGGTTCGTGCGGTTGTTCGGCCTCGGCATCCAGACCTGGTCGGCTCGCCAGGGGGGCGCCGGGTGACGCTCTGGGCCAACCGGATGGGAGCCGCCCCCGCCGACGCCCTCATGGCGTTCACGGCAAGCTTGGCCTTCGACAGGCGGCTTGCCAGCAGCGACGTGAAGGGTTCGATCGCGCACGTCCACGGTCTGCTGCGGGCGGGGATCCTCACCGACGCCGAAGCGGACTCGCTGGTAAAGGCCCTGCAGCAGGTCGGTGACGAGCTGGGGGCCGACACCTTCGAGTACCGCGAGACGGACGAGGACATTCACACGGCCATCGAGCGGCGGGTGACCGAGCTCGCGCCCGAGAGCGGGGCGAAGCTCCACACGGGTCGAAGCCGGAACGATCAGGTTGCAACGGCGCTGAGGCTTTTCACCCGTGGGGAGCTGGCTCGCGTGATCGGGCGCGTCCTCGAGCTGCAGCGCACGCTCGAGCGGCTGGCCACGGGCGCCGGCGATGCCTACCTGCCCGGCTACACCCATCTGCAGCGCGCACAACCCGTGCTGCTTGCGCACCATCTGCTGGCCCATGGCTGGGCACTCGCCCGTGACACCGACCGGATGTTCGCGACCTGGCGGCGAATGGACGTGTCGCCCCTCGGTGCCGGCGCGCTCGCGGGATCGTCGCTCGGGATCGATCCTGACCTTGTCGCCGACGAGCTGGGGTTCGGGGGGCGTTTCGAGAACTCCCTCGACGCCGTCAGCGACCGTGACTTCGTCGCGGAGACGTTGTTCGACCTTGCCCTGCTCGCGGTGCACCTCTCGCGCATCGGGGAGGAGATCGTGGTGTTCTCGAGCGAGGAGTTCGGCTTCGTCCGCTTGGACGACGCCTGGGCCACCGGGGAGCTCGATGCTGCCGCAGAAGAAGAACCCCGACGTGGCCGAACTGGCCCGGGGCAAGGCCGGTCGGCTCGTCGGGCACCTTGCCGGTTTCCTCACAACGCTCGAAAGGCTTGCCGCTTTCGTACAACCGTGATCTCCAGGAGGACAAGGAGCCGCTCTTCGATGCCCTGGACCAGGTCGTGCTCGCCCTGGTCGGGCTCGACGGCCTCTTGGGCACGGCGACGTTCGACCATGACCGGATGCAGTCCGCAGCCAGCGGGCCCGGGCTCGCCGCGGTCGACCTGGCTGAATGGCTCGTGGCCAACGGGATGCCGTTCCGGGAAGCCCATGGCCTTGTCGGCGCTCTCGTGCGCGAGTCGATCGAACGCGGCGTCCCACTCGGCGAGCTCGTCGAGGCTCATCCGGCCTTCGGGGAAGCCGCGCTGGAGGTTCTGGACCCGGCTGTCGCCCTGCATCGCCGCACGACACCGGGAGGCACGGGGCCGGCCGCCGTCGCGGTCCAGTTGGACCGCTTTCGCCACCGCCTTGCCGCTGATGCAGTCCGGCTGGCTGAGCGGGAGGCCTGACGGGCGGCGCGCACGGCTCCGCGGCGCCGGACGTGAGGCGAGCCGAGCGGCTCCAGCGGGCCTTTTTCGATCGCGATCCCGTGCTTGTCGCCCCTGAGCTGCTCGGAAAGCTCCTCCGGCGCGGTGGGCTCGTGGCGCGGATCGTCGAGGTGGAGGCGTACCGAGGCGCGTCGGACGCCGCCTCGCACGCGTTCCGGCGCAAGACGGCAAGGAACGCGACGATGTTCGGGCCGCCAGGGCACCTGTACGTCTATTTCACCTACGGGATGCACTTTTGCGCGAACGTCGTGTGCTGGCCGGAAGGCGAGCCCGGCGCAGTGCTCCTGCGTGCTCTCGCCCCGCTCAGCGGGCTCGAGGAGATGGCGGCGAGGCGTTACGGGACCGGAGAGGTTGGTCTGGGGGAACCGTCAGGTCAAGAGCACGCCGCCGTTCCTCGGCGCGTTCGGCGCCAGTGGCGTCCCGAGGAGCTCTGCTCGGGTCCGGCGAAGCTGTGCCAGGCGTTTTCCCTTGACCGCACCGCCGACGGATACGACCTGATCAGTGGCCATGAAGGTGTCGTCCTGCTGGACGATGGGACACGACCTCCGGGCG
>CAWILM010000039.1:0-26134 GCA_963836935.1 uncultured Acidimicrobiaceae bacterium
ACGGCGATCCGCACGGCTTCATAGTAGTGAAGACTTCACGGGGCTGGGAAGGGTCTGTCGCGGTCGGCCGGCGCCGGCCGCTTTGCTTATCGGAGTCGTGCAGGGGAGGCTAGACGGTCATGCCAGAGCCAGTTCGGCCCAGCCGCCTGCGCATCGCGTACCTCGTTTACAGGGGAAACCCGCGTTGTGGCGGCCAGGGTGTCTACACGCGTCACCTCACGCGCGAGCTCGCCGCGCTCGGTCACTCGGTCACGGTGTTCTCGGGCCCACCGTATCCGGAGCTCGCCGAAGGCGTGGAGCTGGTGAAAGTCTCGAGCCTCGACCTGTACCGCGAACCGGACCCGTTCCGAGTGCCCAAACTGCGCGAGTTCACGTCCCCGGTCGACGTCCTCGAGTTCACGCTCATGTGCACAGCAGGCTTCCCGGAGCCGCTGACGTTCAGCCTGAGGGCTCGCCGTCTTCTCGCCGGCCGCCTGGGGGACTTCGATCTCGTCCACGACAATCAATGCCTCGGCACGGGGATCCTCGGCATGATGCACGACGGCTGGCCCGTGCTGGCCACGATCCACCATCCCGTCACCGTCGACCGGGAGCTGGACCTGGCGCACGCGGACCGGTGGCAGCGTCGTTTGACGCTCAAGCGGTGGTACGGGTTCGTCGGGATGCAGGCCAGGGTGGCGCGCAGGATCCCCCGGATCGTGACCGTGTCCGAGTCGTCACGGCGCGACATAGCCGAGCAGCTCGGGGTTGCGCCCGAACGCATGGCGGTCGTGCCGGTCGGTGTGGACGGTGCCGTCTTCCGGCCGATGCCGGGGGCAGAGCGCGTGGCGGGCAGGATCATGACCACGGCCAGCTCCGACGTGCCGATGAAAGGGCTCGTCCCTCTCCTGGAGGCGCTCGCGAAGGTCCGCACGGAGCGCCAGGACGCCCACCTCGTGGTCGTCGGCCGTCTACGCGACGGGAGCACGATCCCTGCTGTGCTGGACCGCCTCGGGCTCGAGGGGGTCGTGCGCTTTGTCTCCGGGCTCAGCGACCAGGCGATCGTCGACCTCTACGCCGAGGCCGAGATCGCCGTGGTGCCTTCGCTTTACGAGGGCTTCTCGTTGCCGGCGATCGAGGCCATGGCCTGCGGCGTCCCGCTCATCGCGACCACCGGCGGGGCATTGCCGGAGGTGACCGGGCCCTCCGGCGCCGCCGCGCTGGTCGTGGCGCCGAACGATCCCGGCTCACTGGCCCAGGCTATTCTCACGGCACTCGGTGACGAAGCGCTGCGCCTGCGCCTCGGCCAAGCCGGCCGAAAGCGCGCGCGGGAGCGCTTCAGCTGGCCGCTCACGGCCCGGGCCACCGCCGAGCAGTACGGCGAGCTGCTGGCGTGCTGACTGTCGACTTCGACCGCCTCGGGCTGCGCGCCGCCGAGCGCGTCCTCGACCTGGGCTGTGGCGGGGGCCGGCACGCTTTCGGGTGCCTTCGCCGCGGTGCGGTGGTCGTCGCCCTCGACGCCGACCCGGACGAGGTCACGGGAGTGGTCGCGATGATGGCGGCGATGGCCGAGGCCGGCGAGGTCGCACACGGCGGGGTCGGCACCGGTGTGAGGGCCGACGCGTTGCGCCTGCCGTTTCCTGACGGGGCCTTCGACAAGGTCATCTGTGCGGAAGTGCTCGAGCACTTGCGCGACGACGCCGCGGCCATGGCCGAGCTCGCGCGGGTGTTGAAGCCAGGCGGCGTGCTCGCGATAAGCGTGCCTCGCTACGGCCCGGAACTCGTCAACTGGGCGCTCTCGGAGCGTTACCACACCGTTGCGGGCGGGCACCTACGCATCTACCGGCGAAGCCAGCTGCTTGAGCGCCTCCAGAGGGCGGGCCTCGAACCGATCGCGTCCCATCATGCGCACGCTCTCCACAGCCCGTACTGGTGGCTCAGGTGCCTCGTCGGGCTGGAGAACGAAGGCTGTCTTGCCGTTCGTAGCTACCACCGTCTCCTCGTGTGGGACATGACGGCGGGCACGCCCCTCACCCGCGTTCCCGAGAAGATCCTCAACCCTTTTCTGGGCAAGAGCCTGGTCGTCTATCTGAGGCACCTGGGGCGATGATCACTTCCCGTGGGCGCGTGGTCGCCGGCGGCCGGCTTGGCGAGACGATCGCGTCGATCTGCGCCGCCCAGTCGCGCGACGGCATGATCACGTGGTTCGCCGGCGGGCACGCCGACCCGTGGAACCATGTGGAGGCCGCGATGGCACTGACCGTGGGCGGCGCCCTCGACGAGGCGGATCGCGCCTACGAATGGCTCCGCGCGACCCAGCGTGCCGACGGATCCTGGTACACGTACTACCTGGCCGACGGCGAGGTCGAGGACCGCCGCCTTGACACCAATGTCTGTGCCTACGTGGCGACCGGAGTCTGGCACTACTTCCTCGCCACCAGGGACTCAGGTTTCCTCGAGGATCTCTGGCCCTCGGTGGAGCGCGCCATCGACTTCGTGCTCAGCTGGCAGCGGCCCGGGGGCGAGCTCGCGTGGTCCGTCGACCCGGACGGGACACCGGGGAGCTATGGGCTGCTCACCGGCTCCTCCTCGGCGTACTTCAGCCTCCGCTGCGCCATCGCGTGCGCCTTCCAGCTCGGCCGGGAGCGCCCCGACTGGGAGCTGGCGGCCGGACGCCTGCGCCACGCCATAGCCCACAACGGGCGCGGCTTCGCGCCGAAGGACGAGTTCGCGATGGACTGGTACTACCCGGCGCTGGTCGGCGCGCTCGACCCCAACACGGCATCGAAGCGCATCGATGCGCGGTGGACCGAGTTCGTGATCGAGCAACGGGGCGTGCGTTGCGTGTCGGACCGACCGTGGGTGACCGCAGCCGAGACGGCCGAGTGCGCCATCGCCCTTGCCGGGCTCGGGCGTCGTGACGAGGCCGAGACCCTGCTCGGATGGGCCCGGCACCACCGCTGGCCGGACGGTTCGTACACCACCGGCATCGTGTACCCCCAGCGTTCGAGCTACCCGGCGGGCGAGCGTTCGACCTACACGGCCGCCGCGATCGTGTTGGCCGAGGACTGTGTTCACAGGCTCAGCCCCGCCGCTCAGCTGTTCGTCGACGGGTCGCTCCCCTGTGGCCTCGATCTCGACGCCGAGCCGGAGCCGGGCAGCCGCCTGAGCACGCGTAGGCTCCCGGTTTTCGCGCCTGGCTCCTCGGCGAACTCGCCGGAGCTCAGCGCCCGCCTGTAGATCTCGAACGGCGGGCGCCCACCCATGGCTGGGTCGGGGAACACATCGTGGATGGCGAGCCAGCCGCGGTCGGCGACACGTGGTGCCCAGCCCCTAAAGTCCGCCCAGGCCGGCGCATCGCCATGGCCCCCGTCGATCAACACGAGGCCGGCGGTCACGTTCCAGCGGGCGGCGATGGTGGGGGAGTCACCGACGACGGCGATCGCGAGGTCCTCCGCCCCGGCCGCCTCAATGGCGCTTCTCCAGAACGGCAAAGTGTCCATCCGGCCGGTCTCGGGGTTGACGAGGGTGTCGTCGTGGTGCTCGAAGCCTGCCTGGTTCTCCTCAGAGCCACGGTGGTGGTCGACGCTGAACACGACCGCGTGGCCGGCGCCCAGGCTTTCAGCCCGGGCGATCCCTGCGGCGAGGTAGAGGGTCGACCTGCCGCAGTACGCGCCGACTTCGACGATGGAGGCGAAGCCCGCCCGCGCGGCGCGCTCGGCGACGACCGCGAGCGCAAGCCCCTCGTCGTCGGGCATGAAGCCCTTGGTCGCCCGTGCCGCCTCGAGCAGGCTCTGGTGTCTGGACCGGGGACTCATCGGCACCAGTTCATCTAAAGGCGCGGCTCAGCCGGTCGCGAGCGACACGACTGAGTAGATGCCAAGACCGAGCAGGGCCAGCCCCGAGAGGCGGCGGACGACGGCAAGCGGCACCCAGCGTGTGATCGTGCGGCCGGCCAGCACACCGCCGACCGACACGAGCGCGAACGCGATGGCAGCGCCCACGAACACGGCGAGGCGATCCCTGTAGTGAGCGGCGAGGTTGGCTATGAGCACCTGGGTGATATCACCGAACTCCGCCACGGCGACGACGACGAAGGTGACGGCGGTGACACGCCAGAAGCTCGCCGCGCCCCTCGGCGAGGGATTGCTCTTCTCCCGACGCCAGTCTTTCGGCCCGTTCCTGCTCGGCGTGTTCGGTGGACACTAAGAGGTAGACGGCGCCGCCTAGGAACAGAACTGCCACGACCGCTCGCACCGCCGACTTGGGCAGGAGGGCAAGCAGGCCGCCCGCGACCACGGCGATGCCGGCCTGTACGACGAGCGCGGAGCACGCTCCGACCCAGACCGGAAGTGGGCGGTGACACGACGAGAGGACAAGACAGGAGACGAACGTTTTGTCAGGCAGCTCCGCCGGGACGACCAGCGCGAACGTCGTCACCGCGATGGCGAGATCCACGTTCGCCGCCAGAAGCTCATGCTTTGGCGAGAAGGGACCCGAGAACCGGCCGGTGTGCGAGCACGAAACGGACGTTCACCGCCAGGCGCTCGAGGCTCTGGTCGATGGCGCGTTGCTGACCGCCAAAGGGATGTGCCGCGAGGAACGAGGCGACCCTGAGCGAGAGCCCGGGAGTGCCGTCCGGGTCCACCTGGCACAGGCGCGAGATCTCGAGCATGCGCGTGATCGAGTTCGACGGGTAACGCTCGAGGAGCGTGTCGAAGTGGCCGGAAACGAAGTCCCAGACTTGGGGACCGGCCACGCGGTTAGCGAGAAGGGAACGGAGCGAGATAGGGAGCATCCTGACTCCTGATCTCGGTGAGGCAGAGCTCGCAGGTCTCCGCGACGAGCTCCCGAGATCGTGGACATAGCTGAGCGAGTCGAGGTAGCGTTGCTCCTCGAGCGGGTCGGAGGGGGCCCGGAAACCCGCGAGGAGCGCCTCGTACTCGGGACGGCCCGCAGTGCAAGCGACGACGCGCAAGACGGCCGAAGCCGTGTCCGCGTCCAGCGAGACACCGTTGTCGAGAGCAAGGAAACGTTCGCGACTCTCGGCCCGCACCAAAGGATCGGCGCCGATGGTGCCGAGCGTTCCGATGAGAACCGCACGGCGCCGTGCCGCCTCTCCGTCATCGTCCGCACGGGGGTCCCAGCCGACGCGTTCTAGCTCGGGCCTCAGCAAAGACTGGATGAAGACCCGAAGGCGACCGCGGTCCGACTCGTCGACGGTGAAGTCCAAGAGCCCGAGCGAGCTTGCGACCATTAACCATACGGTCGGGTCCTTCTCGCCTTCGAGGCGCCTCACCAGAGCGAGGAACTGTTCGAGTGGCGCCGACCCGGCCAGGGCGCAGGCCCAGGTGTCGGCTACGAGCCTGAAGCGCTCGAGCGGCTCGAGCCGGTCGAAGCCTGCGAGGACTTCGTCCAGGAGCGCCCCTTCGTAGCGCAGCCGGTAGACGCCGTTCCCCCCGGCGTTGACCACGAGCATCCCATCGCCGTCCGGGACGCTGACGGGCTCGTCCCGCAGGAGCTCGTAGCGGCGCGTCGCACCGGGAGATTGGTCGGTGGCGGGCCGCCTCTGCATCGCCACCGGGACGAGCCAATGCGAGCCGATGGCACTCGGACCCGAGCCATCGGGCCGGTCCGCGGCCGGCAGGTAGGAGAAGGGCGCCTGGGTGAGCAGCACACCAGAGCCGTCCCCGCTGGCTGTCACGAGCGGATGCCCGCCCTGGAAGATCCACGAGTCCATGAGCACGCGGATCGGCAGTCCCTCGGCGGCTTCTTCTATCGCGTCCCAGAGATCGGTCGTCTCGGTGTTCCCGTAGCGGTGAGCGGCAAGGTAGCGGCGGACGCCTTCACGGAAGCGTTCCGTGCCGAGGTACTGCTCGAGCATCCGCAGCAGGCTGCCGCCCTTCTCGTAGGTGAGCGCGTCAAACATCGAGTCGACCTCGGCGGGCGTGCGCACCGGGAACTCGATCGGCCGCGTCGTGTGGAGCCCGTCGAGGGCGAGGGCCATCTCCCGGTCGCGACTGAACCCGACCCAGCACTGGTACTCGGGCTTGAAGTCGTCCAGGCAGCAAAGGGCCATGTAGGTCGCGAACGCCTCGTTCAACCAGATGCCGTTCCACCAGCCCATGGTCACGAGGTCGCCGAACCACATGTGCGCCAGCTCGTGCTCGACGACACCGGCGACGCGCTCGAGCTCATTGCGGGCCGAGTTCGCCGGATCGGTCAGCAGCGCGGCCTCACGGAAGGTCACGCAACCGAGGTTCTCCATGGCGCCGAAGGCGAAGTCAGGGATGGCGACGAGGTCGAGCTTGTCTCCCGGGTAGGGCTGGGCGAAGTACCCGGTGTAGAAGCGCAGCGCGTGCGTCCCCGCCTCGAGAGCGAAGGTCGTCAGCCGTTCCTTGCCCGCCGTGTGGACCACGCGAAGCGGAGTTCCGTCCACATCCACGGCCTCGGTCGCAACGAGGGGACCGACTACGAAGGCGACGAGATAGGTCGACATCGGGATCGTGTCGGTGAACTCG
This sequence comes from uncultured Acidimicrobiaceae bacterium, assembly GCA_963836935.1. GTDB lineage: Bacteria > Actinomycetota > Acidimicrobiia > Acidimicrobiales > Bog-793 > Fen-455. The sequence continues at coordinate 6,501 of CAWILM010000039.1, forward strand.
AGGCGACGCTTGCCGCCGGGCAGTTCGATCGCACGACGTTCGGCACCGTTCGAGATCGCGAGCAGGTCCGCGTCGACTTCGAGCGAGACGGAGAACACAGCCTTTCGATCCGGCTCGTCCCAGCAGGGGAAGGCTCTTCTTGCGTCGGTCGATTCGAATTGAGTGGTCGCGATGACGTGCTCGTCGCCGTTGTCGTCACGGAAGGTGCTCCGGTAAAAGCCGCGGAGTTTGTCGTTCAAGACGCCGGCGAAATCGCACTCGAGGACATAGCTACCCGGCTCGAGGCGGCTTGGCGGTGCGAACGTGACTCGCTCGAGGCCCTCGTCGAAAGAGATGTCAAGGCCGACTCGGTGATTCCAATCGTCAGGTCGGCTCAGGGTGGCGTTTGAGATCTCAAGTTCATTGGCGTTGCAGACGATCGCGTCCGTCGCCACGTTCACCTCGATCGCGATCCGCTCGTGGCCCAGGAAACTCGCAGTTCCAAGGTCGGGCGCGACGGTGAGCTGGTAGCGCTTCGGTACGACGTTGCGGGGCAGCCTGAAGTCGGTGTCGTCGGTTTTCGAAGTCACGGAGACCGAACATTAGCCGTGTGGGGCGTTAATGGCCGTCCAAGTCCTTTCAGCGACTACGGTCGGGACTCGTGCCGGAGCCCGTGTCAGCGCAGGTTGGTTTGGGTGCCTCGAACGAGGAACTCGCCGGGCACGGGATCGACGTCGTGTGCGTGGGGCACGCCATCGTCGACCGGGTCGCCCACGTAGATGGGCGGACCCTCGAGGCCGCCGGCGTCGAACCGGGGGCGATGACACTTGTCGACGGGGAGCGGATCGCGCGGATCGCCGAGCTCGTGGGTGACTGGGTCCAGGTGGCCGGGGGGTCCGCCGCCAACACCGCGGTGGGCCTGGCTTCTCTGGGCGCCCATCCCGCGTTCGTGGGGTCCGTCGGCCCCGACCAGCTCGGTTTTGAGTACGAGCGTGACCTCGGGTCAGTCGGTGTCCGGTGCGTGTTGAGCCACAGTGCCGACGACCTGTGCACAGGCCAGTGCCTGGTGATGGTCAGCTTCGACTCGGGGCGCACGATGGCGACGAGTCTCGGCGCGGGTGTCGTCATCGACCCCGAGGCCGTCGCGCAGGCCTTCGCCGGGACCACGGCGGGTCTGTACCTGGAGGGCTACCTGCTCGACTCGCCCGGGACCTACGGGGCTGTCGAGCGTGCTGTCGAGCTCGCGAAGGCCGGAGGGGGTTTCGTGGCCCTGAGCCTGTCCGATCCGTTCCTCGTCGAACGGCACGGTGAGTTCCTGCACGAGATGATCGAGGGTGAAGTTGACCTGCTGTTCGCCAACGAGGAGGAGGCCCGGCGCTACACGGGGGCCCGCGACTTGTCCGGAGCGCTCGACGCCCTGGAGCGGCCGGGGTTCGTGGCCGCGGTGACTCTCGGCGCCCGTGGTGCCGTGCTCTTGAGCGGCGGGGAACGCGCCGTCGTCACGGCTCCGCCGGTCGGGCGTGTGGACGACACGACAGGTGCGGGCGACCTGTTCGCCGCGGGCGTCCTCTACGGGATCGTGCGTGGCGCGCCGTTGGCGGTCTCGGGCCGCCTCGGAGCCCTGGCCGCGGGCGAGGTCATCTCCCACCTGGGCGCGCAACCCCACGTCTCCCTGTACTCGCTGGCGGTGCAGGCCGGGCTCACAGAACCCTGGTAGCGGCGGCCACGCGCGGGGCACCGCACCGGGCTTCGCTCAGACCCGGTTGCTGTCCTCGTCGGGCGGGAGGAAGGCCAAGTCGAGATCGGCCAGGCGTACCAGCGCCGACGCGACCCATCGCGCGAGCCCTGCGACCTGTCCGTCGAGCTTGGTCGGATCGTCGAGGAGCGGCTCTTCCAACCGGACGCTGCCCTGGTAGGCGACCTCGATCGCGCAAGCGGGCGTGTCCGACGACGGCTCGTACAACTGCTCGATCATCGGCCCGGACTGCTCCAGGTGCTCGGAGCCGAACTCGGGTCCCTCGCCGGCCAGCGCAGCGAGGACCACAGCCGGATCGGGTGTCGCGGCCAGGCGCTGCACGCGCAGCGCTATCTCGACGATGAGCTCGGGCGGCTCGGCTGGAGGCTCGCCGATGGACCACGAGCGATAGGCGCTCTGGCTCCAGGTCGGCCAATCGAGGCTCAGGTCCGCCCGGACACGTGGCGGGCTGTCCTCGCCAGGCAGGCTGTAGGAGGTCTCGAAGGCGACATCACCGAGGAAGACGTCGATTTGGAACCGCTCTTCGACAGCCTGCTGTTCCAACAGCGCGCCCTCGAACGCCTCGCGGAGGGCCGCGATGACGTCGAGGAGTATGTGATCGATCATGGCGAGCCGAGGCTAGTACCGCAACCGGCACCGTTCGCCCCGTTGCAGTGATACAGCGACCTGCGAGCATCGCCGCGTGCCCCGCGTGCGTGCCGCCGATGCCCCGAGGGTGGTTCACCGCTGCGCCCGGATCGCACTGCGGACCACGACAGCCCAGCGCCGGCGCCTGTTCGCTCAGCTCGTCGCGGGCGGCGACGTCTGGGCCTGGGTGCTCGCTTTGAACGAGGCTCGCGTGGCCGGGGGCGAGGAGCGGATCGTCAGCTACCAGGCGCTCTGTCGGGAGCTTTCTGCCCGCGGACGAGCAAGTTCTAATGAGTTGTCGGTGAGCGCGGCACGCTCTGTGCTGCGTCGCTACTGCGACGCCTGCTTCGCTGTCGCAAGAGCGCGTCGCGCTGGCGATGAAAGGGCGCCCTTTCGCGCCGGCGGCGCCACCTCGTGCCGGTGTGCTTTTACACCGGGACGTTTTCACTGCTCGGCCAACAGCTGCGCCTCGCTGTCGCGGCGGGAAGCCCACCCCTTCGCGTACGCCTGGCGCGCCAGGTCCCCTACCTGCCAGACACCCTGCGCTCGGTCACACTCCGCGAGGAGGCGGGCGGCTCTACGTCGGCGTCTGCGCCGAGGTTCCCGTTGCCGGCTACGAGGAGGGCCTCGCTCCCGATGCAGAGCGCGTCGGCGGCGTTGACCTCGGGGTAATCCACCCCTACGCCCTCGCCGGAGCGGACCGAGTCGGACTTGTCGTCTCCGGGCGGGCGCTTACCGCCGAGAGCCGGCTGCATCTTGCCGAACGACGGGCTCGCTCGCGCGCCGTGGCGGCGCGCGCGCCCGGCCAAGGGCCAGCGCGGCTCGCGCCGCTGGCGCAAGACCGCCGGCGCAGCGCCTGCCTCGAGGCTCGTCACGGCCGGCGCCTCCACCAGGCCGCCAAGGTGCTCGTCGGCTTCGCCCTCGAGCAGCGCATCGGTACCCTCGTCGTCGGCGACCCCGTCGGCGTGCTCGATCTACGAGCTGGCCGTCGCCACAACCAGCGTCTTCGGGACTGGCGAGTGGGCGAGCTGAAGAGCGCCCTTTTCGACAAGGCCGAGGCCGCCGGGATCACCGTCGTCGTTGTCGACGAGCGCGGCTCGTCTTCGAGCTGCCCGCGCTGTCGCCAACGCGTGCCAAAGCCGAAGGGCCGTTGCTTTTCCTGTCCGTATTGCAACCTCGTCGGTCACCGCGATCTCGTCGCTGCTGTCAACATCGCCGCCCGGTTCGAAAGCGGCGGAGAACCCGTGTCGATGCCCGACACGACGACGTGACCCGCGACGCACCCGCTGGGAAATCCGCCGGGCGCTTCGCGGGCCCTGGCCCGCCGTGGCCCGCCCCGAGGAGCGCTCATCGGGGAGTGGCTCGCCCATCGCGACTCCGGTGATCGAGGATCGACCAGCGTTGCCGAGGAGGCGAACGCTGGCTGACGCGGCAGTGGTAGACAGCGTGCGTCCGCGACAATCCCTGGCTCGAACGGCGGGTGATCGCCTATGCCCACCAAGCAGGCGCCAGGGAGGCACCTTCCAGCACGCTTTACGCGATGCGCCGGGCGCTCTGGCACGGAGCCACCGGTCTCGAGCTTGATGTTCACGCCACCAGTGACGGGGAGCTCGTCGTCTGCCACGACCCGACGCTCGAGCGGACAACCAACGCCGCAGGAGAGATCGCCGGGCTGTCTCTGAGGAGATCCGGCGCCTCGACAACGCGTATTGGTTCTGCCCGGGGCAAGGCGCCGTCAAAGGGCACCCGCCGGGAGACTACGTGTTGCGCGGGAGAGCGCCCGATGATCCGGACCTCTGCGTCGCCACTCTCGCGGAGGTCCTCGAGGCATTCCCGGGGGTCGTGCTCAACTTGGACATCAAGTGCGGCGTCCCGGACGTCGCCCCTTACGAGGAGGCGTTGGCCGAGAGTGCTTGCGCGGGCACGGCCGTGACGACGACGTGGTCGTGGCCTCGTTCTCCGGTCGGGCGATCGACGAGTTCGCCCAGGCACGCGCCCGGCATCGCCATCGCGCCCGGCACCGAGGTGACGACGGAGTTCTACCGGCGGCTGCATGCCGGCCAGCCGGCCCAGGACGGGATCGAGCGCTACGTCGCGCTCCAGGTCCCGGCGCGCTTCGGCCCGCTTGTCGTCGTCGACGAGAGCTTCGTCGCGGCCGCCCATGCGAGCGGGCTCACGGTCCATGTCTGGACGATCGACGATCCCGAGGAGATGGAGCACCTGGTCAGCCTCGGCGTCGATGGGATCATCTCCGACAAGCCGTCGGTGCTGGCGGGAGTTCTGAGCCGCCTTGGGGCGAACTGGAGGCTGTGAAGGTCAGCCGCGACCGCAGTTCGGCTTCTTGCCGTGGTTGGCCTTCTTCTTCTTGCGCAGCTTCCGCTTCACCGTTCGCTTGGACACAAGCGGGACAGTGTAGTGGCTTCCACGCTGGTGCTTTTTTGCCACGTGCAGCCGGCCGTTCGGTAGCGTTGGGTAGCTTCCTTGGCTTTCGAGCGACGAGGACGGGCAAATGGCATGGCTGCTGCGTGAGGGCGAGGTGCTCGCGAGCCTCGAGGTCGCCTCGTCGCTCGCGGCCAGGTCCCGGGGCCTGTTGGGCAAGGCCAGCTTCGAGGGTGCCCTGTTGTTGCGGCACACGAGATCGGTACACACCCTCGGGATGCGGTTTCCCATCGACGTCGCCTTCCTGACCGACGACCTGCACGTCATCGGTACCGTAACCGTGCCGCCCTACCGGGTGGCACTTCCGCGCCGGGGCGGTCGGGCCGTGCTCGAGGCGCAGGCCGGCGCTTTCGCGCGATGGAAGCTCGTCCCGGGCGACGGCCTGGAGATCAAGGGGTGAGCGGCGGCCGGCCGCGCTCGGGTGAACTCGTGGTCGTCGCCACCCCGATAGGCAACATCGGTGACCTCTCCCCACGGGCTGCCGCGGCGTTGCAGGATGCGGACGTCGTGTGCTGCGAGGACACGCGCCACACCGGCCAGCTGCTCTCCCGGCTCGGATTGCGGGCTTCCCGCCTGCTTTCTCTGCACGCTCACAACGAGCGGGAGCGGGTTGGCGAGATCCTCGAGCTGCTCGAAGGTGGCGCGCGGGTCGCGCTCGTCAGCGACGCGGGCACGCCGGCGATCTCCGATCCTGGAGAACGGGTGATCACCGCCGCGATCGCCGCCGGGCACAACGTCACGACCGTGCCTGGACCATCGGCGGCAGTCAGTGCTCTCGTGGTCGCCGGTCTCGGGACCGCACGCTGGAGGTTCGAAGGCTTCCTGCCAAGACGCGGGTCAGAGCGCGCAAGGCGCCTGGCCGAGATCGCGGCGGCCCCGCATCCGAGCGTGATCTACGAGTCGCCGCAGCGGGTCGCCTCGACGCTGCGGGACCTTGCGAGGTGCTGTGGCGCCGATCGCAAGGTGGCGGTGTGCCGGGAGCTGACGAAGATGTTCGAGGAGACCTGGCGCGGGAGCCTCGCAGAAGCGTACGAGCGGAGCGAGGCGAGCGCGGCCCGCGGTGAGCACGTGCTCGTCGTCGCGGCAAAGCCGGATGCCGCGCGCTCGGCGCCGGACGAGGGCGAGGTCCAAAGGGCAGTCGCGAGCCGGATCGCCGCCGGCGCCAGTCGCCGGCAGGCGGCAGCGGACGTCGCCGCCGACTTCGGCGTGTCGAAGAGGTTTGCTTACGAGACTTCGCTGGCCGGCAACGGCCAGTAGTTTGGGAGCGTGCCCGAGCGCTTCTTCCTGACGACACCGATCTACTACGTCAACGACGCCCCCCATCTCGGGACGGCGTACTCGACTGTGAACGCGGACGTACTGGCGCGCTGGCACCGGTTGATCGGCGACGACTCCTGGTTCCTCACCGGCACCGACGAGCACGGGCTCAAGAACGCTCGCGCGGCGGAGGAACAAGGGCTCACGCCTCAGGCGTGGGTCGACCGGACGAGCCGGCGCTACATCGCCTCGTGGGCTGCCCTCGACATCTCGAACGACGACTTCATCCGCACGACCGAGCCGCGTCACCACCTGAGCGTGCAGAGGTTCATGCAGGCGATCCACGACAACGGCTACATGCACAAGGGGCTGTACGAGGGTTGGTACTGCGTTTCGTGCGAGGCTTACTACCCCGAGAGCGACCTGCTCGAAGGCCGGGTCTGCCCGGTGCACGAACGGCGGGTGGAGTGGCTCACCGAGGAGAACTGGTTCTTCGAGCTATCCCGTTTCGAGCAGCCCTTGCTCGACTGGTACGAGAGCCATCCGCACACGATCTTCCCCGACTCCCGGCGCAACGAAGCCCTCGGGATCATAAGAGGCGGTCTCCAGGACATCTCGATCACGCGGACCTCGATCGACTGGGGCGTGCGGGTCCCCTGGGACAGCGCCCACGTCTTCTACGTCTGGTACGACGCCCTGGTCAACTACATCACCGCCATCGGCTACGGCGAGGACCCCGAGCGCTTCGCGAAATGGTGGCCGGCAATTCACCATCTGCTCGGCAAGGACATCATCCGGTTTCACTGCGTCTGGTGGCCGGCCATGTGCCTTGCCGCCGGCATCGACCCTCCGGCCCACTTCATCGTTCACGGCTGGCTGCTCGTGGGCGGAGAGAAGATGTCCAAGACGCGGTTGAACCAGATCGACCCTGTAGTGCTGGCCAACGACATCGGGGTCGACGCCCTCCGTTACCACCTCGTGCGCGACGTCTTGCTGGGCTCCGACGGGGACTTCACCTACGAGAGCCTGATCGCGCGGTACAACTCCGACCTCGCGAACAACCTCGGCAATCTGCTCGCCCGCGTGGCAACCGTCGTCGGGAGCAAGTGCGGAGGGATCGGTCCCGCCCCGAGACCCGCCTCGCCCGGCGTGCGGTTGAGCGAGGTCGCGGAGGACGTCATCGCGGCCTGCCGAGACTCCTGGCAGCGGTTCGCGGCTCACGAAGCCCTCGAGGCGACCTGGCGCCTCGTGCGCGCCGCGAACTCCGAGCTCGAGACTCAAGAGCCCTGGAAGCTGGCGCCCGGTCCGGCTCTCGACGCCTCCCTCGGTGACGCCCTCGAGGCGTTGCGGATCGTTTCCCTGCTCGTGTCACCGGTGATGCCGGGCGCGGCGGCGGAGATCTGGGCGAGGATCGGGCTTGCGGGCAGGCCCGACGAGCCGGGCGCGGCCGGGGAAAGGGGCGGCCTCACCTGGGGGGGCTACCCCGGGAACCTCACCGTAATGAAGGGTGCGCCGCTGTTCCCGCGGCGTAGCGTTGACAGTTGAACGAAAGAGGCAACGTGGGCGATTCGAGCGAGACCGGGCAGGGGGGTCAGCAGGAGGGTTCGTGGCTGCGCCGCCGGCGTGGGATGCCGAGGCGGGCGCAGCGCGAGACAGGTACGCCGACCGGGACCGAGCCCGCTGAGGGTGCCCCGCGCTCGTCCTCGTCTTCTGCCGCGGACTTCGCAACAGTCGGCCATCTGGACCGACAGCCATTGCCACCTGCAGGACGAACCGGATCCGGCCGCAACTGTTGCCGCGGCTCGGGCGGCACGGGTGGGGCGGGTGGTGTGCGTCGGCACCGATGCAGAGTCGTCCCGGCGCGCCGTGCTCCTGGCGAACGAGCTTTCGGGAGGACCGGCCCCGGCTCGCCCCCCCGGCTACGCGCCATCCCCGGGCACCGGGGCCGCCGAGGTCTGGGCAACAGTCGGGCTGCACCCCCACGACGCAAAGTCCGGCCTGCGCTCGGTGGTGGACCTCCTCGACGAACTGGCGGCGGGCGACGGCCTGCGCCGGTCCCGTGTCGTTGCCATCGGCGAGTGCGGGCTCGACTACCACTACGACAACTCGCCGCGCGATCTCCAGCGCGACGTCTTTGGCGCCCAGGTCGCTCTGGCGAATCAGCACAATCTGGCTCTGGTCATCCACACTCGTGACGCGTGGAGCGACACGTTCGCGATCCTCGAACGCGAAGGAGTGCCCGAGAGGACGATCTTCCACTGCTTCACGGGCGGAGAGGCCGAGGCGAGGCGGTGCCTGCGGGTGGGCGGCATCCTGTCCTTCAGCGGCATCGTCACTTTCGCGAACGCAGTCGAGCTGCGCAAGGTTGTTACGCACTGCCCTCTCGACAGCCTGCTGATCGAGACCGACTCACCTTTCCTCACGCCAGTCCCGCATCGCGGGCGACGCAATTCCCCGAGCAACGTCGCCGTCGTGGGGCACGCCGTCGGGCAGTTGAAGGGCTTCGAGCCCGAGGTCCTGGCTGCGGTCAGCTGGATGAACGCCGAAAAGGCCTTCGGGTTCGGAGTCTGAGATCGCCGAGCCCGCGCGCACAGCCCCGGCTGCTCCTTTTCGCCGCCCGCCAGGCCGTGGCGAGGTTGCCCGCCTGCTCCGCCAGCACGGTCTGCACCCGTCGAAAGCACTGGGCCAGCACTTCGTCACCGACCCGAACACCGTGGAACGCATTGCCCGGCTGGCACGGGTCGGCACCGGAGATCACGTGGTCGAGATCGGTGCCGGGCTTGGGTCCCTCACCGTCGCGTTGGCGGCGAGCGGGGCCGCGGTGACGGCGGTCGAGGTGGACAGGGGCATCACGCCGATGTTGCGCGAGATGGTCGAGCCCCTCGGGGTGTCGGTGGTCGAGGCGGATGCGATGTCGTGCGACTGGTCCGAGCTGCTCGTCGCCGCGCCGCGCTGGGTGCTGGTGGCGAACCTGCCCTACAACGTGGCGACTCCGCTGGTTCTCGACCTGCTCCGCGAGGTGCCTGCGATCGGCCGCATGCTCGTGATGGTCCAGCGTGAGGCCGGCGAACGGCTCGTCGCGGTACCGGGCGCGAGGAACTTCGGCGCCGTGTCGGTGAGAGTGGCCTACTTCGCGACCGCGGCGCTCGTCGGACGCGTCTCGCCCGGGGTGTTCCTGCCCCGCCCGAATGTCGAGTCGGTGCTCGTGGAGCTCGTGCGACGTGAGTCGCCGGCGGTGGAGCCCGGCGTGGCGAGCTATGAGGAGATCGACCTCCTCCTCCGGGCGGGATTCGGCGGGCGCAGGAAGATGCTCCGCCGCTCCCTCGAGGGGCTGGTCGACGAGGCCACCTTCGCGGCCGCCGGGATCGATGGCCGTTCCCGGGCCGAGGAGCTCGGCATCGCGCAGTGGGGCAAGCTAGTCGCATGCCGTCGGTCGATCACTTCCGGGCACCAGCCAAGCTGACCCGCTCGCTGCGGGTCGTGGGAGTTCGCCCCGACGGCTACCACCTGCTCGAGGCCGAGATGGCGACGATCGATCTCGCGGACGAGCTGGAGATCGAAGAGGGCGCAGATGGGCTCGAGGTCGTCGACGCGGTGTCGTGGGTCCTTGGCGACAGCCCGTCGGCAACTGGGCGGCGGCGCGACGGCGCCACGCCGGCGTGGGCAGCGGTTCCCGTAGGCCCGGAGAACCTCGTCAGTCGGGCCCTGGCCGCCGTTGACCGCAAGGCCCGGGTGCGGCTCGTGAAGCGCATTCCGGCGGGAGCGGGCCTCGGAGGTGGGTCTGCCGACGCGGCCGCGGTCCTGCGATGGGCGGGAGTGCTGGATCCGGTGGTCGCGGCTGGTCTGGGAGCCGATGTGCCGTTCTGTGTCGTGGGCGGTCGGGCGCGTGTCACCGGCGTCGGGGAGCTGGTGGAGCCACTCGCTTTCGAGACTTTCACGGCCGTGCTCGTGACGCCTGAGTTGACGGTGTCGACGCCCGAGGTCTACCGGGCGTGGGACGCGCTCGGGCGCCCGACGGGCGAGCACGGGAACGATCTCGAACCTGCCGCCTTCGTCGCCGAGCCACGACTTCGCTGGTGGCGGGACATGTTCGCAGCTGTGGCGGGCGCCGAGCCGCTGTTGGCGGGAAGTGGTGGCACGTGGTATCTCGAGCGTGAGCCGCCTTTGGCCGCGCGTCTTGTCGTCGAACTCCAAGGCGCGGTGCAGGCCGAGCGCCGACAAGCTCTCGTCGTCGTTGTGTCGAGCACCGCTCACCCGTGACGAGCGCATCGCGCCGTGCCCCAGCCTGGTGAACAAAGGGGCGTCCGCCGTGCCGGGCGGTTCCCTGAGAGGGCTACTTGCCGGCGGCGCGTCGTTGCCAGCGGGTGCGCTTGAGCATCTTCTTATGCTTCTTCTTGCGCATTCGCTTGCGGCGCTTCTTGATGAGTGATCCCATGGCTGGCAGAACGCTAGCCGAACTTCGAGAGGGCTCGCCCATCGGTGGGCGTCTTCAGGGTGCGGCGGGCCCGTGTTGGGATTCGCGCGGTAGCCCTCCGGGCGTCGGTCGAGGGGGCCGTGTCGGGCACTTACTGTTGTAGAAATGCTGAGACGAGATTCCTTCCGGGGTAGTTCAATCGGCAGAACGTCGGCCTTTGGAGCCGGATGTTGGAGGTTCGAGCCCTCCCCCCGGAGCGAGGATCAGGACGAACGGGCCCTGTGGACCTTGTCGGTCCAAGCGCCTCCGTCGAAATAGCGGTAGTGAGCGCGGCCGAGAGGGTCGACATGCCACGACGGGGTCGGGTCCGAGGGCGGGGGCAACGCCTGCAGGCGCCGCCGGAGATCGGCACGAGGATCCCCGACTGCTTCGGCCGCCTTCCGGGCGGGATCGTCCATGACATCGCGGGTCCACTGCTTGCCGTCGAAGAAACGGAAGGCTCGCTGGTGCAACGGATCGGGGTGCCAGCCGCGCGCAGCCGATTCAGGCGGGCGCAGGAGAGGAAGCTCGAAGCGGATCCTGCGCAGCTTCTCGCGCTCTTCGGCCGTGTCGGCGATCGCCGTGTCCGACCGGTGGGTGAGTGAGAAGTCCGGCAGGCGGGTGGTTCGCGATGCGGCCGAGTAGATGAGCCAGCCGACCGGGAGCAGCACGACGTGGATGGCACCCCACCCCGCCGGTGGGATCGTCCAGGGGGCCTTGCCCCGCTCGGCGCGGAACCGGGCTGCCCTGGCCCAGCCCCAGGCGAAGAACATGACGGCGACCGCGACGCCGATGACAATCGGCTCCACGGTCACGAGACTGGCCACGGGTTGTTCATCGGCAACGGGGCCGAACGGGCTTAGCCTGGTGCATGAACTTCGACCGTTTCACGTTTGGTCTCTATCTCCGTCCGGCAAGGACGCCGGCGTTGGACGACGAGCGCGCCGCCACGATCCAAAATGAGCATCTCGCCTTCCTTGCCGGCCTCGGGCGATCAGGCCAGCTGGTTGCCGCCGGCCCGTTCGATGACCAGGACAACCCTACTTTGCGAGGGGCGATGGTCTTTTCCACGGGCGTCGCCGAGGCGCGGTCGCTGCTCTCGCAGGACCCTGCCGTGCGCGCGGGCGTGCTTAGCTTCGAATTGATGAGCTGGCTGACGCCGGCGGGGCTGGTGAGTTTCCACGCCGCCCGGTTTCCCGAGTCGATGGAAGAGGCCACGAGCTGAGGAACCGGGTGACGCCTCCGCTTCACCCATCGGCCCAAACGTCGCCCCGGAGCGCACTCGTCAGTCTTCGTAGCGAGACTGAGCGTATCCGGTGTCCTCCCAGCCGGTGATGATGATCAGGAACATCGCGAAGGTGAGCACGTGGACGCCGGTGCACCACAGGCAGATCGTGTGGAGCACGAGCGCCTCCTGGTAGATGAGGTAGACCACCATCCCGATGCCCGCGACGGCTGCCGCGATCCGTCCCCACACGAGCCAGGCGGCATCTAGGCGCCACGCGAAAGGAAGGCAGATCAGGCCCATTCCGATGAAGAAGATCATCCCGAAGATCGGCACCGGTACGCCGAAGATGACAGAGGAGGGGCTCGTGAGCACCTTGAAGCAGTTCACGGCGCCGGAGTTGGAGCAGATGAGCGCGGCGGGCTCGTAGTGGACGATCAGGAGGTAGATCGAGATGGCGATCCCGGCGAGGCAGATGGCACCGATCGCCAACGGCCGCCAAGGCCGGCCTTGCACGATGTCGCCGAGCCGGGGGCGGGCCACAGCTGCCGGCTGAGACCTCGCCCGCGTGGCTTGCGGTTGATGCTTCGTCCGTTGGGTCGACGCCGTTTGCCTGCCCGCCCGTCGCCGGGCGGCGTTCTTGCCGCTCACAGCTTCAGCTGTTTGGCCGCCCGCTTGACGACCGGCATGTCACAGACCGAGCCTGGCTTGTTGTTCGTCAGCTTGCAGATGGCGGCCGTGTAGAAGTTGGCCGAGACGAGTATCGGCCGAGCAGGCGAGGCGATCGGGTTGCCGAGGCTCTGGGCGATCTGCACGTGTGTGAAGCCATGGAGGATGGACGGGTCCATGAAGGCGCTGTCCTCGAGGAACTCGTTGGCGAAGTCGATGAACGGGATGCCACCCTCGTTCGACGAGGAGACGAAAGGCGGGAAGTCGTACTTGAAGTAGATCTTGTGGGCCAGGGGCGAGAGCGCCTGCAAGGGCTCGTAGCCGTTGCAGGCCTGTACCGCCGTCGCGGTGCTGGACGAGACGAGGTCGCTGCACTCCTCGGTCGGCAGGAAGGCGACGTATGGGCTCGTGTAGGACGAGCCGTAGAAGCTCAAGGTGGGCGTGTCCGGGTAGATCTCGTTCGTGGCTGTCCCCGATTCGGTGAGGGCAAGCTTCTTGAAGCTTCCGAAGCGGGACAGGGCTATGGCGAGCGGCCAGCGGGCGGCCGCGCAGTACGGGCACCAGTTGGACCCCGTGTAGGCGATCAGCGGCTTGCCGCCGCTGGTCAGCGGGGGCTGCTTCTTGAGCGGGCTGATCGAAACCGTGTAGGGACCGGACGACGTGATCGTGGATCCGGCTGTGGTGAAGGCCGCCGCCGGTACCTGGCTGATGGCGTTCACGACACTCGCGGGCGCGGGCTTCAATCCGAATCCCACGTTGTTGGCCGTGGTCTTGCCGGTGACCGAGACGAGGACGATGACAAGCACCGCCAGCACGACGAGCACGGTGCCGAAGACCCCCACTGTCAGGGCGGTGCTGCGCTTCGAGGCGTCTTTCGCGGATCGGCGCCGGGAGGCGGCTCCAGCGGTTCTCCTCCGGCCGCCGGGGGCCGCACCTGCCCTGGCACGTTGCGTGGGAGCCGCTGTGGAGCGCGCGCGCTGGGCAGCGGTTTGGTGTTTTTGACCTGAGAGTCTCTGCTGGGCCAGCCTCTCGCGTGCCCTCTCGGCGGCGGACTCGCCCGGATCGCCGTCTGAAGCCGCGCGGCCGTTGCTCGGGGGCCGGCTGCCACGGTTCGGCGACTCGCCACGCCGCGGGGGACGGTTGCCACTCTGTGCCATTACGGCGTGTTCTCCTCGTTGGTACCGCGACTGGCGCGGTAAGCGATGCCTTCGGGCCAGGATGCTACTGCCCACTAACACGGGGCGTTGATCGGGGTGCCGACACGTTCGCAGGCCCGCGGGTGCTGCGACTCGGGCATGCTTGGTCGGTGATCGGGGCCCTTGTCGTCGAGCTGCACTTCCCGGCGTGTCATTCCCTCAAGGACAGAGCGCGCCGTGCTCCGCCCGGTCATCGACGGTGCCCGCGCACGTTTCGCGGTGGCAGTCGCCGAGGCGGACTACCAGGACCTGCACCAGCGCGCTGTTGTCGAGGTGGCCGCGGCGGCGGCCAGCGCGCGAGTCGTCGTCGAGACACTCGACGCCGTCGAGCGCTTCATCTGGTCGCGGCCGGGCCTCGAGGTCGTGGGGGCGACGCGCAGGTGGCTGGACGAGGATTGAGCCGGGGAGTGCCTTGCCCGACTCCCCCCGGAAACTGCAGCCTCCCGGTAGGATCATGAACGTGGCCACGGGAGACGAGGTCGATCTCGTGCTCGACAGCGCAGAGGGCGAGCTCGAGGATGTCGAACGGGCCCTCAGGCGGTTGGACGACGGCACCTATGCCACCTGCGAGGCGTGCGGACGGGCGATCGGCGCAGACCGGCTGGCAGCCTCACCGCTGACGCGACGTTGCGCGGACCACGCGGAGGTCGTCGCGTCCGGCGCTTCGGGTGGGATCTGAGGGTTGGCGCGGCTCCGCCTCTTCGCCCAGGCACGCGAGTGTGCCGGCACCAGCGAGGCGACCCTCGACGGCGTGAGCGTAGGTGAGGTGCTCGACGCGGCCGTCGAGCGTTACGGGACTCGCCTTGCCTCAGTGATCGCCTTCAGCGCGATCTGGCTGAACGGCGAGCCGGCAAACCGCGCGACGCCGGTTGGCGACGGTGACGAGGTCGCGGTGCTGCCGCCCGTGTCCGGCGGATGAGCGGCGGGGATCGTCGCTCACGCCTCGCCGGGCGGGACTCAGCCCTTCTTCGTCTCCCAGAAGATGCGGTCGATCTCGGCGATCTGGTCGAGCAGCTTCTGGCCGACAGCGACGTCAGTCGTCTTCTTGGCTTCGCCGGCGCTCTTGGTGGCCGTCCAGAACAGGGTGTGGAGCTCGGGGTGCTTCGCGAGGTGGTCGGGCTTGAAGTAATCCGTCCAGAGCACCCACAGGTGGTGCTTGACGAGGTCGGCGCGCTCTTCTTTGATCATGATGGCCCGGTGCCTGAAGACCTCGTCTGCGGAGGCGTTGAACTTCTCCATGATGGCTTTGACCGATTCGGCCTCGATCCGTGCTTGCGCGGGGTCATAGACACCGCAGGGCAGGTCGCAGTGGGCGTGGACGGTCACCGGGCTGCTCAGGCGGTCGAGCAGGTTGAGTAGACGCGAGGCGAGATGCATGCTTCGGCTCCTTGGTTGGTGGTCGGTGGCTAGGAATCGCTCACCTTATCTCCACCCCTTCGGTGATCGGCCAGGAAAGGGGTCCGCCGGACACGCTGTCTCGAAGCTGGTCCCTTACGCCGGGTTCACGGCACTTGTGGTCGTGCTCGCCGCTGTCGCGCGGACGAGTCTGCAACGAGTGCAGGTCGAGGGCACGAGCATGATGCCGGCGCTTGCCCACGGGGACCGACTCGTCGTCGTACGGGCGCGGCGCCCGCGTCGGCGACCTCGTCGCCCTGCACGACCCGGTCGAACCCACGCGCTTGCTCGTGAAGAGAGTGGTGGCGTTTGTCCCTGGTGGTGTGGAAGTCCGCGGCGACAATCAGGCCGCCAGCCGCGACAGCCGGACGTTCGGGCCCGTGGCGCCCGCTCGTCTCGTCGGCAGAGCCGTCTACCGCTACTTCCCACCCGCCCGGGCCGGGTTAATCAGGCAGTCCGGCTCGAGCAGCGGTACGCTCGTTCAGGATGGCCCTGCACCAGGAGGATATTGACCGGCTGCTGGAACCTGAGCTGACCAGCGACCTGGAAGAGGTCGCGGTCGATGGAGCTCAGGACCCGCCGGGACGCGTGCCAGCGCGCGGAAGTCGCTCTCTCCTATGTCCGGCGGCTGCTCCAGGGCGAGCTCGACATCGTCGCGGCGGAGCTCGAGGCGCGGGGCAAGGGTGTGCGCGGCGACACCGGGCGCCTGCTCGAGGATCTGCCGGCGATCCTGGCGGGCACCAACACCATTGCCCCGGCGCAATCGCATGCCCACGAGCCCCGCATCACGATGGCCGGAGTCGCCGTGGGGTGGACCGAGCAGTCGGAGCTGGCGCTCGAGGATCTTGTGGTCGAGGTTCTCGCCGCTGAGCTGAAAGGGGACAAGACGCGTCAGCCCCTCTTGCCCGGCGCCAACCTGGGGGCGTTCGGCGACGAGGAGCTCCGTTCCCTCGCCGGGCTGCTGCGCTCGGCCGAGACGACTGTCTCCTCCAGGCGCAGGAGGCTGCACGACCAGATTGACCAACTCCAGTCGGCGATCGTCGAACGGTACAAAGTCGGAGCGGCGGACGCGGACAGCCTGCTCACGTGAAGGCCGGATGATGGCGAGCGACTCGTCCGACCGCTGGGCAGATCTCGGCGAGTTCATCCGGCAGCAGCGGAACACGGCGAGGCTCTCCCTCCGGAGGCTGTCGGAAATCGCGGGCATCTCGAACCCCTACCTGAGCCAGATCGAGAGGGGGTTGCGCAAGCCGTCGGCCGAGATCCTGCAGCAGATCGCAAAGGCTCTGCGGATCTCCGCCGAAACGCTGTACGTGCGGGCCGGGATTCTCGAGGACGAGCGTCGCGACGACGACGTCGTGCGTCACATCCTCATGGACCCCCACCTGGTCGAGGAACAGCGGCAGGCGCTCGTGCGGATCTACTTGTCGTTCCGGCGGGAGAATGGCCTGTCCGATGCGGGGCGGCAAGAGCCCCGGGCCTGATCGCGAGACTTTCACCCTAGGCTGGCCCAGATGCGCAAGCTGGCCGTTCTCTCCATGCACACGTCTCCGCTGGCCCAGCCCGGTACGGGGGACGGCGGGGGGATGAACGTCTATGTCCGGGAGCTCTCCTCGGCCCTGGCCCGGGGAGGCGTGACCTGTGACGTCTACACCCGCCGCTGGTCCCGCGACCTTCCCGACGTCATGACGATCGAGCCCGGTTTTGCCGTCCACCACGTGGCCGCCGGCCCCCCGGTCCCCGTCGCCAAGGAGACACTGCAAGACCACGTGCAGGAGTTCACCGAATCGGTCATCGACCGGATGACAAGTCCGATCCACACCAGGCTCGGCGCCAGTGAAGTGCCCGCGGACGCCATCCACGCGAATTACTGGCTGTCGGGCCTGGCCGGTCATGCGATCAAGCACCGCCTCGGGCTGCCGCTCGTGTCGACCTTCCACACTCTGGACCGCGTTAAGGCAGAGGCGAGCCCGGAAGAGGTCGAGAGCGCGGAACCAGGCCGGCGGGCGCGCGCCGAGTCGGAGATCATCGGCTGCTCCGATGCCCTGCTCGCCTCGTGCTCGGTCGAGGTGGACCAACTGGTCGAGCTCTACGGGGCAGACCGGGACCGCGTCGAGGTCGTCCCGCTCGGGGTCGACCACGCGTTCTTCTCGCCCGGGGACCGTGCCCACGCGAGACGTGCGCTCGGCCTTGCGGGCGAGGGCCCGCTCCTTTTGTTTGTCGGGCGGATTCAGCCCCTCAAGGGCGCCGAGGTGGCGCTCCAGGCCTTCGACCTCTTGGTGCGGTCCGTTCCGAGGGCCCAGCTTGTTGTCGTCGGCGGCCCGAGCGGGCCGAGAGGCGAGGCCGAGGTCGAGGCTCTGCACGCCCTGGTCGAGGCGCTCGGCCATGGCGGACGGGTGCGCTTTGTTGCTCCTCAGCCACATGAGCTCCTCTCGACGTACTACAGGGCGGCAGACTGTTGCCTGGTGCCTTCGCGGTCGGAATCATTCGGGCTCGTCGCTCTCGAAGCCGCGGCTTGCGGCACGCCGGTGGTCGCGGCGGCTGTCGGGGGCCTGACGACGCTCGTCCAGCATGGGCGAACGGGCTATCTGGTGGAGAACGGGGACGCCGAGGCGTACACGAAGTTCGCCGGCGCCATATGCGCCGACCCCTTGTTGCAGTCCGAGCTCGGCGCATGTGGCGCGGCCATGGCGGCGGGATACAGCTGGTCGATCACTGCAGGCCGGCTTCGCCGCCCCTACGCCGACCTCACCTCGCGGTCGCTCGTCGAGTGTTGAGCTGAGCGCAGTGGGGACACGTCTCGTCGTCGTGGGCGGTGGCAAGATGGGCCACGCGCTGATAGGTGGCCTGATCCGGTCGAGTTGGGCCGCCTCGGACGAACTGGCTGTCGTCGAGCCCCTCGCCTCTTCCCGCGCCGATCTCCTGCGGCGTTTTCCAGGCGTTGCCGTGACCGACACCGGAGTCGCGGCGGAGTCCGCCGTCTTGGCCGTCAAGCCAGCTGACGCTCAGGCCGGGTGCCGGACTGTCGCAGGGTCAGGTTGCCAACGGGTGCTCTCCATCGTGGCGGGCCTCAGGATCGCCCAGCTGGAGACCTGGCTCGGGCGCGGCGTCGTGGTTCTGAGGGCGATGCCCAACACCCCGGCTCTGCTCGGTGCCGGTGCCTCAGCGTTATCGGGTGGCACCGCTGTCACCGAGGACGACCTCGAGTGGGCGGAAGGGGTGCTGTCCTCGCTCGGGGTCGTCGCACGCCTGCCCGAGTACCAGCTCGACTCTGTGACCGGGCTGTCGGGCTCGGGACCGGCTTACGTCTTCCTGTTGGCAGAAGCACTCGTCGATGCCGGGGTGAGCGAGGGGCTCGACCGGGAAGTCAGCCGTCTCTTCGCAGTCCAGACGTTGCTTGGCTCGGCTCGCCTGCTCGCCGAATCCGGCGACTCGCCGGAGACTCTGCGGGCCGCGGTGACCTCCCCCGGCGGCACAACGGCAGCGGCACTGCGCGTTCTCGAGGCCCACGGCTTCCGCTCGGCCGTCCTCGAGGCTGTCGCCGCGGCCTCCGTTCGGTCCCGGGAGCTCGGCCGCAGCGAGTGAGCCGAGGATAGGCGCCGGGTCCGGACTGACCCGATCCCGGCGTCGGGAGTCTCCCACTTTGCACTTCAGCCACATTGGCGTACATTCGTGACGGGCGGAGAGGGGTGATGCATCTGTCAACTATCGAGTACGCCAAGGCAAGGTTCTCCACGGTCGCCGAAGTGGCCCGGGCACTGCGGGTCTCGAACATGACTGTTTACCGACTCATCAGTTCGGGACAGCTGCCGGCGGTACGTGTCGGCAAGTCGTACAGACTGCGTGACGAGGACGTCGACCGCTACCTCGCGGAGCGCTTTACAGAAGCCGGCTGAGCCCAGGCCGCGCCCGGAAAGGCGCGGGTTTGTGAGCGAGAGCACGAAGTCGTTACCATCACCCACGATGGCCGACCGCTTCCTTCGCCGGATTCCCCGAGCCAACCGTCGTTCGGTTGCCGGTATATCGACCGCGCCCTGCGGGCGCTCTCGGCAAGCGGTGTCCAGACGGTCTCTTCGGCGAAGCGCCGAGGCGGCCGGGGTGAACGCCGCCAAGGTGCGAAAGGACTTGTCGCACCTTGGCACCTACGGCACGCCGGGCACCGGCTATGACATGAACTCCTGCCTCAGCCCGGCGCCGCGAGCTGGGCCTCGACCGGGAGTGGCAGGTCGTCATTGTCGGCGTCGGCAACCTCGGGCGCGCCCCTGGCCGGCGTTCCCGAGGTTCTCGACCCAGAACTTCCGGGCCGCCGCCCTGTTCGACATCGACCCCGAGATCATCGGTGAGGAGATAGTCCGGCTGCCGATCCGTCCCCTTGAGGAACTGGCGACCGTCGTGGCGAGCATCGGCTGGTGTGTCGGCGTCATCGCCTGCCCGGCCGCTGCCGCCCAGGACGTGTGCGACCGCCTGGTGTCCCGCCGGGGCAGAGGCGGATCGATGTTCGCCCCGCGATCTTGGTGGTGCCGCCCCCGGTGCAGCTGCGCCAGGTGGATTTCTCAGTCGAGCTGCAGGTGTTACGCGTTCTACGTGGCGCACCCGGAAGTCACGGCCATCCCGGACGGCACGCGTCCTTGTAGCGCC
>CAWILM010000040.1:0-26382 GCA_963836935.1 uncultured Acidimicrobiaceae bacterium
AGGTGCCACGGCGGGAGTGGCGGTTTGAATCTGTAAGTCAGCGAATCGAGTCCCATGGCGTAGCACGGCCGATTCACAGTGGATCGTTGACCGGTGACAACTGAGGAATCAGTGGAAGCCTCCCGCAACGTGATTCAGCGATGATTGCCGCAGGCGACCCCTGGCGTTCCGCGTTGCGCCGCCCTGTCTTTGGCACTCTGCTGCTCGCCGTCGCGTTCGTCTCGTACACCGCCCCGATCAAAGAAACCCCGTCGCTCTTCAGCCACGCATCCTGGCTCAACCGACGCATTCGACACCGTGATCTCCTTCATGATGTTCTACATACCCCTGACCGAAATTTTCTCCATGCCGCGTGTACTGATGTGTCGACGATCGCAACCACTCCCGGTCGCGAGGATTTAAGACGTGCTCAGGGGTGTCGTGTCCTGTTGGGTGGCATAAGCGTGACGCTGTTGGCCGAGTGGATCAGTGCGGCAATCGGGGACAACCGAGCACAGTGGAACGACGCCACCGGGTTGCAAGTTGGGCTCCTAGTACTGATGAGCACCTTCGCCCTCGGAGCGATCCTGGACTTACATTGCGTCGGGTTGCCGCGTTCTGCTCAGCAAGACGCGATGAGCCCTGATTGGCTCACGGACTCCTTCCTCTTTGTGAAAGAGCAGAGTCGCTGGCTAGGCCCGGCTCGTGGGCCCGTTCTGAGACTGCTCGGCTGGGGTGAGCAGAGACTGCTAGCAACCGTCCGCCGACGCCCGCTGTTGACCGCACTGGCCACTTCCGCGGTCGAGGGTCAGCCATGACGCCGGGGCGCATACGGGCGAACATTGGGCTGGCGTTGTTGCCTGCTGGCACACCAAGCGCCCGGCCCAGGCGCCCGCTGGATGGAGCGACGACGCGCGGGTAAGGGACTCCTCCTCAGTGAAGGCATCCCGAGACCGTCACGGGTCGACGGCGTCGAATTGCCTGTAACGCCATCGCATGCTCGCGCCATTAAAGAGATGAGGACGCCGCTGTTTCGAGGTCGAGTCTGCTGACGGGGCCCCGAGTCACAGTGTCTTCACTAGGGCGGTCATCGGAAAGTTCACATCTAGGAGGAAGCGATGCGTGTGTTAGCAAGAGTGGCTTTGGCGGGAATCATCAGCTGTACCGCCGCTTTCGGAGTTGCAGCCAGTGCCCAAGCGACTGCCAAGCCCGCGCCTGCACTCAACGGAAACGCATATCTGGTTCATGTCGGTCCGAACCCGTCGGGCTGCCAGTCAGCCTCGGGTAAGAAGAGCGGCGAGGTCAACGTGCATCTCAACGCCGCCATGACCAGTTACCAGGTCAACATCTCCGTGCGTGGCGCGCTGCCGAAGACGACTTACGCCGTCGACATTCGCTGCGTAGGACAGATCGGAAGCCTCACGACGAATGCCTCGGGTCACGGTACGGCGCACCTCAAGATGTCATCGGCTCTCCCCACTGCGCCCGCGACGGGTTTGTTCGTCGACGTCTCGGTCCCGCCCGCGACCGCTGGCGGCACTTATGGGGACACCTTCATCGCCGGGCCGTTCAAGCTTGGCGACAAGGGCAAGCAAGGACCGAAGAAGTAAGACACAACGGCTAGCACGCGCCATCCGACGACGAGCCGGTCGGAGGCCGTGGTCTTGGGGAGCCTTTCGGGACCCCCGACTCCTCGGCCTCCGACCGGCTGGCGCGAGAAGGCCGACGACAGCCAGACCGACGGACTACCGAAAGGAGAGTTCGCGGATGGATCCGAACACAGACATCATGCGCCCGATCACCTGTGGCGAGTCGTGCGACGTAGAACCAATGGTCGCTTCAGCTCGTAAGGAGACGTGCCGATCAGACAGAGAAGGGTATGGCGTTGGCGCGTTCGCGAGAGCACAGAGTGGGAGCATCCTGCGCGGAGCGAGGTGGGAGTCAAGATGAAGCGGCTAATCCACAAGACCGTCGGCTGGACCGGTTTCTGCGCACCCACCGGTGGATTCATGCTGCAAGCAGCCCGAAAGTCCGACGTCCGACTCCGGGCGGTAACGACTGGGGAACGCTCGCAGGGCCAGCGCACCGTGCGTACCGATGACGAGCTGGCCATCGTGCGGAGAGAACGGGACCATCGCCAGACTCGGCTTTGCCAGGCGGAACCCGAGCGAGACGAATTTCGTGCCGACATTGCAGGGGCACTTGACCAAGTTGAGTACTGGCGTACGCTCGCCGAATACCGTGAGCGCCGGCTGACAGAGCGGCAGGACGGCGAAGACACCGGGCGCGAACGGCGACGGGACAAGAACAGGCGCCGCACTTGGCTCGTACGAAGGGACAACGGTTGTGGTGACTGAGTACGGGATAGCCCGTGACGCCGGTCATGAAGACCGTCACGATGATCCCCTGATACCTATACGAAGCCCCTTGTCGAGGCCCTGATGACGATCGGGGACCGCTTCGCCGGGATCATGGAGGCTGCCCGCAAGGGCGACCAGCAGGCGATCACGGCCCTGTACCTGGACGCGAATCCCGTGCTGCTCAAATACCTGCGAGCACGAGAGCCTCAGGAAGCTGAGGACCTGTGCTCAGAGATCTGGATACAACTTGCGCGCCAGCTCCCTCACTTTGAGGGTAATGAGAACCAGTGGTGGGGCTTCGTCTTCCTGGTCGCCCGGCGCTGCCTGAATGACTACTGGAAGCGTCGGCGACGCCGGCGAACCGATCCGGTCGCGCCGGAATCGTTTCTAGACAGGCCAGACCTGGTAGACGTAGAGGCATCGGCCCTGCAATCGGCCGCCACCGACCAAGCAGTCGCCTTCGTGACAGGTTCCCTGACTCCCGAGCAGGCCGACGTGATCCTGCTCCGCGTGGTCGCCGGGCTCGACGCCGAGGAAGTCGGCCTGGCAATCGGCAAGCGCGCGGCCTCCGTGCGCGTAATCCAGCACCGTGCACTGCGAAGACTGGCCAACCGCCTGTCTATGAGTACTCATGCGGCAACCGCCGGCACCCCGGTACCGACCGCTCATCCTCTTCTAGAGAGAAAACTGATATGACAATCTTCACATCCCGTAGGGGCTCTCCCGACCCGATCGATTCTTTGTTGTCCGGCATCGGGGTACGAGAGCTCGGTACCGGTTACGAGGCAGTGGCGCAACTGCTGTTGGGTCTCGCCGACGCAGGCGGAAATGTCGCCGCCGCGCCGCACGCTCAGCTCGGGATCGCGAACATTCCGGTCGGCCTGATCTCGACAATGGCGGAGACGGTGCGGATGAACCAACCGCGATCACCACTCTGGCGACGCCTCCGATTCGTAGGGGCTTCGGGCGTCACCAAGTTGCTGATCGTCGGCGGGGTCCTGGTCGGCGGCACAGCAGCTGCCGCGGCCACTGGAAGCCTGCCGTCTCCGATACAACATTCCGTGACGAGAGTCTTGTCAGCGATCGGCATAGAGGGATCTGGTCACGCTGTGCCGACCGCTGCTAAAGCTGCCCGACAGGCCGCGAGACCTGGGTCCACCCTGCCGGTCACAGGAGTCCGCTGCCCGTCGACGACCGCCACACCTGCGAAACCCATCACGGGAAGCGGCACCACCACTCTCGTGAAGGGACTGCCGAGAAGTTGCGCGCCAGGCTTGCATCACAAAGGCAAGCCAACGAAGCGCGGTGCGACACATCGCAAGCGCCCTGTCCTCGGTCGGGGCCTCGCGGGTGGAAGTAACACAACAACGACAGTTGGGGACAACGCAGGGACAGTTCATAAGAGTGGCCCGAAGAAGACCAAGGCCGAAGGCAAGAGTGCCAAGAAGACCACGCCCGCAGGTCAGGGCAAGGGTGCGAAGAAGACCAAGGCCGAGTCCAAAGGCAAGGGTGCCAAGAAGACCACGCCCGCAGGTCACGGCAAGGGCGCGAAGAAGACCACTTCGGCAACCAAGGGCAAGGGTGCCAAGAAGACCACGCCCGCAAGCAAGGGCAAGGGCGCGAAGAAGACCACTCCGGCAACCAAGGGCAAGGGCGCGAAGAAGACCACTCCGGCAACCAAGGGCAAGGGTGCCAACAAGACCACGCCCGCAAGCAAGGGCAGCGGCGTGAACAAGACCACTCGCGCAGGTAAGAGCAGCGGCGGGGGAGCTGGACACGGATCGCCCTAGGAGTCGGCCCTAGATCTATGCGGCCTGCCGGCAGGTAACGCTTGCAAAAGGGCGGTGCGTGTGTCAACACTCGGAACCAAACGTCGGGGCGAGACCCCCTCCTTGTTGCTCGTCGCTCTCGTCGCCACCGGATCATCCTTCCGACATCGGCGCCGGCCCGCACCACGGCGGAGCGTCACGCGGGAGCCGCGTGGAGGTCCGTCATGACATCAGTTCCGGAGTGCACTAATACGCCCGGCGCCGCCTCATAGGCGGACGTGGGCGCTTGTCTCCCGGCCCATGCGAGACCGAGCGGCACGCCTCGAGCGGCCGCTCGACGGCCTTCACCCCGCCGGGCGGTGATGTCTGTGCACACGCCCAGACGGAGATGTACCGGGCAGAGCGCGCCATGAACGGCTGTCGGCTCCACTCTCCCAGCGGGCCTCGGCTCGCAGCCCGTCGATCTGTGCCATGAGGTCGAGCTCCGCCGGCCAGGCGTAGCGAACCTTGACGGGTAGCTGCGGGCTCCGCCCGTCCCGAAAACGAGCCGCTGAGTCGATATTGACTGGGTCACGGGGTCGTGGACCGAGCACTCGAGGTCCACCCGGTCGAGGCCGACACCCACGGCGCTGACCAACTGGCCCCTATGGAAACGGGAAACATCGGGGACGAACGCTTCGACGAGGAACCTGCCCCCGGGCACCAAGTGGCGGGAGACAGCCCGGAAGCAGTCCAGCTGGGCGTGCTGGTCGGGAAGCGCGAACAGGGTGTTGAATGCCACGAAAACCAACCGGAACCGTGTTCCCAGCTCGAAGTCGGTGAAGTCGCCCATCGTGACCCGGACCTGGTCCCCACCGGGCTTCGCCCGCAGGCGCTCCACCATCGCCCGGTGAAACGTCCGGGCCGTGGACCTCGAGGCCTCGCTCGACCAGGGGGAGGGCTAGCCGGCCCGTCCCGACGCCGCGCTCCACCACTAGGCGCGGGCCGGCCAACTCCGCGAGCAGCTCTATCTGTTCAGGCATCGCGGCCGGGACCATCTCGTCGTACATACCCGCTGTCCGCTCTCCGTACGCGCTGGCTGCGTAACCGTCCATGGCCTGGCAGTCTGCCTGGACGACGTCACCGGGGCAAACGAACTGCGCAGGCGGGCTCGGGGCGCCAGGGTCACGCCACGCCAGCTTTGTCTGCGCCTGTTTAGGAACTAACGATCGTGGGCGTCTTGCTGGCAAAGACCCGCCAGCCCGGCCCCTACGCCGCCACGTGGGTGAACGGGGGCACCTCTCGTGGCCAACGTGGGCGCCAAGCGACACGTAACACCAGCCGCAGCCCAGCTCACAGCCCTTCTCGACCGGCACTTTCGAGACGGGAGCTTGACCAAAAACGGGGGCGGGCTCAACCAGTCATCGCAACAAGCTCAGCGAGCTTCTCTGATGGTTTCATGAATCCGAGCGTCTCGCGTGGACGGTTGTTGAGACTCGCGGCAAACCGGGCGAGGTCCTCCGCGCTGTGCACGGAGAGATCGGTCCCCTTCGGCATGTACTGACGGAGTAGCCCGTTCGTGTTCTCGTTCGACCCGCGCAGCCACGGGCTGTGCGGGTCGCAGAAGTACACCTGGACACCGGTTGCGACCGTGAACGCGACGTGGGCAGACAGCTCCTTTCCCTGGTCCCAGGTGATCGAGCGGACCAGCTCGGCAGGGAGGGTGGCGATCGCCTTCCGCATCGCCTCGTTGACCTTCTCGGCCTCGCGACCGTCAGGAAGGTGGAGCAGCAGCACGAAGCGGGTCGTGCGCTCGACGAGGGTCCCGACGGCGGAGCCGTTGTTCTTGCCGATGATGAGGTCGCCCTCCCAGTGGCCGGGAACGGCGCGGTCGGCGACCTCGGCAGGACGCTCGGAGATCATCACCATGTCCGGGATCTGCCCGCGACGCTCGGGCCGCCCCCGCGGGCGGCGCTCGGCCCTGCCTGTTCGCAGGCAGCGGGGAGAGCTCTCTGCGCAGCTCACCACGGCCTTGGACAAAAAGGGATTGGTAGATCGTCTCGTGGCTCACGTGCATCGTCTCGTCGTCGGGGAACTCGATCCAGAGACGTCGGGCGATCTCCTCGGGCGACCACCACTGCTCGAGCCACATGGTGACCTGCGTGCAGAGCGGGCCGGCGAGGAGCTTCGGGGTCTTCGGACGACGAGCACGTGCATACGCTCCATGGTGCGCCCTCACGGCTCGGTAGTGGGAACGTCCGCCGTTCGCCTTCACCTCACGAGAGATGGTCGACGGCGCCCGACCGAGCCGTCGCGCGACAGCGCGGAGCGGCTCACCGACCGACAGCCCACGGCTGATCTCCTCACGATCCGCGAGCGACAAGCGCGACGGGCCCGGCGACCACAAGATCTGGCTGGACTCCCGCTTGCCGAGAGCGCGCACGACATACTTCACGGTCGAGCGCGAGTACCCGATCTCCGCTGCGATCTCGCGGATCGTTCTCCCTTCTCGTCGGAGCCTTCGCGCGTACTCACGTTGCTGCAGCGTCAGGTGCGGTGCCAAGGAAACCTCCCGGTCGAGTCAACTCACAGTCGTCGACTCGCCGCGCTGTTCCGCGGATCCCTTGAGCCCGCCGGGTCATTCGGACCATATTCCTCCGCCAGCGGAAACATCGGCTTGTGCCACGCCCAAAAAAATGATAGCATTTAATATCAGTTTAATCGAGGCCACGCTGTAGGAGGGACCATGAACCAGTCTGTCCAACCCAACCGCGAACCCGAGACGACTCCGGTGGGTCATTCGGGAGTCCGAGTCGAGATCCACGAGCGCCGAGCGTGGGCCATCAGCGGCTGGCTCGGCGTCCTCGTCGTCGCCGCCTGCGGCGTCGGGGCATATTTCGTCGCGAACCAGGTCGTCATCATCGTGCCGATCGTCGTGGCGACGGTCACTTGGGCCTCGTTGACCATTGTGCAGCCCGGCCAGACGAAGGTCGTGCGGTTCTTCGGCCGTTACGTCGGCACCGTGCGCCGAGCCGGCCTTTGGTGGATCCTGCCTCTCTCTGACCGGCGGAGCGTGAGCATTCGGGTCAGGAACTTCGAGACGAACCACCTGAAGGTCAACGACGCTGACGGCAATCCCGTGGAGATCGCCGCCATTGTCGTCTGGCAGGTTGCCGACACCTCGCGTGCTCTTTATGCCGTGGACGACTACCTCAACTTCGTGCGTGTCCAGGCCGAGTCGGCCCTGCGCCACGTCGCGACCACCCATCCCTACGACAACGCCGCAGACGACGGGCTGTCGCTTCGCGGCTCGACCGACATCGTTGCCGGCGAACTCGCCACAGAGATGGCCGAGCGCGTCTCCATTGCCGGAGTGGAGATCGTCGAGGTGCGCATCAGCCATCTTGCCTACGCGTCGGAGATCGCCCAGGCCATGTTGCGCCGACAGCAGGCCAACGCGGTCGTCGCGGCTCGCTCTCGCATTGTCGACGGCGCGGTCGGAATGGTTGAAATGGCACTCGAGCGGCTGGCGGAGAGTGACATCGTCCAGCTTGACGAGGAGCGCAAAGCAGCAATGGTGAGCAATCTGATGGTCGTACTATGCAGTGACCAGCCCGCTTCGCCGGTCGTCAACGCCGGCACTCTCTACTCGTGATCCGTGAATGACCGAAAGCAGGTCTTGCTGCGGCTTGATCCCACTGTTCACGACGCCCTCGCCCGGTGGGCGGCCGACGAGTTCCGGAGCACCAACGCCCAGATCGAGATGCTGCTGCGCCGAGCCCTCGACGATGCCGGGCGAATGCCGAAAAAGGCTGGACCCTTGCCCAAACGGGGTCGGCCACCCATCGATCGCCGATCGCCAGGCAACCCCAGGTCTACTTGACCAGCACAACTATCTGGGGCCATCTTCAGGAACATCGTTCGGGCGCTCCGCCGCACCCTCGACCATGATGTTCTACGTCTGCGCGTCCCCAATGTGTAGATCAAAGGCCAGTGATCCCGTTGTTACGGGAGGAGTCAGCGACGCGGGCGCTGGTACCGACCTGTTCCAGTTCGGGGCCGAACTGGTGGCCGGCCGCCAATACGGGATCATTCCCTGACCCGTATGCCTCCCTTGGCTGCTCGTAACTCCTCGCCTAGCGATTAACGACGGACAGCGACAGGGCTGCGACAGTTTCTCTTACGAGCTGGCTGAGACGCGGTCGCTGGTGAACTGAGGCGCCCCAGAGCCGGCAGGGAGCAGTTGCAAGAAGAAGGTGGACGCGCCGGACACGCGCGGTACGCTCGTGGAAGCATGGCCACGACCGGTCGAGTCGGTGGTCAGTGTGCCGCCGTTGTCGGACGTTTGCGGGCACGATCCTGGGACCTGCTGCATGAGCACCGCGTAGGTCGTGTTCGGGGAGCCCGCTTGCAGCTGGATCTCCGCCTGGAATGAGCCGGCCGTAACGTTCAGCACTACAAACCCCACAGAGGTGACCGCCTCGCTGGCGTTCGTGGTGCAGTCTCCTTGGGCGGGATTGTTCGTCCCCAACGCGACCCTCTTGCCAGTTGCCGGGACCGACGTGGACGTGGACGTGGACGTGGAAGATGTTGTCGGCTTGTGACTGCTCGAACACGCCGACAAGAAGACCAAAGTGGGCAGGAGTACGACGGTGGCCACAGCGATGGACTGGCGCGGCACGCGGGGTTGCATACGAGCCATTCTCTTCGGCAGCCTCGCCGCGAACTAGAGGATTTCGTCACCTGAGACGCGAGATCCAGCGTCTCGAGTAGCTGGGGCAGTGTCGGCCCGGCAGCGGCGCCCCACTCGCCGGTTCGGGCACCAGAATGACCTAGCCACCAGAGTCGCGGGTTGGCGCTTAAATCGATATGCGTGCGTTCACCGCGGGAGTCAGAGGCCTCCCGCTGAGGCCTCCCGCGTCCTTGCCGACAATCCAGCGTCGTTGGTTCATGACTGCCCTTTACCGTCAGCGTTCCGACCATGGCCCACGCCGGCGGAGGCAAACGGGTGCCCTAGGGGACACTGTTCAAACCCCTCCTCACAGGAAGCGACCGAGACGACTTCCCCGTTATTGTGCCGATCTGCTCGATCCTGGCCTCTGGGACGCCGTCGAGGATCTGGTCCAGGCGAGTGGTACTCCCGGTCGCCGCACCAGTCGTCGACCTCGCCAGATTGGCAAGAAACAGGTCCAGTGCCATCTGCCGGTGGCGGAAGTCGAGCAGCTGATTTGCCAAGTACCTAGCTGGTGCAACCGCCGTGGAGCTGGCTGAGGCGTACGGGATCCATCGCACAACGGCGCTTGTCTCCTGGAGAGCAACCTGGTACCCCCTCGTGGGCCTGTCTGGGCTCCGAATCTCACGGAGCACCCAATTCAGCTCTACGCCGAACGGCGGTCTTGTGCCACCATTGCCCGCCAGTTCAAGGTCGATCCCGAGACAGTCCATAAACACCTACTAACGGCTGGATTGGTGCTACGTCGCCCTGGAGGGCCTATCCCCCGTTCATCATCCTGACCTGGGGCGTCGGATGGTTGGCCGCCCGACCCAGGAGCGCATCGCCGGCAGGGAGGCGGTTGGGGGAGCCCCACCTACGAAGCTCGGATAAGGCGATCCCGTTCGATCTCTATCGGCCATCCCTCAAATTCAAGCCGAAGGGCGATGCGGACGAGGTCGGCCTGCCAAAAAGCATGGGCGACGGGATCGGGACCATCTGGCCGGTCGCCGGCCACCATGACTCCGGCGAGGCACTCGAGGGCGCATCGTGCAGCCGGTCGCCACCGTCTCAACGCGAGTCCTCGGCGCCACGCTGGGAGGCATCACCGTGGTATCTACCAGGGCTCGGTCGCCGGAAGAGGCAGACCGGCCAATTGCTTCGCTTTCGCGGCGGGAAGCCCGAGCAGCCGGAGGCACGCTTCGGCAAGCTCGTTGACAGATGTCTCGTCGACTCGAGCGGGATCGCTCTGATGCAGTCGCAGCAACCCAATGAGGCCGCCCGCGACAGCGCTCAGAGCGACACCCGCATCCCGTACTGTGAACTGCCCGGCGACTTGACCGGCCTGGATGTCCCGAAGGGCGCGCGGCGCCAAGCCACCGGGGGCATCGAGCAGGTCCAGGCCGGCCCCGGTGATGAATCGACCGACGTCGGGATGCGTCCAGCCGAGCCGGGCCGATATCCGTAGCGAGTGTGAAAGGACCTCTGCAGGATCAGAGATCCCGGCGCAGGCTCGGTCGAGCATTTGCGCCCAACGCTCGAGCACTTGACTCGACGCAGTTTCGAACAACTGTTCTTTACTCTCGAAGTGGTTGTAAAACGATCCGAAACCGATGTCTGCCGCTTCGGTGATCTCCTGGACGCTCGCTCGTTCTCCCCGCCCTTCGGCGATCAGCCGGACGGCTGCATCCACGAGAGCCTGCCGTGTATGGGCCTTCCGACGATCCAGCCGGTTGGTCGGGAGTGCCCCATTTGCTGACGTAGCGGTCACTGTGGTCTCTCCTTCTGGAACCCGTTGATCAGTTCTGATCTCATGCTACAAAGGCGCGCCCATACGCGCCACCGGCGGGCGCTTCAGCGGCGCTCGCCGTGGCTTCGCTGGGGTCGCCCGCTCAAGCGGCGACCTTCGTCTTTTTCGGCGGGACGAGGGTGTGCAACCTTGAGTTGGTCCGGCGCACCTCGATGCCGCGCACGAGCATCCCGCTGCCGGCGATCAGGCTGAAGAAGCCGAACAGTAGGGCGAGGGAGATGGCACCCATGCCGGGGCGGGCGAAGAGCACGACGCCGAACGCCGCGGATACCAGGCCGCCGAGGAGGAACAAGGCACGGGTGCCAGCCTGCTCGCCCTTACGGAACGCAACGACGATCTTGACGATTCCCGTGATGATGGCCCAGCTAGCGACAACCAGCACGAGGACCAACGCGGTGGGCACGGGCCAGGCGATGGCGATCACGCCGGCGGCGATGTCGACAAGTCCGAGGAGCAGGTGGCCGAAGACGGGCCCGGCGGAGCGGCTGCCGAACGCCAGCGCCGCCTGAAGGCCGGCCCCGATGAAGGCATAGACAGCGAACACGATGACGAGAGCCAGGACGGTGATCCCCGGCCAGGCGAGGGCTACGACCCCGACGGCGAGGGCCAGCAGGCCCCGGAGGATAAGCGAGGTGCTGAGTGACTTGAGCATGACGTTGCCTTTCGTGTGGAACGGATGGGTGAGAAGACCTAATCCCACTAATGATTGTTAAGTACAGATTTGATGATGCGCTCGACGAGCTCGGCTCACCGTATGCAGGGGTTGTCCGCGCTGTCGATTCGCTCCTGCCGAGTCCGATACCGGGCGCGATCGCCAACGCTCTCCTCCTCGCCCGCAAGGGACCACCGACCGAGCTCGTGGGAATCGAGCCGCGCGAAGCCTTCGATCCGTACGGAAGACATGAGCCCTCCGGGGCATGCGCACCCGTAGGGCCACCCGGTGCCCGGATTGGTCACGATGACAGACAGGAGTCGTCGTGAAGACCTTCTTGTGGATCGTGCTTCCCTACATCTGTCTTACGTCATTCGTTCTGGGCCACTTCTGGCGGTACAAGTACGACAAGTTCGGCTGGACCAGCAAGTCCTCTGGGCTTTACGAGAAACGAGTCCTCGCTTGGGCCTCACCGCTGTTCCACTTCGGAATCCTCGGCGTACTCGCCGGTCACGTTGTGGGTCTGCTCGTGCCAGAGAGTTGGACGAAGACCCTTGGCATCTCCGAGCACACCTATCACCTCGTCGCGGTCAGCTTGGGCACCGTTGCCGGCGTCGCCACAGTGGTCGGTCTCGTACTGCTCGTCTACCGCCGGCGCATGACTCCTTCGGTGCTCCGCGTTACCTCCATAGCCGACAAAGCGATGTACCCGCTGCTAGGAGCGGTGATCGGTCTGGGCATCGTCAACACGATCGGCGTCAACCTGCTCGGGCTCGGCGGACACGTCGGTGGCTACAACTATCGGACCACGGTGGCGGTCTGGTTTCGAGACGTACTGATGTTCCACCCGAGCACTCCGCAGATGTCAGGGACACCGTGGAGTTTTCAGTTGCACGCCCTGCTGGCGCTGGTGCTGTTGGCAGCGTGGCCGTTCACCCGGCTGGTCCACGTCCTCGCGGCTCCGATCGGATACGCGTTTCGGCCGTACATCGTCTACCGCACTCGCGAGCCTCAAGGTGCGTCGCGCTTACCGAGGCGGCGGTGGGAAGGGACAAATCGTCGAATGAACTCGGGGACTCGTTCGATGCCGCAGGGTCCTAGAGACGAACTGATCGGTCCGTTCATCCGGCGTCGATGAGAGTCAGGAGCATGATCGTCGGTTCGCGCGCAGTGAGACTGTGAGGCGTTCCTGGGTCCATGTGCAGCCAAAAGCCGGTTGCCGCGTCGAGTCGCTCACTATCCGCGATGAACTCGAGCCTGCCCTTGACAACCTGCACGATGGCCGACCGGGATGCCTGATGCTCGCTGAGTCCCTCTCCTGCGTCAAAGCCAAAGACCGTCACCTCGGTTCGGTCGTCGCGGAAGATCACGCGCGATACGACAGCGCCCGTCTGAATGTCGATCGCGGCAGCGACCTCTGAAAGTACGACGTGTGGCATTCCTCTCCCTCCCCTCCCTTGGGCACCAGTTAGATGTCAGCATTCCTAGTCGCAACCAGATGGCAGGCGGAGCGCGGTCTGCGCCGACCACGCCGACGGCGACTGGTCCCACGCTCGAGGTTGTCCCCCTGGAGGTAAGACGGGGGCTCGAACCCGCTTGGCTCGGCGGGAAAGCCACCGTTCCTAGCATTGAGCCGGGAGAGCGCGCTGAGGCCGAGACAGAATCGACCGACTGCCCGGAGCAAGATGGCACATTTGGCGAAGAAGTCAACCGTACAGGTACGACGGGTCTACGAGAGCCGAGCACCGGGTGACGGAACGCGAGTTCTTGTCGACCGGCTTTGGCCTCGCGCGATGACCAAGGCCGACGTTGACTTCGACGAGTGGTGCAAGGAGGTGGCTCCGTCCACGGACCTGAGGAAGTGGTACGCCCACGATCCGGAGCGTTTCGAGGAGTTCGAGCGCCGATACAAGACAGAGTTGACCCAACCGGTCCGCACAGAGGCCTTCGAACATCTCCACGATCTCTTGAGACAGCAACCTCTAACCCTTCTCACGGCAACTAAACGCCTGGAGATCAGCGCAGCATCGATACTCGCCTCTCTCCTTCGCGACTGACGATCAAGCTTTCGACGTGTGCAAGCGACTGGCGGTCAAACCGAACGACTTTCCTATAACCAATCCGCAGATCGGTGGCGCGCCAGAACTACGTAAGCAGCTTTGCCGTTTGAGGGTAAAGATCGTGCACCGATTCGATACGGCTCATCGGTCGCCGTGGCATCGGCCGAAACGTCCACACGCGGGGTTTGAGTAAGGCCCTCAAGGTCGCCGAGCGACCGGACATGAAATAACGGCCATTCACCTGCTAAAACGTTGTGTTTCTGACAACGGGTGGGCGCTGACGGACTTGAACCGCCGACCTGCTCGTTGTAAGCGAGCTGCTCTAACCACCTGAGCTAAGCGCCCTTCGCACCGAGAACGAGCGGACTGTACCCGCGACAAGGAAAGTCCTCTCGTCAACACCATCCTCCCACGTCGATGGAACCACCGAGACTGGACCAGCAAAGCGTCAGCTCGACTGCAGATCACTCTCCGGGACGATCGCCGACACCGAAATCGTGGGTCCCCCGCAAGCGGTAAACGACTCGGGAACCGTGAAGCTCGTCGCCATTTTGGGCAGGGTCACTTCCATCGAGCTGACAACCGGACACGTCTGCTCTCCATTGGAGGGAACGTCGCTCGACTCCACCATGAAGCCGACGTCCGCAACGCCACCGGCAGAAAGTGTCAACATCGTTGGAGCTATACCAAAGACCGACCCTTGACCCGTTGTGAGGATCGTCGTCGGGAGCGAGGCCGACCGAGCGCCTTGCATGGCTCCGACCAGCGTGATACCCGGTCTGCCGTCAAGCGTGCAAGCCGTTGTTGAGGT
The DNA here is from genome assembly GCA_963836935.1 of uncultured Acidimicrobiaceae bacterium. Lineage (GTDB taxonomy): Bacteria > Actinomycetota > Acidimicrobiia > Acidimicrobiales > Bog-793 > Fen-455. The sequence goes on from CAWILM010000040.1 coordinate 14,132, forward strand.
GTTCAACACGTTGACGGGGCTGAAGATCGAACCTGCCGCTCCGGTTCCTTCCATCGCGACAGCCTTCAGTTGGCTGGCAGCACACGGAGTTGGCCCTGGCTGACTGGAGGTCGTCGTCGTCGTCGAAGAGGCACTCGTTGTCGAGGTCGTAGGCGCCAGCGTCGTTGAGGTCGACGTCGTGGGCGGCGCAGTCGTGGTCGTGGTCGCGGTCGTGGTCTGAGAACAACCGGCGACTAGGGCAGCCACGCCGACGATCATCAAGGGCCACCTGACAGTTGCTGATCTCGAACGGCGCATGAGCCTCCTGGCTGTGGGTACCGCTCCGCGGGCGCAAGCGCACGGCAACCACCTGAACAGACACCCACGCACAAGTATGACGACAAGCCGGACGCGATCTGGGTCAATCGCGACTTACCCCCTCAAACGCGCTCCTTCGGCGGCGTCGTAATTCCAAAATCGCGGTAGCACGGCCGCGAGCACGACCGTCCCGATAACGCACAGCACCCCCCCCGGAAATGATAGAAGCGCGCAAGCCGACGAAAGACTCGACAAGGCCTGCCTCGACGTTGCCGAGCGTCGGACCGGACGAGTAGCTGAGCATCTCGATGCCCGCGAGGCGCCCACGTAGCGCGTCCGGGATCGATTGATTCCACATTGTGGTCCGGCAGAGCCCACTGACCATGTCGGCTCCCCCTGCCACGACAAGCCCGACGATCGCCCAAGGCAGCGTCCTCCCAAACCCGAAGCCGATGATTCCGAGCCCCCAAACTCCGGCGGAGAGGGCGATAATGCGGCCGTTTCGCCGGACGCGGTGTGCCCATCCGCTCGTGAGAGTCACCAGCAACGAGCCCACCGAGGGCGCCGCGTAGAGGACTCCGAGTACGGCTGCGCCCCCGAGATGACTAGCGACCTGTGGGAACAACGCTGTCGGGATCCCGAAGAACATCGCATTCATGTCGATGAGATACGAACCCATCAGGTCCTGGCGGCTCCTTGCATAGCGAAGACCATCGGTGATCCTCCTAAGCGAGAGCCCTTCGGACTCAGGCGGCGGGGGAACAGCGTGCATCAGGGCAAGAGCCACGAGCGACACAAGGACGGTCGCGACGTCGACCCCGTAGGTGAGCGGCAACCCGACAGCGACGATGAGGACCCCCGCCACCGGCGGACCCGCGACCATACCGAGAGTGCCCTTGAGCGACGAGAGGGCTGCGGCCGCCGGGAGTTCCTCGGCCGGGACGAGCCGCGGCACCATGGCGTCGAGCGACGGCCGCTGCAGCCCATCGATGCCGGCCGCGACAAGAGCGACCGCGAACAGCACCCACAGTCGCGGATGTGCCGAGAGCGAATTCACAACGAGGGCACCGGTCACGAAGCACATCGCGGTCTCCGTCAAGCGGACCATGCGCCGCCGGTCGACTACGTCCGCAAGCGCTCCACCGACGAATGCCGTGATGACCAGCGGAACGAGCTCAGCGAGACTGAGCAGTCCCACGATGAGCGACGAGTGGCTTATCCGGTAAGCCTGGTAAGGCAGCGCGACATAAGTCACCAAGCTCCCGAAGAAGGACACGGCCTGGCCGATGAAGAGCAGCCGGAAGTCCTTCGAGCGCCGCAGCGGTGCAACGTCGATCCGGAACATCGTGACCAACCCGCCACCGCAACTTGCCGCCTCGGCAGCCTCCGCCACCTTCTCAGAGACCGCGACGGGTTCCGGCAGGTCAGGCAGCGGACCGGCGCGCGAGCCTTCCGACACCGTATGGGAGTGGTCCATGATTTCCAATCCGGCCAACTGAGCGGGAGTCAACAAACGGGGGACATTGCCAACCACGGCCCTACAGGGACCTCGTCAGTGTCGAACTATCCGCAAGCGTGCAGGCAGGGGACCTGTCCCTCAACAACCTACGGGAACAGACCTCTCACCTCGATTGCCTCCCCCACTCTCTCAAGCGCCACCGCAACTGCCCCGCGCCGCGGCGTTACCTTCAGCTCCTGCGACCGGCGCCATACCGCATCAAATGCTGTGGCCATCACACGGCGGAGGCGCTCGGCAACAAGGTCCCCCTCCCAGGCGAAGCCTTGACGGCTCTGGGCCCACTCGAAGTACGAGGCAGTGACCCCGCCGGCGTTCGCCAGGATGTCGGGCACGACGACGATCTCGCGCCGTTCGAGGATTGGGTCCGCCTCGGGCAACGTGGGCCCGTTGGCCGCTTCGACAACCAGCCGCGCCCCCATCTTCTCGGCCACCTCGGCGGTTATGACCCCCGCGAGCGCTGCCGGGATCGCGAGCTCGCACTCGATCTCCCAGATCCGACCAGGTTCGAGTGGGTCCGCGAGCTCGAAGCCGGCAACGCTGCCGGTCTGGTCGACGTGTCGAGCCAACAGGGCCGCGTCCAGACCTGCTGGGTTGTGGACACCGCCTCCGGCGTCAGTCACGGCTATGACACGCATGCCAGCCGAGGACAGCATGTACACAAGCGGGCCACCGACCTTGCCATGACCCTGGATCACCGCTCGCGCCCCCATCATCGAGAGGCCGAGCTCGTGGAAGGCCGCCCGCGTGCAGATGAGTACGCCCTGAGAGGTTGCTCCCACATGACCCCGGCTACCGCCTATGGCCAAGGGCTTGCCAGTCACGACACCGGTCATGGCCTCACCGCTGACCATCGAGATCGTGTCCATCAGCCAGGCCATCACATTCGCGTCGGTGTTGACGTCGGGCGCCGGGATGTCACGGTCCGGGCCGATCATCGAAGCGATGCCCATCGCGTACCGACGCGTGAGGCGCTCGAGCTCGACCACCGACAGCGTCGTCGGGTCGACCTGGACACCTCCCTTGGCGCCGCCGAAAGGCACGTCGACCACGGCACATTTGAGCGTCATGTCGGCAGCCAGTGCCATTATCTCGTGCGCATTCACGGACTGGTGAAAGCGGATCCCGCCCTTGCCGGGGCCGCGGGCACTGCTGTGGTGCACCCTCCAGCCTCGGAACACTTCGATCTTGCCGTTGTCCCGGCGGATCGGGACGGCCACCTCGAGGACCCGTTCGGGCAGGGAGAGCATGGACAGCGTGTCGGGGTCGAGCCCGATCAGCGACGCCCCGTCCTCGATCCTCTCGAGGATTGCCTTCCATGGGTCGGAATCGGACATCGCTCAGCCTCCAAGCCTGTTCGCTCGACTTCAAGCTCCTGACGGAAAACCACCCTGCCACAGAAGACAGCCAGCCGGCGCATCGTGCGCCAAGGCGCCACTTTGGCGGAGGTGCCCGCGCCGGCGCGCTAGCCGTCGTCGAGCAACGCTCCCTCCTCTGCGAGGACGAGGTTCCAGGACTTCCGGTGCTCCTCGCACGGCCCGACCTCGAGCAGTGCCGCGCGGTGCTCCGGAGCCGCGTAGCCCTTGTTCGCCTGCCAGCCGTACCAGGGATAACGATCGGCGAGCTCGACCATGTACCGGTCGCGCGCGACCTTCGCGATCACGCTTGCTGCAGCCACCGAAGCACAGGTCAGATCGGCCTTCACCTTCAAGGTGACCTGTTCAGGATCGATCCTGGTGGGTGAGGACGCCGAGGGCACGGGACGCGTGAACCAGTCGTAGTTGCCGTCGAGCAGCACCAGGCTCGGGCGAACCGGCAAAAGAGCAAGTGCTCGCTCGCCGGCCAGCCGGAGCGCCCGCAGGATCCCGATCTCGTCTATCTCGGCCGCGCTCGCATGGCCGATCGCCCAGCAACACGACCACGACTCGATCCTCGAAACGAGGGACTCGCGCACCTGGGGCGCAAGGAGCTTGCTGTCCCTGAGACCAGCGGGCGGTCTACGGGTGGCAGCGTCGACCACGACCATGCCGACCGAGACCGGGCCACCGAGCGAACCCCGGCCTACTTCGTCGCATCCCGCGACCAGCGAATGGCCTACAGCGAGCAGCTCGCGCTCGAGCTTGAGGTTTGGAGGACGTCCGGCGGTCATGCCGGCTCCTGGCCTGACGCGGTCGCGCCACTCACGCAGACGACGGTAGCTCCCGGCGCGAGGCCAGCGTGGATGACTCCCCGCTGACGAGTGACACTTGCGAATGGTCAGTTATGCTTGCGCTCCATGAACCTCTCAATCACACCACGTCTCGGCCTGGCGGCAGTTGCCCTCCTCGCCGGTGTGGGGTTGGCTGTCTCTTCAGGGGCCGCCTCGGCGGCGACGGCCACCGCCGACACGGCCCAATCGACCACGCACGGAACAGCCAGCGTTGCGTATGCCGGCTCGCTCGAGTTGTGGGCCGCCACGGACCTCGGCCCGAAGTTCGAGGCCGCGACCGGCGACAGCTTCCAAGGCCGGGTGGCAGGCTCCGGCACGCTCGCCTCGGAGATTCTCGCCAACGAGATCTCGCCCGGGGTCTTCATGTCGGTCGGCAAGAAGAACATCAAGCGGCTCTGGCCGAACAGGTCAAAGTTCGTCATCCAGCTCGCGACCGACCCGCTCGTTGTTGCCTACAACCCGCAGAGCAAGTTCGCGCCGCAGTTCAACGCCATCGCGGACCACAAGGTCCCGTTTGCGTCGCTTTTCACGCTGCTCAGCTCGCCTGGTATCCGCGTGGGGCGCACCGACCCGAACGCAGACCCGCAAGGCGTCTACTTCATCTTCATGATGGAGCTCGCCCAGTCCACGCTCCACCTGTCGTTCGACCCCGCAACCACGGTGCTCGGTGTCTCCAAGTCCACCCCGTTCGGGTTGCCGGCCCAGATGGTGGACGAGGACTCGCTCATCACCGACCTCCAGGCCGGCGAGTTCGACGCCACGAGCGCCTATCTGACCCAGGCCATCCAGTACCACCTGCACTACATCACGCTGCCGCAGAGCCTGAACTTCGGGGTCCCGGCCGACCTCAGCAACTACGAAAAGGTCAGTATCACACTCACCGGCGGAACCGTCGACCAGGGCGACCTCATCACCCTGAACATCACCCTCGTGCTGCCCGCCAATACCAAGAGAGCTCCTCCCCAGCCGATCAGGCCGCCGACGACGCCTTTGTCGCCTGGATTGTCTCCGGTGTTGGGCGTGCCCAATTGCAGAAGGGCGGCTACCCGCTCACTCCTCCCGTTTACATCGGTGCCACTTCCGCGGCTACCGCGGCGACAACGTTGCCTGCGAATGTGCTGAGCGCGTTCACCGCCTCGGGTGGTACAACCTCGTCCTGATGAGCACGACCGCCCCGGCAGGCAATCTGGCCGCGTCCGGGGTGGTGCCGGGGTTCCCCGTCGCCGGGCGCCTGGTCGCCCGTGGGTCGACGGCACTGGCACTGCTCGGCGCGCTCGTCATCTGGCTGGCGCTGCTCGGGCCTTTCGCGGTGCTGATCCAGCACCTCTCGTTCCATTCCATCCGGGCGGCCCTGGGGCCGCCGGGAGCCCTCGAACCACTGTGGACCTCGCTCGGGGCGAGTGCCATAGCCCTCGGCGCCATGGTGCTGCTGGGTACGCCGCTCGCCTACCTGCTCGCCCGAGGCCGCCTGCCACTGGCACGCATCGTCGAGCTCGGCATCCTCCTCCCGCTCATGATGCCACCGCTCGTGATCGGACTCTTGCTCATCTTCCTCATCGGCCCTGAGGGAACGCTCGGGAACCTGCTCGCCGACGTCCACCTGACGGGCGTGAACACGTTCTTCGCGCTCATCGTCGCCGAGTTCTACGAGGCCGCACCGTTCTACGTACTTGGTGCCCATGCCGCCTTCGCGTCGGTCGACCCCCGCATCGAACAGGACGCCGCCCTGCTCGGTGACCGCCCGCTGCAAGCCTTCCGCCGCATCACCCTCCCCCTGGCGGCTCCCGGGTTGGCAACTGGCCTTGCGACCGCCTGGGCACGTGCGATGGGTGCCTTCGGGGCCGTTGTCATCATCGCCTACTACCCCCGCGGGCTCCCGAACCAGATCTTCATTGCCTTCCAGGAGTTCAGCCTCCCCGGCGCGCTCCCCTTCGCGCTACTGCTCGTCGTCGCGGCACTCCCCCTCCCGGTCCTCGCATACCTCTGGAGCGCGCGCACGCGTTCGCGGGTGGCTGGAACCGAGGCGCCGTGAATAGCGCGCCCACGCGGCTCCTCGAGGTCGACCTGGTGGTGGAACGCCGGCAGGTAACCGTGAAAGCCGGGTTCGCGCTCGACGCCGGCGAGCGCCTGGCGATCTTCGGGACCTCGGGCGCGGGGAAGACAACGATCCTCGAGTCGATCGCAGGTTTCGCCCACCTGAGCAGCGGCAACGTACGCGTCGACGGCAGGCTCGTCGCCGGCAAGGTCAAAGGCGAGACGGCACTTGAGGCCCGCTACAGGCAAGTGGCCCTGGTGCGTCAGCCCACCACGCTGTTCCCCCACCTCACAGTCGAGCAGAACGTGGTCTATGGGATTCGGCGCTCGCCCGCCCGAAGCCGTATCGCCGAGCTCCTGGAACGCCTGGGGCTGAGCGCCTTCGCGCGCGCGCGCGGCGCCGCTTTGTCAGGTGGCCAACGCCAACGTGTGGCGCTCGGAAGGGCTCTGGCGAGCCCGTTCCGTGTGCTGTTGTTGGATGAGCCCCTGTCGGCCGTCGACGTCGCGGCCCGTGAAGCGCTCCGCCTGCTGACGATCGAGACCTCCCTCGAGCACGACGCGGCCGGGATCCTCGTGACCCACGACCTCGCCGAGGCGCAGGCGTTCAGTGATCAGCTCGCGATCATCGACGAGGGAAGGCTCTTACAACTGGGGGGCGCGCACGAAGTGGTGCTCTCCCCCCTCACTCGCCGCGTGGCTGAGCTGGTCGGCTACGGCGGCTTCATTCCGGCCCCCTCGGCCGCCAACATGTGGTTCGCGATCCACCCGGACCGGGTCGCGCTCGGAGCCGTGCCAGAACGCGGCGTCGTGCTCACCGGGACCGTCCTTGCGACGCGCCCCTTCGGGCCACGCTACCAATGCACTGTGCGCGAGCGGTCCGGACAGCAATTCGTCATCCATGTCGACCAGCCACCGGCGACCGGTGCCTTGTGCGCGCTCACGGCGCTCGACCCGCCGGTCGTCGCACCCTGATACCAATATGGGCTGATGACAACCGGCAATCACAGGGTCGATGACCGTTTCCGGCTCGCACGTCTCGCGCGTGGACTGTCCCAGGGCCTGCTCGCGGACGTGGCCGGAGTCACGCGCCAGTCGATCTCGGGGATCGAGTCGGGCCGTTGGTCGCCGTCGCTCGAGGTGGCGCTGGCGCTCGCATCGGCGCTCGGCACGAGCGTCGAGGATCTATTCGGCGCGACTCCCGAGCTGCCAGCCCTCGATGCCAAGCTCGCCGTTCCGACGAACGCATCGGCGCGCCTGCTCCTCTCGGAGATCGACGGTGCTCCAGTGGCGTATCCCCTCGTCGGCGACTCCGGCTTCGTCCCAGGCTTCCGGCCCGCCCTCGCGCTGGCGACGCTCGCGCGGACCGAGGTCGCCGGTTCGCTGATCGCCACCCAGCCGATCGCCACTTTGCGCCCCAGCGTCGTGATCGCGGGATGCGACCCGGCCCTCGCGCTCTTGGCCGGGCCACTTGAGCGGCACCGCCCTCCGACCAGCCTTATGTGGTGGGCGTGCAACAACACAGCCGGGCGCCGGCTGCTCGAAGCCGGCACGGTGCATGCGGCGGCCGTTCACCGACGCGTCGCGCAAGAGCTGGCGCGCCCGGCTGATCACGAGGTCGTCGGATTCGCAGGCTGGCGCGAAGGTCTCGTCGTCTCTAGAGCGCACGCCGACTCGGTGCGTTCGCTCGCGGACGCGCTCCAGGCCCGTCTTCGTCTGGTCAACCGCGAGCCGGGCTCGGAGGCGCGCAGGCTGCTCGACGACGCGCTCCGCGAACTCGGAGCAGATCCGACAACGCTCCCCGGCTATGACACCGCCTGTAGCGGGCACCTCCTCGTCGCGTCCTCGATCGCGGCCGGTCTGGGAGAGATCGGAGTCGCCAGCGAACCGGCGGCGTTGACGTACGGGCTCGGTTTCCTGCCATGGCAGCAGGAGATCTGCGAGCTCCACATCCCGCGCTCCCTGCTGGGCACCCAGGAGATCCACGCCCTCTTGGACGTGTTGGCGGGCGCCGAGCTTCCCGGCCCAGCTGGCGGCGATCGCCGGCTACGACACCGGCCCCTGCGGCAAGGTTTCCGAGGCGTAGCCTGCACGACATGGCCGACGAGACAGATGACCGCAGGCCCTCGCCCGCAGCCGAACGCCCCGGCACCGCCCGTCGCAGGGTCGGCATCGTCCCCCACACACACTGGGACCGCGAGTGGTATGCGCCGTTCCGCACCTTCCAGCTCCGTCTCGTCGACCTCGCGGACAAGCTGCTCGACCTCATGGAGTCGGACCCGTCGTATGCGCGCTATCTCTTCGACGGTCAGATGGCGGCCGTGGACGACTACCTCGAGGCTCGGCCCGAGAACGAAGGTCGCCTTCGCCGCCTCGGGGCTTCGGGAAGGATCTCCTTCGGCCCTTGGTATGTCCTGATGGACGAATTCCTCGTCTCCGGCGAGACGATCGTGCGCAACCTGCAGCTCGGGCTCGAGCGGGCGGCCGCTTTCGGGGGAGCCATGCAAGTCGGCTACCTCCCCGACATGTTCGGCCATGTCGCCCAGATGCCCCAGCTGCTTTGCGGGGTCGGCTTCTCGGATGCGGTCGTGTGGCGGGGCGTGCCATCGGCAGTCGACAAGACCACGTTCTGGTGGTCTTCGCCCGACGGCTCGACGGTGAGGGCTACTTACCTCCCCGACGGCTATTCGACGGGTGCCTCGCTGGGTAACGACGCAAAGGCGCTCGTGCGGCGTCTCGAAGCCTTCGAGGAAGAGAACTCGAGTTGTTTCGTCGAACCGGACGCGGTGATCCTGTACCCCAACGGAGGGGACCATCAAGAGCCCGAGGAGTGGCTGGGGCGCGTCGTGGCGGAGGCCAACGCGATCCAGGACCGTTTCGATATCAAGATCTCCTCACTGCCCGAGGCCCTCGCCGAGACCCCTCGCTCCGGTCTCCCGAGCTGGCAGGGCGAGCTCCGCTCCAGCGCCCGGACGAACGTGCTGATGGGAGTCGCGTCAAACCGCGTGGACGTCAAACAGGCTGCGGCCCGCGCCGAACGAGCTCTCGAGCATCTCGCCGAACCGCTGGCCGCCTTGCTGATGCAGCCCGAGCGCTACCCGGAAACGATGCTTCGGATCGCATGGCGCGAGCTCGTACGGAACTCGGCGCACGACTCGATCTGCGCCTGCTCACACGACGAGGTCGGCGCCGCCGTTCTCCACCGTTACGCCGAGGCGACACGGATCGCCGAGGGCGTCATCGAACGTGCCCTCGGCCGGCTGGCGACATCGTTGTCGGAACCGTGCCATGTCGCCGTGAACGCCTCCTCTCGGTCGCGGTCGGGAGTGGTCGAACTGGTCCTCGGCGGGCAAGGTCCCATCGAAGGCACGCAGATCCTCGACGAGCGCTTCGGACTCGCGGCCGACCTCGTGCTGACCACGACCGAGGTGCGCGGCGTCCTGTCCCAGTTCGGCGGTCAAGACCAGCTCGGCGCGGGCGCCTACCTGGCGGGGGTCGAGGTTGAGGAGGACGTGACAGGCATCGACGTCGTCGTGCGCGTCCGTCCGGAGCGCACGAATGACGTGCAGGTCGAACAGATCAAGAACGACCTGCTCGCCCGGTTCGCGCTGCGGCCCGACGCCCAGGTCAGGGTGAAGCTCGACCAGGCCTCCTCGCGCCACGTGCTGGCGCGCGTGGAGGACATCCCCAGTTTCGGTTGGAAGGCCTGGCAACCCATGGCTTTGCGCGACCCGGTCGCCGCCACCGAGGAGGCCAACGGCCGGCTCGTGCTCGCCAATTCGCTCGTGGCCCTGACCCTCTCACCGGCCGACGGCACCTTCGAGGTCAACGGCGTGCCCGGCTTCAACCGGCTCGTCGAGTCCGGCGATTTCGGCGACACCTACAACTACTCGCCCCCCGAGCACGATCTCATCGTCGACACACCGGTGTGGACGACCTTGTCGCTGATCGAATCCGGGCCCGTGCGGGCGGTCGCCGTGGTCGAACGGATGTACCGCTGGCCCGAGAGGATCGACGAAGGCCGGCGATCCCGGACGGGCGAGCAAGAAGTCGTCGTCAGCTCCCTTGTCGACGTGCGGGCGGGCGAGGCGATGGTCCGGGTGACGACGAGCTTCGACAATGTCTGCCGGGACCACAGGCTCCGTGCCTGGTTCCCACTGCCCGAGCCGGCCGAACACTCGCGCGCCGAGTGCGCCTTCGGGGTGGTGGAGCGTGGTCTGTTCCACGAGGGCGGCCCGAGCGAGCAGGCCCTTGCGACTTATCCCTCACGGCGTTTTGTGAGCGCCGGCGGGCTCACCGTCTGCCATGAAGGACTGTGCGAGTACGAGCTCGTCGACCTCGATGGGACCGCCGAGGAGGGCGCGATGCGGGCGCACGGCCTAGCGCTGACCTTGCTCAGGTCGACGGGCATGCTTTCCCGTCTCACGATGGCGAACCGCCCGCTTCCTGCCGGACCGGTCGACCATCTCGAAGGCCCGCAGCTCCAAGGAACCCGCGCGGTGCGCTACGCAGTGGCCACGGGCGCCGAAGACCCCTACGCACTCGCCGACGACGCCTTCGGCGACCTGCCGGTCGTCGCGAGCCTGGGCGGGGGTCGTCTCCCGCTCGAAGCCTCGATGCTCTCGGTCACCGGCGCCGAGGTGAGCTCGGTGCGCCGGATCGCCGGCGGTGCGCTCGAGGTCCGGGTCTTCAACCCGAGCGCGAAAGCGACACAGGTCGCCGTCGGCAGGTGCCCTGCGGCGACCGCCGCCTCCCAAAGCTCGGGGTCTCATCGCGGGCAGCTCGTCGACTTGCGCGGCCGCTACATCGCCGGTTTCGAAGGGTCCTTTGAGCTCGGACCGTACCGAATCGCAACCGTAAGGTTGTCCGACGGGACTTAGAATCCCCCGGGCGCAAGCCGTGCTCGTCCCCGTGAAGTCGTTTCGGGCCGCGAAGCTGCGACTCGCAACAGTGCTGGATGCACGTGCCCGCGAGGCGCTCGCCCGCGAGCTGGCATCGCGGGTGGTCTCTGCCGCCGCTCCTCTTCCCGTCCTTGTTGTATGCGATGACGAGGATGTCGCGACATGGGCGACCGAGCACGGTGCCCGCGTCGCCTGGACGCCGGGCCTCGGCCTGTCAGCAGCCGTCATGGTCGGTGTGGACCAGCTCGGCGCCGAGGGTGTCGAGCTCGCGTGCGTCGCCCACGCGGATCTTCCCTTCGCGGCGGGACTGGCGACACTCGGCGCCCCGGGACGCGTGACCCTCGTGCCCGACCGCCGGCGAGATGGGACCAATGTCGCGGTCGTGCCCACCGGTGCCGGCTTCTGTTTTGCATACGGGGCCGGGAGCTTCGCGCGTCATCGCACAGAAGCGGCTCGCCTCGGCCTGCCTTGCCAGGTCGTCTACGACCGCCGCCTCGCGCTCGACATCGACCTACCGGAGGACTTGGCGCTCCTCAACGTGGCAACGTAAGCCCATGGAATCGAACCTGCCCGTCCCGAAACGTGCCCTCGCCGTCGGCGCGCATCCCGACGACATCGAGTTCGGTTGCGGCGGAACGCTTGCCAAGTGGGCGGCGAACGGTTGCGAGATCTTCCACCTCGTGTGCACGGACGGGTCCAAAGGGACCTGGGACCCGACCCGCGATCCGGCCGAGCTCGTCGTGACACGTCGCAATGAACAGCGGGCGGCGTCGATAGCGCTCGGAGGCAAGGGCGAGGTTGTCTTCCTCGGCTGGCCCGACGGCGAGCTCGAAGCCGGGCTCCGCCAGCGTTTCGAGGCCGCCGCCTGGATCCGCAAGATCCGCCCCGACGTGGTCCTCGGTCATGACCCGTGGAAGCGCTACCGCCTGCACCCTGACCACCGCAACGCCGGCTTTCTCGTCACCGACGGGATCGTGGCAGCCCGCGACCCCCTTTTCTTCCCGGAGCTCGACACCCTGGCGCACCGCCCGAAGACCCTCCTGCTGTTCGAAGCGGACGAGCCTGATCATCTCGAGGATGTGACGCAGTTCGTCGATGCGAAGCTCGCGGCGCTCTTGGAGCACCGCAGCCAGTTGCGCTCGACTATGGGCATAGCCGAACCGAACGCCCTGGACTACGGCGAACACCCCGAAGTGGTCGCGTTCAAGCGCCGCGTGACCGAGCGGCTCACGGACAACGGACGCAAAGGCGGCCTTGCCGCAGCCGAAGCCTTCAAGCGCCTCGACGATCTCTAGGC
>CAWILM010000041.1:0-31741 GCA_963836935.1 uncultured Acidimicrobiaceae bacterium
CGTTTCCGATCGCCGAGGGAGTCGAAGCGGTGACCGTCAGATCGGAGTACAGCGCGGGCGATCGGGCCGGCGAGATCTACCAGCGTCTCCTGCGCGAGCGCATCGTGTTCCTCGGCACCCAAGTGGATCAGACCTCGGCGAACCTGATCTGCGCTCAGCTACTTCTCCTCGAGGCCGAGGATCGAGAACGCGACATCTCGCTCTACATCAATTCACCGGGCGGCTCGGTGACCGATGGCCTGGCGATCTACGACACGATGCAGTACGTCCGTTGTGACGTCTACGATCTGCCTGGGTTTGGCGGCGTCGATGGGTCAGTTCCGGCTCCGTGCCGGCGCACCGGGCAAGCGGTACGCCTTGCCGCACAGCCGGATCCTCATGCACCAGCCGTCCGGCCAGATGCAGGACAAGCAGCGGACATCGCCATCCAGGCGGAGCAGATCATCTATCTGAAGCGCATGATGGCGGAGCGCATAGCGCTGCACACGGGTCAGACGATCGAACGAATCGAGGCCGATTCCGACCGTGACCGGTGGTTCACCGCCCAGGAGGCGCTGGACTATGGCTTCATCGACCGCGTGATCGACCGCTCCACGCTGAAGACGACGACCTGATCCCCGGTTGGGTGGCCCAGGCCCGGGCGGCGCAAAGCAGGAGAAGTTCCGCGACAGAGGGCCCCAGTGGCGAAGGCCTGCCTAGGGCACCGAGCCAAGAGCAGTTACCTGCTCCGAGTGGGACGTGGCGGCCAGTTCGCCGTATGAACGGCTGGTCCCGGAATGGATGACGCTCCCATTCGCCGCCGCGAGCCAGTAGCCGCTGCCGGACGGGCTCGGCGCGATGCCGACGACCGGTGAGCGGACATTCTCGTGAGACTTCGAGCCGTCGGCGCGCACGCCGTATGAGTAGACATCGCCGTTCTGCGCCGCCAGCCAGTAACCGGCCCCGTCCGGCCAGGCCGCTATGGAGACGATCGGCGAAGCCAGTTTGAGCCCGGCCGCCGAGCCCCAGTTCACGGTACCCTCCGCGTAGACAGCACCCTGGGCAGTCGCAATCCAGTAGCCGTCGGTCAGGGGGTCGACCGCGATCCCGACGACGGTCCCGTCTGTTCGCAGGCCACCTCGAGAGCCGCGGTACTTCGCATCGCCGAACGTGTACACGGAGCCGTCCGCCGCGACCACGAAGTAACCGTCCCCATCCGCCGTCGCGGCGAGGCCGACCACGGGAGCTCCGGGCGGGACCGGTCCGCCACGCCAGGCACTGCCGCGAAGGTCCCCGAACCACTTGGCGTCCCCAAAGGCATACACGGAGCCGTCTTCGAGCAGGAGCCAGTAACCGCCGCCATCTGGGGTCGACGCCATCGACACGACATTCGAGGGCAGGACATCGGTGTTCAAGCCGCCGCAGTACGAGAGCTTGCCGAAGTCGAACACCGCTCCGTCACTGGTCGCGAGGCGGTAACCCGCGCCGTTGCTGCTGGTCGGGGCGCACGGCTTGCCGGGTATCACGGGCGGGTCGGCAATCCCCGTGCGATCCGGCGTTCGCCCTCCATTCGGGCCACGTAGGCGGGTCGGACGCGGCCGGCGCAGTCGGGAACGGGTATGCCACCAGCCTTGCCGGGATGGTGGGTCCCCCGCAGGCGAAGTAGAGCATCCAGCCGTTTCCGGGAGCGCCCGGCACGTAGGCGACGGCGGCGCTGTTCGCAGTGTCGCAGCCCGGCTCGAGGGCGGGTTGTCTGCTTCCGGCAATGGGCAGGACCTTGCCGGTGTCGCCTGCGAGCACGTAAAGGCCCCGACCGGCACCCACCAGAACGTCGTCCCCGTCGTCGGCGCCTCCGGTGAGGTCAGCGAGCACCGGAGACGACGTGGCCTCGTTGTGAGGATCGAAGATCTCGGACCAGATCTGGTGGCCTGAGCCGCTCCAGGCGCTCACGGTGGCGGGGCCGTTGATGCACCGGGCGCAAGATGTCGAGACGACCGCCAGTTGGCCGTCGATCCGCCCGATGGCCGGTGAGCCGAAGGTAGGCCCGCTGCGCCGTGACAGGCCAGCCCGGCACGTTCTCACCGTTGTCGGCGTAGACCGCGATGATCTCGTTGGTGGTGGCGCTCTTGTACCCCGAGTAGAAGCTGGTCCCGACGACGACGGCGGGGCGTCCTGTGTTGTTGAGAATCCCGACCGTGGGGCTCGACCAGATCGTCTGAGCGGTGCATCGTTGCCACATGAGCTTCGGGCCTGCGCCGACATAGCGGTAGTCGACGATCCAGCCCCCGCGGCAATGGTCGAAGCCGCTCGCGTCCCCGCCCATGATGATGTCGTCGCGGCCCGTTTGGCTCGTGTCTACCAGCGTCGGCGACGACCAGATCGAGTCGGCGCGCTGAACGGGGAAGCCGGGCACCAGGTGCCCGTCCGGCTGCAGCGTGTAGATGTTGTGGTCGTAGGAGCCGAAGACGATGTCGGGTTGGCCTGTCCCGGTGACATCGCCGACGGCTGGTGTCGCGAAGACAGGGTCGGAGTAATCGTTCGGAGCGCTTCGTGACCACGGGTTGAACGTGCGCTCTGGTCTGGAACACGAATCGCACCTTGCCGCTCGCGTAGAAGGCCTCCAGCCCACCTTGTTGGTCGGGTCTCCACAGCGAGCCTGCACCCACGATGATCGAGGGAGGCCGGTCCGGACCGTCGAGATACGCGACCGCGGGGCTCGAGTCCACCGCCGTCGGTGTCGGGCTGTTGATGTGCACCCACTGCGGCCAACCCGGCAGCTCGCGGCCGGACTTCGGCGTTCACGACGTAGATCTCGCCCGAGAGCGTTGCGAGAATGACAGCCTTGACGTTGTCGATCGTCGCGACGACGGGCGCGCTCATCCACACCGGGCCGAGCTCTCTCAGTGTCCACAGAGGACCCTGGAAGGCGAGAGCCCGCGTGCACCGTGGTGGGCGCCGTTTCCACCGGGGCTTCTCACCGCGGCGGAGGCCGCGGAGGAAGCGGGGACGGTGAAAGCGGCGATGAGGCAGCTGGCAACCACGCACCAGAGCAGGCCGTGGCGTTTCGTCACCCAAGTTCGACCCATGTCACAATGGCCCCTGTGGTGAGAGTCCATGGGTCCAGACTACCGGATTTTCACTCCTAGTGGTGAAGCCGGCACTTAAAGTGGTATTACCCCCGGGTACGGCTCGAGTCGCCTTTGTCGCACCGCGATACGGAGACTCCGTCGTGGGTGGCTCGGAGGCCGTGATGCGCGAGGCAGCCCAGGGTCTCGCTGGGCGCGGATACACCGTCGAGGTGCTGACGACCTCGGCGCAGGACCATTTCACGTGGGCGAACGAGCTCCCGCCGGGCCTGAGCAGAGACGGGTCTGTGACCGTTCGGCGTTTCCCGACCGTGCAGAACCGGGAGCACGTCCTTTGGGACCGCCTGCAGGAAAGGCTCCTGTCCGGCGACCAGTTGGACGACTTAGAGGAGCTCGCCTGGAGCAACGGCCGCTTCCGCGTGCCTGACCTGTACCTGTACCTCTCCGGCCATGCGGCGGAGTACGCCGCGATCGTGTTCTCGCCGTACCTGTTCTGGACGACCCTGTACTGCGCCGGGATCGCGCCCGAGAGGACGGTTCTCATGCCCTGTTTGCACGATGAGCCCTACGCGTACCTCCGGTCCGTAGCCGCCGCGTTGGCCTCGGCCGAAGTCGTGTGGTTCCTCTCCGAGCCCGAGCACCAGTTGGCCCATCGGCTCGCCCCGGTGGCTTCGCACCATGCGGTGATCGGTGCGGCGGTCGATATACCCGAGTCCTATGACCCGGAGGGTTTCTGCGAACGCCACAACCTGGCTCGCCCGTACGTGCTGTACGCGGGCAGACGTGAGGGCGGCAAGGGCTGGCAGGAGCTGATGGCCGGCTTCGCGTTGGCGATCCGCCGCCACCACCTGCCCTTCGACCTTGTGACTGTGGGTGTCGGTCACGCCCAGGTCCCGCCGTCGCTCGTGCACAGGATCGTGGATCTCGGCTGCCTCCCGCCCGCCGAAGTGCCGGACGCGTTTGCCGCCGCCGCCGCGTTCGTGCAGCCCAGCGCCAACGAGAGCTTCTCGCGCACGATCATGGAGGCCTGGCTGGCCGAGACAGTCGTGATCGCGAGCGGGGCGAGTGACGTCGTCACCTGGCACTGTGAACGGTCGGGAGGAGGTCTCGTCTACGCCGACGAGTTCGAGCTTGGCCAGTGCCTGCGGTTCGTGGCGGAGGCGCCGGCACAAGCGGCGCGGCTGGCACGCATGGGCAGGGACTACGTGCTCGCCAACTACAGGTGGCCGACGGTGCTCGACGCCATGGAGCGCTCTCTCGAGGTCTTGTTGTGAGACCGGGCGACCGCCAGCGCAAGGGCTTGTGAGGGACCGGTCGTGAGAGTCCTCGTCGTCGGCTCGCTTCCGCCGCCGGAATCTGCCCGCGCGGGGCTTTGCGCACCGAGGTCGTCGGACTGCTGGCCGAAGGGCACACGGTCGAGGTCGTCGCGCCGGATCCGGTAGCGACCGCACACCGCTACATCTCTGCGAGTGGGATACCGGCTTGTGTGCGTCTTTGGGGGATGGTTTCCGGTTTTGACTCCGTCGTCGTCCAGTTGCAACCGGGCCTGCCGGTACGGGAGCGAGCCGGACGCTTGGAGCGGGAGCTGTCCCTGGTGGCGCTGGCACTCGTGCTGCGCCGCGGGCGTCATGTCGTCATTCACCTCGAAAGCCGGGACGATCTTCCCGGTGGCCCGGCTGGGCGCGGCGCCCTTCTGCTCTGGCGCAGCGCGGACAGGATCGTGGTGGGAAGCGATGCCGAGCGGGCGGCCCTTGTGGCCGCGGTGGGTGTTCCGCTGGAGAGCGCTGTGACCGGTTCGCGTCCTGAGCACGGTGCGGCCGTGGCCCCGGCCGACGATGGTGCATGGGGCGAGGGAAGCGACATCTCGGCCGAGAACGTGCTCGAGCTCGTGCGCACGAGGGCAGCCCGAGAACGGCAAGAGCTCGCTGGCGAGTCGGCGCACCTGCCCGGTTGGGAGAGGCTTCCGGCTACCGGGATTGCTTCGGCCGAGTTCGACCTGGCCCGGTCCAGGTCCTCGGAACGACCGCGGACGCCCGGCGACATTGCCCGTTCCGTTCTCGCGGTCGCGGACAGGCGCCCCTTGTTCCGTCCGGTCGTGAGGGCTCTTCGCGTCGGTTATCGGAGCGCGAGGGACTTGTTCGGACGGTCCTGAGCGAACTGAGCATCGACCGGTTCGCTGGTCTTGGGGACCGTCGGGATCATCCGACCGCGGCCGGGGTCTCGGCGAGAGTCGCGAGGAGCGAGCGTGCGGCGACCGCGAAGGTATGGGCACTCGCGTAGCTACGCGCTCGCGTGCCGAGCACGCCCCGCGTGGCGGAGTCGTCGAGAAGGCTCGCGGACGCCTCCGCCAGGTCGATCGAGGTGACGTCCACCGGGACCTTGCGGGCAACGTCGTCAGGCAGGTCGCCCATCCATCCGATGTCGGTCACGACCATTGGCACCCCGCAGGCGAGGCAGTCTCCGGCGGCGGCGGACGCCTCCCCCGAGAACGAAGCCCGCAGCTGGACCGCGAGCTCGGCCCGTCTCAGCCAGTCCAGATAGACCCCGGCGTCGACTCGACCCGTGATGAACAGCCGGCCGTCGAGGCCGAGTGCCTCCCCGAGACCTCCGAGGCTGCCGGCCAACTCGGTGCTCACGGGCCCGACCAAGGCGACTACGAGATCCGGGCGGCTCGCGACCAGGGTCGCAAAGCAGCGCAGGAGCTTGTGCGGTTGCTTTATCGGGTCGACGATGCCGAAGCTCGCAACGACGCGAACGCCCGGCTCGACTGGCGCAGGCGCACTGACGGAGTCGGCCCCGGCTCGTAGCGCCTCGGTGGCGAAATCCACGACCCCGACGTGTGGTGCGAGGCGCGGTCCGGCTTCGACTCGCGCGAGACGTGCCGCGGCCTGTGAGGTCACCAGAAAGCGGTCCGCGAGGCCGATGACCTCACGCGCCATGAGCGGGTCACGGGGCTCCGTCTCAGTCGTGCGAACCTCGGGCGACAAGACCGGTCCCTCTTCCAGGAACGGCTCATGGATCCTTTGCCGCGGGGCAAAACGGTAGAGGCCGCTCAGTCTCACGTCGTGGGCGAGGACCGTCCCTCTTCGGCGGCGGAGCAGGGCCAGTGCCGTCGCATGGAACTCGCTGTTGCCGAGGACGTAGACGATGTCGTCGTAGCCGGCCGTGGCCGCTTCCACTGCAGGAAGAGAGCGGGCGTCATAAACAGCGAGTCCCGTCGGCGCGCGAGGTGGCCCGGGTGAGAACTCGAGGCCGTCGGCAAAACAGTCGATGTCGAGCCCACCCACAGCGGCTAGTTCCTCGACGAGGCGGAAGCTGTAGTTCGCGACCCCGGAGACCACAGGCGGGAAGGGTGAGACTATCGCCAGCCGCCGCCGCCGCCGGCGCCAAGGCCGGCCGGGCCGGCCCAACAGTTTCTCGTAGACCGCGGCGGTCCGATCCGCAACCTCCACCCACGTCGTGTTCGTGATCGAGACGCTCCTAAGCGCCACCTGCCGGAACCCCTCGTCGCACAGTCCGCGTTCGATCGAGGCGCTGATCGCCGCCGGGCTGGCCGGATCGAAGCGAGCCACGGGAGAGAACAGTTCCCTCGCGACGCCGACGTTCGCGGCGAGCGCGACCGCGCCGCACGCCATCGCCTCTGCCACGGCCGGGCTGCATTCGCGCGAGAGCCAGGGGAAGCATACGAGCGCGGCCGCCTGGTAGAGCCGGAGCATGCCTTCGGTCGGCACGGCTCCCGTGAACAGGACTCGTCGCGAGACGCCCTCGGCGTCCGCCACATCCCTGAGACGGTCCACGACCCGCGGAGGGATGGGGCCGCACACGACAAGCTGACGGGAGGTGCGCAATAGGGCAGGTAGGCGGGCGAAGGCGGCGATCAGCACCGCGACGTTGTAGGAACCGTCGCCTAGGGCCGGGCACAGGACAAAGGAGGGCTCGAGATTGGGGACCGACGCCTGCGCCGACAGGTAGGCGTTCTCTTTCGGCCGAGCAGGCACGAACAGCCGCTCGATGCCGGAGCCGACTGTGTGCAACCTTGCGGGTTCGATGCGGAGGTTCTCCGCGAGCGACTGACTGGTTGCAACCGAGGTCGTGAGCAAAGCGTCGGCGGCCCGCAGTACCTCCAGGCCGGCGGAGTGCCTCGTCCTCTCGCGGGAGAGCATCGAGGGACTCGTCGTCGGGGCGGGCGGGAATCGGGTCGCACACGGTCGCGGACAAGCGCAAGCCGCGCTCGTGCGCCCATCGAGGCCAGATGCGCTCCGTCGGGACAGCGGGATCGAAGGGGGCGATCACATGCAGCACGCGGGCTTCTGCCGCAACCGGGTCAGACGGGTCGAGGTATCCGACTTCTTTTCCCGCGCTGACAAGAGGCCCGACGTCGTCGGGCACAAGCAGGTCGGGGTTCAGCAGATAGCGGCCCACAAGCTGCGGATGTCGTTGCTCGAGCGCGACGGCGAGCTCGAAGACGTACCGGGCAACCGCCCGTTCCCGCAGTCCCGGGCTCTGGAGTGTCTGAAGGTCGAACAGGACAGGGCCAGGAGTCATGCTGGAGAGGGCCGAGCCTCAGTGCTGGGAAGGGTCCTCGGGGGCAGAAGACGCTCGTGCCTCGTCGCGAAGCTGGTTCTTCGTGCTCCCGCCGAGCCCGGGCGCGTCCACTTGGGCTGGTGTCATCCCGGCCGTCGTGATCTGACCGAGAGACTCTTCGACCGCGTCAAGGCGGCCCGAAACAGTAGCGAGAAGACGCCCCAGGAGCTCGGTCGTTTCGTTGGCCGTCTCGACCTGTTCTCTGATGATCTCAGTCAGTTCTCCAACCTGGTCCTGAAGGCGGGTGACGCGCTCCAGCGTGTCCGCCAGCGGCAGCGTGACACGCCTGTCGAACTTCGTCGTCAAGGCGGACTTCGCCTGGCGCCAACCTCGTCGGCCGATGGACGCCACGGTCAATCGTCTCCTTCGGTGCGCTCGATCTGCCGGGGAGCTTACCGGGTTGGGCCCGGGCCGGGTGGGGACGTCCGTGGGGTCGCAGCTTGCCCCGTCTGCCAGGAAGAGCCGTTCTTGGCTAGGGTGCTGGGGATGAAAGTTCCACCGACGGGGCCGCTTGTTGCCGCGGATCTCGGCGACCAGCGGCAGCTCCCCTCGCGTGTCGTCTCCGCCAAGGTGAGTCTCCGTAATCGGTTCCTAGAGATCTGGCAGGCGCGCGAACTGGTCGTCTTCCTCATTCGCAAAGAGCTGAAGGTTCGTTACAAGAACAGCGTCCTCGGCTTCTTGTGGTCGTTCCTGAACCCCACGTTGATCCTTTGCGTCTACTACGTGGTGTTCAAGTACTTCCTGAACAACCACATCACCTACTTCGCGATCTACCTGTTCGCGGGGCTGCTTCCTTGGAACCTGTTCAACAACTCGCTTCTGAGCTCGGCAGGGGTGCTCGTCGCCCAGGCGGGCATCGTGAAGAAGGTCTCGTTCCCCCGCGAGATCCTCGCCCTTGCCCAGGTCGGCACCGCTATTTGTTACTTCTTCTTCCAGGCCTGCATCATGCTGGCCTTCCTCGTCGGGTTCGGAGTCGTGCCGGCGTGGAGGTTCGCGCCCGTCATGATCTTCGCCCTCGTGTGTGACGTCGTGCTGTCAGCAGCGCTCGCCGTCTTCCTCTCGGCGATCACCGTCTACCTGCGCGATGTCCAGCACCTGATCGAGGTCGCACTCGTAGCGGGCTTCTTCAGTGCCCCGATCGTCTACCCGTTCGCCACCGTAGGGCACAAGCTGGCGCAGCACGGCATCTTGTGGGTCTACTTCTGCAATCCCCTCGTCACCATCGTGCTCTCGTTCCAGCGGTTCATCTACGGCACGGTGGCGCCCCGCGACGTCCCGTACCCGCTCGCCAGCTATGGGGAGTCCTGGTACCTGCTCGTGCTGGGCATCGTGTTCGTCGTATCTGTGTTGCTCTTCCTGCTCGCGATGCTGATCTTCGGCAGGGTCGAGGGCAACTTCGCCGAGGAGCTCTGAGCCCACCTGCAAACCGCGATCGACGTCCAGACTGTCTCGAAACGATTCCGGCTCTACAAGGAGAAGTACACCTCCTTGAAAGAGCGGATTCTGCACGCAGGTCACGTGCCCTTCAACGACTTCTGGGCGCTCAGAGACGTCGAGTTCGAGGTCCACACGGGCGAGACGTTCGGGATCATCGGCCGGAACGGCTCCGGCAAGTCGACCTTGCTCAAGTGCATCGCCGGCATCTTGCAGCCCACCACGGGCCAGATCGTCGTCCGGGGGCAGGTGGCGGCCATGCTCGAGCTCGGTGCCGGCTTCCAACCCGAGCTGTCGGGAAGGGACAACATCTTCCTGAACGCTTCGTTGCTGGGACTCTCGCGCCGCGAGATCGAGCGGCGCTTCGACGCCATCGTCGCGTTCGCCGAGCTCGAGGACTTCATCGACAACCAGGTTCGCTTCTACTCGTCGGGGATGTACGTCCGCCTCGGGTTCGCCGTCGCTGTGAACGTCGAGCCGGACGTGTTGCTCGATCGACGAGGTGCTCGCCGTCGGCGACGAGAGGTTCCAGCAAAAGTGCATGGAACGCGTCCACCAGTTCCAGAACGAGGGCCGGACGATCGTGCTCGTGTCGCACTCCGCGGACGTCGTGCGCCAGGTCTGCGACCGCGTCGTGGTGCTCGAGACGGGCAAGGTCGTGACCGTTGCTCCCCCGGGTCGAAGCGATCAGGGCCTTCCGCGACTGCCTGCTCGCCGGGGAAGTGCCCGTCGTGTTGCCGCCGGAGGAGCCCGACCCGACCGGAGCCGTCGAAGTCGTCCAACCGGAGAGGCGCGTCGTGATCACCGACGCCGTCGCCCGCCATTCCGGCCCGCCCGGTCGGGGCTATCTCGTCCCCCGGGACTCTTTCCGCCTCGAGCTGCATGTTCCAGGTGAACGAGCCGCTCACGAACGTGGCCTTCGGCTGCGAGGTGATCAACTCGAGCGGCGCCCCCGTGTTCAACTGCGACAGCGCGATGCCCGAGGTCAAACAGGTTCATGACCTCCTGCCAGGCCGCTACCGCGTGGAGTTCGATTTCGACCAGCTCCCGCTGCTCGACGGTTCGTTCACCATCAACGCCCGGATCCAGGACGCCGGCGGCGGTGTCGTTCACGCCCGCCTAGAGCCCGCCGCCACCTTCGAGGTCGTGAACCCAGGCGGTGCCACGGGATCCGTGGCGCTCCCGCTGAGGATCGGGCTCTCCTCGTCTCCCGTGTCCGGTTCGGCGGCGGCGGTCGCCGGATGACCTCCGAGGTCGTCGCTGAGATCGAAGCTCAGGTGAGCCAGATGCGTGCGACGGGACAGGTCCCGCCCGAGCTGGAGGGCGAGCTCGACAAGTGTTTCGAGGAGGTGGCGGAGGCGAGCTTGGCCAGCGCCGCTTCGCCGGCGGCTCGGGACCCCGATCTGGGCGCCCGCGACCGGAGGGCCGGCCTTGCCGACGCGAGGGGCCTTGCGCACCTACGCGGGCAGGCAACGGCGGTGGCCCGGCGGCAGTTGGGCCCCTCGTTCCGCCGTCTCGAGCGACGGGCAGCCCTCGCCGTGGCCAGGTTGGGCGAGGCCGCCTCGATCCGAGTGCATGTCACCGCGGATCACTTGGAACGCCTCGCCACGAGCTCTCCGCAGGTTTCGCGCGTCCTTGCTGCCGCTCGGCCAGGTGAGTCGACGACCTCGGTTGCCGGAGCCGTGCACCCCTCGATCGAAGGCCCGCTCTTGGCTTGGGCGCTGGAGCGCTTCAGTGCCGCCGCGGCGGAGGGCGTTCGCGAGACCGCGGCCGTGATCCTGCACGCCGAGTGCGGCGACGGCCACGTCGTGGAGGCACTCGCCGGGAGAGGTTTCGCTGCGCGAGGTGCTGATCCGCGGGCCCCGGTGAGAGCCGAGGGCGACACCAGGATCGTCGCCGCAGGCGCCGTGGAGTACTTGGGCGCGACGACGAGCGGAACGCTCGACGGGCTCCTGCTGTCGGGCGTTGTCGATCGCTTGCGGCCCGGCGAGGGCCGCGTGCTGGCCCAGCTCGTGGCTCGCTGTCTCGCGCCAGGAGGAGTCGTCGTGCTCGTGAGCGCACGACCCGAAGCCCTAGTGGCGTTGGACCCGGTGGCCGCAGACCTCGCGCACCGCCGGCCGTTGCACGCGGTCACGTGGTGCCACCTGCTCGCCCGTCACGGGCTGTCGGTGCTGGCCGTGTTCGAGTCCGAAGCCAGTGAACCAGACGTCTTCGCCGTGTCGGCGCAGCGCCCGGCTTCGGCCGTCTTCGCCGGTGGGGGGAGTGCGTGAGAGTCCGACCGGTTCGAATCGACCAGGTCATTCCCTCCATCGTCGAGCGAGATGCCGTCAGTCACCACACCTTGGAGGCCCAGCGGGTCCTGCACTCGATGGGATTCGTGTCGGAGATCTACGCCTGCAGCATGGGGCCGGGACTGGCCGGTCGAGTGCACCCACTTTCGGAGCTCCCGCGTCACGAGCCCGAGCGCCAATGGGTGTGCTACCAGGCCTCGATCGGCTCGCCTGCAGCAGACGCGGTTGTCTCGCATCCGGGCTTGAAGCTCATCGACTACCACAACATCAGCCCCGGCGAGCTCATCGAGAGGTGGATGCCCCAGCTCGGGGAGGAGGTCCGGCTCGGGCGCAGGCAACTGGCTGAGCTCGCACCTGTCGTCGAGCTCGGGTTCGCCGACTCGGAGTTCAACCGCGGGGAGCTCGTTGAGGCCGGCTATCGCAACACGATCGTCGCGCCTCTCATGGTCGACACGGCGAACTTCTACTCTCCTCCCGATCCGCAGGTGGTCCGTCGTCTCCAGGCGGCACGCGCAAGCGGCGGGCACGACTGGCTCTTTGTAGGCCAGATGCTGCCGCACAAGGCGCATCACGACGTCATCAAGGCGCTGGCGTGCTCCCGGAGGATCTTCGACCCACAGGCACGTCTGCACCTCGTCGGCCGGGAGAGCTGCGCGGCGTATGCGGACGCGTTGCGCAGGTTCGTCTCCGCACTCGGCTTAAGCGACGCCGTCGAGTTCGTCGGCTCGGTCAGCCCGGGCGAGCTCTCCGCCTACTACACGAACGCAGACGTGCTCGTGTGCTGCTCGGATCACGAAGGCTTCTGCGTGCCACTTCTGGAGGCGATGTACCACCGGCTGCCGGTGGTCGCCTACGGGGTCACGGCTATTCCCGAGACGCTCCTCGACGCCGGGATCATCCTGCCAGAGAAGTCGCCTGTCCTGGTCGCGGCCGCTGTCCAGCGCGTGCTGACCGATCACGATCTGCATGACTCACTTGTCAGGGCCGGGCTGAGGCGTACCCGTTCGTTCACTGTCGAGGGCGCCCGGCATGCCTTCGCGCGGGCGGTCGAGCAGGTGCTGCAGGCCGTCTGAGACCGAGAGAGGCCCCGGCCGAGCTGCGCCGCGATGTGCTCGCCGCGGGCCGATTGCCCAGGTCACGAAGCTTGGGTCAAAGCGAGAAGCCCTGAGCAGCAAAGAGCACGCCACTAACATTGCGCACATCCGCAACATCAGTCGGTATGCCGCCGCCCTCAGTTGTCTGTCGCTGGGCATCCTCGCCGGGCCGGTCGTGCTCGCGTCCGGGTCCCAAGCGACGGTGCCTTCCGCTGTCGCGCCTTTCCCAGGGCGGAATGTCGACTTTGTGGGCTACGGCAACGGTTCCGGTATCGGCATGGGCCAGTGGGGAGCCTTCGGATATGCGGCCGTCGACCACAGGACCTACCAATGGATCCTCGCCCACTACTACGGCGGGACGACGCTGTCGACCAGTGACAACGCGGCGTCGAGTGATCCCGCCGTCTCGGTCGACCTGAACGAGAACGACGGAGACCCGGTGGTCGTGACCTCGCAGTCCGCCTTCTCGTTCGGAGGCGAGAGGTTCGCAAGCGGCCAAGCCGCCCGGGCGGTGCTCTCGCAGGGGACCTGGACGCTCTCGGATGCCCCGAGTTGCTCGTCGACGAGGTGGACGCCAATCGTGTCGCAGCTGGTGAATCCCGTCGCGGTGCCGTCCTCGGTGCGGTCGTCCGCCGCCTTGAGCCAGGTCCTGACAATTTGCGAGCACGACGGCGTCGATCTCCCCGTCGCCGGGACGGTCGAGGCCTATGACGCGTCAGGTGGCGCGGTCACCCTCAACATCCTCCCGCTCGAGGCATACGTGCAAAGCGTCATCTCCGTTGAGGTGTCCTGGTCGTGGGGACTCTTCGGAGGGCGTACGGGCGCGCCTCAGGACCATCCGTGGGGATTCCAGGCGCTCGAGGCCCAGGCCGTCGCCACGCGGTCGTACGCTGCATCCGAGCTTGCGTCCGGGGGCTGGGCACCGTACGCGACCGCCTGCGACGCGTCGTGTCAGTCGTACCCGGGCCTGGCGGACGAGAACCGTATGCTGGAGGCGGCAGTGCGTGACACCGCGGGCCAGATCGTCTTGCAGGACGCCCCTTCGGGAACGGCCGGCGCACCCGTGTTTGCCGAGTACTCCGCGTCCACCGGCGGCTACACCCTGGGCGGCCAGTTTCCGGCCGTGGCGGACGGCGGCGACTCGGTCTGCATCAAGAGCAGGTTCTACTCGTGCAACCCGTGCCACAAGTGGTGGGCCGCGGTCCCGGTGAGCGCTATCGAGAAGGCGTTCCCGTCCGTCGGCGAGCTCGCGGCGGTAGAGGTGACCCAGCGCAACGGTCTCGGGTCGCTCGGCGGCCGGGCCGACACCGTCGCCGTCGCGGGCACCAACGGCGCCGTGGTCTCCGTGCCCGTCGCCGCCTTCGAAGCGTTGCTCGGCGCCAACAATCAGGGCGGCTGCTCTTCGGACTGGTTCGGGGTCACCAACGGCCCTTGAGAGAGCGGAGCTAGGCTCGCAATGGTCCCACGGGGAGGCGACTTGGACAGGGACAGGTTCTACATCGGCGGCACCTGGACCGTGCCGGCGGGCACCGACACGGTCGCCGTCCTCGACTCGACGACCGAGGAGGTCATCGGCAGCATTCCCAGTGGCACGGCGGAAGATGCCGACTGGGCAATTCGGGCCGCCCGGGGAGCATTCGGTCAATGGTCACGCACGCCGCCGACCGAGCGGGCCAGGTACACCTCGCAAATAGCCGAGGCTCTTGGCGCTCGCATGACCGAGCTAAGCCGGCTCATCGCGCACGAGGTGGGCACGCCGGTCAATGTCTCAACGATCATCCAAGTCGGCCTGCCGATCATGACGTTCGCCTCCATGGCCGAGCTCGTCGGGCAGCTCCGGTGGGAGGAGAAGGTCGCCAATTCGACGGTAGTTCGCGAGCCGATCGGTGTCGTCGGGGCCATTACGCCGTGGAACTACCCTCTCCACCAGATCGCCGCCAAGGTGGCGCCCGCTCTGGCGGCCGGTTGCACCGTGGTGCTCAAGCCGAGCAAAGAGGCCCCGCTGAACGCCTTTGTCCTCGCCGAGGTCATACACGAGGTCGGATTGCCGCCAGGCGTGTTCAACCTGGTCTCGGGGTCGGGCCCCGATGTCGGCGAGGTCATCGTTCGCCACCCGGAGGTCGACATGGTGTCCTTCACCGGGTCGACCCAGGCCGGCAGACGGGTCGCCGCATTGGCCGCCGCGACGGTGAAGAGGGTCACTCTCGAGCTCGGTGGCAAGTCCGCCATGGTGATACTGCCGGACGCGGACCTGGATCGAGCGGTGTCGGCGGGGACGACGATGTGTTTCTTGAACTCCGGCCAGACCTGCAACGCCCTGACCCGGATGCTCGTGCCTTGTCAACTGTTGGCGCAAGCCGAGGAGATCGCCGCCCGGGCCGCCGGGTCGTGCTCACCCGGGGACCCCTTCGACGACGCGACACGTATCGGACCGCTCGTCTCGGCGGCGCAACGCGAAACGGTGCGCGCCTACATCCGCCAAGGCATCGACGAGGGTGCCAAGCTCGTGGCGGGCGGCGTCGAGGCGCCGGACGGCCTGGAGAAAGGCTTCTTCGTTCGCCCCACAGTGTTCTCCGAGGTCCGGCGCGACATGACGATCGCCCAGGAGGAGATCTTCGGGCCTGTGCTCTCGATCATCCCGTACGACACCGAGGACGAGGCCGTCGAGGTCGCGAACGACTCGATCTACGGCCTGGCGGGGGCGGTTTGGTCGGCAGACACCGGGCACGCGATCGAGGTCGCCCGACGCCTGCGGACGGGTCAGGTCGATATCAACGGCGGGAGCTTCAACCCGTTGGCGCCCTTCGGCGGCTTCAAGCAGTCGGGCAACGGGAGAGAGCTGGGCAGGTTCGGGCTCGAAGAGTACCTCGAGACGAAATCGCTGCAGCTGTAGCGCACATTGGACCCCGGTCGTCTTCCCCGACAGCAGGCGGCTCCGCTCGCTCGGGGTCGCGCCCTCACCGGCCGTCAGGATCTCGTGAGGCGTGCCGGAGCGACGAAGAGGCCGGCTCTGTTGTGAGCGGGACCGAAACCCGGGCGCCCCACCGGGCGAGATGGAGCAAAGGGACCTGGTCGCGTATCCGCTTTGTCGGAGGGATCGCCCTTGGCGGCATTGCCCTTTGGGCGGTGAGCGGTCAAGGTGCCGAGCTGACGGGCGCGTCCACGGAGCTGTCCCATCTCGACGCGGGATGGCTGCTGGTCGCGATCGGGGTCGAGGCGCTGTCGCTGGTGGCCTTCGCCCGCATGGACCAGCGCCTGCTGGGTTGCGGCGGCGTCAGCTCGGGTCTGGGGCGGTTCACCGCGATCTCCTTTGCCGCCGGTGCGATCGCGAGCTCGCTGCCGGCGGGGCCGCTGGTCGCGAGTGCGTTCGGTTTCAGGCAGTTCCGTCGCCTCGGAGCTTCGGAGACTCTCGCTGCCTGGACGCTCTTGGCGACGCTGGTGTTCTCTGCCCTCGGGCTGGCGCTGCTAGCCACGGCCGGTGTGATCGTCGCCGAACGCCAGGGTGCGGCATTCGACCTTGTGGGCGTCATCGTCGCGGTCTTCGTGATCACGATCGCCGGGGTTGTCGTGGTGTACCAGCGACGGGTGCTCGCGAAGGTCCTCACCTGGACACTCGAGGCCTCGCACCGTCTCACAGGATTCCCGCGACGCCCGGCCGAGGAGATCGTCTCGGCCATCGGCGCCAGCATGAGCCAGGTCAGTCTGAGCAAGAGGGACCTCGCGGACGTCCTCGCGTGGTCGGCCGCGAACTGGGCGCTGGACTGTGCCTGCCTGGTGTTCGCCTATCTTGCCGTAGGTGCGGGCGTGCCTTGGCGTGGGCTGCTTCTCGCCTACGGGGCGGGGCAGCTTGCCGCGAACCTCCCGATAACGCCCGGCGGCCTCGGCGTGGTCGAGGGGAGCCTCGTCATTGCGCTCGTTGCGTTCGGAGGTGGTCAGATCAATACGGTCGCGGCCGTCCTGCTGTACAGGATCGTGAGCTTCTGGGGGTTTCTCCCCGTCGGTTGGATCTTCTGGGGCGGACTCACC
The DNA here is from genome assembly GCA_963836935.1 of uncultured Acidimicrobiaceae bacterium. Classification (GTDB taxonomy): domain Bacteria; phylum Actinomycetota; class Acidimicrobiia; order Acidimicrobiales; family Bog-793; genus Fen-455. Next base: position 16,495 of record CAWILM010000041.1, read on the forward strand.
TGGCACAACCGACGCGCCGATCAGGCGGTCGCTCTGGCGGCGGAAATGCCCGTGACGCGGACCTCGGCGGTCCCGCCCCCGGAGTGGACTGCGGAGCTCGAAGGATGACCCGCACCACGCGCCGCGTCCCCGGGACGGCGGCCGGGCCGGGCTGGGCGCAGGAGGAGGAGCGTTCATGAAGGCGAAGCTCGTCGCGCTTGTCGCTGTCGTGACGCTGACCGGGTTGGTCGGCGGCTGCACCACGGCCCGCAACGGCCTCGGCACTCACGACAGCGCTTGTTTCAGGGTCTATCCGGAGGCGTTGGCTGCGGTCCACCGACATGGCCGCTTCGCCGGCGAGCGGTATCTGCCGCCGCGGGCGCTGATCATCGAGCTGCACCGCGCCATGGTCCCCGACGCACTGCAGGACGCGTCCCGGGTCGCCACGTGCCTCGTCGCCTTCACGGGCCGGTTCACCGTCTCGGACGTTGAACAGGGCTGGGCGCCGTTCGCGACGGCGGGCCGGATGGCCATCGTCATCGTTCGCCAACGCGACCTGGTCCTCCTGGCCACGGTCGTCCTCAACCGGATCCCGCCCCGGTTGGTTTTTGCCCGAGTGTTCCCGAGGCTCCGCTGATTCTGCGGGCGCCGCGGCTCGTCCTCAGGCTCCTGGAGCTTCCCCTGCGCCGTCGTTGGGCGCAAGCTCGACCACGACCGACAAGGAGGCGGCACCCGGGTCGCCAGCGAGGTCGAGCTGTGTGATCGCACCGGCATCGGCCAGATCACCCGAGGCGAGTTGGACGAGTTCCACGAGCGAGGGGGGACCCGTCACAAGGCATCGGGCGACCTGCGTGCGCATCGAGCCCTTTGCCTCGGACTTCGCTCGCCGGAGAGCGACGAGAACCTGCGCGACAGCGTCGACGAGCGCGGGACGCGCGTCCGGACCGGCCTGCGAGGCCAGTTCCGAGGCGGAGGGCCACTTGGAGTTGTGAATCGAACCCGTCTGCCACCACGACCAGGCCTCCTCTGTGCAATAGGGGAGGAACGGGGCGAACAGGCGCAGGATCACAGACAGGCTCAGAGCCAGGGCGTATCGTGCCGACGCCGGACCCTGCTGGGACGGATCGCCATACGAACGGGCCTTCACGAGCTCGAGGTAGTCGTCGCAGTACGACCAGAAGAAGGACTCGGTGACCTCGAGGGCCCACCGCGTGGTCGTAGGACTCGAACTCGATCGTCGCCTCGTCGACGACGGCCGCGAGACTGCCAACCATGGCGGCGTCGACGGCCGTGAGCCCGGTTGCGCATCCCTGCTGGGGGCTTTCAGACCCGTCCACGCGTGAGAGCACGAAGCGGCTCGCGTTCAGGACCTTGATCGCGAGCCGTCTGCCGACCTTCATCTGTTCCTCGCTGAAGACGGTGTCGGCGCCCAGGCGGGCAGATCCGGCCCAGTACCGCACGGCGTCGGTGCTGTACTTCTCGAGGTACTCGAGCGGCGTGATGGCGTTGCCGAGCGACTTGCCGATCTTCTTGCGGTCGGGGTCGAGAATCCACCCGGAGATGGCGGCGTGGCGCCACGGGAGTACGGAGTGCTCCAGCTCCGAGCGCACGATCGTCGAGAACAGCCAAGTCCGGATGATCTCGTGTGCCTGGGGTCGCAGGTCCATCGGGAAGACCTTCGCGAAGAACGCCGGGTCCTCCTCCCACTTGCCCACGATCTGGGGTGACAAGGACGATGTCGCCCAGGTGTCCATCACGTCCGGGTCACCGATGAACCCACCGGGCTTGCCGCGTTGCTCCTCGGTGTACCCACCGGGGACATCGGTCGACGGGTCGACCGGCAGGCGATCCTCCGCGGCGAGCAAGAGGCCGTCCGCGGCGACCTCGCCTTGGTCGTCGAGTCTGTACCAGACCGGGAACGGGACGCCGAAGAAACGCTGCCGCGAGATGTTCCAGTCTCCCGTGAGGCCTTCCACCCAGGCCTCGTAGCGGGCCCGCATGTACTCGGGGTGCCATTTCAGCTCGCGTCCTCGGGCGATAAGCGCCTCACGGCGCTCGAGGGTCCGCACGTACCACTGTGCGGAGGTAACGATCTCGAGGGGCCGTTTGCCCCGTTCGTAGTACTTGACCGCATGCGTGATGGCGCGCGGCTCGCCCAGCAGATCGCCGGAGTCGCGCAGCAGCGCCACGATGCGCGCCTGGGCACGCTTGACTGGCAGGTCCTCGATCTCCGCGTAGCACACGTTCGCCCGCTCCGAATCGGCGGACTCCCAGCCCGGGGTTCCGAACGGGGCCGGACCGAGGCGCCCGTCGCGCCCGACCACAGAGCCGCGTCGGCAGGGCGAGGTCGCGCCACCAGGTCACGTCCGTCAAGTCGCCGAACGTGCAGATCATCGCGATACCCGAGCCCTTGTCCGGCTCGGCGAGCTCGTGGGGGAGGACCGGGACCGGTACGCCGAACAACGGCGTCAGCGCCTCGGCACCGAACAGGCTTTGGTAGCGCTCATCGTCCGGATGGGCGACGAGCGCGACACAGGCCGGCACGAGCTCGGGCCGGGTCGTCTCAATCTCGACGGGATCGCCGCCGTGCAACCGCACGAAGCGGAGCCGGTGGTAGAAGCCCGGGTCCTCCTTGTCGACGAGCTCGGCCTGGGCGACCGCGGTTTGGAAGTCGACGTCCCACAACGTCGGCGCCTCCTGGCGGTAGGCCTCCCCGCGGGCGAGGAGGCGGAGGAAGGCCCGTTGCGACGCTCGTCGTGACACCTCGCCGATCGTCGTGTAGTGCTGGGTCCAGTCGACCGAGGCGCCCAGCTTGCGGTAGAGCCGCTCGAACACCTTTTCGTCCTCGGTTATGAGGATGTTGCACAGCTCGATGAAGTTCGGGCGTGATATCGGGATCGCCCTAGCGTTCTTGTCTCGCTTGTGGTCGTGCGGCGGAGGGACGAAGTCCGGTTCGTAAGGCAGGGAGGGGTCGCAGCTGACCCCGAAGTAGTCCTGGACGCGGCGTTCGGTGGGCAGACCGTTGTCGTCCCAGCCGATCGGGTAGAAGACCGCCTTGCCGGTCATTCTTTGGTAGCGGGCGACGATGTCTGTCTGGGTGTAGGAAAAGACATGGCCGACGTGGAGCGATCCCGATACCGTCGGCGGCGGCGTGTCGATCGAGTACACGTCGCCTCGAGCGCGGGCCGTATCGAAGCGGTAGATGCCGTCTTGTTCCCAACGCGCGGACCAACGATCCTCGAGGCCCTCGAGGGACGGTCGTTCGGGCACGCGGGGAGTCGCCATTGGCCTAGTACGGTACTCCTGTGTTGCGCCTTCATGACACTGTCCTGGGTCACAGTCGGGAGCTCAGGACTCGCGCGCCCGGCGAGATAGGCCTGTACATCTGCGGTTCGACCGTCTACGGCCCGCCCCATATCGGCCACGGCCGTTTTTCGCTCGTCTATGACGTCCTCCGTCGCTTTCTCGAGTACTCGGAGTTCGCGGTGGACCACGTGTCGAACGTCACCGACATCGACGACAAGATCATCGCCCGGGCGAACGAGGAGCATCGCCGGCCCGAAGATGTTGCCGAGCAGTACGAGGCCGAATGGTGGGACGCCATGGACACCCTGGGGTGCCTGCGTCCGACCCAGGTTCCGCATGCAACAGCCTTCATCGAGGAAATGGTGGAGCTCATCGCACAGCTCGTCGGGCTCGGGTCCGCCTATGAGACGAGCGACGGTGTCTACTTCGCCGTCTCGGCTGTCGAGGACTACGGGCTTCTTGCCCACCAGAGCCTCGCCTCGTTGCGGTCAGGGGCTCGTGTCGAGGTGAACGAGAAGAAGCGTTCGCCTCTCGACTTCGCGCTCTGGAAGAAGGCGAAGCCCGCGGAGCCGTGGTGGGACTCGCCCTGGGGCCCGGGACGTCCCGGCTGGCACACCGAGTGCGTCGTCATGTCGCTCGCGCTGCTGGGCGAGGGGTTTGACCTTCACGGGGGCGGTCAGGACCTGGTCTTCCCGCATCACGAGAACGAGCGCGCGCAAGCGGTGGCGGCCGGCAAGCAGTTCGCGCGCCGCTGGATGCACAACGGCATGGTCGAAGCGCGGGGGGGCGAGAAGATGTCGAAATCACTGGGCAACGTGCTCACGCTGTCCGACCTCTTCGAGCAGAGTGATCCCCGCGCCTACCGGTTGCTCGTCCTGCAGTCGCACTATCGAGCGCCGATCGAGGTGACGCCCACGACGCTGAGCGATGCTGCGACGGCGTTGGGCCGGCTGGATGCCCTGAGCGACCGGCTCGACGAGGCGGGCGGCGCTGAGGGCGAGCCGATCGATCCCGAGGTGAGGGACGCCTTCGTGGAGAGGATGCAGGACGACCTGGACACCCCCGGCGCGACGGCGGTCTTGTTCGATGCGATAAGGCGGGCGAACGTTGCCTTCGACTCTCGCGAGGCGGCAAGGGCAGCTGAGCTGACGAGGTCGGTCCTGGAGTGCTTCGGGGCTGTCGGGCTCGAGGCGAAAGGCGCCGCCGAGATCCCCGAGGCGGTGCTTGAGCTGGGACGCCGCCGCGACCGGGCACGTGCGGATCGGGACTTTGCCTCGGCCGACGTGTTGCGCTCCGAAATCGCCGCTCTCGGCTACATCGTCGAGGACACATCCTCGGGCACGCGGATCCGGCGCTGAGCCAGGCGAGGGCGTCGTCGGGGATGGCCCCGCCTCCGAACAGCCATTGGCCGACCATATCGATGCGGGCTAACAGCCTTCATTGACGCTCTGCTACGTTGTCGGTCGGGAGCAACCGGATCGTGGTGTCACGCGGGGTTGCCGACATGTCGGGCGGTAACCCGGTGTCCGGGGCGCCACCTCGGATATCGGCCACTCCAAACGGGCGGTCTCGGGCCGGCGCTCTCGTTTACCTGCAATCTGAGACAAAGGGGAACGCCACAGTGGCGACCGGAGTAGTGAAGTGGTTCAACAGCGAGAAGGGCTACGGCTTCATCTCGCAGTCCGACGGCGTGGACGTTTTCGTCCACCACTCGTCTATCCAAATGTCCGGTTACCGGACCCTCACCGAGGGCCAGGAAGTCGAATTCGACGTTCAGGAGGGCCAGAAGGGGCTGCAGGCAGCCAACGTCCGGGCGCGCTGAGTCCGCGCACTCCCGGTGGGCCTGCTGCTTAGCAGTGGGCCTAGCAATCGTCGGGTCCCGTTCTGCGGCCCCGGCCGTAATGTTCGGTTCCGATTGTCGAACCGCCTGGTTCTCGCGCCCGGACGAGGAGCCGCCGCCGCGCGCTGTTTCGCGTGTTCGAGGCTGGCTTTCCGCCCGGCCGCCACAGCGTTCCCAGGTGAGCGTCCTTTGCCGCAGGCCGTCCGGTTGACGACGTCGGATGCACCGGAGAGACGGCTCCGGTCCGGATCCGAGGTGAACGATGAGTGAGTTCTCGATGGAGCTGAATGATGATCAGCTCCAGGTCCTCCGGTGGGTGCACGACTTCGCCGAGAACGCGGAACGTCCGGCAGGGCGCGAATGGGACGAGCGCGAAGAAACCCCCTGGCCGATCATCGAGGAGGCCGCCAGGATCGGGTTGTACTCGTTCGACTTCGTGGCGAACTGTTTCGCGGATCCGACCGGGCTGCTGCTGCCGCTTGTCAACGAGGAGATGGCCTGGGGCGATGCGGGGATTGCACTCGCGATCCTCGGATCGACCCCCGGTGTCGCGGGAATCGTTGCTGCCGGCACGCCCGAGCAGGTCGCCGAGTGGGCTCCGCGGTGCTTTGGTCAGACGGGTGACGTTCGGCTGGCGGCGCTGTGCGTGTCGGACGCCGATGCCGGTTTGAATGCCGCAAGCGTGGGGACCCGGGCCGTTTACGACCGGACGCGCGACGCGTGGACCTTGAACGGGACAAAGGCGGGGATCACCAACGGCGGTATCGCCGACGTCCACGTTGTCGTGGCGTCGGTTGATCCCGACGTAGGTGCGCACGGCCAAGCGAGCTTCGTCGTGCCACCGAAGACCCCGGGCCTCTCGATGGGTCACAAGCTCACCAAGACCGGGCTCCGGGCCTGCCACACAGCCGAGGTCATCCTGCGCGACGTCACGTTACCCGGGGCCTGCCTCCTCGGGGGCAAGGACCGGCTCGACGAGCGGATCTCCCGTGCCCGCGACGGTCGGCAGGCGAGATCCTCGGCCGCCATGGTGACATTCGAGGCGATTCTCCCCGCGGTCGCCGCCCAGGCGGTCGGGATCGCCCGTGCCGCGTACGAGCACGTGCTCGAGGATGCCCAGCAGCACAGGGCCCGCGGGAGTCCGATTCTCGAGCGCAACACCGTCGCCTTCAAGCTCGCCGACATGAGGACCCGCACCGACGCGGCGCGCCTTCTTTACATGAAGGCCGCGTCGATGGCCATGAGGGGCAAGCCGTTCACGGCCGGCGAGGGCGCCATGGCGAAGATCTTCGCGGACGAGACGGCGGTCTTCGTCACCGAGCAGGCCGTTCAGATCCTTGACGCCTGCGGCTGTTCGCCCGACTGTCCCCTCGAGCGTTGGCATCGCGACTCGCTGGCTCACGTGTCGTTCGAAGGAACACGCGAGGTCCACCGGCTTCTGATAGCTCGCGCGATGTTCGGGTCGCGCACCCGCCAGCGATCTGAGTCCTGAATAAGTAGTTTCGGAGGAATTCTCTGTCATCCTCCCGCGTTGTCTCGTTGTGGACGACGATGGGAGGCGGTGATGCGACGGTCGGTGGGCCGGCCGTGGCCCCTGTCCGGAGCTTCCGATTCGATACCGAGTTGCCTCAGGTCCTCCCGGACATCGGCGGCCGACTTGACCAGAACGGCCCGCATCCCCGCTACGCGGGCACCCTCGACGTTCTCCGGGGCATCGTCGAAGAACAGGAACTCGGAGGCCTGAAAGCCGGTTCGCGCTGCCACAACGGAGAAGGCCTCAGGATCGGGCTTGCGGCGGCCGAGATCGGACGAGACGAAGATGGAACGAAAGACGGACAACTCGTTCGCGAAGCGTTTGGACCAAGCGTCGCGATGCGTCGGATTCGAGTTGGTGAACGCGTACACGGGCAAGCGTCTGTTTGCCGCGGACAGCAGGGCAGACATCCCTGCGATGACGCCCAGGTAGATGTCGTTCCAACCCGCGACGAGTTGCTCGTCGGAAATACTGAGGCCGAGGTTCCGGCGCAGCACGGAGAAGTAGCCCGCCGCGTCGATCTCTCCTCGTTCGTGTTGTTCATAGGCCTCGTCGAAAGAGAACCTTCGTTCAAGCTCGGTGGGATCACAACCGGCGGCGGCAGCCCAGACGCGGAATGCTCGTTTGAAGTCGAACCCGATCACGACCCCTCCGAGGTCGAACAACAAAGCTCGGATCGCCCCGGCATCATCGGGCGCTCTCCTCATCATCTGCCGATTCTCGCACTTTGCAGGTGCGGATCCGGGCCGGGGCTGCAGCCGCGGCAGGCCCTCTCGATCGCGGGGTCGTCCCAGGCCCCCTGTCGGATGCGCCCGGTCGCGGGCCGCGCGCCGGGCGCGTCCGGGTCAGCCCGAACTCAGACCGCGATCTTCTAGCCACCGTCGCAGTGACGGTTATCGCGGCGTGGTCAACGGGGTGACGATGGTGGTCGTGGGCGAGCTGGGAGACAGCGGGAGGCAGTCGACCGGCTCTGCTCGGTGTGCACAGAACCGGTCCCATGTGTGGTGTACCTTCGTCCACTTGAGAGGATCGTCGACGAGGGCGAAGTTCGCTCTCCTGCGTCGAAGTGCTGCGGCCGGCGCGCTGACTGCGTTGGTCGCAACCCTTGTCATCTGGGCGCCGACATCTCCTGTCGGGGCAGCATCGGACGGCGTGTCCTCGCTCTCGGCCCCGCCGATGAGACCACTGTCCGGCGTCAACGTCCTCGGCTGGGGGTTCGACGACCCGTGGGCGCTTACCTGCAGCGCCAGCCACGTCTTCGTGGTGAACGGTGGCAAGTCGGTCACCGAGGCTCTCTGCCGCCACCGGCGCCTTTATCAAGCTCATCCGTGGCTCGAAGTACGCGTTCGACGGTTCTCTCAGCATCGCCTCCGCTGGCACGCACATCTGGATCGTGAACGAGGGTGACAACTCGGTCACGGAGCTCTCGTCCTTGACCGGCGCCCTGGTCAAGATCATCCGGGGCACGAGTTTCGGCTTCGACGACCCGTGGGCGGTCACCGCGAACAGCTCCCGGCTCTGGGTCACGAACAAGAGCTCGGTGACCGAGCTCTCCGCCGCGACGGGCGCTCTGGTCAAGGTCATCCGCGGCCCTGCCTACGGCTTCGACGACCCCTGGGCGATCACCTCGGGCGGCAGCCACGTCTGGGTAAGGAACCAGGACTCGGTCACCGAGCTCTCGGCCGTTACGGGGGCCCTGGTCAGGGTCATCCGGGGAACGAGGTACGGGCTCAGCGGCTCCCTGGGGGCGCAGGGGATCACCGCGGGCGGCGCTCACATCTGGGTGACGAACGCGCTCGCCGACTCGGTCACCGAGTTCTCTGCCGCGACCGGGGGCCTGGTCAAGGTGATCCGCGCATCGAGCTACGGCTTCGACGACCCGTCGAGCATCACCTCGAACGGCGCCGACATCTGGGTCTCGAACGCGGGCGGGTACTCGGTCACCGAGCTCTCCGCCTCGACCGGCGCCCTCGTCAAGGTCCTGGGGAGCCCGAGTTACGGCTTCGGCGGCTCGTTGGGCATCACTTCGGGCGGCACCAGCATCTGGGTGGCCGACTCCGCCGCCAACTCCCTCAGCGAGCTCTCCGCCTCCACAGGTGCGCTGATCAAGTTCATCAGCGGCTCGCGCTACGAGTTCAACGACCCCGACGCCGTCACCTCGGGCGGCAAGCACATCTGGGTGGCGAATACCTCGGCCAGGTCGGTCAGCGAGCTCTCCGCCTCCACGGGCGCGTTGATCAAGGTCATCCGCGGCCCGGGCTACAGCTTCGACGGTCCCGCCGCCATCGCTTCGGCCGGCGCGGACATCTGGGTCGCCAACACGGCCGGGTTTGCGGTCACCGAGCTTCTGGGCATCGACCGGAGCCCGTCTCAAGGTCGTGAGCGGCTTGAGCTACGGCTTCAACCACCCTGACGCCATCACCGCGGCCGGCGGCCACATCTGGGTGGCGAACGAGAACGACACGGTCACCGAGTTCTCAGCCTCGACCGGCACGCTCATAAACCTCCTCGTCGACCCGAGTTACGGCTTCGACGGGCCTTCGGGTATCACCTCGGATGACGGCCGAATCTGGGTGGCGAACTCCTCCGACAACTCGGTCACGGAGCTTTCGGCCTCGAGCGGAACCCTGGACAAGGTCTTGAGCAAGGCGGGTTTCGGCTTCGACGACCCGTCCGCCATCGCCTCGCAGGGCGCCCACATCTGGGTGGCGAACGAGGGAGACAACTCGGTCACAGAGCTCTCGGCCGCTACGGGGGCCCTGGTCAGGGTCATCAGCGGATCCGGATACGGCTTCGACGAACCCGACGCCATCATTTCGGACGGGAGCCACGTCTGGGTAGCGAACGATGGCGACTCGGTCACCGAGCTCTCGGCCGTTACGGGGGCCCTGGTCAGGGTCATCAGCGGATCCGGATACGGCTTCGACGGCCCTGCAGCTGTCACCTCGGACGGCACCCACATCTGGGTCGCGAACGCGGACGGACAGTCAGTCACCGAATTCCCGGCCTTGTGAGGCCCTGCGGTCTTCGAGACTTTCTCGCCTGTGAGGTGCCAAGACTGCGTAAGCCGTGAAGTCCTTCGGCTCCGCATCGCCGAGGGGTGACCAGCGGGCAGGGCGCTACGCTTTGGCCGCGCCGACACCTCGGGGTTGCTCGGGTGTCCGGAGGAGACATCGAACTGAGAGGCGGAACCGGCGAGGAACATGACGTCGACCCAGGACTTGCAAGTACTCCGCGCGGTGGCGGACCGCACGCTTCGATTCCGCTTCGGAACCTGGTATTGGGGGGACGCCATCGCCATCGACGGACTGCTCGGGGCCGACCAGATCGTCGGTGGCCCATACCGCGACGCGGTCGTCGGTTGTCTGGAGCGCTGGACTCACCTGGCCCCGATCTCGTTCGACGACGCCCTTGTGCCGGGCCGGGCCGTGTTGCAACTTGTGGCGGAGGGCTCGCTGCCTCGGGCTGCAGCCGACCGGGTCGTCGCCGCGTTGGAACGGCTCCCCTTGCTCGATGGGGCAGTTCCAGCGCTCGAGCCTCACAGGCCGCAGTTCCGCTTCGGCGTTTGCATCGACGCTCTCTACCATTTGCCCGCCATGACGTTGCTGGCGGGTGACCATCGAGGCGACCCCGGCGCCGAACGCACCGCCCTCGGTGTCGCGACGCAAATCCTCGAGGTGCTCAGGTGCCCCACCGGTTGGGCGCAGTGGTACGACTTCTCCCTTGGTCGCAACAACGCGATCTCATGGAGCCGCGGTCTCGGCTGGGCGGTTCTCGGACTGCTCGACCTGCTCGCGCTCGTTGACCACAGTGGCGCCGGAAACATCGTGAACGAGGCGGGGAGCCTCCTTGAGACTCTCGCGAGCGAGCAGGCTGCAAGCGGCCACTGGCCGGCTGTTCTGGCCGACCCGGGAGCGGACGAGGAAACCTCCACCGCGGCCTTCTTCGTCGCAGCAGCGCTTCATCCCCAGGCCCCCGCTGTGGGCGTGCCTGCCCGGACAAAGGTCGAAGCCGCCGGGGCGGCGATGATGCAAGCCGTCACCGCGGACGGCACCTACAGCGGCGCGAGTGCCGATGTCCTCCCCACCTGGGATCTGGCCAATTACGAGCGATTTCTCGTCGAGCCGTCCCCGTGGGGCCAGGGGGCAGCATTGCGGGCCTTGGCGGCCCTGTCGGCCGCAGGCGACTAGGCGGGATCTTTGGCGCTCGTGTCCGTGCCAGCGGGCGCCTTCGACCCCAGTGACTTCTCGAACCAGTGATGGGCATAGAAGTTGTCGTTGTAGGCAGGGATCTCTCTGTAGCCGCTGGAACGGTAGAGGCCGAGCGCCTCGGGCAGGTGGCTGCTTGTGTCCAGTCGCACCAGCCTGCAACCGAGGCGTTGCGCCGCAGACTCCAGACCGGCCAGCAGCCTGCGGCCGATACCGCGACCGCGCACCGACGGGTCGATCCACATTCGCTTGACCTCAGCAGTGCTCTCATCCAGCTTCCTGACCGCCCCGCACCCCACCGAGCGACCGCCGATTCGCGCGATGAGGAAGCATCCCGATGGGGGGCGGAGCTCTGCCTCTGGTGCCGCCACGGAACGGTCGACCTCAAATCCACCGGGGAAGCGGGTGCCGAGCTCCTCGTAGTACCGCGCGAGCAGCCGGGCCGCGGCCTCACTATCAGCCGGAGCTTCGAGCAGTTCCAGGTCATCCTCGGCCTGATTCGCCAGAGCCCTCTTGACTGCCGCGGCGGCATGGAGGCGGGTCGTAGGGAACACCGGCGCCGGAGAGTCTTCCGCCCGGACAAGCAGCTCGAGCTCGGTACAGCCGAGGACGATTCCTTCGGCCCCGGCAGCCACCAAACGGGCGATGATCGCCCGGCTCGCAGCGCGCGGACTCTTCGCGGATCGTGCCGACGCAGAGCTCCTCATAGATAATCCTGTGGACCATCTTGCGGTCGGCGGACGAGGGCACGATGACCTCGATACCACGCGTGGCCAGCCGGTCTTTGTAGAACAACTGCTCCATCGTGAACGCGGTGCCCAGGAGCCCGACCCGGGTGACGCCTGTCGCGCTGACGGCCTCGGCGACGACGTCGGCGATGTGGACCAGCGGGAGGGAGACCCGGGCCTCGAGCCCGTCGGCCACCTTGTGCATGGTGTTGGTGCACAGTACAAGGAAGTCGGCACCTGCGAGCTCCAGGGACTGCCCCGCAGCAACGAGCATGTCCTCCGCTTCTTTCCAGGCGCCGGTGGCCTGGAGTCGTTCGATCTCCGCGAAGTCGAGCGAGTAGAGAAGGCACCGGGCCGAGTGCAGCCCTCCCATCTCCTCGCGGACGAACTCGTTCAGGAGCCGGTAGTACTCCGCCGAGGACTCCCAGCTCATACCTCCGATCAGGCCGACGATCTTCACGGCGACATGTTTGCACCAAGACGGCCGGACCGTCGCGCGGCAGCTGCCGAAAAGGGGCGGCGGGCTCATCGCGCCCACGACGGTCCCGTCGGTGGCGGTGCCAATACCGAAAGGAGATTGCCTGCCTGGTTTGTTGTGAATCGCGGACAAGTCGCCGATTATTTGGTACATGAGCAGCCGGGCGCAAGGGCCAACAGGTTGCTTGGTCCCGGGAACGACCGCTGTCGACAGACTGGGGTGACGCGTGCCACTTCCCCGGGCTGTCGCACGTCTGAACCGAGTGGGGCTCAACCGGATCACCCGGCACATCGCTGCCTCGGCCCCGAGGATTAGGTGTCGCAGTGCACGGCCGTAGGTCGGGGCGCGTCTAGAAGACCCCTGTCAACGTGTTCCCGACCTCGGACGGGGTGCGCATCGCTCACACGTACGGGGCGGACAGCGACTCGGTCAAGAACGTCCTCGCGGCCGGTGGTTGCGACCTGGTTACGCGGGGCCGGAAGCTGCCTCGGGATCGGCACGGCCCCGCCAAGCCCGACCGCGTTGATGCCAGCCTGGGCGGCTTCCTCGACGATGCCAAACCGGTCATGATGGCCAGGTCCGCTGTGCGATGGAACACCAGCACTCCGTGGTTGGCGAGGAGGACCGCGGGCACGCCTCCGACGACGGCAGCGCGGATGTTCCCGATCGCGTGCTCGGATCCCCGGGGCCCGTAGCCGGCCAACGGCACGCCGTCGGGCAACCCGAACATGGCCAGGGCCTCGACCCAGCAGCCGATCGGCTGATGAAGCCACCGCGTAAGCCGTGGCATACGGCGAGTGGGTGTGGATCACGCAACCGACGTCGGCCTGGTCGGCATACATCGCGGTGTGCATATTGACGACGGCGCCTTGAATTGGCGGCAACTGGCCCTCGCGGAGGACCCCGTCGAGGCCGATCCGGACGACCGCTTCGGCGGGATGGTCGCGAAGCGTCGAGCCGCCGGTGAAGTACATCTCGTCTTCCCCCGGCACTCGCAGGCTGACGTTCCCGTGCGCGTTCGCCGAGATCGCCCCGCTTGCGACGACGCGCCTGGCGACCTCGACGACCTGGTCGACCATTTCGCGGTCCATCTGTTCACCCCCCATCTGTTGGCAGCGAAGCGCCACCGAAGCGTTTCTACCACGCGGGGCCGATACCAAGCAGACCTGGGCCCGGCGAACGTCCCGCCGCGTCTCGGCCCGCTGGAGCCCGCATGTGGGCGCTGGCACTCTTCGCGGCACCAGTGGCGTTCGGCAGATCGAAAGGGCGTCCTCCGGACGGCAGTTAGCCGCAGGAAGGGGAAGATCACGCCGCTCCGCACGGGCTCGTGATCAACGTTGCCTGGGCGCAGGGGCTCGGCTGACCTCGTCGCAGGGATTTGCTGTGGCGGCTGGAAGGGCAGCCGCGCGCCCAGCCGGCCTCTCTCGGGACGAGGTCCGTGGGGCCGGCAAGCAACAAGGGCCTTCAGCCCGGCAGGTGTCAGTCGTCGCCCGAGGGTACCCGCCGCTTCGCGAGGGTCGGGACGCGACCCTGTGCCAGGGCGGCTCCCGCAAGGATGACAAGGCCCCCGACCGGCTCGTACCAGGTGACCGGCTCGCTCAGGAACGCCGCGCCGACGACAACTGCGAAGACGGGTGTGACGTAGGTGACCGTGCTGGCGATGGTGCCGCCAGCCCGCGCGACGACGTGGAAGTTGAGGATGTAGGCGACCCCGGAGCCGAGGACGCCAAGGCCGGTCATCCCGTACAGCGAGGTTGCAGAAACGTGGGTGTGGACGTGCCCGGTGAGGAGGGCGAAGGGCAGAAGCTGCAGGGCACCACAGAGCACCTGGCCGGTGGCGAGTGCGACTGGGCCCTCGGGGAGTTTGGTCAGATGGCGCCGGGCATAGGGAAACCCGACGCCATAACAGCCAACAGCGCCAAGGCACGCGCCGACACCGAGCAGTTCTCCGGAACCGAGTCCGTTCCACACTCCTACGACGACAAGGACGCCGGCGAAGCCCAGGGCGAGCCCGCCGATACGTTCGGCGCTCGGCTTCTCTTCGCGAAAGACGGTGAGGACCATGAGCAGGGCCGCGACGGGTGTCAGAGCGTTGATGATCCCAGCCAGGACGGCCGAGATGTGAGTCTCCCCGTAGGAGATAAGGGTGAACGGAATGCTGTTAAGGAGGATGGCAAGGACGAACAGGTGTCCCCAGGTCGACCGCTGCCGCGGCAGTCCGGCGCGGGTCAAGCCACAGATGAGGACAAGTGCCAGGGCGCCCACTGCCAGTCGGCCGAAGGCAACGTCCACTGGCGAGAATGACCGCAGACCGAGCTTGATCCACCAGAACGAGCAGCCCCAGATCGCCGCCAGCATCATGAACGACACGGGCCATGGGACGGCTCTGGCGCGAGCCGAAGCTAGCGTTTGCGGCCGGGCAGCGGAACCTGTCATCTGGCCGACTGTTCCGCGTCAGCGGACAGGAGAGCCGTCTTTACGGGCATGATCGCCCGGTACCTGTCGCGCGAAGCCTTGCCGCGAAAGCCCGGTTGGTCTGACACGGCTCCGGCCACAGGTCCAGTTGCGCACGCCCTGGCAACGGCGCGCGCACGAGAAGGCGAGCCGATCGGAGGACGCACGGCCCAAGTCTACGAACAGCGACAGTGCCCGAGTCCGTGGGAAGCGTGCCTCCGTGCGGTGGGCGCGGCGTTGGTGTCGGCCCGGGCCCGACAGGCGGGGATGGTGCCCCGGCACCGATGGGTTCGCGGGCAGCTGAGTGGGCTTGTCGACGAGCCGCCCAGGCTCTACAAGCTCGATGTGCCACAGGAGTACCGCGAGCAGCCTGCGGACGCCGCATCCGACTCTCGGGCACGACCGCACCGGCGCGGTCGTATCGTGCAGGAAGCGCCCGGCCGCCGGGACGGCGCTGACCGAGCATCGGAGCAGCTCACCCAGGAAGGCGACGGTGCGAGCCATCGCCGGTCCTGCCCTGGTTCGTGACCTGAACCTGCCCCACCCAAGCGGATTCCGAGACGGGACGCCGTGCGCGAGTGGGACCAGTAGCGTTGCCCTGCGTGGAAACCTGGGATGCCATTCGAGCTCGCCGTAACGTCCGCGCCTATGAGGACCGGGAAATAGCGCCGGGTCACCTCGACCGGATCCTCGAGGCCGGGTGGCGGTCACCCTCGGCGT
>CAWILM010000042.1:0-46816 GCA_963836935.1 uncultured Acidimicrobiaceae bacterium
GGGGGAAGAAGCCCGCTGCACCGGCCGCGACGCACTGACAGCCGCGTTTAGACCTGGAACGTCCGCGTTTGCTGACCGAGCTCATGCGATTGGGAATACCGAGCGAGACAACGCCCGGCGAGCGTCGGGTTGCGCTCGTCCCCAGCGTCGTCCCAAGGATCACCGCCCTCGGGGCGGACGTCGCCATGCAAGCCGGCGCCGGCGCCTCCTCCCTGCTTGCCGACGAGGCCTACACCGCCGCGGGCGTCACCTTGGTGGACGCCCCGACGCTGTTCGCCACTGCAGGCTTCATCTGCAAAGTTCAGCCGCTCACCCTCGAGGAGGTGGGCCTTCTGCGCGAGGGTTCCGGCGTCGTGAGCTACCTCCAACCCGGCGCGAACCTCGAGCTCGTCCGTGCGCTCGTTGATCACCGGATCTCGGCGTTCAGCCTGGACCTGCTGCCTCGGATCACGCGGGCTCAGTCGATGGACGTGCTCTCATCCCAGGCGCTGGTCTCGGGCTATCGCGCCGTGCTGCTGGCGGCTGAGCACCTCCCGAAGTTCTTCCCCCTCTACATGACCGCAGCCGGCACCGTGCCACCCGCCAAGGTGCTCGTGCTCGGCGCGGGGGTCGCCGGGCTGCAGGCGATCGCCACGGCGGCGCCGCCTCGGGCGCGAACGTACGCGCCTACGACGTGCGCACAGCCGCCCGCACCGAGGTGAAGAGCCTCGGGGCCACTTTCGTCGAAGCTCGATCTCGAGGCCCAGGAGGGTGAGGGCGGCTACGCCCGCGAGCAGTCGGAGGACTTCCTGCGCCGCCAGCGTGGCGGCTCATCGGCAAGGAGGTCGCCGGGGCCGACGTGGTGATCACGACCGCGGCCATCCCCGGGCGCAAAGCACCTGTGCTGGTCACCGCGGAGATGGTGCACCAGATGACCCTCGGCAGCGTCATCGTCGACCTGGCGGCCGAGACGGGCGGCAACTGCGCGCCTCAGCCGACCAGGGGAGACCCTCGACGAGGGCGGTGTCACCCTCATCGGGGTGAAGAACCTCCCGCCTCAATGCCCCTGCACGCAAGCTTCCTCTACTCGCGCAACATCGCCGAGTTCCTGACCCTCGTCATCAAGGCGGGAGCCTTCGCGCCGGACTTCGACGACGAGATCGTCGCCGGCACGTGCGTCACCCATGGGGGCGAAGTCCGCCATGCCCCGCACCCGCGACCTGCTTGAAGGAGGGACGCAATGAACGGCGGGGACATCCTCTCGCTCATAACCGTATTCGTGCTTTCGGCGTTCGTGGGCTTCGAGGTGATCGCCAAGGTGCCGAGCACGCTGCATACACCGCTTATGTCGGGCACGAACGCCATCCACGGCGTCGTGCTCGTCGGCGCGATGCTCGTCTTAGGCACGGCCCACGGCACGGCCCAGATGGTGCTCGGCTTCGTCGCCGTCGTCTTGGCAACGTTGAACGTTGTCGGTGGGTTCGTCGTCACCGACCGGATGCTCGAGATGTTCAAGGTCCGCAAGCCGGCCAAGGCCGCGCCAGAGCCGGCCAACGCGGTTGCGCCTGGCGCCGAAGGGGGCCCGAAGTGAGCCTCGGAACCGGCATCCGCCTCGCCGACTTGATCGCGGCGATCTGTTTCATCCTGGCGCTGCGCGGCCTCACGGGGCCGAAGACGGCCCGCTACGGGAACCTCCTCGGCGCCGCCGGCATGGCGCTCGCCGTCGGGATCACCTTCGCTACCAAGGGGCTCACCCACTTCCTCCTGATCGTCGGGGCAATGCTCATCGGGGCCGTCATCGCGGTCCCCGCGGCCCGCCTTGTCAAGATGACCGCCATGCCGCAGATGGTGGCGGCGTTCAACGGCGTCGGCGGCGGCGCCGCCGCGCTGATCGCCCTGGCGACCTTCTTGAGGGCCCCGGCCGGCTCACTCGCCGTCTACGAGGTGGTCGAGGTCCTCCTCGGAGTTGTCATCGGCTGCATCTCGTTCTCGGGCAGCTGCATCGCCTTCGCGAAGCTGCAGGAGATCATGACCGGCAGGGCCATCACCTACCCGGGCCAGCAGATCTGGAACGGCATCGTCGGCGTCGCCATCCTCGGCCTCGGGGTCACGCTTTGCGTCAGTTCCGTCAACTGGCTCATTGCCATCGTGGTCGTCCTGGCACTGGCGTTCGGCGTCGCGTTCGTCCTGCCCGTCGGCGGGGCGGACGTACCGGTCCTCATCTCGTTGCTGAACTCGTTCACCGGTCTTGCCGTGGCGGCGAGCGGCTTTGTGTTGCACTCGGTCGTGCTCGTCGTGGCCGGTACTCTCGTGGGCGCCTCGGGCACGCTCCTCACCCAGAAGATGAGCCAGGCGATGGGACGCTCGCTCCCGAACATCCTCTTCAGCGCCTTCGGCTCGGTGATCACCGCCACCGGTGGCGCCGAGGGCGACACGACCAGAAGCGTCCGGTCCGCGAGTGCGGAGGACGTCGCCATCCTGCTCGCTTACGCCAACAAGGTGATCGTCGTTCCCGGTTATGGCCTTGCGGTCGCGCAGGCTCAGCACACGATCCGCGAGCTCGCCGACCTGCTCGAATCGCGCGGGGTCGAGGTTATCTACGCCATCCACCCTGTCGCCGGCCGTATGCCGGGCCACATGAACGTCCTGTTGGCAGAGGCCAACGTTCCTTATGAACAGCTGAAGGAGATGGAAGAGGCGAACCCGGAGTTCCAGTCCGCCGACGTGGCCCTCGTGGTTGGCGCCAACGACGTCGTCAACCCGGCGGCGAAGAACAACCCGGATAGCCCGATCTACGGGATGCCCATCCTCGCTGTCGACGAGGCCCGCAACATCGTGTTCATGAAGCGCTCGATGCGCCCGGGCTTCGCCGGCATCAACAACGAGCTGCTCTTCGACCCGAAGACCACGCTGTTGTTCGGTGACGCCAAGGATTCGCTCACAAAGGTCGTGGCCGCGGTCAAGGCTCTCTGACCGTACGCTTGTACCGGCGCCACCCAGCGTCCGGAGAACTCACGCACCTCGACCGCCGTCATCGCCCCGCCAAGCCCGAGCAGGGTCGGGCCGCCCGCACCTTGACTCATCGCGCTCGCACGAACCCACGGTGTTCTCGGCGCCCCGGTCGTCGCCCTGACCGGCATCAGCAAGCCGCATCGCTCCCCTGCTCCGTGTTCCCGGCAGCCGACGGCGACCGGCCGGCCTTGCCGGCGGCCTCGTCTGCCACAAGCGGTTCCGCCCTCCTGCTCAAGTGAGCTGGTGGAAGTGAGCGGAGACCGTTCCGCCAAGCGAGCCGGTGACGAGACGTGGGTCGATCGCGCGAACGGGGAGTCGCTCGTTCGAGCGGCGCGGGCCCAAGGTGTCATCGACCCCCGTGTGCTCGAGGCGCTGCGCAGCGTGCGCCGCGCCTCGTTCGTTCCCGTCGCAATGCGCAACGAGGTCGCATATGACTGCGCGATCCCGATCGGGCAGGCGCAGACCACCTCGCAGCCTTCGCTGATCGGGCTCATGATCGAGGCCCTGAGAAGCTCGGGCCCGACGACACGGTTCTCGAGATCGGCACGGGGTACGGCTACGAGGCGGCCTTGCTGGCCAAGCTCGCCCACCGCGTGTTCAGTGTCGAGCGCATCGCCGAGCTCGCCCAGGCAGCTCGTCGCAACCTGCAAGCAGAAGGTGTCCTCAATGCGGAGGTCGTCACCGGCGACGGCACGCTCGGGCTTGCCGAGGCGGCTCCCTTCGACGCCATCGTGGTCGCGGCCGCCTTCCTTCGCGTCCCGGCTCCGCTTGCCGCCCAGCTCAGCCCCGGCGGCAAGCTCGTCATGCCGGTCGGGAACGGGGGCGGCGATCTCGTGAAGGTGTTCGAATCGCGCGACAACGCTTTGGTGGAACTACGGGTGCTGTGCGGAGCCCGCTTCGTGCCCTTGCTCGGGGAGCACGGATTCCAGATGCACTAGGCCGAACTTACCCCCGCATCCCGGGGTGATTTGACCCGTTGAGCTGCAAGGGAAGGCTCGGGGCGAGGAGGTAATGTAGCCAAGATAATACTTGACTCTGAATGACAGAAGTGTTATTATCACCATGTGACACGTAGCTATGGTTCCATGCATGTCGCAGAGGTGGTGCGCAAGTACGAGACGAAGTCCGGTCCGTCGGAGTCGAGGAGCTACCTTTTGCGGCGCTCGTTTCGCGAGAACGGCAAGGTGCGCCACGAGACGCTCGCGAACCTCTCCGCCCTCCCACCCAGGCGGTCGCGGCGCTGCGCGAGGTGCTTTCGGGAAAGACGCTCGTGGTCGTGGACGAGGGGCTCGAGCCTTGCGTGCTCGTCCTCACGGCCACCTTGCGGTTGTTGCCGCCCAGGCCAAGGTGCTCGGCTTCCCAGAGCTGTTGGGCCCTTCGTGCAAAGAGCGCGACATCGCCTACGCGCTCGTGCTCTCCGCGTGGTGAGGCCAAAGCCCAAGTTGGCCACGGTCTCGTGGTGGAAAGACACGACCCTTTACGAGGACCTTCACCTCGAAGCTGTCTCGACAGACGAGGCCTATGGGGCGATGGACTGGCTCTATGAGCGCCAGGACGTGATCGAGCGGGCGCTCGCACGCCGGCATCTCTCGGTCTCACACAACCCGTCCGGGCGAGCGTATTTCGACCTGTCCTCGTCGTGGATGGAGGGGCGGGCCTGTCCCCTCGCGTCTTTCGGCTACTCACGCGACGCGAAGAGGGGAAAGCCCCAGATCGAGTACGGGCTTTTGACTGACCCAAAGGGCTGTCCGGTCGCGATCAGGGTCTTCCCCGGCAACACAGCCGACCCCGTCGCCTTCAGCGAGATCGTGGACGTCGTGCGGGAGGACTTCGGCCTCACCCATCTCGTCATGGTCGGAGACCGGGGGATGATCACCTCGGCCCGCATCGAGGCGCTCAGAGACCTCGGCGGGCTGGGCTGGTTGACCGCCCTCCGGGCCCCGCAGATCAAAGCTCTCGCCGAGGACCAAGGCCCGCTCCAGATGTCACTTTTCGACGAGGTGAACTTCTGCGAGCTCCACCGACCCCGATTATCCAAATGAGCGTCTTGTCGCCTGCCGCAACCCGCTCCTCGCGATCGAGCGCACTCGAAAGCGCGAGGCGCTTTTGTCCTCGACCGAAGCGGCGGTCGCGCCGATCGTCGCCCGGGTCAAAGCGGGCCGGCTCAAGGGCAAAGAGGAGATCGCTTTCCGCCTCGCAAAGGTGCTGAACAAGCTCAAGATGGAAAAGCACTTCATCTCAGAGATCGCAGACGACCGCCTCGTTGTCGTCCGCAACGAGGACTCGATCAAGGCCGAGGCCGCACTCGACGGGATCTACGTCTTGCGCACGACGATCGGACGAGACGAGCTCGATGCCGCCGGGGTGATCTCGGCCTACAAGGACCTCGCCGGAGTCGAGCGGGACTTCCGCTCGATGAAGGTGATCGACGTCGAGCTGCGCCCGGTGCACCACCGCCTCGAGGACCGCGTGCGCTCCCACGCCTTCATCTGCATGCTCTCCACCTATCTCGCCTTCCACCTACGGCGCAGCCTCGCGCCTTTGACCTTCACCGACACCGAGCCGCCGGCACGAGACGACCCGGTCGCGCCCGCTTCGGTCTCCAAGCAGGCAGGCAAGAAGGCCTCAGCGAAGAAGAACGCTGAGGGCGAGGAGGTGCGCGGCTTTCGTGAACTGCTCGAGCACCTCGGGACTCTTACCCGCAACCGCATGCGCGTCGTCTCACGACCGGGGATCGAGTTCGATCTCGTCGCGACGCCGACGCCAACTCAGCGACGGGTCTTCGAGCTCCTCGGCGTGCCCGTCCCAAAGCACCTGGTGTAGCCAGGACTATCCGGTCCGAAGACATGAACTCCCTGGTAGGTGGGCGGGAGCATGTTCTCCCAAAAGTAAGTTCGGCCTAGTGGCCTCAGGTCAGCGATCCAGACCGCCCTGGGTTCACTCGTGCTCCGGTTCTCCCAGACTTGTTCGCTCGTTGCGCGCCATGTCCCTTGGGCCATGCCGGCCAGCGCCGTGGAACGTGTTGGCCTCGTCGGCGACGCGGGCGAAGACGAGCAGCCCCTGGTTCGTCGGTCTCGTCGAAAGCACGACGACCTCCACACCCGTCCGCCCCACCATCTCCTCGGCGTCGTTCACCACGACCATGTCGCCGTCGGGCAGGAAGCCAATCGCCTGCTGAGGCTGGCGACCCGCTCGAATGAGGTCGACCCTCAGATGCTCTCCGGGAATGTGGTCCGGGGAGAG
This sequence comes from uncultured Acidimicrobiaceae bacterium, assembly GCA_963836935.1. Lineage (GTDB taxonomy): Bacteria > Actinomycetota > Acidimicrobiia > Acidimicrobiales > Bog-793 > Fen-455. Next base: position 6,235 of record CAWILM010000042.1, read on the forward strand.
ATCGGTCACGAGGCGACGAAGGTCCAGCACACGGGCGCCCGCCTCCTGCCTGCGCCTGGTCATCTCGACAGAGCACGTGACGACCCGGGCGTCCAGGCGGTCGGCCAGTACGCAGACCTTGTCTTCGATCGAAGCGGCGGCGGGAACGTCACTTTGCACGAAGGTGACCTGCACACCGAGGTTCTTGAGCTCGTCCAGTGCCTCGAGCCCGCGCCGCGCCCGCCGGGCGGCGACGGGATCTGGGCCGTCCGCCAAGGTGGTGAGCTCGTCGGCGACCGGTTCGGGGATCAACAGCTCGGGACCGAACAGGCCGATCTGGCCCATCACGAGAAACGACCGGTCCATCACCGCCGAGGTGTCCGCCAGGTCACCCCCGACAGGAACGTCCTGGCGCGACGTCGTGAGGTGGCGAGTGACGCCGAGGGCGTCGGCGAGCTGGCGACCCTTGGCCATGCCCAACTTCAAACCGAGCGTTCCGAGCACCCAAGCGACGGCCGCGGCAATGAGGAAGTCGAAGTCCTCCTTGACGAAGACGAACAACGGGATGCAGACGATGACGCCGATCAGAAGGCCGAGGCTGCCGAACAGCATCCCGGAGAGCAGCTCTGGGGCCGGGACGTCACGAAGGGAACGGTTCGCCTGATTCATGCCGCCGGCCGTCACGCGACCGACGACGCCACCGACGACATAACCGACCAGGACCCCGATGGCAGCTCCCGTGGAGCGTCCCAGCGGCGTGGCGGCGTAGTGGTTGCCGCCCGCCAGGCCCACGAGCGCGCCGCAGACTGCGACGAACAAGCGGAAGACCTCGACGAACAACACCATTCCGCAAAGCGTAGGAGCAAATCGCCGGGTGGAGCACACCGTGTCTGCCGTCCCGGTCCCGGAGAGGACGACGCCACGCCTCGAGCGAGGGGAACTACGCTCGGGCCGTCATGGCCTCAACGCGGCTTCCGGCCGCCGCTCGCATTGCCTTTTCCCTGGTCGCGAGCGTGCTTGGCGCGCTCGGCTGTGCCGCCTGCGGGATCTTCGGAGCGGGGCCGGCCACCACGACTCAGCCGCCGAGCCCGGCCCAGCGCCTCATTCCTCTCGAGCAGGCCGCAGCGGCCAGAGCAGAGGCGGTGGTGGCGGTTCACCTGCCGTCGGTCTCGGGTCGTCCTCCCCCGACCCTCCCGGCAAGAGCCTTCGTCCGACCCCTCCGCACCCACCAGGTGGTCGGCTTCCTCCCCTACTGGGAGGTCGTCAGCTTCACGCCCGACTTCCAATCCCTGACGACGCTCGCCTACTGGGCGGTCGGTCTCGCCACCGGCGGCGCGATCGCCGAGAGCGGGGAGGGCTACTCGACTCTGTCAAGTTCTGGGTTCGCGCGCGACGTCAGTCAGGCTCACGCGGCGGGCGACCGCGTCCTGCTCACAGTCTTCTCGGACAACCCTTCGGTTCTCCACTCGATCGCCGCAGGTCCCTCGAAAGCTGGGCCCCTGCTCGCCCGCAAGGTCGCTCCCCTGCTCTCTGCTGGAAACCTCGACGGCGTCGACCTCGACCTCGAGGGCAACAGCACCGCGGATCGGAGCGGATTCGTCCGCTTCGTGGCCGCGTTCTCGAGAACCTTCAGGTCACTCGGGCCCAGCTGGTCGGTCATGTTGGACACCTATCCGACCTCTGCCCTGGACCCGTTGGGCTTCTTCGACGTCAAAGCGCTCGCTCGCTACGTCGACGAGCTGTTCGTCATGGCCTACGACATGCAGCAGCCCGGCGTCGCCTCGGCGACGGCACCGCTGACGAATGCCCCTTGGAGCGACGCCATAACGCTCGCCGAGTACGCCTCCGTGGTGCCCGCACAACGCATCGTGCTCGGCATCCCGCTCTATGGCTACGACTTCCCGGCCGCTAGTCGATTCGACGGAGCTGCCACCACGGGGCCTCCCCTCGCGGTCACGTACGCGGAGATCGTGGCTGCGGGTCACGTGCCGCGGTGGGACCCCGTGACCGAGACTCCCTGGACCGTGTTCAAGAGGGACGGGCACTGGCACCAGACCTGGTTCGACGACCCGGTGTCGATTGCCCTCAAGACAGCCCTCGCGGCCCAGTTCGACTGCGCCGGCGTCGGCGTCTGGGAGCTCGGTATGTCGGGCAGCGACGGATCCGTAACTGCGGCCTTGCTGGGGGGAAGACCGCCACTCAAGCTTCCGCTCGCCCGCCACTGAAGCCGGCGCACGGGGCGCTATGTGACGAGCGGACCGCGGTGTACTTAGCTTTCCTCCGCGCTCCCGGCTGTGATCAGGGCGACACGGCGAACGAGGCGCGACTTACGCCGCGAGGCCTGATTGGCGTGGATGACGCCCTTGGCTGCCGCCTTGTCGATCCGCTTCACGGCCTCGCGCAGGCGCTCAGCCGAGTCCTCGGCCCCGGTCTCGGCAGCAAGCAGGGCACTTTTCGTGCGCGTCTTCAGCTCCGAGCGCACTGCCTTGTTCTTCACGCGGCGACGCTCGTTTTGGAGATTCCGCTTGATCTGACTCTTGATATTCGCCATTCGTCCCTCGACGCGTACCGACAGGAGGAACAGAGCCTCCGGGATCCCCGAGAGTACCAGCTGACCGAGCGGGACGGCACACCGTGGCCGAGGTGGCACGATGGAAGCTGTGGTCGCCCCCGAGGTCATTCGCAACTTCTCGATCATCAGCCACGTCGACCATGGCAAGTCAACGCTGTCGGACCGCATCTTGGAGTTGACTCACGCAGTCGACCCACGGGACATGAGGGCTCAATACCTCGACTCGATGGATCTCGAACGCGAGCGCGGCATCACCATCAAGGCGCAGAACGTGCGCGTCCACTGGCGGGACTACATCCTTCAGCTGATCGACACCCCCGGCCACGTCGACTTCGGCTACGAGGTCTCGCGGAGCCTCGCTGCCTGTGAGGGAGTCGTGCTGCTCGTCGACGCCTCACAGGGCATCGAGGCCCAAACGCTGGCCAACTGCTATCTCGCTCTCGAGCACGACCTCGAGATCGTCGCGGCGCTCAACAAGATCGACCTGCCGGCCGCGGACCCGGACCGGTACGCCGAGGAGATCGAACGCGTGCTCGGCCTTCCGGGCGACCAGATCCTGCGGATATCGGCCAAGACTGGTGCCGGTGTCGTCGAGCTGCTCGACGAGGTGGTCAGGCGGATCCCGGCCCCGCAGGGCGATCCCACGGACCCGCTGCGTGCGCTGCTCTTCGATTCCTACTACGACCAGTACCGGGGCGTCGTGAGCGCGGTCCGGGTGGTGGACGGGACGATGCGCTCGGGCGCGAAGTTGCGTTTCCTCCAGACCGGTGCCACTCACGAGGTCGAAGAGGTGGGCATCCGAACCCCGGCACTGGTGGAGGTGGACGAGCTCGGCCCAGGCGAGGTCGGCTACCTGATCGCGGGCGTCAAAGACGTCGGAGAGGCGCGCGTCGGCGAGACCGTCACAGAGGCTTCGCGTCCCGCCTCGAAGCCGCTCGAGGGCTACAAGAACCCGAAACCGATGGTGTTCTGCGGCATCTACCCCATCGACGGAGACGAGTTTCCGGACCTCCGTGACGCACTCGAGAAGCTCAAGCTCAACGACGCGAGCGTGACCTACGAGCCCGAGACCAGCGCCGCTCTCGGCTTCGGCTTCCGCTGCGGCTTCCTCGGCCTGCTGCACATGGAGATCGTCCGCGAACGCCTCGAGAGAGAGTTCGGGCTCTCCCTGATCGCAACGGCGCCGTCGGTCGAGTACATCGCCCACCTCACCAACGGCGCGGTCCTGCCGGTCGACAATCCCTCCGCCATGCCCGAGCCGCAGTTCATCGACCACATTGAAGAGCCCCTGCTGAAGCTCACCATCCTCGGCCCGGCCGAGTACACCGGGACGATCATGGACCTCTGCCAGACGCGCCGGGGACGCATGCAGGAGATGGAGTACCTCTCGTCCGACCGCGTCGAGCTCATCTACGAACTGCCGCTGGCCGAGGTGGTGCTCGACTTCTTCGACGTGCTGAAGAGCCGGACAAAGGGTTACGCCAGCCTCGACTACGAGCCGGCGGGGACCCAGACCGACAACCTCGTCAAGGTCGACGTACTTCTCGCGGGCCAGCCCGTCGACGCGTTCTCGACGATCGTGCACCGCTCAAAGGCCGACGACTACGGACGCAAGATGACCGCCAAGCTGCGCGGGCTCATCCCGCGGCAACTTTTCGACGTCCCCATCCAGGCGGCGATCGGAGGGCGCATCGTCGCCCGCGAGACGGTCAAGGCCAAGCGTAAGGACGTCCTCGCAAAGTGCTACGGCGGCGACATCACGCGAAAGCGCAAGCTCCTCGAAAAGCAGAAAGAGGGCAAGAAACGGATGAAGTCGATCGGGCGCGTGGAAATCCCCCAGGAGGCTTTCATCAGCGCGCTGACGCTGGAGGAATGACGATGTGGCGCGGCCCTGCACCGGCAGCTGCCCCCGCCCGGCGAGTCACACGGCATGGCGTTGCCGTGGCATCTGGGCGTCCCAAGTAGAATCCGCACGAGGAGACCTTGTGATGCCCACGCGCAACGACCACGATCGGCTCGACGACCGCAAGGCGGCGATCTTGAGATCCGTGGTCACCGGCTACGTCGAGACGGCACAGCCGGTGGGCTCCTCTCAGGTCGCACGGGATCCCGTCATCGAGGTCTCGCCGGCGACGGTGCGGGCCGACATGGCCGCGCTCGAGCGCGAGGGCTACCTCACCCATCCCCACACCAGTGCCGGACGCATCCCGACGGACAAGGGTTATCGGTTCTTCGTCGATCACCTCGGCAACCCGCCGCCGCTGGCGCGGGCCGAGCATGAGCAGGTGCAGGCTTTCTTCTCCAAGGCACACGGGGAGCTTGAGCGGGTGCTCCAGGACACCTCGCGACTGCTCGCCCAGCTCACCGACTGCGCCGGCGTCGTCGTGAGCCCCGCCTACCAGGCGCTGGTCGTCCGTTCAGCTCTGATCGCCCGGCTCTCGACCCACACCGCGATGGCGGTGGTGGTGCTCTCGAACGGACTCGTGGAAAAGCGCACGGTCTCCGTCCGCGACGACGTTCCGGACAGCGTGTTGTCGACTGCCAGCACGGCCCTTCAGCAACGCCTTTCGGGTAGCTCGCTCGGGCTCATCCCTGCCGAGACGCCGAGCGGCGATGCCGAGGTCGACGAGCTGGTCAGGATCTGCCTGGCTGCCTTCGAAGACGGGTGGGCGAGCGGCGGGGACGACCAGGTCTTCGTGGGCGGCGCGGCGTACATGGCAGAAAGGTTCGACGCCATCGACAAGGTCCGGGCCGTGCTCGGGATCCTCGAACAGTCCTACGTGGTCGTGACGTTGCTGCGCGACGTGCTCGCCCACGGGCAGTCGGTCTCGATCGGCTCGGAGCACTCCGGCATCGAATCCCTCGCCGAGTGCTCGCTCGTCGTCGCACCCTACGAGTCGGACGGCATCGCTCTCGGGACCATCGGCGTGCTCGGGCCGACCCGGATGGACTACCAGCACGCGCTCGCCGCTGTCGCGGTCGTGGGCGAGCGGCTTACACGAGAGCTCAGAAGGGGTTAGCGGTGTCGATGACGCAGGACTTCTACGAGTTGCTCGGTGTCCCGCGCTCCGCGTCAGAAGATGAGCTGAAGAAGGCGTACCGGCGCCTCGCCCGCGAGCTGCACCCGGACGCCAACCCTGGGGACGCTGAGTCCGAGGCTCGCTTCAAGCAGGTCACTGTCGCCTACGAGACCCTGCGCGACCCCGAGCGTCGCCGCCGCTACGACATGTTCGGACCCGAAGCCGTGAGAGGAACGGGCGCCGGTGCCGGGGGCGGTGACCCCTTCGGCTTCGGCGGCGGGCTCGGCGACCTGTTCGACGTCTTCTTCAATCAGGGCTTCGGAGGAAGCGGACAGCGCGGCGCGCGCCGTCAGGGCGCCGACGCGGAGATCGTGCTGCAGATCGGGCTCGCGGAGGCCGTCTTCGGTACACGCCGTGACGTGAGCCTGAAGGCGCCGGTTCCCTGTACGACCTGCGCGGGCAGTGGCGCACGCCCGGGCACGAACCCCACCACCTGCCCGGACTGCCGTGGCTCGGGCCAGATCCAACGCGTGCGTCAGTCGATCCTCGGACAGATGATGACGGCCACGCCCTGTGGACGTTGCAACGGCATCGGACAGGTCGTGACCTCCCCGTGTCCCGACTGTCGCGGTGAGGGCAGGAAACTGGACGATAGAACCCTCACTGTCGACATACCGGCGGGTGTCGACGACGGCGCCACGTTGCGCATCGCCGGCGCGGGCGCAGCCGCCTTGCGGGGCGGATCATCAGGGGACCTCTACGTGCATCTCCGCGTGGAGGCGGACCCCCGTTTCGAACGGTCGGGCACGGACCTTCTCACGACACTGCACCTGTCGGTCGCCCAGGCCGCGCTCGGCACGGAAGTCGAGCTGGACACCCTCGACGGCCCCTATCTGCTCTCGGTCCCGGCCGGCGCGCAGACGGGCCGCGTGCTCAAGGTCGCCGGCCACGGTGTCCCGCGCCTTCGCGGTGGGCGGCGCGGCGACCTTCTCGTGAGTGTCTTCGTCGACACACCGGTGAAGCTGTCGAAGGAAGAGGACGAGTTGCTCCGCAAGCTCGCAGCGCTCCGCGGCGAGCAGGTCCAGCCGCCGGACCCGGGCCTCTTGTCCCGGCTCCGCTCCGCTTTCGGCTGAGCGTGACCGCCTGCGCGCCCGACGCGGAGCTCCGGGCCGCCGCGGCGATGGTCTTCGTCGAGGATCTCGGCTCGCCGGAGCTCGGCGAGGAGGACGCCCACCACCTCGGTGAGGTCCTGCGTCTCAGGCCAGGCGAGACGGTCGCCGTCGCCGATGGGACCGGCGCCTGGAGGAGCTGCGCGTTCACCTCGCGCGGCGCGCCCTCTCGCCGGCCGGCAGGAGGGCGCTCTGGGAAGTCTCCTCGCTTCGGGCTCGAAGTCTCCGGCCCGGTCCACGTCAACCAACGCCTCTTGCCGGCGCTCGAGATCGGCTTCTCATGGGCCAAGGCGGAACGGACCGAATGGGCGGTCGCCAAGTTGGCCGAGCTCGGAGTGGACCGCCTGACGCCACTCGTGGCGGACCGGACCGTCGTGCGGCCCGGCCCGGGGACATCGGTCCGACGTCAGGACCGGCTCCGCAAGATCGTCCGGGAGGCGGCAATGCAGTCTCGCCGGGCCTTCCTCCCCGAGATCGGCGCCACCCAGAGCCTCGAGGCGGTCCTCGGACGTTCGCGGTCAGCAGAGGTCGCGCTCGCCGAGCCCGGTGGCGGGCCCTTCTCGCTCGCGACTCCCGTCGTGCTGGTTGGTCCGGAAGGCGGCTGGTCAGAGCGCGAGCTGGCGCTGGTCGCCAACAAAGTCTCGCTCGGGGACGGTGTCCTCAGGGTCGAGACAGCGGCGGTCGTGGCGGGCGCCCTCTTGACGACGCTTCGGAGCATGGCCCTCACGGCCCCGTCGCGGGCGGTTACAACTCCTTGACGGGGAGGCTCGGATCGGGCGTTCTTGCAGGACACCGCCACCACGCGCAACACTTAGGTGGTGGGTCCTGGCTCAGTGGTCACAGGCGAGGACCCGGCGTTCTGGCACAGCCTAAGCGAGGTCATGTCGGGCTGACAGTGTCGGAGCGCAACGGCGTGTCGATACCGACCGGAGAGTGACGGAAATGCCCCAAGCGCAGACAGAAGGAGTCGACCCGGAGTACGCGGTCGCCGTGGGTGCTCGGCTGCGCACTGTGAGGCGCCAGAAGCGGCTTTCCCTGCAAGCGGTGGAGAAGGCCTCGAAGCTCGAGTTCAAAGCGTCGGTGCTCGGCGCCTATGAACGCGGTGAGCGTACCATCTCCGTGCCGCGGCTCCAGCGGCTGGCGAGGTTGTACCGCGTGCCGGTCGACCAGCTGCTTCCGCCCGACGCGGCGGAGCCCCCCAGCGCCGGGCGCGGCGTAGCCTTCCACAGCAACGGCGAGAACCCTGACGCCGCGGGCAAGCCGTTCAAGATCGCCGTCGACCTGTTGCGCCTCTCGGAGGTGCAAGGCCCGGAACGCGAGCTGCTCCGGCGTTTCCTCGCCTCTGTGCAGGTGCAGCGGCAGGACTTCAACGGCGAGGTGCTGACGATCAGGTCCGAGGACCTGCGAGTCATGGCCTCGATGCTGGGTCAGAACCTCACCACGCTCCTCAAACGGCTGGAAGAGCTCGGCCTGCTTCGTGGCTGAGCCAGGCAGCGGTGCCGGGCAGAGGCTCGGCATATACGTCCACGTGCCGTTCTGCGCGCGCCGCTGCGACTACTGCGCCTTTGCCACCTGGGCGGGGCTGAACCATCTTTCGCGGCCTTACGTCGACGCTTGCCTGACCGAGCTCCGGCGTGCCTACGACGGCGGCCTCGGTCCTGCGGCCACGGTCTTCTTCGGCGGCGGAACCCCCTCCCAGCTACCTGGGCACGAGCTCGCCCGGCTGCTCGACGGCATCCGCCGCGAGGAAGGGGCGGAGGTCACCGTGGAGTGCAACCCGGAGGATGTCACAGTCGAGCTCCTCGGCACCTACGCGCAGGCGGGCGTCACGCGCATATCTCTCGGAGTGCAGTCGCTCGCGCCGCACGTCCTCGCGAGCCTCGGGCGCCGTCACAACCCCGAGTCAGTGCCGCGCGCCGTCGGCGCGATAGGAAAGGTCGGCTTCGACTCCTTCAGCGTCGACCTCATCTACGGCGCCAGAGACGAGACGGACGACGACTGGGCGGCCACGCTTGCGGGGGTACTCGGCCTCGATCCGCCCCCCCCGCACTTGAGTGCCTACGCTCTCCAGGCAGAGCCCGGCACTGCTCTGTGGCGCGACCCGGATCGCCACCCTGACGACGACACCCAGGCCCGCCGCTACGAGACCGCCGACAGGGTGCTCGAGGAGGTCGGTCTCGGCTGGTACGAGATCTCGAACTGGTCGCGCCCCGGCCACGAGTGTCGTCACAACCAGAACTACTGGCGCCAGGGGGAGTACCTCGGCGTGGGCTGCGCGGCCCACAGCCATCTCGGCGGCCGCAGGTTCTGGAACATCCGGCCGCCGGAGCGTTACATGGCGACGATCGCTTCCAACCGGTCGGCGGTCGCCGGCGAGGAGCGCCTCGACTCCGATCACCGCCTGCTCGAGTCCCTCGAGCTGGCGGTGCGAACCCGCGAAGGCGTGGACGCGGACGCACTGCCGGACGACGAGATGCTGGCAGGGCTCGTGGTGCGCAACCAGGGCCGTGCCGTGTTGACCCTTCGCGGCCGGCTGCTCGCAAACGAGGTGGCTTGCCGGCTCCGCGCGCCGGCCGCGGCAGCGCGGCACGACACCGGGCAATCCCACCCTCAGCCGCTGCGGGCCGGCGCACGCTAGGAAACCGCGACCGTGCCCGCTTGCCTCTTCTGCGCCATCGTGGCAGGTGAGCGCCCCTCGACCGAGGTGCTCTCGACCGAGCTCGTGTACGCCTTCCGCGACCTGCACCCTGTTGCACCGACACATGTCCTCGTGGTGCCGAAAGAGCACATCGTCGACGCCGCGCACCTGACCGCTGCCCATGGGGAAGCTGCTCACCGAGATGTTCGACGTCGCGCGGCGCGTCGCGCGAGCCGACGGCCTTTCCGAACGCGGATCCCGTCTCGTGCTGAACATCGGCCCGGACTCGGGCAACAGCGTTGCCCACCTGCACCTGCACGTGCTCGGTGGCCGACGGCTCGGCTGGCCGCCCGGCTGAGGTGCCGCAAAGGCGTGGCCGGGGCGCGCGAGATGAAGGCCCTTTAGGCACGGCGAGCGGGCCCGAGGGGGCAGGAAGCGGCGAGCCGACCCGCCGGCAGCGAAGTGCCTGGTAGCCTTCGTGCGAGAGCCAAGTGTCGTCCACCCAGGTCAAGATCCTCGTCCCCGGGAACCACCTCATGGTGGGCCTGCTGGGGCAACGTGATGAGTTGCTGCGTACCGTCGAAGAGGCGTTCGGCGGCACGCGGATCCACGTTCGTGGCAACGAGATCACCATCGAAGGGCCTGAGGCGGAACGAGTCGGTCGCCTATTCGAAGAGCTCGTCTCGCTGCTCGAACGGGGTCATTGGCTCGATACCTCCAACGTCGGACACACCATCGAGATGGTCAAGGAGGACGTGCGGCCGTCCGAGGTCCTCACGGCCGAGGTCGGCCGTTATGCACGAGGCCGCAAGGTGCACCCGAAGACCGCGGGACAGAAGCGCTACGTCGACGCCATCATCGCCAACACGATCACCTTCGGCATCGGACCGGCTGGTACGGGCAAGTCATACCTCGCCGTCGCGCTCGCCGTGCAGGCCCTCCAGGCCAAAGAGGTCGCCCGCATCATCCTCACTCGCCCCGCAGTCGAAGCCGGTGAACGGCTCGGCTTCCTGCCCGGCGATCTCATGGCCAAGGTCGATCCCTATCTCCGCCCGCTCTATGACGCCCTCTACGACATGCTCGAACCGGAAGGGACCCAAAGGCTGCTCGAAAGGGGAGCGATCGAGGTCGCCCCGCTCGCGTTCATGCGCGGCCGCACGCTCAACGGAAGCTTCGTGATCCTCGACGAGGCTCAGAACACGACCCCGGAACAGATGAAGATGTTCCTGACACGCATCGGCTTCGGCACGAAAGTGGTCGTGACCGGCGACGTGACCCAGATCGACATCGCGGGGAGCCGTTCCGGGCTGCTCGACCTCGAGGAGCTGCTCGGCGCGATCGAGGGGATCGCCTTCATCCGCCTCGGGCAGGGCGATGTCGTTCGCCACCGCATCGTGCGCGAGATCGTCACCGCCTACGACCGCTCGGACAGGGCCCGGAGCATCGGCGCGGGGGCCGTCCGCCCGGACGCGCCCGTGGCCCTCGCCAAGGGGACCGAGAACCCCGACGCCGGCAACGGAGCCCACGAGAGCGCGCCGGCGCCGGCTCTGAGCACTCCGCCTCATCGGCCACCCCAGTGAGCGTCCAGGTCTTCGCGGCCGACGAGCAGTCTGATCGACCGGTCGATCTCGGCCGCTGGGTGGCCCTCGCCACGCGGGTGCTCTCCGACCGCGGCATCGGCGACGACGCCGAGCTCTCGCTCATGTTCGTCGACGAGAGGGCCATCGCCGGCCTCAACGAGAGGTTCCTCGGGCGAAAGGGCGCCACGGACGTGCTGTCATTCCCGATCGAGGACGAGCTCATCGGTCCGGGCCATGTCCCGGACCAGGAGGCGAGCGGGCCGGGGCGCGGACCGGCAGAGTTCGAAGAGATGCCGCTTCTCATCGGCGACGTCGTCATCTGCCCGGAGGTCGCGTGGCGGCAGGCACCCGAGCACGCCGGGGCCTACGAGGACGAGATCGCCCTCTTGCTTGTGCACGGGATCTTGCACCTGCTCGGAATGGACCACGAGGAAGACGCCGAGGCCGCGATGATGGAGGCCCTCGAACAGCAGCTGCTCGCGGCCTACCACCGAGAAGCGGCGACGGGACCGTGATCCTGGCCTCGACGCGGAGCTTCACGGGTGCCGACGCCGGCCTCCTCGTGGCGGTGTTCATCCTGATCGTGGCCTCGGCCATCCTCTCGCTCGCCGAGACCGGCCTCACCCGGACTTCGCGGGCGCGTGCCAAGTCGCTCGACGATGCCGGACAGCGGGGCGCGCGATCGTTGCGCCGGCTCGTGGAGGAGCCCGAGGTCTTCCTCGCGCCGATACTGCTGCTCGTCCTTCTCTGCCAGCTAGTCGCCGCCACTCTCGTCGGCGTCATCGCCTCGCAGGTTTTCGGCCCGATCGGTGTCGCCATCGCCACCGCGTTCGAGGTCGTCGTGATCTTCGTGTTCTCCGAGGCCGTGCCCAAGCAGTGGGCCGTGCGCCACTCCGATCGCGCCGCCCTGTTGGCGGCACCCCTCGTCACGACGCTCGTCAGATTCCCGCCGACGCGCCTTGTGTCCGGCGCCCTCATCGGCCTCGCGCGCCTGTTCACGCCCGGGGGCCGCTCCGCGCGACCTGTGCCGGACGTGACCGAATCCGAGCTGCTGGCCTTCGCCGACGTCGCAGCCTTGGACGAGGCCATCGAGAGCGACGAGAGGGTGCTCATCCACTCGATCATCGAGTTCGGTGACACGATCGTCCGGGAGGTCATGGTGCCGCGGCCCGACGTTGTCGCGGTGGAGGACTCGGCCGAGACCGGCACAGTGCTCGAACGGGCCATCGAGGCTGGTTACAGCCGCATCCCGGTGTTCAACGAGAGCCTTGACGACGTGATCGGGATCGCGTTTACCAAGGACCTGATCCGTGCCGCCCGCCATGGCCAGGAACACTGCCCGGTGCGCGACGTGTGCCGACCGGCGAACTACGTGCCCGAGACCAAGCGTGTCGCCCCGCTCATGCGTGAGATGCAGGCCGGTCAATTCCATCTCGCCGTCGTCATCGACGAGTACGGTGGCACTGCCGGCGTCGTGACGCTCGAGGACCTCATCGAGGAACTCGTCGGCGAGATCGTCGACGAGTTCGACGTGGACGATCCCTTGATCGTGCCCCTCGGTGGGGGCCAGTTCCGCGTCTCGAGCAAGCTGGACGTGGACGAGGTCAACGACCTCCTCGGGGCGGACCTGCCTGCCGGGGACTGGGACAGCATCGGTGGGCTCGTGCTGGCCATCGCCGGACACGTCCCCTCCGAAGGCGAGTCGATCGAGGTGGACGGGCATCTTCTCGTCGCCGAGAAGCTGCAGGGCCGACGCATCGGCAGCGTCCGGATCACGCGGCTCAACGGCCCGCCGCTGCACACAGGACCCCGAAACCCGGACGAAGAATGGCTGGCCGAACGCGCCGAGAAACTCGCCGAACGGGAGGAACGCGCTGGCGACCGGACCGACCGCGACCTCCGCCCCGAGCCTTTCGATCCCGCTGACCGGGACGAAGACGAAGACCACCGGTGAACGACCGGCGTCTATGACCAGCTCCAGGACTCCTGCAGGCGAGGACCGGGGCGGCACCGGTGCCGCGCCCACTTTCCGTTCCGGCTTCGTGGCCCTCGTAGGCCGGCCCAACGTCGGCAAGTCGACCCTGCTCAACCAGATCCTCGGGACCAAGGTCGCCATCACCTCGGCGACGCCCCATACGACCCGGACCCGCGTCCGCGGCGTCCTCGATCGGCCTGACGGCCAGATCATCTTCACGGACACGCCGGGCCTGCACCGGCCGCGCACAGCCCTCGGGGACCGCCTCAACCAGACCGCCACGTCGACGTTCGACGATGTCGACTGTTGCGTTCTCCTCCTCGAGGCCAGCGCGCCGATCGGTGCCGGCGACCGCTACATCGCTGCGCGCCTCCGCCCTGACACCGTGATCGCGCTCAACAAAATCGACCGCGTGGACGGCTCCAAGGTGCTCCATCACCTCGCGTTCGCCGCGGCCGAGCTCGGGCTTGGGGGCGCCGAGTACTTCCCCATCTCGGCGAAGACCGGCGAAGGCGTCCCGGCTCTCGTCGAATACCTGGCCGCCCGCATGCCCGAGGGTCCGCGCTACTTCCCTGCCGGCATGGTGAGTGACGTCCCCGAGGCCTTCTACGTGGCGGAGCTTGTGCGCGAACAGCTGCTCAAGAATGCCGAGGAGGAGCTGCCGCACTCGATCGCCTGCAGGGTGACCGAATGGGAGTGGCCGAGGATCCGTTGCGAGATCCTCGTCGAACGCGAGTCACAAAAGGGCATCGTCATCGGCAAACGCGGTCGCGTGCTGAAGACGGCCGGCACGGCCGTGCGCCAACAGCTCGCGCCCGGCGCCTACCTCGAGCTGTTCGTGAAGGTCGAAAAGGGCTGGCAACGCCACCCGGATGTGATCGAGCGCCTCGGCTATTGAGCGCCAGGTCCCTTCAACGACGGGCGCCGGTGAACAACACGGCTGCCCGTTCGCCCTCGCCTATGAGGCCCCGACGGCAGAGCTGCGCCAGACCGGCCAGTCCCGCCGAGCCGGTCGCGTCCACCTCGATGCCGGTGGCCGCGACGGCGGTGCCATTGGCCCGAGCGATCTCGTCCTCGTCCACCACGAGAGCCTTACCGCCGGTCGTGAGCATCGCCTCGACGACCGCCACCCAGTCGTAGGTCTCGTCGTCGAGGATGCCATGGGCCAGACTGTGAGGCACCGTCTCCCAGGGCCACATGAACTCGGAGCGGTGGGCGGCGGCGTACTGGACGGCCGCGTGGACCTCCTCGCGTCCACGCTCGGGCCCGAGGCGCGCGACAACCCGCTCGAACGCCCGGGCGAGAGGCCACGCTCCGGCCGTCTGCACGGTGTGCACCCGCGGCGTGCCGGGCAGGACGTCGAAGGCGGCCGCCTCGGACAACCCCTGGGCCACGGCACTGGCGAGCGCGCCGCCGCCGACCTGGATCACGACGTGATCGAGGCGCCCCTGGCCGGCGAGCGCCCCGGCCATCTCGTAGCCGAGGGTCACGCCGCCCTCTATCGCCAGCCCGTTCTCGTTTCCCTGGCACGTGAAAGGCAGGGCACCATCGGCGATCGCCGCCTTTAGGCGATGATAGGTCGGATCGCCGACTCCCTCCTGGCGCGGGCACACCGTGATCTCGGCCCCGAGCGCCCGCAGCCGGTCGAGCACGGCGGGCTCGGCGTCGGTCGGCACGAACACGAGCAGCCGCCTGCGCCCGGCGGCTGCGACGACCGCCGCCGCCAACGCGGCGTTGCCGCAGCTGGCGATCGCGAGCGGCGGCAACGGGCCCTCGGTCAGGCCGAGCGACCTCGCCACCTCGAGATGGACGAGAAGCCCGAACATGTGACGGGCCTTGTGCGAGCCCGCGACGTTGCCCGTCTCATCCTTCACCCATACCGAGGCGGCCGTCTCGAGGGGAGCGGCCAGCCTCGGGGCCCGCCTAAACGGCGTCACGACAAAACCGTGACCGTCGACCTTGGCCACGGCGTCGTCGAGATCACGTACGAGATCGACGTAAACCTCGTCGCTCAGGCCGTTGGCCGTGGCAAGGTGATAGGCGTGGAACAGACCGCGCCAGCGCACGAACGGGTTCGGCTCGGAGTCCTCGAGCGAGAACGAGAGCCGGCTCGCATCGAGCACCCGGCGCAGGACGTGGTCGCCTCCATCACCACTCCGCGGACATCGGAACGGGTACGGCTCTGCGACGTCGACGACATAACCACAACCTCCACAGACAATCGAGCTGGCGAGCTGCGGCCGGGGGCTGGGCGAAAAGGCGCCGGTGGTCGGCCGTCCCGCTTGTCGGCGTGGTTCGATTGTGGGCTCCATAGGTGACGAGGAGTCTACGGCCGCCGCTCTGGCACCAGGGAGGCAGCACGCCCCCGACGACCGCCGCTCTCCTGGGCCAATCCACTTACGACGCGCCCGGGGCGCCGGTGGCCTCGGCACGGATGCCGCGGAGGAAGGCTTCGGCTTCCGCCCGGTCCCTCGTCCGCCGCATCGGAGGCATCGCCTTGACCAGCACCGGCCCGTAGGAGGCCTTCGCGAGACGCGGGTCGAGGACGGCGACCACCCCCCGGTCGGTGGCCGTCCGGATGAGGCGCCCGGCGCCCTGAGCGAGCAGCGTCGCTGCCCGCGGGAGGTCGACTTGCTGGAACCCCGCCCGGCCGGCCGCCTCCCGGCGCGCCGCCATCAGGGGATCGTCGGGCCGAGGAAAAGGGATCCGATCGATGACGACGAGCGTGAGGGCGGGGCCCGGGACGTCGACGCCCTGCCAGAAGCTCATCGTCGCGAACAGGCAGGCGGCCGATTGCGCGCTGAGTGCTTCGAGCAGCACGGCCTTGGGCAGCTCCCCCTGCACGAGCACCGGCCACGGAAGCCTCTTGGCGAGCACTTCGGCCGCGAGCTCCATGGCGCGCCGACTGGTGAACAGGGCGAGGGTCCGGCCGCCCGCCGCAACCACGAGCGCTTCGATCTCGTCGTGGATGGCTGCCTCGGCTTCTGGACGGCGGCGATCGGGCAGCGACGTCGCGCAGTACAGCAGCCCGTGCGCCTTGTAGGCGAACGGGCTCCCGACGTCGAAGCTCGGAGGTGGACTGTGCCGGGGCGCCCACCCGGGCGGCGAGCCCGCGCGGCAGGGTCGCGCTCGTCAGCACGACCGGCAGGACCGAGAACACCTGCGCGGACATGGGACCGCTCACGTCCAAAGGCGCCGAGTGCATCGCCGGGCGGATCCCACCGGTGACCCAGACCACGTCGTCGGTGCCGGCCGCGAGGCAGGCAGCCAGCTCCTCTTGGCAGCGGTCGACCCCCAACAGGGCCCGCAGGCAACGCTGCACTTCGTCACCACCACCGCCCGGGGGCCCATCGCCTTCGGTTCGGCCCCCGTGCCCGCCGGGGGCCTCTGACGCGCGCCGCAGCTCCCCGCCGAGCCGCTCCAGCCGATCGACCATGAGGGACACGTGATCGCCGATCTCGCCGCCCAGACCAGGCGGAAGCCGACGTTCCTCACCATCGGCAAGCAACTCCTCGAATCGAGCCGCCGCGCCGAGCACCGCCTCCACCGCCCGGGCGGGAGCCGTGTCATCCCCGCGCTGCCGCGCGCCGCCCGGCCGCGACAAGGGCGCCCCGCGCTGCCGACGCCAGCGCGCGCGAAACGGCCTGGACTGACCTCCACTCCGAGCGACGCGGCGAGGACGTCCTCGAGCTCGTGGGCTTCGTCGATGACGAGCGCGTCATGCTCGGGCAGCACGTCGCCTCCGCAGCGCAGATCAGCGCCGAGAAGATGAAGGTTCACGACCACGATGTCCGCCGCGGCCGCCCTGGCGCGGGCAGCCTCCGCGAAACACTCGCCGCCCGACGGGCAGCGGCGGGCGCCGGGGCATTCGTCGGCGGTGACGCTCACGCTCGACCAGGCCTGCACCGAGGGCTCGAAGGAGAGCTCGGCCCGGTCGCCGCTGCTGGTCGATTCTGCCCAGGCGGCGAGACGTCGCACTTCGGCGCCGATACGCCGGGCCGTGACCGCCCGCGCCGGGCCGCCCGGAGGGGCGTCGTTCCCGGCGTTCAGCGACTCTAGGTCGACTACCTCCGCGTCCGTCGCCAGGTCGGGAGCGTCGAGCCGCTGCTGGTCCCCGAGGCGTTCGAGCTGGTAGAGACGTTGCCGGCAGACGTAGTTCGCCGCGTCCTTTGAGCACTGCCCATTTCACCGGTTGGCCGAGGCCCCGGGACACGAGCGGGAGGTCCTTGTTCGCGAGTTGGTCCTGCAGCGCCTTGGTCGCCGTCGCGACGACGACGCGCTTGTGCGAGCTCACGGCCGGCACGAGATAGGCAAGGGACTTCCCGGTACCGGTCCCGGCCGCGACGGCGAGGTGGCCACCCGAGGCGAACACCTTCGCCACGGCCTCGGCCATCTCGACCTGGCCGGCGCGCACCTCGCCGGCCGGAAGAGTCGCCACCACGCGTCGTAACAGCTCGGCGACACTCGCTTCGGTCACGTGGGGACGCTACCGGACCGGTGGTCGTTCAGTTCCTGGCAACGGGCTCAGGACCGGTCTCGGCCTCGCAGGACGCTGCCGGCGAGGAACAGGATCACGATGGCCGGAAGCAGGACGACCGCCGCCGCACCATGGTGCCTGAGCGCCAGCGCGGCGCCGACGAAGACCAGCGTCCCGACGAACAGCTCAGGCGCGTCCCCGATCAGGAAACCCTTCCAGAACCTGGCGAAGGCCGCTACGGCGCGGACGACCACGGTCATTTCGAGGGAACGGAGCCGGTCGCAGCGTCTCGCCGGGAAAGCCCGACCCTGCGCATGGCGAGCGCGAGGACGAAAGCGGTCAGGGCGAACACCCCGACGAGGACGAGGATCATGAGGTCACTGCCCGGCCAGTGAAGCCCTGACCCCTCGCCGACCCAGAAGACGCCGAAGCTCGTCAGCATGATGCCCACGGCAAACTTCATGGCGTTCTCCGGGACCTCGGAGAGCTGGCGCGCCACCAGGTACCCGACGACACAGACGACGACCGCGGCACAGGCTGCCGCGCCGGAGGCGAGGGCCAGGTGACCCGAGCTCGCCCCGAGGGTGATCACTATCAGAACGACCTCCATACCCTCGAGGAAGACGCCCTTGAAAGCGACGGTGAAGCCTGTCGCGTCACGACGTCCGTGCCTCCACGAGCCGGCCGTGGCGCTGGCCGCCTCCGTCGCAGATCCCGTCGAGAGGTCCGCGACGGTCTTCGCAAAGATCGCGTCCTCGTCGTGCAAAGCCTTGTGACCGCTCGCCCTCAGCACCGCCTTGCGCAGCCAGTCGAGGCCCAGCACGAGCAGCAGGGCGCCGATCACCACGCGCAGCACGTTGATCGGAACGAGGCGGGCGAGCGGCACGCCGACGGCGAGGACGAGCGCAGCCAGAACAACCACGGCGACCATGGTTCCCTCGAGGGCCGAGCGCCACCCGCCGCGTGACGCCTGCCGCCGTGACGATGGTGAGCGCCTCCACCATCTCGACGGCGCTGGCACCGAAGACTGCAAGAGCGAGCACAACGGTCGAAGTCGTCACCGTGAGCTCACCGCCCGCCCAGTCTCCCGTTTGCGGCCGCCGCCGACCCGGACGGTTCGCGCAAGTCCGCGAAGGGAGCCTCGTCGCGGTTCCGCGCCCGCCGACGCCACGCCTCGATCGCACCGAGAACCTCTGCCTTCGGGCCGCAGACGGCGAGCCGCTCGATGTTGCGCAAGTGGGAGACCCGCCCCACCTTGTGGCCTGCTGGGTCGTGGATGCCGATCTGGGCGCCTACGTACCGCCGCGAGTCGAACTCCAAAAGCTCGACGTGCCCGCGTCGGGCGCACATGTTGACAAGGTCGTCGCGGCCGAGCCAGGACTCGTCGTTGCACGACACCACCACGACGGTCGCGTCGATCGTGCTGACGACCTCGGCGAGGGCAGTGGGCATGGTCTGTCGCGAATTGAAGTCACTGCGGGTCGCCGCGCTCCTCGAGTCGGCCCGCTTGCAGGCGACCCCGTAGTGATCGGGCGCGTCCCATCGGATCAGGGTCTCCCAGACGTGGTAGTTGGTGAAGTAGCGGTGCTGGTTGTAAGGAGGGTCGAGATACGCGAAGTCGACCGGGCCGAGAGACGCCGCCGCGTCCCGGGCGTCGGCGCGGACGGAACGACCCGGGCCGGAGAGCAGCTCGGGGACCCGGAGCGAGAGCGGGAGGAAAGACCGCGGCGCCCATTGCTTGAGGTAGGCCATCTGCAAGCCGGTCGTCGAGTCCACCCGGTCAGCCGCCTCGAGCAGGCTCGTGAGCACGATGGGGTACAGCCAGCTCCCCCGGTGGCGCTCTTCGATCGCGTCACGTATGGCATCGACGCGCGCGCCGTTGTGGGGCTGCAGGTAGCGGGACTTCTCGCAGAAGACCTCGGTGAAGTATCCCCTCCGGCCCGGGAGCGCGTTGAGCTCGGCGATTGCCTTTTCGAGCTCGCCATGGTCCAGCGCCGAGGAGTCAGCGCTGATGTAGCACTGGGCGAGTACCTCGGAGTAGGTGGCCGTGTCGACCGCCGTGACGAAGGCGCTCTGGCGCTTCAGCTCCTGGGCCACGCGCGTCGTACCGGTGAACAGGTCGACAGCAGTCGAGGCACCACAACCGGAGGCGAGGCAGGCGATCGTCTGGACGAGGCGCCTTTTGGAGCCGAGGTACTTGATCACGTGCCGCGTCCCTCCGGGGCGTCGTTCGGGCGCATCAGCCGGCCGGGGCCATCGTGCTCGAGCCGGTGTTCGCGTCCGGGCTGGCCGCGGCCGCACGCGATCCGAGCAGCTCTGCGAAACGCTCCCGTTCGACTACGCAGACCTCGAGCAGCTTGTTGAACTTGGGTTCCACGGTCTCGCGGACCGCTTGCAGCCCGATACGGCCGGCGAGTCGCGAAGACGCCACGTTCGCCGGCTCGATAACGGCGACGACGCGGTCGATCCCGAGCTGGTCGAAGCCGACCGCGAGGCTCGCGAGCGCCGCTTCTGTGGCATAACCGTAGCCCCAGAAACTGGGGTCGAGCCGCCAACTTATCTCGACCTCGCCTTCGATCTCGTGGAACCAGGTGACCACTTCCAGGCCCGCGTAGCCAATGAAGGCCCCGGTGCTCGCCAACTCCATGGCGTACTTGCCGAAGCCGTCGCGCTCCCACGTCTCGAGGTAACGGCGCAGCCGGAAGCTCCGTCTCGTCTCTTGTGAGGCCCCTGCCGAAGGGGAACTCCCAAACCTCCCGCTGCGCGAACACCTCGGCCAGCGCGTCCAGGTCCGAAAGGCGCCATCTGCGCAGCACCAGCCGGGACGTGGACAACTCCTCGGGGATCCTCGGGTCCGCCACTCTCCGGAGCATAACGATCGGGAGAACGTGAGCTGGGAAACGTGGCCCACGCGCCCCAGAGATCACCCGATGCAATACTCGGCATGTGGACGTGTCCCCATCGGTGGAATTAGGCGGCCCGCTCAGGATCGGGGATGTTGTCGAGATCGCGATGGGCGGGCGGGCGACGGTGAGCGACGACGTCCTGCAAAGAGTCGACGCCGCTCGGCAGGTCGTGGTAGCGGCTTTGGAGGCCGGGGCGGTCGTCTACGGGGTGACGACGGGTTTCGGCGCCCTGGCGAACGTGCGTCTCACACCAGAGCACTCCACAGCCCTGCAGCACGGGCTGCTTCGGTCACACGCGGTGGCGGTCGGCAACGAGCTGTCGGCCGAGGAGGTCCGCGCCATGCTCGCGTTGCGTGCCCACGTGCTTTCCCTCGGCCACTCCGGGGTCCGGCGCGAGGTCGTCGTGCGCTTCATCGAGATGCTCGACAAGGACATCCTCCCCGTCGTTCCGGAGCAGGGCTCGCTCGGCGCCTCGGGTGATCTCGCACCGCTGGCGCATCTCGCCCTGCCTGTCGTCGGAGAAGGTGAGGTCCGCGTGGCGGGTGAGAAGCTCCCGGCGGCCGAAGCGCTCCGCCGTGGCGGCCTCGAACCGCTGGTGCTGGAGGCCAAAGAAGGCCTCGCCCTCATCAACGGCACCCAGGCCATGACCGCCATCGGGGTGCTGGCGGCCTTCAGAGCGGGCCGTCTCGCCAAGATCGCGGACATCTCGGCTGCCCTCACCATCGAGGCCATCCTCGGTACCGACCGTGCCTTCGACCCCCGGGTCGTGGCCCTGCGCCCACATCCCGGTCAGATGGCGTCGGCTCGGAACCTGATGCGGCTCCTCGCAGGCAGCGACATCCTCTCGTCGCACCGCACCAGCGACCACATCGTCCAGGACGCCTACTCGATCCGCTGCGCACCCCAGGTCCACGGCGCGTTCCGGGACGTGGTCCGCCACAGCGTGGAGACCCTCGAGATCGAGCTCGCTTCGGTCTCGGACAATCCCGTCGTCCTGGCCGAAGCAGGCGAGATCCTGTCCGGCGGGAACTTCCACGGCCAACCGGTGGCCCTCGCCTGCGACTCGCTCGCCGCGGCAAGCGTCGGTCTCGCCTCGATCTCCGAGCGCAGGCTCTTCCGGCTCCTCGACCCGAAGACCTCGAACGGCCTGCCCGCGTTCCTCGTCGGTGAGGCTGGCGTCAATTCGGGGTTCATGGTCTGCCAGTACACGGCTGCGTCTCTCGTGTCGGAGATGAAGAGCCTGGCGCACCCCGCGGCGGTCGACTCGATCACGTCCTCCGCCGGCCAGGAAGACCACGTCAGCATGGGAATGATCTCCGCACGCCACGCGCGCGAGTGCCTCCGCGATGCCGAGGCGGCCATAGCGATGGAGGTGCTCGCCGCCGCCCAAGCCTGCGACCTGCGGGCACCCTTGCTCGCCGCACCGGCCAGCCGGGCGGCAGTGGCCTCGCTGCGCCGGGTCGTGCCCACGCTCGCCCAGGACCGGGCGCTCAAGCCCGACGTCGACGCGACGATCGCGCTCGTCCGCTCCGGCGAGCTCATCGAAGCGGTGGAAGCAGAGATAGGACCTCTCGAGTAAACGCTGCACGCGCGAGCCAGGGGTTCGGGGATCGCCGGGCCAACCCCTCGCTGCGAGGTGGGCAGAGATCGGGCGAGAACCAGGAGTAACTTCGGCGCGATGGCTGTCGCGAACATCGATCCCACTCGGATACCCAGGCATGTCGCTTGCGTGATGGACGGCAACGGCCGCTGGGCCCGCCAACGCGGCCTGCCGCGCACAGAAGGTCACGCCGCGGGTGAGGAGGCGATGTTCGACACCGTGGAGGGAGCGCTTGATCTGGGGGTCGAATGGCTGACGATGTTCGCCTTCTCGACAGAGAACTGGCGGCGCCCGCCCGACGAAGTGCGCTATCTCATGCATTTCAACGAAGGGATCCTCACGCGCCACCGTGACGACCTAAACAGCAAGGGAGTGCGCATACGCTTCGCCGGCCGCAGGGACTGGCGCGTCCCACGTCGCCTCATCCGCCACATGGACGAATCGATGGCCCTCACCGTGTCGAACCGGCGACTGACCCTCACCGTTTGCTTCAACTACGGCGGTCGGGCTGAGATCATCGATGCGGTCCGCCAGCTCGTCGCCGACGGTGTCGCCCCGGACAAGGTCGACGAGAAGGCTCTCCGAGGGCGGCTCTACTGGCCCGACATGCCCGATCCCGATGTCGTGATCCGCACCTCGGGCGAGTTTCGCATCTCCAACTTCCTGCTCTGGGAGCTCGCCTACTCCGAGCTTCGTCTTCTCCGACGTCTTGTGGCCCGACTTCCGCCGGCAGAACCTCTTCGATGCCGTCGGGGAGTACCAGCGCCGGGACCGCCGCTACGGAGGGCTCGAGGGTGAATGACGAGCTCCGCGAGAAGTTCCAGCTCCGCGACCACATCGGTGTCATCTCCGGGCTTGCCCTCGGTGCCGTCGCGTTCGCCTTCGTCGTGGCGCTCGCGGTCATGGGCGACGAGGCGGCCCTCACCCTCTTGGTCGTGATCGTCGTAGGAGTAGGGCTCATCGCGCTCGGGACGCGGCTCAGGGGCTGAGCGACGAGTTGGCGACCTACCGCGATGAAGGCGTGGTGCTGCGGACCATGCGGCTCGGAGAAGCCGACCGGATAGTGACCCTGGCGACCCCCGGGCACGGCAAGGTCCGCGCCGTGGCGAAAGGGATCCGCAAGACCAAGAGCCGGCTCGCCGGACGCCTCGAACCGATCACGCATGTGAGCATCATGTGCTGGCGCGGGCGAGAGCTCGACGTCGTGAGCCAGGTAGAGGCCATCGAGCATTTCAAGGCCATCCGGGGGGACCTCGAACGGGTCCCCGTCGCGATGACGATGCTCGAGGTTGTGGACAATGTCGCGCTGGAGCGCCATCCCATGCCGGAGATGTTCCGGACGCTCGTCGGGGCGTTGCGGACGTTGGAGGAGCGCCTTTCGCCGGCACTCCTCGGTTCGTTCCTCTGGAAGCTCCTCGCGCTCGAGGGGGTCGGGCCCCCGCTCGAGCAGTGTGCCGCGTGCGGCGCGGAGACGGAGCTGGTCGCATTCGACCCGGGAGAAGGCGGGTTCCTCTGCCGTTCCTGCCGGCGTGGCCAAGCCGTCGGCGCCCAGACGGTGGGCCTGATCCGCCAGATTCTCGGCGGCGGTCTCCGCAGCGCACTCGATCAACCGCCGAGCCGGGCAACCGCGGAGGCAGAGCGCCTCGCCGTGCTCGCGACCGAGTATCACCTCGACCGGAGGGTGCGCTCGGCGCACCGGGGCGCCGAGATCTCGACGGCCGGCTGGCAGGTCGGCGCGAACATGCGCAACTGCGACGCCGCCGACAGCGGGCAGGCGGCGGGCCGCGAGGCGGACGAGGGCGCCGGATCGCGCGCCGCGGCGGCGCCGAACGCCGGAGCGCAGGGGGACGCCGCCCCAGGGCCGCCTCCGCTCGCCTCCTAGCCTCGCGCGAAGGTGCGCACACGTCGGCCGTCGCGCGCCGGTGGGCACCCGCTTTGGGACGACGAGGCGGCCCGTCGCGGGCAAGTAACCTGCCGCCATGCCGATATCTTCCGAGTCCGCGACCAACCCCGGGCTGTTCGAGGCCGTCGTCAACCTGTGCAAGCGGCGTGGCTTCGTCTTCCCTTCGGCGGAGATCTACGGAGGCATCCGCTCGACGTACGACTACGGCCCTCTCGGAGCCCTCATGCTCCGCAACGTCCGCGAGGCTTGGTGGCGGGCCATGATCCAAGAGCGCGACGACGTCGTGCCGATCGATGCCGCCATCCTCACGAACCCCAAGGTCTGGGAGGCATCGGGCCATCTGGCGACCTTCACAGATCCCCTCGTCGACTGCCGCAACTGCAAGGAGCGGTGGCGCGCCGACCAGATAGAGGACGCGTGTCCGAACTGCGGCTCCAAGGACCTGACCGAAGCACGGCCTTTCAACCTCATGTTCAAGACCTATGTCGGGCCAGTCGAAGCCGAGTCCTCGGTCGCCTACCTCCGGCCCGAGACGGCTCAGGGCATGTTCGTGAACTTCCTCAACGTCCTCACCACGATGAGGCGCAAGCCACCGTTCGGGATCGCCCAGATCGGGCGGGCGTTCCGCAACGAGATCACTCCCGGCAACTTCGTGTTCCGCACGCGGGAGTTCGAGCTCATGGAGCTGGAGTTCTTCGTCCCACGCGAGGACGGCCCACGGTGGTACGAGTACTGGTGCCAGCAACGGCTCGCCTGGTACACGCGCTACGGCATCGCGAGCGAGAAGTTGCGCCTGCGGCCCCACGAGAAGGAGGAGCTTTCCCATTACTCCGCGGGGACGACCGATGTCGAGTTCGCCTTCCCATGGGGCTGGGGTGAGCTGGAGGGCATCGCCAACAGGACCGACTTCGACCTCCGCGCTCACCAGGAGACCTCCGGTACCTCCCTCGAGTACTTCGACCAGGCGACGGGCGAGAGCTACCTCCCCCATGTCGTAGAGCCGGCTGCGGGCGCCACCCGCGCCATGATGGCGTTCCTGCTGGCCGCGTACGACGAGGACGAGATCGGCGGTGAGCGCCGGGCGGTGCTGCGCCTGCACCCACGGCTGGCCCCCTACCAAGTCGCCGTGCTGCCCCTCTCGAAAAAGGACACGCTCGCCACCCTCTCGCGAGAGGTTCTGCACCGGCTTCAGCGCCACTTCATGTGCGAGTTCGACGAGACCCAGTCGATCGGCCGGCGCTACCGGCGCCAGGACGAGATCGGGACCCCTTATTGCGTGACGATCGACTTTGCGAGCCTGGAGGATCAGCAGGTGACGGTCCGCGATCGCGACTCGACCAACCAGACGCGACTCCCGATCGAGCACGTCGTTGCGCACCTTCTCGGGCGCTTCGACAGCTGAGGCGGGCCCGCGAAGGTCGGCAGCGCTGATCAAGCTGCTCCCGACGGAACGCGGCCCATTCGTTTTGGGCCGGCGAGCGGGTGTCGTTTAGGCTCAGACTGCCGCGACAATTCCTAGGAGGTCCCCCATGGGTTACGTGTACGACTTCGATCACGCGCATCCTCGTGCGCCGATGGAGCTCAAGGACCTGTTAGGTGGAAAAGGCGCCAACCTGGCCGAGATGACCTCGGTGCTCGGCCTGCCGGTGCCGCACGGCTTCACGATCTCGACGGACGCCTGCCGGGCGTACATGTCGACAGGATGGCCCGCCGAGCTCGACGCGGAGCTGGCCGAGCACCTCTCGAGGCTTGAAGACCGCATGGGACGCCGGCTCGGCGACCCGGACGACCCGTTGCTGGTCTCGGTCCGCTCGGGAGCGAAGTTCTCGATGCCGGGCATGATGGACACCGTCTTGAACCTCGGCCTCAACGACCGGTCCGTGGAGGGCCTGGCCAAGCAGACCAGCGACGAGCGGTTTGCGTTCGACTCGTATCGGCGTTTTGTGCAGATGTACGGCCGTATCGTCCTCGGAGTGCCCGGGGAGGAGCTGGACGGCCCTCTGGAGGCCCTCAAGGAGCGCGCGGGAGCCACGGACGCCGAGTTGCCCGCGGCAGCCCTGCAAGGGCTTGTGGAAGAGCTGAAGGGCGTTGTGGAGCGAACGACGGGGAGCCCCTTCCCCCAGGAGCCGATCGACCAGCTTCGCGGCGCGATCGAAGCCGTGTTCGCCTCTTGGAACGGGGCGAGAGCCGTCGCCTACCGCTTGCGCGAGCACATCCCGAACGACCTCGGAACGGCAGTCAACGTGCAGGCCATGGTCTTCGGCAACCGCGACGACGAGTCGGGCACGGGCGTCGGGTTCACTCGTGACCCCGCCACCGGGACCAAGGGCGCCTACGGCGACTTCCTCGTCAACGCCCAGGGCGAGGACGTCGTGGCGGGCATCCGCAACACCGAGCCGCTCTCGGCGCTCGGGAGTACGTTCCCCACGATCTACGAGGAGCTGATGGGGATCTTCGCCAGGCTCGAGGCGCACTACCGGGACATGTGCGACACCGAGTTCACCATCGAGCAGGGCAAGCTCTGGATGCTGCAGACCCGCGTCGGCAAGCGCACCGGACGAGCGGCCCTCCGCATGGCAGTCGACATGGTCGACGATCCGGCCATCGCCCTCACGCACGCCGAGGCGCTGCAGCGCACGACCGCCGATCACATCGAGGCCGTGCTGCACCCTCAGTTCGCCGACAACTCCTTGCCGGTGCTGGCCAAGGGCCTCGCCGCCTCGCCCGGCGCCGCCGTCGGAGCGGTGTGCTTCACAGCCGACGACGCCGCCGCCGCCGCCGCCAACAATCAGCGAGTCATCCTCGTGCGCAGCGAGACCTCCCCCGAGGACGTGCATGGCATGCTCGCCGCCGAGGGCATCTTGACGGCCAGGGGTGGCCTCGTGAGCCACGCCGCCGTTGTCGCTCGCGGCTGGGGCAAGCCGGCCGTGGTCGGCGCCGAAGTCCTGCGGATCAGTGCAGCCGACAAGCTCTTCCGGGTCGGCGACACCGTCGTCCGCGAGGGCGATGTGATCTCGATCGACGGCTCGGAGGGCACCGTGGTCCTCGGCGCCGTGCCCCTCATCTCCGCCGAGGCGCCCCCGGAGCTGACAAAGCTGCTCGGATGGGCCGACGAAGTCCGTGCGGGCCGGCTTGGCGTGCGCGCCAACGCGGACACCGGCGACGACGCGGCAAACGCCCGCCGGCTCGGAGCCGAGGGAATCGGGCTGTGCCGCACCGAGCACATGTTCTTCGGGGACGACCGCCTGCCGATCATGAGGCGGATGATCCTCGCCTCGACACCGGACGAGGAGACGGCAGCCCTCGAGGAGCTGCGGGCTGCCCAAAAGGCCGACTTCCTCGGGATCCTCAAGGCCATGGACGGCCTGCCGGTCATCGTCCGCGGGCTCGACCCACCGTTGCACGAGTTCCTCCCCGATGTCGAGTCCCTCCTCGTCAAACAGGCGAAGGAAGGCCTCACCGACGACGAGAAGAAGCTCCTCGAGGCGGCCATGTCCTGGCGCGAGGCCAACCCGATGATCGGTGTGCGCGGCGTGCGGCTCGGAGTCTTGAAGCCCGGCCTGTACTCGATGCAAGTGCGCGCGCTCATGGAGGCCGCCTACGAAAGGGCCGAGGCCGGCGGGCACCCGATCGTTGAGATCATGATCCCTCTCACGATCTCCCGCGAGGAGATGGCGCTCGCCCGCTCCTGGGTCGTCCAGGCGCTGCACGACGCGGCGCCCTCGGAGGACAAGGGCGCGGCCGCGGCGGAACGGATCGAGGTCGCCATCGGCACGATGATCGAGACCCCCCGCGCCGCGCTGCTCGCGGACCAGGTCGCCGAGGTGGCGGACTTCTTCTCGTTCGGGACGAACGACCTCACCCAGATGACCTTCGGCTTCAGCCGCGACGACGTTGAGGGCCGGATGATGTCCGCCTACCTGAGCCAGGGCCTACTCAGCGCCAACCCGTTCGAGCACCTGGACACAGCCGGCGTCGGCGAGCTTGTCCGCCTGGCCGTCGAGCGTGGGCGCGCTGCCCGCCCGGGCCTCAAGATCGGGGTCTGTGGCGAGCATGGGGGTGACCCAGCCTCGATCGACTTCTTCGCGAGGGCGGGGCTCGACTACGTCAGCTGCTCGCCGTTCCGCGTGCCGGTGGCGAGGCTCGCGGCAGCACATGCGGTCCTCGCGATGGACGCTGAGAAGGCGAAGCAAGCTTCCGCCTAGCGCGGGGCAGGCTGCAACCGAACCAACCGGACATCCCGGTCACGCCTGCGGGCGCGGCGCGGTACCGTCCAAGTGATGGCAATTCCTGACGAGGACGTGGCGGCGGTCCGCGCCGCGACGGACATCCTCGCGCTGATAGGCGAGTACACGCCGCTCAAGCGGGTTGGGCGGCGCTACGTCGGCCTTTGCCCGTTTCACGCCGAGAAGACGGGGTCGTTCTCGGTCAACGCCGAGGAAGGCCTCTACTACTGCTTCGGGTGCCAGGCCTCCGGGGACCCGATCACGTTCCTGCGCAACATCGAGGGCTGCGACTTCGTCGAAGCAGTGGAACGCCTCGCGGCACGTTGCGGCATAGCCGTCCGCCACGACGTCGCAGGCAAGGACCAGCCCGACCGCGAAGGACGCAAGGCGCTGCTCGCCGTCATGGAGAGGGCGGTCGCCTTCTACCACGAGGAGCTGTTGAGCAAGCCGGACGCAAGACGCGCCAGGCAGTATCTCCGGTCGCGCGGCTACGAGGGTGAGACCGTGCGCCAATTCGCCTTGGGCTGGGCACCGGAAGCAGGCCGGGCGCTGGTGGAAGCGGTCCGGGCCCCTGCAGACCTGCTCGTCAAGGCAGGGCTCGCCCACCAGGGCCAGAACGGCTTGCGAGATGCCTTCCGGGGCCGGGTCATCTTCCCGATCTTCGACCCGGCCGGCAAGGCAATCGGGCTCGGCGGCAGGATCCTGCCCGCTGCCGGCGAAGGTGCAGGCCCGAAATACCGCAACTCGCCCGAGACGCCCATCTACTCCAAGCGGCGCACCCTCTACGGCCTCAACTGGGCCAAACAGGCCGTCGTACAAACCGGCGAAGTGATCATCTGCGAGGGCTACACCGACGTGATCGGCTTCTTCACCGCCGGCTTGGGGCGGGCAGTGGCCACCTGCGGGACTGCGCTCACCGAGGAGCACTTCCGTCTCCTCGCGCGTTTTGCCAAGCGGGTCGTCCTCGCCTTCGACGCCGACGCCGCCGGCCAGTCCGCGGCCGCCCGCTTCTACGAGTGGGAGAAACGCCACGAACTGGAGGTCTCGGTCGCCGCCCTGCCCGCGGGCAGTGACCCGGCGGACATCGCGATCCGCGAGCCGGAGGTGCTCCGTCAAGCCGTCGAACAGGCGAGGACGTTCCTCTCCTTCAGAGTGGAACGGGCCCTGGCCTCGAGCGAGCTCAAGACCGCGGAGGGCAGGGCACACGCGGCAGAAGCGGCGCTCGCGATGGTCGCCGAGCATCCGAACGAACTGGTCCGCGATCAATACCTGGTCACTGTGTCGGACCGGACCCGGCTCGACCCGGAGCGGCTCAGGCCGCGTCTCGAGGCGCTCGTGAAGGCCTTCGAGGCGTCTGGCCGGAAAGCCGGCGGTGAAGCCGCCAAGACAGCGGCGGGCAGGCAATCCCTGACCTCGGACGAGGAGCCCCCCTGGGATCCGGAACCGGAGGGGACCCCAGACAGCCTGCTTGCCGGCACACGAACGCGGGGGCGCCCGGCCGGCACGCGGCGCCCCCCGGGCTTCGCGCCGTCAGGCGAGCGTGCCGGCCGGGACGCTCTCGTGCTTGCCGTACGCGAGCCACAGACCATGGCAGGCCGGCTGAACGAGGCCCTGTTCGCCGATCCGCTTCAACGGGCCGCGTTCAGGTCGCTCACCGATTCTGCGAGCCTGCACGGGGCCATCGAGAACGCAAGCAACGAGGTGGCTGACCTGCTCCGGCGTCTCGCGGTGACAGAGCCCGACGCCGACCCCGATCAGACCGTGGCTGCTCTGGCCCGCTCCGCCGCCCAGGTGGCACTCGGGGAAATCGAGGCCGACGCCCGCCAAGCCGACGCCGAAGGCGACACGGTGCGGCTCGCCGCGGCTGGAGCAGCCATTACGTGGTTGAAGTCCGAGCTGGAGTTAATGCAGGAGCCGGGAACGGCCGATAGGACTTCACCCGCCGTGAGTGACGCTGCGAATCGATTGGTAGCGTGGCTATTGCAGCGCTATCTGGAGGCGAGATGACCGGCACGACCGAACAGGCCCCCCAGTCAAATATCACAGGCCCCACCCCTGGTAATGGCGCGGCCAACGGCGCCGCCGAAGTCCACGAGCCTGTGCTGGCCGGACCGGCCCTCGAGGACCTCGACGGAATCGATGCCGACGCGCTGCTGCAGGACGGCGCGAACGGCGCAATCCTCCCCAAGCCTCGTCCTCGCGTCGTCTCGGTGCCGATGTCTCTCGGGGGCGGCAACGGCGACACCCAGGCAACTGATCCCGTTCGCGCCTATCTGAAGGAGATCGGGCGCGTCTCGCTGCTTTCGCCCGAGCTCGAGGTCCTTTGCGCACGCAAGATTGAGGCCGGTCAAGAGGCAGCTGCGGAACTGGCCGCTCTGAGGGCATCGGGGACCTTCGACAAGATGGCCTTCGAGGAGCGCCGGGCTGTCGAACGGGCGAT
Source organism: uncultured Acidimicrobiaceae bacterium (assembly GCA_963836935.1). Lineage (GTDB taxonomy): Bacteria > Actinomycetota > Acidimicrobiia > Acidimicrobiales > Bog-793 > Fen-455. The sequence continues at coordinate 36,720 of CAWILM010000042.1, forward strand.
CCACGAGGGCTCGGAGGCCAAGGACCTGCTCATCGAGGCGAACCTGCGACTCGTGGTCTCCATCGCGAAGCGCTATCGCAACCGCGGGATGGCCTTCCTGGACCTCATTCAGGAAGGCAACCTCGGACTGATGCGCGCCGTGGAAAAGTTTGACTATCGCCGCGGCTTCAAGTTCTCCACGTACGCGACATGGTGGATCCGCCAGGCAATAACCCGGGCCGTCGCCGACCAGGCCCGCACGATCCGGATCCCCGTCCACATGGTCGAGACGATCAACAAGATCGTGCGCACCCAACGCCAGCTGTCCCAGGAGCTCGGCCGCGAGCCGACGGTGGAAGAGATCTCCACACGGACGCAGTTCCCGGTCGAAAGGGTGCGCGAGCTACAACGGATCAGTCAGGACACCATCTCCTTAGAACAGCCGATCAGCGAAGAAGAGGACTTCAGCCTCTCGGACCTCATCGAAGACCACACGGCCGAAGTGCCTGTCGACAGCGGCAACGCGGATGCTGCTGAACGAGGCTGTGAAACGGGCGCTCTCCGAACTGAGCGAACGCGAGCAGGAGGTCGTGAGGCTTCGTTTCGGCCTGGACGACGGGCGGATCCGGACCCTCGAGGAGGTCGGGCAGATCTTCGGGGTCACCCGGGAGCGGATTCGCCAGATCGAGATGAAGACGCTCGCGAAGCTACGCCATCCGATGGTGTCGCGCCCGCTGCGGGACTACGTGGAAGGCGACTGACGCCCCGGCTGTCGGGCTCAGCTCCTTCGCGTCGCTTTCGCGCGCTGGGGCGAGATGGCACTCTCGAAAAGGGCGATCACCCGCTCGCGTGCCAGGTTCCCGACCGGGCGGCGTAGCAGGTCGCCTGCTCTCTCCCGCGCCAGGTCGCCCAATGCGAGGACCTTCTCGGCCTTCACCTCGGCGGCGCGCGCACTCGTGCCGTTGTCCCTGAGCCAGTCTGACGTGACAGAAGCGAGCTGGCTCGGGCCCACGACCGGTGCGCTGAGCTGGCGCGCCTTGTGGGTCAGGTAGCAGCCAGCTGCACACCCCACGACGAACCCTGTCCTGAACCGCATCTGCCCTTCTTACATCGCACGTCACAGCTTTGCCAGTGGAAAGTGTCACGGGATCGAAAACAGGGCCTCCTGGCGGGCGTGCCGACCGTGTTCGACACCGTTGCAGCCAACGTTGCAGGAGTCGCCCGAAGAGCTCCCAGGAAGCCGTCGGTCGACCTCCGCCAGCCCGTATAGGCTTCGCCCTGATTTCCGGGGTAGCTCAATCGGCAGAGCACGCGACTGTTAATCGTGTGGTTGAGAGTTCGAGTCTCTCCCCCGGAGCTGCAAAGAGCCAGGTCAGGGCCTTACGGTGGCCCGGTGACAAGCGTTGACAGGAGCGGATGTCAACGGTTTGTCAACGAGAGGAGAAACACAATGATCCGTGTCATCCACCGAGGCGGCGTGTGCGAAGTGCCGCTACGCTCGCAGCCTGCTTGCGTGCCCAGGGCCTCGAGGTCACCTACCGCGCGCCGATGGAGAGACGCGATACCGGCATTGGAGGTCCCGAACTCCTCGAGATAACCGTCGTCGGAGGCACCGCAGCAATCCTGGCCGCTGACGCCATCAAGGCCGCCGTGAAGCGGGGAGTCGACAAGTTCCACGAGAGGTACCCCGGCCTTGAGGTCAGCACCGAAGGCGAGCCGGATCCCTCAGCCGAGAAGTGAAGCCGACAGCGCGGCGCCGGCCTCTTCGGCCATGCCCGGCATGACGTGCGCGTACACCGAGAGCGTGACTGAAACGTTGGCGTGCCCGAGCATCTCGGAAACGACCTTTACCGGGACGCCCGCCGCCAGCATGAGGGACGCCGACGTGTGACGGCAGTCGTGCAAGCGGATGCGCGGGAGGCCCGTTTCCTTCACCCTCAGGTCGAACCATCCCGAGATGGTGTCGGGCCTGTAGGGCCGTCCGAGCTCGTCAGCTACGAGGTAACCGTTGTCTTCGTAGGCGGGACCGGCCCCCAGCCTCTCGGCTGCCTGTCGCGCCTTGAGCGTCCGCAGGAGCGAGATGAGATGAGCGTCGAGACTGATCGAGCGCAGGCCCGCCGCGGTCTTCGGGCGAGAGGGAACGGTCTCGCCATTGACGATGGTACGCGTCGCCTCGATCCGCAGAGTCCCCGCGTCGAGGTCGACCGCTGACCACTTGAGGCCACAGAGCTCGCCTCGGCGCAGCCCACGGGCGAGCAGGAGGGCCCACGCGAACGCGAGCCGGTCGTGAGCGGTCGCCTCGAGGAAGGCCTTCGCCTCCGCTGTGGTCCATACGCGCATGGACTTGGACTCCGAGCGTGGCCGGCGCACGCCTGCAATCGGGTTGCGGGCGGTCATCTCGGTTTGCACGGCGAAGGCGCAGGCGGACTTGAGGACGCCTACCGTCAGTTGCACCGTGCGCGCCGAGAGCCCTTGACGGCCGTTGGCGCTCTTGTCTGAGCGCAGCGCCGTCATGAACTCGACGACGACGGACGGCGTCAGCGCGGCGACCTTCGTGCCGCCGAGACGCGGCAAGATCCAGCTGTCGATCGCACCCTCATAACCCGCCAAGGTCGCAGGGCGTAGCTCGCGGGCCCGCTGGGCTGCCAGCCAATGATCGACGAGAAGCTCGCGAACGCTGAGGGGCTTGTCCGGCCGCCAAGTACCCTCGTCGACCTTTGAAAGAACAGCGTTCAAGTGGCGCTGAGCGGCGCCACGCGTCTTGAGGCCGCCCTTCGAGTGCTGGACGCGCTTGCCGCTCGCTGGGTCGGTGGTGAACCAGTAGGCGGTGAACGAGCCGCCCTCTGTGCGCTGCCTGATGCTGCCTTTCATGCCGTGCTCCCTTCGTGGCTGGTCGTAAACCGGACTGAGGCCGTACGCGTTCGCGCCTTCTTGCCCCCCTCAAGCAATCCCGCGTCTCGTGCTTTCATGACCCAGCGAGCCGCCGTGGAACGGACACCGGCCGTAAGTTGGTCTGCAACAGCCTGTGTCGGTTGCAAATGGCCGCCCATTCGTGGCCTTGCGTTCGCTTCGCGATAGATGGTTGTCACTTGGGCCAACAGCTCGGGCGTGAGGGAGCGAGCCGTCCGTCGTGGGGCCGGGGCACCGCTGACCGCGGCCTCACGACCGCTGAGGCGCGCCCCGAGACGGACAACGTTTCCGTTTGCGTCGAATTCGGCCGGCCGGGCGATCCACTTGAGGGCCTGATCCATAAGGCGTTTCAGCGGAATCTGGAGATCGGCTCGTTGTAGGGCCGGACCGCCGGGCTCGGAGCTGATTGCAACCTCGCCGCACTCCGGCACACCGTCCGGAGAGACACCGATGGTCATTCGCAGGGTCTTGAGTGGTTCAGCGGGAGAGGTGAAGTGCACCTCAAAGTGTCTCGGCACAGCTACCCCCTCACCCGTCCGCACGTACTCGATTCGCAAGGCCGGCCCCGGCGCACCGAGTTCGACGGCCATCGTGACTGCTGCTTCGTTCCATGGAGGCATATCCAAACTGTATCACCACGATACACGAGATGCGATAGATATCTCGGCCGAACGAGAGCATCCTCTTAACAGGAGGTGCTTCGGATGACTCACCCAGCAATCACCACCGACCACGCCGAGCCGGCTGTGAATGCACTTTTGGCCGAGATTCGGGCGAAAAAGTCGCTCCCGCCTCCTGCAAAGCGGAAGGCGATTCGGGAGGAGGCCGGCGCTGGTCGAGGCACTACGGCCGCCGCCGTTGGCGTATCTGAGATGACGTTGTGGCGATGGGAGTCCGGCGAGCGCTCCCCCTCCGGCAAGTACCTCGCGAGGTACCTCGAAGTGCTCAAGCTGCTGCAGGACGCGCTCTGATGTCGGCCGCCGTCTACAACGCACAGGAGCTCGCCGAGCGCCTCGGCGTGTCGACATGGCTCGTTTACGCGTCTGTCAAAGATGGCTCTTGCCCCGTGCCCCCGATCAAAGTCGGGCGCCGCATCGTTTTTGCCAAGGCGGCCGTCGACCGGCTCCTGCAGCTCAACGTTGAGGAGGCCTGATGACGCCCGGACGCAGCGATGCCCCCGGCTCGGCACCGAGGGCGCTCGCCAAAACCAATCCGACTGAGGCCCAGGGTAGCCTCTACGTCGACGAGATCGCCGCCGACCTGGGCGCTGCGGTCGATCAGCTCGCTTCCGTCGATCTCGACCGAGCGCGGGTGATGCTCGATGCCCCGGGCGAATATCTCGAAAAGCTCTGGGCCAGGGTCAACGATCTAGCGGAGCACAGGAAGATCCAGCCGGAACTGCGCGCCGGCATCTTGCGCGTTGCCGAACAGATCGACCCTGCTCTCGCTGAGCAGCTCCGGCACGAACTCGACGAGGCCACGTCCGCGGCGGTGTTGGAAGCTCACCAGGACGAGCTGATTCCAGACCGCCCAACGCTAGGAGCCTTCCCGACCTCCGACAGACTGACCGCTCCGTCGATCGAGGACTGGCTTCGCGAAGACCCGACACGGCTTCGTGGTGTCACCTTCGAGGTGGCCCGATTCACCAAGGACGATCGGGCCGTCGCCACGTCCGTGCTCACCCTGGCGAACGCGCTCGAGATCGACCTGAAGCTGGCGGGCGACGTCGTGGCTCACGCGCTCATCGACGTTCACGCCGCCCGGGACCACGAGGGGGTGGCGCGATGACCGCCGAGCCAGTAGTGGTGGAAGCGGTCGAACAGACCCTTGCCGCCGCGAACGCGAAGGGCACGCGGCCGAAGTCTGCAGGGGGATGGCCCGCGCTCGACCCTGCAGCTCGTCACGGTCTTATCGGAGAGATCGTCGCGGCCATCGAGCCCCATAGCGAAGCCGACCCCGCCGGCTTGCTGTTCGCCCTTCTTGCCGAGGCTGGCGTCATCATCGGTCCGGCTCCGCACGCCGTGGCCGACAGCGCCGAGCACCCGGCGCGCCTATTCGTGGTCAACGTCGGCAACACGAGCAAGGGCCGCAAAGGCTCAATCGAGGCCAACGTCGGCCGAGTAAGCCAGATGATCGATCCACAGTTCGCGCGTACCCGTCGCCTCAACGGCTTCGGCTCGGGCGAGAGCCTCGTCGACGCTGTCCGCGGTGAAGCGGAGTCGACCGAACGCCGGATGCTCATCATCGAGCCCGAGTTCGCCCGGCTGCTCAACGTCGCGGCGAGAGAAGGCTCGAACCTGTCGCCCATCATCCGCGGCGCGTGGGAAAGCGGCCGCCTGGCCGCGCGAGTGCGGGACCGGACCAAGACTTCGGTCGTTGACGGCGCGCACGTGTCGATTGTCGGGCACATCTCGGCCGACGAGCTCCGCGCGAAGTTGACGACCACGGAGGTCGCCAGTGGCTTCGCAAACCGGTTCCTCTTCGTGTGCGTGAGGCGCTCGAAACTGCTCCCCGATGGCGGCAACCTCGCGGACGAGACCCTCGCACCCTTTGTTCGCAAGTTCGCTTTGTTCGCAACGGGGGCCCGCAAGCACAACATCATCCGGCGCACCCCTGCAGCGGGCGAACTCTGGCACGACCTCTATGCCGAGATGGCCGACGACGACCCCGGCGGACTCCTCGGCGCCGTCATCGCCCGAGACGCCGCCCAGACCCTTCGCCTCAGCCTCATCTACGCCCTCATGGACGGGGCCGCCAAGATAGACGTCGAGCACGTAACCGCAGCGTGGGCCGCATGGAAGTACTGCAGAGCAAGTGCCGCGTACGTCTTCGCCGAGAGCCTCGGAGACGTCGTCGCCGACACCCTGCTAGGGGCCTTGAGGACGGCTGGAAGGGCCGGGCTGGACGGTAGGGCACAGAACGACGTGTTCGCCGGCCACGCCTCGAGGACACAGCTTGAGCGTGCCAGGACGCTGCTCATCGCTCGCGGGCTTGCCGTGAGTGAGACGGTCAAAACGGGTGGTCGACCCTCCGTCATTCTTAGGGCTAGTGAGTGCGAACAAAGAGAACAAAGTCATGAGAAGGACAAAGCCGGTTTAGCCGCTCCCCCCCCACCTAGCGAACAAAGAGAACAAAGCGGACAAAGACCGGCGGCCGATTCGTCATGGCCGACAGACGACGACTACGACCGTTGGTCGGCAGGTGAGGAATGACCCTGTTCGCCGCGGTCGCCTGGAGGTCGGCTCAACATCCACACATCCCCGCGCGGCACGTGTGAGGCGGCACTTTTATGACCCGGCCTGCAAAACGCCTCACGGTCGTCGTGTGCATCGGGTGCCAGGCGACCACGACGCTCAACTGGTCCAAGGTTTGCGACCGCTGTACGAAAGCGGCGGCACTTGATCACGGATCAGGTGCCGGGCCTAAACCCGCAGGTCAGAGGCACCGTGTCAACCAGATGTCAACGGATAAGCCATGAGGCGACTCAGCACCGCGGAGAAAGTGGACCGCGCCGTACCCGAAGCCCTCTTCCAGTCACAGGTGCTCGAGCTCGCCAAACTCCTGCGCTGGCGGCGTGCTCACTTCCGCCCCGGCCTGAACAGGCGCGGCGAATGGCAAACGGCAGTCCAAGGCGATGGCGCCGGCTTCCCGGACCTCATCCTCGTGCGAGGCGGTCGTGTCCTCGCTGTTGAGCTCAAGTCCGAGCTCGGAAAGACCAGCCCCGAGCAGGACGCGTGGCTCGCCGCCTTCGCTCAGGCCGGCGTCGAGAGCTCAGTCTGGAGGCCGAGCCACTTTCGCTCCGGGGTTATCCAACGCTGCCTCGGCTCAACGGAAGGCAAGCCATGACCCACTCCGAGCGGTACCCCGACTTCGAGCCTGGAAACCAGCTCAGCCTCAAGCACGGGGCCTACAGCCCCCGCGTCGTCGGCGAGCGGGCCGAGCTTGTGCGCGCCGAGCTGCTCCGCCTGGTGCCTGGGCTCGCCGACGACCCCGAGTCGGCTTCTCCGCTTGCCTTGTACTGCCGTGCTGTGGCAAGAGAAGAGTTGGCCCACGAGGCGATCGAGGCCGGCAGCATAAACCCGCGCCTGCTCGAGATCGTCCGGCGACAGATACCACAGGCGATCCAGCCCGGCAACGTGAGCCCGCGCCTGCTCGAGGCAGCCTCGGCGGCCGCACGTGTGGCAGCGGAGCTCGGCGCTCAACTCGGCATCGGGCCTAGAGCGGCAGCAGAGCTCCGTCAGATTCGCAGCCAGGCGGCCCTGAACGTAGCGGCGCTCGCCCAACAGGCCCCGCTGGTACTGGCGGCTATCCAGCGTGCTCTGAACGCTTGTGGGCTCGCTGAACGGGCACTGGACGTGGTGGCCGCGCTCGACCGAGCACTCATGGAGGTGACCGAAGATGACTGAACCTGGACCCACCGCGGACAGGGCACTCGCCCGGGCGCTACACGAGACGATCACGCCGGCAGCTGTCGACGCCCTGGGCAAGCTGCGCTGGAAGCCGACAGCGAAGCAACTCGCCTTCCACAACGCCACCGAGGACGAGGTCCTTTTTGGCGGCAGTCGAGGATCGGGCAAGACGGCCTGCGCCGTCATGGAGGCCATCCGCCTCTGTTCGTGCTACCCCGGCCTGCCGCGTCCTCGTCATCCGCCGCAGCTTTCCACAACTGAAGAACACCGTCATCGCCGAGCTCGCCAAGCGTGGCTTCGCCCGCAAGCTCGGAGCGCGCTGGAACGGGACCGACCTCGAGCTGCGCTTCACGAACGGCAGCATGCTCAAGTGCGGCTACGTCGACTCACTCGTCGACACGGCGCAGTACCAAGGCACCGAGTGGCAGGCCATCGTCATCGATGAGCTCGGCCTGCTCGTGCCGGAGGCGCTGCCGATCCTACGAGAGACACTGCGCAGCTCGAATCCCGCCGTTCCGGTGATCGGGATCCGGGCGACGGCGAACCCGGGCGGTCCGTCTCACACCTACGTGAAGACCCACTTCGTCGACGCCACCGACGACGGCCGCAAGGTCGTGACCGATGAGCAAGGACTGACGACACGCTTCATTCGGGCGAGCGTTCGTGACAACCCGCACATCGACCGCAAGTACCTGCGCCGCCTTCGAGGGCATCGAGGACCCGGCCCGCCGCAAAGCCATGTTGGACGGAGACTTCAGCGCCTTCGCGGGCCAGGTCTTCCAGGAGTGGTCAGCGACCGTCACATCAGTGGGCCGCGCAAGGACATCCACTTGCCAGCCGAATGGCGCCGGTTCTGCGGGATTGATTATGGCTTCAGTGCCTCGGCATGTTTATGGGCGTGCTGCGACCGGGACGGACGCCTCTGGGCCTACCGCGAGATGTACGAGCGCAACCTGTCGCCTTCCGAGCAGGCACGCCGGATCCTCGCCGCCGAGGCCAAGGCAGGCGAGAAATACGTCGGCCACTTCATCGACCCGAGCACGGTGGCGAAGGTTCACGCCACGGCCCCCAGCGTGCTCGAAATGTACTGGGCCGAGGGACTACCAGGCCATTCCCGCGGACAACGAGAGGCTGAGCGGCTGGCAGACCCTCCACAGCTACCTCGCCGAGGGACCGATCTGCCCGTGGCACGCCGCTCTCCACGAGCACAACGAGAATGGCGCGGCGACACGTGCCCACGGTTCCACGTCATTGAGGGGACTTGCCCGAATCTCGTCAGAACGCTGCCGAATCTGCCCTACGACCCGGTCAGAGTCGAAGACGTCGACACCAAGGCCGAAGATCACATCGTAGACGCCACCAGGTACCTGGCTGCCGGCGTCGGGGGAGGACTGCGGCCCGGGCTGCACATGCCATGGGCGACGGGCGAGGAAGGACCTCGCCGCTTGAGCGTTCGGGAGGCGGACCCCGAGCCTCTGCCGCTCATCGGTGGCAAATATGCCGGCAACATGAGGCAGGGCCTCGAGGGCCTGGACTTCTCGCGCCCGGACGGCTCCACCCCCGGCGCGACGCAGAAAAGCCCGTTCCAGTCGAGTTCACCCAGGCCGAGGCCTCTGCCGCCATGACGATCTGCGCCATCGTCGCCGAGTTCGGCCGCGCCCTGGAGTTCGAGAAGGACGGTCGGCTCGACGAGGGCCAGGCGATCCGTGACCATATCGAGGCCACGCTGCAGACCGAAGATGTTCGGCTGATTGCCGGCGGAGCGCTCGGAGCCGCTCGCGGCCTTGAGCGATGCGGAATCCGTGGCGAGCGCCCTGTGGCTCGATACGACCTTCGCCGCCGAACTCGGGCAAGGCCCTCGAGAACCCATGAAGATCCACGCCGGCATCCTGCTCAGCCCAGCGACCTGCGCCGCCATCGGCCCCAACCTCTTGGACCTCCTCGCCGCCCGCCGGGTCAGCGGACTGCCAACCTGAAAGTGTTCGCCAAGAGTTGCTAGAGGTTGACGAACTTGGCAGACGCTTTCAGACCGCCCAGCTGCAGAAACGTGCCGCCGATGTTCGCTCGGCCGACTCAAGCGAACACTCGCTTGCAAACAGCTGTTCGCCACCGGCAACATCATGCCAGTGACCTACTCGAGCGCAGAAGCCGCCGCCAAGGCTGGACATCGGCCTCGCGCCGCCCAGCGCCGCGCCCAGCGGCACCCTCCCGGCGACCCGCATCGGCCGCGAATGGCGCTTCGACGCGGCCGAGATGGATCGCCTCGCGAAAGGAAGAGCGCAATGACTAGAACCGTCGAGGAAGTCGAGGCCGACTTCGCCGCGACCCAGGCCGCCTGGCAGGACGCGAGGGAGGCCCACCGCCTCGCGCTCCAGGGGGCGGGTGACCTCCGCCGCCGGGCCATCGCCGATGATGGCACGGTGAGCGCCGCCGAACTGGCGGCCGCCAAGCACGAGGCCGAGTTCGCCGCGCTAAAGATCGAAGCCCGGCAGAGGGCGACCGAAAGCCTGGAAGCCGAGCTTCGCAGCGCCAAGGCCGAGCAGTTCGCCGACGAGTTCGGAGCGGCGATCGAGCCCCTACGTCAAGCTGAAGAGTCAATGGCCGCCCTCGAGGTCGCCCTCGGCCGGGTACATGCGATCCTTGGCAGGCGCACGCTGGCCTCATTGATCGCACCTACCAAACGGCCGCAAGGATGGCCTGATGCGACCCCTCCTGTCGCCTTCCCCAGTACCAGCACCCCAGCATCGACCGGACCGAGCTCCGCGCCCTAGAGGTTTTCGGACCCGTCAACATGCTTGT
>CAWILM010000043.1:0-63690 GCA_963836935.1 uncultured Acidimicrobiaceae bacterium
GTGAACGGCGGTCCTTTGCTCGACCCGGCGACGACCGCGGTGCTCGCCAGGTAGAAGCGGCGAGTCACCATCTGCTCCTCGGTTACGGGATGTTGCACAGCTCGGGCGTGAAAGGTGAGGTCCGCTCGGTGTGGCTCGCAGCGGTTTACCGACCTGGCGCAAGAGGAGTGACCCAGTCGTCGTGACAAACGACTCACCCAGGCCGGGCTCGCCGAGAAGACTGGGATCCCACCAGGGCGACATCAGCAGGATCGAGCGTGGCTCGATCTTCCCGAACGAGAAGACGGCCTGAATTCAGCTCCAAGGCCGGTATCGGGAAACGGAAAGTCCTCGCACCTGAAACAAGTCAGCGCTTTGGCCCACCAAGCGCGTGAACCCGTCGAGCTGGTGCCGTCGTCAGGCAATGTTTGCGCCGTTTGAGCAGACTTGAGTGAGCACGCACCATGTGCGGCGAGACATCGACCCGAGTCTTGAAGACGGTGCAGAATGGCTGCGCGATGAGTGAGGACACCGGTCCAGAGGAACCACGCCCGTCGTCGGTCGGCTCAGTCAGATCGAACGACGGTACCGCCATTGGTTACTACGAACTGGGCCAGGGTCCAGGGCTGATCCTGTTGCACGGAGCCGGTCAGTCGTCCGAGAACCTGCGCACCCTGGCCCGTGAGCTTTCCGACGCCTTCACCGTCTACGTTCCCGACCGACGTGGCCGGGGCATGAGCGGCCCGTATGGGGAGTTCCATGGTCTACGGACCGAGATCGAAGACCTGAGCGCCCTCGTGGAAGCATCAGGCGCCCACTACGTGTTCGGCCTCAGCGCAGGAGCTGTGATCGCCATCGAGACGGCTCTCGTACGGCCGGAGATTACTCGAAACTCGCGGTCTACGAGCCGCCTCTGTCCTTCGATGGTGTGGTTCATGCAGCGTGGGCGCCGCGCGACGAGCGTGAACTCAAAGCCGGGAAGCTCGGATCCGCCCTCGTTGCTGTGATGAAAGCCACCGCCGACCGCACGGCCTTTTCTCCGCTACGTGCCCCGATTTCTGCTCGCCGCGCCGCTGAATCTGGTCATCCGAAAGAGAGCAGCGAATCGGCCCGTACCGCCTGGCACCGTGTCTCCCCGCGACCTTATCCCAACCGTGCACTACGACGCGGCAGACCGTCGTGGACGCTGCCGGTCCCCTGGCGCGTTTCGCTGAACTACATTGCGAGATCCTTCCTGCTCGGCGGCTCCAAGAGTGCCCGGAACCTGACGGCATCGCTCGACGGCCTGAGCACGGTTCTGCCAGGTGCCAAGCGAGTGACACTTCGAGGCGTAGGCCACACGGCCGCTGATAACAGTCGCCAGCCGTCCCTTGTCGTGGCAGAGCTGCAGGCGTTCTTCGCCTAGTTTGCGCGATCGTGAGTGCCGCAGCACTCGAACGTCCGCGCCGGCGTCCTCACCGGCCACGGTTTGGCACCCTGTGCATACCGTGTGAATGCTCGGACGCCCCTTATTGTGACCCGGTGCAAGCCGTCAGTGCGGGTCCTAGACGTGCTCCGAGGTCGATTCTGCCGCTCACCCCTTCCTCGTGCCTCTAGCGTCCTCACGCGGCAGGCTAACGAACCGACCGGTCGGTCGGGCGCTCCCGTTCAAGTCGTCGGACGGGCGATCGACTTGCTCAACCCTTGATAGCTGACGAAAGAGTCAACTAGCCAGGTGGTTGGACGGCAGTGGCGCGAGCCAGCGCGCTGTGACGACTGCCCTACGGGGGCTTGGGCGAGCCTGAACTATCCGCGGGCGGGAACCTTGGGTTCTTACTCGTTGTCAAAGGTGTGGCCAGCATGCACCTCTGTGTGGATTTGCTCTCGTATACGATCTACTGCATGATTACGATAGAATTCATTTTCAGGCGGCTCTCGATTGTGAGACGATTCGAGAAAGGCATGACAACCATGAAGATCGCCGAAGACATCACTCAGCTCATCGGGAACACGCCTTTGGTGCGGCTGCGCCGGCTGACCGGAGAGAGCGGGGCCACGGTTGTAGCCAAGCTCGAGTTCTTCAACCCCGCCCACAGCGTGAAGGACCGCATCGGCGTCGCGATGATCGACGCGGCCGAGAAGGCCGGCCTGATCGGTCCCGACACGATCATCTTGGAGCCCACGAGCGGCAACACGGGCATCGCGCTCGCGATGGTGTGCGCGGCCCGCGGCTACAGTGCACCTTCACGATGCCCGAGACGATGTCCAAAGAGCGCCGGGCCCTGCTCAGGGCCTACGGGGCCGAGCTCGTCTTGACCCCGGGACCAGAGGGCATGCCCGGTGCCATCGCCAAGGCCGAGGAGCTCGCCAAGGCCGACCTTCGCTACTTCGTCCCCCAGCAGTTCGAGAACCCGGCCAACCCGGCCATCCACCGTGCGACGACGGCCGAGGAGATCTGGGCGGACACCGACGGCAAGGTCGACGTCGTCGTCTCGGGCGTCGGCACCGGGGGGACGATAACCGGTGTCGGCCAGGTGCTGAAAGAGCGCAAGGCCTCGGTGAAGATGGTGGCGGTCGAGCCGGCGGCCTCCCCGGTCCTCTCGGGGGGCCAGAAGGGGCCCCACCCGATCCAGGGCATCGGGGCGGGCTTCGTGCCGGCGATCTTGGACACCGGCGTCATCGACGAGATCATCACCGTCGAGAACGCCGACGCCTTCGAGCTCGCCCGCCGGGCGGCCCGCGAGGAGGGCCTCTTGGTGGGCATCTCCTCGGGGGCGGCCATCTGGGCTGCTTTGGAGGTGGCCAAACGCCCGGAGAGCTTGGGTAAGTTGATCGTCGTGGTCATCCCGTCGTTCGGCGAGCGCTACCTCTCGACGGCGCTGTTCGAGGGTCTGAGCGACTGACGATGATCGAGACCCTGCGGCGCGACCTGGCCTCGGCCCGCGAGCGCGACCCTGCGGCGCGCTCGTCGTTGGAGATCGCCGTCTGCTACTCGGGCGTGCACGCCATCTGGAGCCACCGCATCTGCCACTGGCTGTGGCAAAAGGACCTGAAGTTCCTCGCGAGAGGGGGCTCCAGCCTGGCGCACATCGTCACAGGGGTCGACATACATCCTGCCGCCGTGTTGGGCCAGGGCGTGTTCATCGACCACGCCACCGGCGTTGTCATCGGCGAGACGGCCGAGGTCGGCGACGACGTGACCATATATCAAGGCGTCACCCTCGGCGGCACGAGCCTCGACCGTGTGAAGCGTCACCCGACTGTCGGCAACCGCGTCACCATCGGCGCCGGGGCCAAGGTGCTGGGGGCCATCACCATCGGCGACGACAGCCGCATCGGCGCCAACGCCGTGGTCGTGAAGTCGGTGCCGCCCAACTCGGTCGTGGTCGGCGTGCCCGGCCAGATCATCGCCCGCAGCCGGCCGCACCGGGCCAGCGACCGGCCGGACCTCGAGTCGGCCTTCATGCCGGACCTGCTCGGTGCCAGCCTGCACTCGCTGTTGGGGCGCGTCGACGAGCTGGAGATGGTGGTCGAGGGACACGCGCACGGCCACGACATCCGTCCGTCCGAAGCCGGCGTATGGTCCGGGGAAGACTTCTCGATCTGAGACGAAAAGGAGAATGGTTGTGCCCGAGCCCTCGACCCCAGCTGTCGACCAGGTTGTCGACTGCACTGGGTTGGCGTGCCCGTTGCCAGTCGTGAAGACTGCTCAAGCGATCAAGAACCTCGTTCCCGGACAGGTTCTCGAACTCCTCGCCACCGACCCCGGTGTCGAGCCGGACATGCGGGCATGGAGCAGCCGCACGGGAAACGACCTGCTCGGCATCACCAAGCAGGGGGATGTCTTTCACATCCTGATCCGCAGGGTGCACTGAGAGAAGGCTTCGATGTGGGCCGACGACTCTGAAACGAAGATCCTGTACGTGCAGACGCACGGAGCCGACGACCCAGGCCGCTGCGCGACTCCTTTCTACCTTGCGGCCTCCGCGGCCGCGATGGAGTTCGAGGTCATGATCTACTTCACGATGTACGGGCCCACTCTGCTGCGCAAAGACGTCGTGGACAAGATCGGCCCGAAGGGTGACCAGGGCCAGCCGCTGCGCTACTTCATCGAGCAGGCAACCACCCTCGGCGTCCGGCTGCTGGTTTGCCAGCCGTCGCTCGCGCTCAACGATCTGAGTCTCGAAGACCTGATCGAGGGCGTCGAGGTGATCGGCGGCGCAGCCTTCAATGACCTAGCGGCTTCAGCCGATGCCGTGGTCAGTTTCTAGGCCCTCGTCATGACCGTCGCAGCCCCTCCGCAGGCCGAGACGGACGCTCACTACAAAGTCGCAGACGTCGCCGGCTACACCGAAGTGTCCTACGAGGCGAAGGTGCAGCTCTTCGAGCAGGTCAAGAGCGACCTTCGCTTCGGCGATTACATGTACGGCTGCTACGAGTGCGGCATCTGCGTTGGCGCTTGCCCGTCAGCCAAGTTCTATGACTTCAGCCCGCGCCGGATCGCGCAGGCGGCCGCGCGTGAGGATGTCGAGCTCATCTACCAGCAGATGCAGGAGGACATCTGGGAGTGCTCCCAGTGCTTTTCCTGCTTGCGCTGCCCGCGTGGCAACAACCCCGGCGGGATCATCACGATCATGAGGGAAGTAGCCGTCCGCAACGGGCTGGCCTCGGCCAAGGAGGCGCTGGTCGGCTACTCCCGGATCATCTACAAGATCATGTCCACCGGTACCCAGGTCTCACCGGACATGTTGGGGAGGGACGCCTTCCCGGACTGGGGGCCCGAGACGGCCGACGTGGCGGACAACCTTGACCTGTGGCGCCGCGCACTGCCACCGGAGACCATGCACACGACATCGACCGGCTGGTCCGTTGCCGACAGAACGCTGGTCGAGCTGTACCTCATCTGGTTCGAGACCGGCGCCCTCGACATGATCGCCCAGGTCGATCCCAGCCTTCACTCGATCCTGCAGGAGCTGATGGAGGATCGCCTCGAGGAAGAGGGCATTGAGCTATGACGATTCCCATAGGGGCACCCGTCGACGCGCGTCGGCTTGTCACCTCGTCCGCCGAGCCGGTCGTCGACCGGCGGTCACTTGACGACCCCCGCGCCGAGCTGCTCGAGCTTGAGCGCGAGGGCGAGTTGATCGTGCAGAAGATCGACGGGGAAGCGATCAGCGTGGCGACGAAGTACGGACGCGAGAAGCGGATCCAAAAGGCGCACCTGTGGCACCACAAGTCCTGTGGACAGTGCGGCCACATCCCGGGCTACTCCACGTCGATCTTCTGGATGATGCGCAAGCTCGGCTACGACTATCACGATCCGCACGACCAGACCTCGTGCACGGCCTGGAACTACTACGCGAGCGCGACCTCCAACACCGCCGCCCAGGCGGCCGTGGCCGTGCGCAACTTTGCCGCCGCCTACGAGACGGGTTATTTCCCGCTCATCCACTGCGGCACCTCCTACGGTCACTACAAGGAAGTGCGCGAGCAGCTGATAAGGCACCCGGAGCTGCGAGCGCAGGTACGCGACATCATGGCCAAGCTCGGCAAGCCCCTCGTGCTGCCCGAAGAGATCGTCCACTACTCGGAGTGGGTTCACGCGCTGCGCCACGAGATCGCCGCCAGGCAGGTACGCGACGTGTCGGGCATCGTGGTGACCGTCCACCCGGCGTGCCACTACCACAAGATCGTTTCGGGCGACGCGATCTACGACCCGGACATCTACGGTGGTCAACGCACCGCCGTCGTGACAGGCCTCGCCCAGGCCCTCGGTGCCGAGGTGCGCAGCTACTCGACTTGGTTCGACTGTTGCGGGTTCGGCTTTCGGCACATCTTGGTGCAGAGGGATTTCACCCGGTCGTTCGCCACTTTGCGCAAGATCGAAGTGATGAAGGAGGAGGCCAACCCCGACGTCGTGCTGACTCACGACACCGGGTGTGTCACAACCCTCGACAAGAGCCAGTTTGCGGCCAGGGCGCACGGGCGCAACGTCGGTCTTGCAGTGCTCAGCGATGCGCAGTTTGCGGCACTCGCGATGGGAGCCCATCCATACCGCGTGTGCCAGTTGCACTGGCACTCGGCCGACTACCGGCCGCTGCTCGAGAAGATGGGCATCGACTGGGAGAAGGCATGGGCGGAGTTCCAGAGTGATCTGCGCCGCCTCGAGAGCGGCGAGAAGCGTTACCTCGACTGGGACGACGCCGACGGCCTGCACGACGAAGTACGGCCCGCGGCTCTGGGCACCGACACGACGATCGAGGTGAGAGATGCCCTCTGAGACGGTTGTGGTCATCGGCGGAGGACCAGGTGGGCTGCGCGCCGCGCAGGGTATCGCAGAGTTGGGCGGCACAGCGGTGCTGATAGAGCAGCGCGATTTCCTCGGTGGCACGCCTGTCGCTGAGAACTACTGCGGTCTGACCCCTCGCGGCGAGCCCGCGCAGCCGCAGATCCGTCAGATGGTCGAACTGGTCACTGCCAACCCGCTCATCGAGGTCCTGCTCGGTACCGAGGTCGCCGGAGTCGCGGGGGAACCCGGTGCCTTCACACTCAGACTGCGTCGCGCCGAGACGGCCGAGACCCAGTCGAGTGGAGATCAGACGATCGAGTGCGGCGCGATCATCATTGCCACGGGGTTCGGCCACTTCGACCCGGGCCGGGCGACCCAGATGTACGGGTACTACGAGTTCCCCGACGTCATCACCCAGCCTGACCTCGAGGCGATGCTCTCGGAGGGACGGGTGCTTCGTCCGTCCAATGGGCAGCCACCGGAGCGGGTCTGCTTCGTCCAGTGCGTCGGTAGCCGCGACCGCCAGATCGGCAACGAGTACTGCTCGAAGGTGTGCTGCGGCGTGGCCTCGAAAGAAGCCATCGAGATCAGGGAACTGCTGCCGGACTCCAAGGTGCTCATCTTCTACATCGACATGCGGATGTACGGCTATTGGGAGAACGAGATCTACTGGCCGGCCCAAGAGCAGCACCACGTCCAGTACGTCAAGGGGCTGATCACCGAGGTGCTGCCGAAAGGGGATCGCCTGCTTGTCCGCGGCGAGGACACCACGATGGGCCGCCCGATGGAAGTCCTCATGGACCTCGTCGTGCTGTCGGTAGGCATGGAGCCCTCACCGGGCACACGCGAGCTCGCAAGGCTGCTCGGGGTCAAGCAGAACAAGTACGGGTTCGTCGAGGCTGTCGGAAAGCCTCTCGACCCTGTCAGCACAGACCGGGAGGCGATCTTCGCCTGCGGGGCGGCCCTAGGGCCGGCCGACCTGGAGGACGCCGTCTCCTCGGCAGCCGGTGCAGCCATGAAAGCGGTCAGCTACCTACGGTCGCGCGCGGTCGCGACAGGGGACTAAGGCGATGGCTCGGTGGTGACCGGTCCGGTTGTCGACACGCCGAGTGCGCTGGAGTTCCAGCGCGAGATCTTGGACCGGATCAGCGAGTGGGAGCTGCACGCCATCGCCGCTGATCTGGGTCGCAAGTCCGAGGCATTGCGAGACCTCTTGTCCGGGGATCCCGCCCAGCTGGAGCGCGCGGCCTTGCGGGAGGTGCTGCGTTGGGTGTTCGCGACTCGCAGGCGTGCCGACCAGGTCATCGACGCGATGGGCCCCAGACAGCTGGCGGCCGCCATTGCGGGACTCCTCCTGAACGGCGAGGCGGTCGCAAAGCGAATCGACTGCTTCGATGAGTCGGTGAGCGGACACGCAGCGCAGTCCGCGCTGGCAGGTTCCGGGTTCGACCTTCCCTCGGAACTACTGCACTTCACCGAGCCTGATCGGTACTGGTTATGGACAAGGTGGATCTGGGATCCCGACACCCGCACCGGTGCGCTCGGCCTGGTCACGACGGACGGCCTCGACCTGAGTGCGGGCGCTTCGAGAGGAGCTACGTACCTGACAATCGGTCGGGCGATGGCCTTCGTGGACGAGACCGGCAAAGCGGCCGGATTCACCGCGGCGGGTCCGGGCCTTTTCGGGGTCGATGTCCTGCTGGCCGCGGTCTATGGGGTCTACATGCACACGGTCCTACGGATGCGGATGACCCGTGAGTTCAACCGGGTGATCCCGCCCCTGCCCGACCTCGTCCGCCGATTGCTCGGCGTCCACCACCTGGAGGGCTAGAGCCGTGCCTGTAGGTGGACGGAAAGTCCCGCCGGTCGCGGTGGAGAAGGAACAGGCAACTGTCGCCTCCACCATCTCAGGGCGCGAAGTGGAACTGACGACTGCGTGGAACCGGATGTTCGAGCCCCGGGTTCTGACCGACATCGGCCCCGACGGCTTTGCCGCGATTTCGGCTCTGCCAGGTGGCGAGTCGCTGGAATGGTGCTACGGCTGTGGCAAGTGCGTGCCGGTTTGCCCAGTCGACATGGTGGGCGACTATGGCCCGCGCAAGATCCACCGCAAAGTCCAGACCGGAACTCAGCTGTTGGCCGACGCCGATCTGTGGCTGTGCACGACTTGTGCGAACTGCTTGCGCGTCTGCCCCAAACAGGTCGACATGATCGCCATCATGCCGGCGGTCCGCGAGGCTGCGCTGACCGAGGCGGCGGTGCCGGCCGAGCTGCAGGATGTCTTCGAGAAGACGTTCCGGCACGGCAACGCTCTCGGCCAGAACCAGCGGCGCCGGGCACAGTGGGCAGACAGCGCAGGGGTTCCGGTACGGATCCTGGCCAAGGATCCCTCGCCGGTCGACGTGTTGTTCTACGTGGAGGACTACTGGAGTTTCCATCCCCGCGGTCAGGACGCGGCCCGCGCCTTTGCGCGAGTGGCCTCGGCGCTGGGCATCGATTGGGCGATGCTCGGCCCGGAGGAGAAGACGCTCGGGGACTCCCAGCGTCTCGCCGGCGAGAAGGGCCTGTTTGATGCACTGGTCGCAGACGTCGCGACGGTGCTCGCGAAATACGACTTCGCCCGAATCGTGACGCCGGACCCGCATGCCTTCAACGCTCTTGTCAAGGAATACCCACAACGCGGGCACAGTTTCGAAGCGCTCCACTACACACAGCTGCTTGCCCCGCTCGTCGGCCAGATCGACTGGGCCCGGGAGCTCGACCTGCGGGTGACGTTTCACGATCCGTGTTACTTGGGAAGGCAGAACGGTGAGTACGACGCTCCCCGGACGTTGCTCAAGGCCATTCCCGGCGTCCAACTCGTCGAGATGGGCCGCTGCCGCGAGAACGCCTACTGCTGCGGCGGCGGTGGCGGCGGCATGTGGCTCGACAGTTTCACCAAAGACCACACGACCGAGCGCCTTTCCGAGCGCCGGGTTCGCGAGGCCGCCCAGACCGGTGCCGACGTGTTGGTGGTCTGCTGTCCTTATGAGGTGTCCAGGTTCACCGACGCCGCCAAGGCGACCGGTAACGAGCAGCTGCGAGTTTGCGACATCGTCGAGCTGATCGACGAAGCGATGAAGGACGAGACGCGACGTGGTTGAGCCGCTGCGGATCATCGACTTCGGTTGCAGCTCACCGCTGCGCTCGCAGACCTTCTGGCATGCGATCGTGTATGGGGTGTCCGCCAGTGAAAGGGCGACTCTCTCTTTCACTCGCCCCGGTGCCCCGTATGTGTGCCTCGGCTACCACCGGGGGATCGACGAGGTAGACCGCGACTACTGCCTCCAAAACGGGCTCCCCCTCCTGCGTCGCATGGTGGGTGGCGGTCCTGTCTACCTGGACGCGGACCAGCTGTTCTTCCAGATCTGCTTGCCGACACGGGCCGTGCCAGCGTCCAGCCGGCAGGCGCTGCGGGTGCTGCTCGAGCCTGTCGCGACCGCCTTCCGTGCGGTCGGCGTGCCCGCCGTGGTCGATGACGATCTCGAGATCTGCGCCGGCGACCGCAAGATCTGCGGGCACGGGGCCGCCCGGATCGAGGACGCGGTGGTGGTCTGCGGCAACCTGATCGAGCGGTTCGACCACGAGCGGGCGACCAGGGTGCTCGCCTTCGCTGACCCTTCCCAGCGGGACCAGACGCTTGCGCTCATGCGGCGCTTCGTGTCCCCGACCGCCGTCGACCCGGCGGTCTTCCAAGCCGCCATGATCAGTGCGTACGCCTCGGCGCTCGGGCTCGGTCCGCTAGCCGGCGGGCTGACCGGGGCCGAGTGCAGAGCGCTCGTCGGTTTGGACGAAAGATTCACCAGCGATGCCTGGCTTGCCGGACCGACCCGGCCGGCGACCGCGAGAGCTGCCAAACCGAGCGCTCGCCAGGTCAAGGTACGAGCCGGCGTGTGGACGCTCGGCGCGTCTTACGACGGCGCGCAGGTCGCCGCCAGCGTCGTCCGGGGGACCATCGAGCAGGTTCGCCTGCAAGACCGCGGGTTGAACGGCTCCACGGATCGCGCGGAACGGGCCCTTGCCGGTGTCCCGTTGCAATCGGTGGCCCGGGTGCTCGCCGGCTTTGGTGATCCTGGGCGTCGGCTGGCTGCGGCTTTCGCGACGGCCGATCCCGCGAGGCTGTGATGGGAGAAGCTTCGCGCGTCGTCGTCGCCGGCTTCACGCTCGCCCTCGACAGGCGCTATCACCCCGAGACGCACATGTGGGTGCTGGAAACCGGACCGGGGCTGGTGAGGATAGGGATGGACTCACTCGGCCTTGAGACCAGCGGAACCCTCGTGCAGCTGTCTTTCTTGCCGTCAGGGTCCGGGCTCACCGCGGGAAGGCCGTTCGGCCAGCTCGAGGCCGCCAAGTTCGTCGGTCCGTTGCTCAGCCCGGTTTCCGGAACAGTGCTGACCGTGAACGAAGAAGTTGCCACCGACCCGGGCCTTGCAGAGCGGGACCCGTACGGAGCCGGCTGGCTGATCGAAGCGAGCATGAGCGAAACCGGTGCCACGCCCCCGCCGCTTTTGACCGAGCCAGCCGAGATCACCGCTTGGTTCACCGCCAGGATCGCCCACTACCGGCTGCACGGGCTGATCGCGCAATGACCGCCGCGCAGTGGCTGTCGCGACCCGCCGAAGTGCGCCGGGCGAACTTCCCTGACGTTATGGACTTCTACGCACCGGGCCTCAGGCGCTGGCAGAGCTCTGAGTGGGTCCCGGCCAGGCCCCGCCGGTTCCTGCCCGTGTCTGTCACGGGTTCGGCTTGTGCTCTTTCGTGCGACCATTGTCAGGCGAAGGTGCTCGAGGGCATGATGTCGGTCCGGGCCGGTCGGGATCTCTTCGGACTCGCGGAGCGGCTCCGCGAGCAGGGAAGTGAGGGCCTGCTGGTTTCCGGCGGGTCCACCCGTGGCGGCGGCGTGCCGTTGCTGGCACATCTGCGCCACATCCGCCGCATCCGCGAGGAGCTCGGGATGAAGGTCATCGTGCACTCGGGCCTGGTGTCGCCCGAGCTGGCGGCCGGCTTGGCAGCGTCGGGCGTAGACGGCGTCATGCTCGATGTCATCGGGGCCGACGAGACCCTGCGCGAGGTCTACCACCTGGACCTGACCGTCGCCGACGTGGACCGTTCACTACAGCTGCTGTCCGAGCGCGGGCTGCGGATCATTCCGCACATCGTCCTCGGTCTGCACTACGGCCGTTTCCGGGGCGAGTACCGGGCCCTTGAAATGGCTACCCGCTACCCGGTTTCGACGCTGGTGCTTGTCGTGCTGGTGCCGCTCGTCGGCACCCCGATGGCGCACGTGCCGCCACCTCCGGGCGATCAAGTGGCGGAGTTCTTCGCGGCCGCCCGGCTGGCCGCCCCGTCGACGACGATCAACCTCGGCTGTGCCCGTCCGCTCGGCGCGCGCAAGCGGGAGCTCGACCAGGCGGCGATCGACCTCGGCTTGAACGGCATCGCCTATCCGGCGGAGGGCGCCATCGCGTACGCGTGGTCGCGCGGCCTCACGCCCCGGCTGTTCGAATACTGCTGCTCGCTCACCTGGAGCGAGGCTCAGGAGAGCGGCTTCGCCCAAGTGCAGGTGACCTGGTGAGCGAGGTATGGCGGCTCCTCACCGACGACGGTGCCGGGGCGGCCGCGGGACTCGCGTTGGACGAAGCACTCATGAGCCGGTATGCACGGGACGAACCGGAGCGCCCGCCGACGCTGCGGCTCTATAGCTATCGCGATCACTGCGCACTGGTCGGCCGGTACCAGAGCCTGGAGGCCGAGGTCGACCTGGCCGCCTGCCGCCGTACCGGCACCGAGGTCAGCCGCAGGCTCACGGGCGGTGGCGCGATCGTCATGGGATCCGGCCAGCTGGGAATCGCCTACGTGGACCGGGCCCGGCCCGGCCAGCGGCCCCGGGAGACCATCGAGGAGCTCTCGGCCGCGCTCGTCGCCGGCTGCGCTCGGCTGGGGATTCCCGCGAGTTTCGGCGGCAAGAACGACCTGGAGGTCGGCAGCCGCAAGATCGCGGGCCTCGGGCTCTATGTCGATGCGGCCGGAGCGATGCTCTTTCACGCGAGCGTGCTCGCTGATCTCGATGTCGCGTTCATGCTTCAGGTGCTGCAGATACCGGCCGCGAAACTGGCCGACCGGGCTGCTGCCGCCGTGAGCGAGCGGATCACGACCGTCTCGGTTGAGACCGGTGTCCGACACGACGCCGCGACGATTCGACCCCTCATCGCCGACGGTTTCGCGCAGACCTTCGGGGTGTTCTTGGAGCCTGGGACGCCTGACCGAAGAGAGCAGGTCCATGCTGCTGCGCTTGCTGCCGGCAGGTACCAGTCGAAGGACTGGCTGAGCGAACGGAGCATCGCACCCGACGCCAACGGTTCGTCGCTCCTAAAGACGCCGGCGGGGCTTGTCAGGATCTATCTCGCCACCCATGGCGACCTGGTAAAGAGCGTGATGATCGCGGGGGACTTCAACGACCTGCCGGTCGGCTTGGTGGCGTTGGAGTCCGGGCTGCGCTGGCGGCGCCTTGAGCACGACGCCGTCGTGGCTGTTGTCGCCCGCTCCGGGGCGGCCGAGGCGCTCGGCGTCGCACCCGAGCTGCTCGCCACCGCAGTGATGGAGGCTGCTCGCCGTGCGTGCGAACAACAGGCGGCCAAGGCCTCCGGGTCGACAGACCTCTCCTTGCTGTCTGAGCCGGCCGTGGTCGCGGATCTCTACCGTTCCCCCGCGCCGGGCTGAGAAGAGACGCCGTGGTCGTTCATGAGCTTTCGCTGGCGCCTGGGGCGGACCTTCCCACCAAGGACAGCCCGGAGTACGTACGCATCTCCCTGGCGAGCGCGATCGCACTGCGGATGCGCTCGGGCCGGTTCAGCCGGGACTTCCGGTTCGGTGGCATCAACCTGTTGCTCAGCTACGCGCAAGGCTGCCGGTCCGACTGCGGCTACTGCGGGCTTGCCCGCACCCGCCCGGGCAGTTATGAGGACAAGTCGTTCATAAGGGTGGAGTGGCCGCTTGTGCGTACCGACGATCTCGTGGAGCGGATGGCCCGGTTCGAGCCGGACCTGACCCGGCTCTGCATCTCGATGGTCACCCACGGCCGCGCGTACCGAGATACCTGCGAGATCTCGCGGAGGATCATCGAACGGGTCCGGACTCCGGTATCGGTCCTCGTCGCGCCGCCGACGCTCAGGCGCGAGCGCCTGGAGAGCCTCAGGTCGATCGGTGTCGACATGATCGGGGTCGGGCTCGATGCCGTCACCGAGTCGCTGTTCCGGAGCGTTCGCACGGACGTTCCGGCAGGTGGCCTCAAGTGGGGGAAGTACTGGGAGGTCATGACCGACGCCCGCGACATCTTCGGGCCCTGGAAGGTCAACGTGCACACGCTGGTCGGACTCGGTGAGTCGGACCAGGACCTTGTCGCTCTGTTCGTGGCGATGCGGGACCGGCAGATCTTCTCCTACCTCTTCTGTTTCAACCCCGAGCCCGGCTCGCGCATGGCCGCCCATCCGCAGCCGTCGCTCCGGCGCTGGCGCCGGGTGCAGCTCGCCAGGTACCTGGTCGAGGCCGAAGACTACGGACTCGACCGGTTCGGCTTCGACAGCCGGGGCGGGATCGTCCGCTTACGGGCGTCCCGCCCGGCCGTCGAGGCAGTCGTGGCGGAAGGAACGGCGTTCATGACCAACGGCTGTCCGGGCGAGAACGGTGCACCCGGTTGCACGCGGCCCTACGGTTCTTACCGGCCCACAGAGGCGTTTCGTGACTACCCGTTCCTGCCGGCGGCGAGCGATCTCGAGGAGATCCGCCGCCAGCTGAGGCTGGAGGATCTCGTCGAATGAACAGGGAGGTAGGCTGAGGTGCGGATCGTCGTGCCAATGAAGGCGGTGCCCGATCTCGTCGAGGAGATCGAGCTCAACGAGGACGAGACCGGCATCGACCGTGAGTACCTGACGTTCGTGCTCGGGGAGTGGGATTCCCAGGCGTTAGAAGAGGCGCTGCTGCTCAAGGACGCCAGTGGTGCCGAGGTCGTGGCCGTCGGCCTCACCGACGACCCCGAGATCGACCAGATCCTCTACACGGCGCTGGCCAAGGGCGCTGACGCGGCCGTGAAGCTCGCCGACGCCAGCGGCGCGGCGACGTCTGGACCGGCCGGAATCAGGATCGCGGAACGGGCCGCGTTGCTGGCAGGGTACCTGGAGGCCCAGCCTGCCGATCTGGTGATCTCCGGCGTGCAGGCCGCCGACGACCTGGAGGGCCAGTTGCCGCCCACGCTGGGCGCGCTGCTCGACCTGCCGCACGTGTCGGTGGCCGTCAGTGTCGAGGTCGACGGCGGCTCGGCCATCGTCCGCCAGGAGTTCGCCGGCGGCCGATCGCATGAACTGCAGGTAGAGATGCCCGCTGTGGTCGGTGTCCAGTCAGCCCACCAGGCCCCCCGCTATGCCCCGATCAGCCGGATCAAGCAGGCCATGCAGACGAAAGAGCTGACCGAGTTCACGGTATCGCTGCCGGCGACGGGAAAAGGCGCGGTCGTGCGCCGGATGCACCGACCTGAGATCAGCGGTCACGCCGAGATGCTCACGGGCAACGCCGGAGCCGTGGCTGATCAGATCGTGGGCCTGCTTCGTGCGCGTGGCCTGGTGAAGGGGTGAACGACAAGTGAGCCGGAACGTGATGGTGCTCGCCGAGCACACCGGCGGTCAGGTTTGCGAGGGGACCCACGAGCTCATCGGAAAGGCGCACGAGCTGGCGTCCGTGTTGGGCGGACTGACCGAGGTGGCCCTGCTCGGGCGCGCCGACCTGGCCGGTCAGCTCGGTGGCGCCGACATCGTGGTCGCCGTCGATCACCCGGCCTTGTCGGAGTACCTGCCGGAGCCCTACGAGCGGACCCTGTTGGAAGTGTTGGCACAGCGATCCCCGCGGCTGTTGCTGATTTCGCATGGGACCGTCGGCCTCGACCTCGCGGCCGCGCTCTCGGTGCGTTGGGACGCGCCACTGGCGACCTATGTCAGCGCACTGGAGATCGAGGAGGGCACCGTGACCGCCACTGCACAGATCCTCGGCGGGAAAGTGCTCGTCGACATCGAGCTGCCCGGTGAGCGCGCGATTGCCACCGTCTTGGGAGGCGCCTTCGGCGCCGAGCCAGGGCAGAGCTCCGCGACGCCGAAGTCGTCCACCTGGCGCCGCCGGCCGGGCTCGACGCGCCGCGCATGTCGCTTCGACAGGTCTTCGAGGCCGATGGGGGAGACCTCGACATCAGCTCGGCCGACATGCTCGTCTCGGTGGGTCGCGGGATCGAGTCGCAGGACAACATGGAGATCGTGGAGAAGCTGGCCGATGCCCTTGGCGTCCCGCTCTCGGCGTCGCGGCCTGTCGTGGACGCGGGATGGCTGCCGAAGACCCGCCAGGTGGGCCAGTCGGGTTTGAAGGTCAAGCCCAGGGTCTATCTCGCGCTCGGCATCTCCGGAGCTTCCCGAGCACCTGGAGGGCATGCGCAACGCCGAGTTGATCATTGCCTGCAACACGGACCCTGGAGCGCCGATCTTCGGCGTCGCCCACTACGGCACGACCGTCGATCTTTTCGATCTGGTCCCGGAGCTCGTGGGCAAGGTCCGCGGCTGACATGGCGGGCCGGATCGGCCTGCTGGGCACGGCAGTGACGCGACCCGTCTTCGAGGGCGTCGGCCCGCTCGGAAAGGCGGTCTTCTATGCCGTGGCCGCGGTGTCGACGGCCGTCTTCGCCTGGGGCACGTGGCGGCGCGTGCAGAAGTACCGGGTGGGCCGGCCGGCGGGACGCCGGCCGACGATCCGGACTGCCCTGGCCAGCCGGCTGCGCTCTGTCGGCAAGGGCGCGTCAGTGGCCAGAAACAACCGCGCGACCGGTCTCGCGCACTTCTTCATCTTTTGGGGCTTCACGGTCGCCCTCGTGGCGACGGTCATCCTCACCATCGACACCGACATCGTCCGGAATGTCTCCCGGCTCTTCGTCGGGCACGACGACAGCTTCTTTCACGGCACGTTCTTCCTCGTTTACACCTTCGCGGTGGACACGTTCGGATTCACGTGCCTTCTGGCCCTGGTCTACATGGCGCTGCGCCGAGGTTTACGCAGACCGTGGCGACTCGGCTACAGCCGGGCCGGCACGCCTGCCGGCGGCTATTCGCGCAAGGCCATGGTCGAGGGCGACTGGGTCTTTCTAGGGCTGCTCCTGGCCATCCTGGTCACTGCCTATTTTCTGACGGGCCTGCGGATCCTTGGCCAGCACATGCCGTGGTTCACGGTGTTCAGCCCGTTCGGAAGGGTTTTCGCCGAGGCGTTCTCCGGCCTTGGCATGACGGCGGCCGAGGCCGTCAGCGCTCACACCGTCGTGTGGTGGGTGCACGCCAGTCTCGCCTTGAGCTTCGTCGCGTACATCCCGTACTCCAAGGCCATGCACATGCTGGTCGACGGGGTGAACCTCATTGCCACGGATCGGTCGGCGGCGCTTGCGCTGCCCACGCCTGCGCCCGACCACCCGGGCTATCACGAGATCTCCGACTTCACGTGGAAGGAGCTGCTCGACTTCGACGCGTGCACGAGATGCGGCCGCTGTCACGAGGTCTGTCCTGCCCGCGCCGGGGGGGCTCCGCTCTCGCCGCGCGACGTGATCCTCGACCTGCGCCAGTGGGTGGACGCTTCGACCGGAGGGATCACGCTGCTGGACCGCGAACGGCGACCCGCACGTACCGGCCCGCTCGCGAGGGCCGACGGAGCGAGGATCGCCGGCGAGGTGGTAGATGCTGCTGCGTTGTGGTCGTGCACGACGTGCATGCACTGCGTCGACGTCTGCCCGGTGGGCGTTGAGCATGTTCCCACGATCGTCCAGCTGCGGCGCCGCCTCGTCGATGAGGGGACCATGGAGGCCACCTTGCAGCAGGCGCTGCAGAACCTGGCCACACAGGGCAACTCGTTCGGGAAGCCGGCCCGGACGCGGGGCCGATGGACTCGCGAGCTGGACTTCGTGATCCCGGATGCCCGCAAGCAGCCGGTTAAGTACCTATGGTTCGTCGGCGACTTCGCCAGTTTCGACGAACGGTTGCAAGAGCATTCCCGGATCCTCGCCAGGATCCTGCACGAGGCCGGCGTCGACTTCGGACTGTTGTTCGAGGCAGAGCGCAATGCCGGCAACGACGTGCGTCGCGTCGGCGAGGAAGGTCTTTACGAAGTACTCGCCGACCACAATGTCGAGGTTCTGCGAGGGGCCCAGTTCGACGAGATCTTCACGACCGACCCACATACGCTCAACGCGCTGCGTAACGAGTACCCCGCGCTCGGTGTGAACTACCCGGTCTGGCACTACACCGAGCTGCTGGCCAAGTTGTTGGAGGAGGGTGCGATCAGGTTCCGGCCTCTGGGCCACCGGGTCACATACCACGATCCCTGCTACCTGGCCCGCTACAACGGGGTGGTCGAAGCGCCCCGAAGGATTTTGCAGGCGCTCGGCTGCGAGCTCGTCGAGATGCCCCGCAACGGCGCCGACACGTTCTGCTGTGGTGCGGGCGGCGGCCGGATCTGGATGGACGACGGCTTGTTCACGGAGCAACCGAGTGAGAGCCGCATCAAGGAAGCGCTCCGTCTGGGCGTGGGACAGTTCGTTGTCGCATGTCCGAAGGACATGACCATGTTCTCCGATGCCGTCAAGACCGTTGGGGCAGACGACCGGCTTGTCGTGCGTGACATCACCTTGCTCGTCCAAGAGGCGATCGCCAGCCTCGCCGAGCCACGCACGACGGGAGAGACGGCTTGATGGCTGGCCACGATCGCAAACAATGTCGGAACCGGACGGGAGACGAAGCGATGACAGTTGTCAACAAATGCAACCTTCCCGATGACCTGTACTACGTAGTGGGCAAGCATGTGTGGGCGCGCCGTGAGGAAGATCTCGTGACAGTCGGCATGACCGACGTGGCACAGAACATGGCGAAGACCATTGTCGCTGTGACGCCGAAGGCGGTGGGCAAGTCCGTCGAGAAAGGCCGGAACATCGCCACCGTGGAGAGCGGGAAGTGGGTCGGTCCCGTTTCCGCACCGATAAGCGGCGAGATCGTGGCTGTCAACGACGCTCTTGCCGCCTCGCCTGGCCTGGTCAACTCCGATCCCTACGGTGCCGGGTGGGTCGCCCGGATGCGCCCCTTTGACTGGGAAGGCGATGTCGCCGACCTCGTCACCGGGCCGGAGGGTATCGAGCTCTACCGCCAGTTCCTCGACGCCGAAGGGATCACCTGCGGCTGACGCCAGCCGGCCCGCGGCTTACGCTGGCCGGGCGTGGCTGGGCAGCCCTGGGGACAAGACCCCAACTAAGTATATATAAGCCATGCAAACTAGTTGGAAGGTAGTATAAGGATTTGTCTGATCTCGTTCTCAGACCCAACCACTGCCCGCAACGCGCCGACCTTGCTAAGCCGTCTCCGTCTAGTCAGGAGAGAAGTGACATGGACGCAACCGACACCGAACCGATCGCCTCGAGAGCCGCTTCCCACGCGGACGAGCCAAAGCGGATGGCCATCATCTGTTGGAGCAACGATCTCGACCGGGTGTGGCCGGTGATGATCCTTGCCACGACGGGCGCTGCAAGTGGCCTGGAGGTGGACGTCTTCTTCACGTTCTGGGGGCTTCGGGTCTTGCAGAAGAACGAGACGCGCGTCACGGGCCAGAACTGGATGCAAAAAGGCGAATCGCTGTTCGACCGCGGCGGCAGCGAGCACCTCAAACTGAGCAAAGTGCACTTTGCCGGGATGGGTACCTCGATGATCAAGCTGCTGGCCAAGCAACACAACGTCGCCAGCGTCACCGAGCTGATGGAGATGGCCATCGAGATGGGCGTGCGGTTGCACCCGTGCCAGATGACCATGGACCTGTACGGGCTGTCGAGGTCAGACTTCATCGACGGATTGCAGCCCACTCTCGGTGCTGCGAGCTTCATCGACATGGCTGCCAGGGCCGATATCCAGCTCTTCATCTGACGAGCACTGCAAAGTGGCAGGAGCAAAGACTCCTCAACAGGTTCACCCCTCAGGGCCTGGACCTCAATGGACCTTGCCGAATGCGCCTGAGACCAGCAGCCGCCACGTTCACGTCCACGCCCAGGTTGCGGGCCGGCCGAAGCTCAAGGTGTGAGACCTGGCGGCACCGTCGTGTCGGGGACGCCGACGATGTCACACAGGCGTGGGCGTGGCAGGCCGATCGGCGCAAGACGCAGGCAAGCGGACGTCGCCGAGCAACGGTGCGACGTCGCGGCAGGGGATGTAGTCACCGCTTCTCGGATCTTGGACGTAGCAAGCCCGCGGAGGCGTACCGGCTGTGATGCGGGCGACTGCGGAGAGCAAGTGGCTTACGTCGGCTTCGGTCGTGTTGATGCCGGCGCTTGCCCGCACCGCACCCGGCATCCGGGTGCGGTCGCCTCGGCGCATCTCGTTGCGGAAGTCGACGACCTCGTCCTCGGCGAGGCCCAGGAGCCGCATCATATAGGGGTGAGCGCAGAAGCAGCCGTGCCGGACGCCGATGCCTTCCTCGGCCGACAGCCTGGCTGCCACTAGACCGTGCGGGAGACCTTCCACGGTGAAAGTCACGACAGGCAAGGTATCGACGCGCAGATCCGGCCCGAGGACGCGTACCCCCGGGATGCTCGCGAGTCCATTTCGCAAGAGGTGGCCGATACGGCGGTCGTGGGCCATAATCGCCGGCCAGCCGATCTCGACCAGGACGTCGATCGCCGCGTGCAAAGCTACGGCACCGACAACGTTCGGAGAACCAGCCTCCTCTCGGTCGGGAGGGTCGTTCCAGACGACGTCGTCGAGTTCGACGAGGTTGATCGCGCCGCCGCCCGCTAGAAAAGGGTCACCCTCGGCGAAAAAGGCGCGGGGCCCGAC
The DNA here is from genome assembly GCA_963836935.1 of uncultured Acidimicrobiaceae bacterium. Lineage (GTDB taxonomy): Bacteria > Actinomycetota > Acidimicrobiia > Acidimicrobiales > Bog-793 > Fen-455. The sequence continues at coordinate 20,170 of CAWILM010000043.1, forward strand.
GAGTACGCCCGCCCCAAAGGGCGCATACATCTTGTGACCGCTCCAAACGACAAAGTCGGCTTTCGCAGGGAGCGGACGGTGAGGTGCCAGCTGGGCGCAATCGACTGCCACAGGGATCTCGCGAGCGTGAGCAGCCTCGATGATCTCCTCGATCGGGGGCATCCATCCGGTGATGTTCGAAGCACCCGTGATCGCGAGCAGCCGGGCCTTCGGAGTCCGGTCCAGTTCAGCCACCACATCGGCTGTCGTGAATGTCCCGTCAGGACCGCACTCGACGAATCGGCGGGAAGCTACGCGAGACCACGGCAGAAGGTTGGAGTGGTGTTCGACAACGGACGTGATCACGACGTCGTCGAAGCGCAGGCGCAGACGATAAGCGAGGTGGTTGATGGCCTCCGTCGTATTTCGGCAGATGATGGCCACATCGTCGCGGCCTTCGCGTCCCGCGAACGAAAGTATTGCCTCACGTGCGCTCTCGTATGCATCGGTCGAGAACTGAGACTTGTACCCCGAGCCGCGATGGACTCCCGAGTACGAGGGGAGGAACTCCTCGACGCGACGGAGAACAGGCTCGAGCACACCCGTCGAAGCCGCTGAGTCGAGCGCGACGTATGGGCGTTCCTGGCCGTCGACGCAAGGCACGAGCATACGGTCACCGACGAGCGGAACGCGAATCCCGGTCACGATCCCTCCTTCTCCCGACGGCGACGCCACAAGGTCGATGACCCGACACCGATCCGGATGCTTCGATGGGACGCCATCCGGACCAGAACACTATCAGTTCTTATTCCATGGATTCACTTGAATTCACATTATTGAGTACGCGGAAGAATCCCGTCGCGAACTGGAGGTCATGCCGCCCATCGGGCAAGGCGGGGTTCCACACGTCCGTGGATGTACCATGGTACTATGGTACCAATAGCGCGAGTTCAGTCCGGTGTCCGGATGGAACGTCGGCTGTTGAAGGTGCTGAAGGGGCTTGCCGAGTATCTCGACCTTTCTCTCGGGGACCTGCTCGAAGGCGTGGTGCTGCACGCGTTCGAGCAGAAACTTCCCTTCGACGATGTGACCGTTGTCACCATCGAGAGGCTCAAAGAGGTCTACGGCTTGGACCTGACCGCCGCGGACAGCCACCACCTGTTCGAGACAGACGACAAGGGAGTCAAGGGCAAATGACCACCTTACGCGTGCGGGTGACCGGCATCGTCGGGATCGCGCTCCCTCCCGAACGAGCCTTCATGCTGTTCACCCCGAGCGGTGAGAGGATCTGGGCGCGCGGCTGGAATCCGAGATTCCCGAGTCCGGACCCGGATGAAACTGAGCCCGGCACCGTCTTTCAGACAGAGCACGGTGGTCGGGAGTCTGTGTGGATCGTGGCTCGGTGCGAGCGCGACCGGTCGATCACGTACGTGACAATGACACCGGGAGAGCGCTGTGGGCTCGTCACCGTCACGTGTGAACCCTCCACCAACGGAACCAAGGCGACGGTCAGCTACGACCTCACGGCGCTCAGTCCTGAGGCCGAGGCCGAGCTCGGCCGGTTCGCGACGAGCTATCCGTTGTTCCTCGGCGACTGGGAAAGCTCCATCGCACGGGCGATGAATACCGAACGCCGGCAGGCAGACTGAGTACTTGCCCGGGGCAGCACTGCTCAGGGCTCCGTCCTGCCGATTGGCCGTTAACCCCGATCATTCACGCGGGTCATTGAGGATCGAGTGCCGCTCGCGATTGAGGTCGGTCGGAGAGATTGCCGGACGATTCCGGTGACCAAGAGGCCTGGAGGCCCGCATTTGGCCAAGACAGCACTGATCTCCCGAATCGTGGGCGTCGCAGGTCCAGGCTCGTCCGGTGCTCGCGATCTCGAAGCGATCAGGTGATTGCTTCGATCTGGCGGTAGGCGCGAAGCAGAATGCCCGCCTGCGGCCAGTGCTCGAGGATGCGCACGATGCTGCGTCGGGCAGCGCGAACGATGCGGCCCGGCGCGTGGAACAGGCCCCATCTGAGCGCCTTCGGGCGGGCGTAGCTCCAGTATCCGTCACAGCACAAGAGCTGGAACCACCTGACGAGGTCCGCGGAGAGCATCACGACGGCCATCCAGTTGGCGTTGGCCTCGAAGCTCGAGAAGGGGAAGCGACACAGCCCCGAGTCCTTCAATCGGGCGATGTGGTTCTCGACGTGCGCATGGGCGCGCATCATGAGGTCAAGCTCAGCGGGCTCACCCTCGCAGTCGGTGTAAAAGCCCCAGTAGCGGTACTCGAGGGACGGGAACAGGCTGCGCTGGGCACCGGGGTGGAGCGGCTCTCTCCTCACGATGAGCCTTGTCCCGCTCGGCAACGCCGAGAGCAAGACGAGCGAGGTGAGCTCGCAGACCGACGAGCCGTCTCGTTCCTCACCGTCTTTTCCAAGCGCCGGCACCCACACCTCCTCGATCCCTTCGGCGTCAAAGATGGCGGCCTGGACCTGGTCGTTGGTCATGGCGCTCGTGAAGAAGCCGATGTTGCGGGCCCGCAGGGCTGTGGTGAAGGCGGCGGTCGTGCCGCCCGAGTCGGTCCGGCACACGACCTCGCGTCGGACAAGGGATGCGTTCTCGCCAACGTGATGGCCAGCTTGGACATCGTCGGGCAGCTGAGAGATCGCCTCGTCGAGGACCCTCACATGGTCAGCAGCGGTGTTCGAGCCGGCATTGCCCGGCCTGAGCGCTCCCGATAATGCCTCACCGGTCGCGTCTGCGAAGCAGAACATCGGGTGGAAGCCGAACCCGCCCTTGTAGGTCGGTGCCGCCTGCTCTTTGTTCTCGGAGTGGATCTCGACGAGCGAGGCGTCGATGTCCAAGAAGACCGGCCCCGTCTTGGTCACCGCCGCGCGCTCCCACACCTGTGCCCGCACGCTTGCCACTTTGGCGGCGATCCTCGCCCGTGTCTTCGCGTTGATCTCGTAAAAGCTGCGGTGCAGTGTCGAGTCCGAGGCGACGAAGCCGAAGAGCGCCGCCTCGGCGCGCAGGTGCTCGATGTCCGCGCAGCTCTCGCCTCCGCCCGCGAGCACGAGAGCCGCCTCGACGAGGACCTTGCCCCGGTCGTGAACCAGCGTTGGCCGTTGCGGGATCGCAGACGAGAGGGCATCACCGAGACCCAACCGGTCGGCGAAAGAGCCAAGAGCGTGCAGGCCGACGTGCGACACGACTCCCGTCCCGCCGGCTTCCACCTTCACGCCGCGCTGTGCTGGTACCGTTCACTTTGGAAGTGCCCTTCTCGAGGGGGATACTGCTGCTTCGACACAGTCAGTTTCCCTTGTCGGAAGGGCCTTTCCGCGGATACGGGCTGATCAGGTCACAACGACGCGTGAATGATCGGGGTTAACTGTGCTACGCACTGCTCCGTTGCGTTCGTGTCGCACCGGCGGAATCGTCAGCCGAGCTATCTGTGGCTCCGTGGATGTGACGCCTCAGCTCACGCGTGATCTCCGCCAAGTCGCCACGCTCTATGACCTTCTGCAAGCGGGCGTGTATTTGCGCAACCTCGCGGGGGTTCGAGAAGCCCCGCAAATCGACGGCCAGGAAGAGCCGTAGCTGCCATTCCCAGCTGTTCCATAGATCCATCAGCAGCTTGTGGTCGGCCGCTTCGTAGAAGATGCGGTGCAACGCCAGATGAGCTTCGATACTGGCCGAGACATCACCGGCGTTGGCCGCATCCCTGAGGTCCTTTACCAGCTGTCTCAACCTTGGGCGTCCGTCGGTTTGCAACCAGGGCAAGGATCTCTCGACCGCAAATGGCTCAAGACGAAGGCGCAGAGTGGCGATCTCCTCGACGGCCTTCGGTCCGACTTCCGCCACGAAAGCTCCCCGGAACGGTTGCTTGACGACGAGGCCCTCTTCCTGCAGCTTGCTGAGGGCCTCCCGGAGGGGGGCTCGGCTCACGCCGAGCTCGGCCGCGATGTGTGCCTCCCGAAGCTGGGATCCAGGGGCGAGGCTGCCGTCGAGGATGGCGTCTCTAAGGACGGCGACGACACTGTCCAGTGTGGTGCGTTGATTGAGTTTCTCAAATGCCACAGCCGCATCCCTTCGCATGGTCGACGCACGACAATTTACTGCCGAGATGGTGCGATGTTGCATACCGTAAGCAAAGCGTCACGGAAGCGACGGTGCTCTCTCCACGTTGACCGAGCCTAATGCGGAGAAAACGCCTTGTTGCGAAGGCTTCGCATGAGGTTGGATCCAGGTCGCGGTCCCCTTGACATCGTGAGACGCTCTCCTGTAGATTGTCGACCAATGGCCGGACTGCGCGGGGTGCTCAATGCGCTTCTTACCCCCTTCACCAGTGACGGCGAGGTTGTGGAAGAACGGGTGCTGAGGGCGCTCGTTGACCGCAGCATCCGCGGAGGGATCCACGGGCTTGTGTCGTGTGGCTCGACCGGGGAGTTCACTTCTCTCAGCATTGACGAGAGGAAGCTGGTTCTCGAAATCGTTCTGGACGAGACGGCGGGCCGGGTGCCGGTCGTAGCCCACACCGGAGCCATGACGACACGGGAGGCCGTTGTTCTGTCGCAACATGCCGAGCGTGCCGGAGCGTCCGCAGTCATGGTCGTGGTGCCTTATTACGAACCATTGACATTGAACGAGGTTTCTCGCTACTACCAAGAAGTCGCTGCTTCGGTCGGGCTCAGCGTCATGGTCTACAATCTCCCCGCGGCCACCGGTGTCAATCTGAGTCCCCCGGAGATAGCGAAACTGGCGGTGTCGGTTCCCAACATCCGCTATGTCAAGGACACGAGCGGCGACATGAGTCAGGCGGCACAGCTGATCCACGAGTACGGCGACGTCGTCTCGACGTTCATGGGGTTCGACACGCTCTACTTCGCATCGATCGTCGAGGGGGCATCGGGATCTGTCCTGGGCACTGCCAATCTTGTGCCGAACGAACTCGCGGCAATCTGGGATGCGCTACAGGCGCAGGAGCTTGAGCGCGCCAACGCCCTGTGGGCCGAGGTCTTTCCCCTGATGCGGTTCCTGGTTTCGGGTGGTTACGTGGCGGCCCTGAAGGGCGGTCTCGAGATCCTTGGGTTCCCCATCGGAGTTCCGCGTGCGCCGCTCGAGGCCCTCGGTGAACCGCGGCTGTCCGATCTCAAGATGATCCTGTCCACCGTGCCCACTCCGCTGCCGCCGTACGCGACTGAACTGACGTAGGTGCCTCAGGACACAAAACGCTGCTCATGGGCTCAAACACCCTGTCGAGCGGTGCGACGGCCACTCTGAGGTGACCCGTTGCCGACCCTTGAGGTGCTGTTCGGCTTCGAGCGGTGATCGATGTGTTCGTGGCGGAGGCGCTCACAGGCGTGACCAGGTGCTGGCCACCCAAAGTGGCCGACGTGTGTCAGACGGTACGCGCTTGTTGCTTGCGAGACGATATCCGCGCATATTTCGAGGCCGCCCTCGCTGAACCGGATGAGTAATCTAGATGTTTGCCGATTGTCGGCAAGCATCTAGACGACCATCTAACGATGGAGTACCATCACGCCAGTATCGCCTAAAGAGGAGGAGAAAATGGCGCGAAACGTCCTGGAGCACCGGCCGGCACTTCGGGGGTGGCGGCGAATCTCTATAAGTCTCGTGAGTCTTGTTCTTGTTGGACTTGGAACGCTCGTCGCGGTGCCGGGTGCTAGGGCTAGCGCAGTACCTGTCAACCCGCAGCCGAGGGCCCTGCCGAGCACTCTGGTTTGGGGCTTGACAACGACGCCCCGAACGCTTTTCGGGCCCAGCGACTACGCCTGGTACGCGTCCACGGTGATGACGTTGATCCAGGGCCAGATGCTCGTCTATGGGCCCGGGGAGCAACTGGAGCCAGGAATCCTGTCGTCGTGGAAGACGGTGAGCCCGCTCGAGTACCAGTACACAGTGCGCTCAGGCGTGAAGTTCTCCGATGGCAACCCCGTTACCGCGGCTGACATCGCCTATGACTTGAACCTGAACTTCAACGCAAAACTGGCATCCCAGTTCGGTAGCTTGTTCGTGAACGTCAAGTCGATCACCTACTCGGGCAATGTCATCACGGTCAAGCTTTCGCATCCGGACGCCCTGGTACGCCAGTTGCCGGCCTCGGAAGCCGGAATGGTTTATGAGAAAGCCTCGGTCGAGAAGAACCTGCTCGATTACGGGACTCCTCAGGTGATCCCCATCGGGGCCGGGCCCTACAAGGTCTCGAGTTTCGTGCCGGACAGCCAGATCACGCTCGTGCAGAACCCCTACTGGTACGGGCCCAAGCAGCGCTTCCAGACGATCATCTTCAAGATCATCCCAGACCCCGACACGATGCTGCTGGCACTGCGCTCTGGTCAGATAAACGGCACGTTCAACGTCGGAGTGCTGAAGGAGTATGCCCCGTTCTCGAACCTGGAGTACTTCCCGGCGCTGATCTGGAACGGACTCACGATGGATATGACCGAGAGCCCGTTCTCCGATATTCATGTCCGGGAGGCGCTCTACTACGCGACCAACCGACAGGCACTCGTGACTGGCGCTGACAACGGCCTGGGCACTGTCTCGTCGACGGTGGAGGATCCTGGGATCTACGGGAGCGCGCTGCCGAAGTCGCAACTCGACAGCCTGTACAACCAGATAGAGACCTTCCCCTACAACATAAAGAAGGCGAAGCAGGCGTTGGCGATGTCGGTCGCTCCGCACGGGTTCACGACGACCTTGAACGTTCCTGAGGACGACCCGACAGACAGCCTTTACGCCGAACTGCTCAAGTCGGAGTGGGCGCAGATAGGAGTGACCCTGAACATCCGCTTGATGCCAGGCGGACCGCGCTTCCAGATCATCTTGAACCACGCCAAGAACCTCGGCATTCAGATCATCGGCAACTCTCCTGACGCTGCCGACCCTGTCGAGATGCCCTGGGAGTACTTCTCTAGCCAGCAGGCCGCTGTGAACGGCAACAACTCATCGAACCTGAGGGTGCCCGCGGTCGACAACCTGATCAACGAGGCGCAGGCGGCCGGGCTGGCCACCTCCGCCCGGGATTCAATCGAAGCAGCGATCGTTGCTTCGAAGTATGTACCGATCATCCCGATCTCCTGGCGGCAGGATGCCGTCGCCCTGCAGAAGGGATGGAGCATCTCGGGGCTCGGGCCCTTTGTGCCTGACACTTACTGGACGGAGAACATAAGCGCCTAAGACGGTCCTGAGGATTCAGAACTCTTAGGTGATCTGCTACAGCGGCCCGGTCGAGTTGAACGGCGTCGTCCCCCGAGGGGTCTTTTCCGGTCCCCCGGGGGCGTCGTCCCGGCACCTTGACCGGGCTGTTGTCGCAGGGCCAGAGTTGTCCGCATGAGGCGAGCCCAGGGGCTTCGAGCCTATGCCGTCAGGCGGTTGCTCCTGCTTGTGCCGCTCGTCTTTTTGATCTCGGTCGTCGTCTTCCTGCTCGTGCACATGGTCCCCGGGGGCCCTGTCGCAGCCCTGATCGGTGAACACGCGACAAACACCGCCACCGTGGACGCCATCAGGGCCCGTTACCACCTGAACGCTTCGCTTCCCAGCCAATACGGCGCCTGGGTGGATCAGGTTGTGCACGGCAATCTCGGTACCTCGATATTCACAAGCCAGTCGGTCGGCAGCGAGATCAGGCAGCGCTTGCCTGTCTCCGTCGTGCTCAACGCGATCGGATTGACATTGGCGTTGCTGATCGGCGTGCCCCTCGGTTCGCTCGCTGCTGCGCGGCGCGGGGGCAGGCTCGATCGCATGGCTGTCGGACTTGCCATCTTTCTGTCCAGCACTCCCAACTTCGTGATGGCGATCGTGCTGCTTTATCTGCTGTGCATCCGGGTCACGATCTTCCCTCTCGGGGGCCTGGGCTCGGGATTCGTGGACGAGGCGTTCCACATGATCCTGCCGGGCATCGTCATGTGCATAGGGCCACTCGGATTCGTGACGAAGATCACTCGCGCCTCGATGCTCGAACAGCGTGAAGCCGACTACGTCGCCTTCGCCCGCGCGGGGAATCTCCCGTCACAGGATCTACCGCGGCTACGTGCTGCGCAACGCTCTCATCCCGTTGTTGACGGCATCGGGGCTGATCATCGTCTCGGCCCTGACCGCGACGGTGTTCGTCGAGGACGTCTTCGGTATTCCCGGTCTCGGTGGGCTATTGGTGACGTCCATCGAGAACACGGACATCCCGGTTATACAGGGGCTTGTGCTCCTCATCGCCATATGGGTCGTGCTCGTCAACGTTGTCGTCGACCTGTGCTACGTGTCGATCGATCCGCGAGTCACCTTCAGGGGCATGAAATGACCGCGATAGCGGTCGTCGCCCCGATGGTCACGCGGCGCAAGAAACGCGTCCCCATAGGGATAATGCTCTGCTTCGGCTTCGTGTTGGTGGTCATCCTGGCGGCCTTCGTCGGCCCCCACTTCCTCACGAGGACAGCGAACACGGCCGACCCTTTCAACCTAGGTGCGACGCCAACTCGCGCGGCACTGGCTGGGCACCGACGAACTCGGACGCGACGTCTATGCGAGGCTGGTCATCGGGGCGTACTCGGCGCTTATCGGGCCGCTCATAATCGCCTTGAGCGGGCTCATAGTTTCCGGGCTCGTGGGCATCGCGGCCGGCTACCTGGGGGGACTGACGGACATGGTCACCATGCGCGTGGTCGACTTCATGATCGCCCTGCCTGGATTGCTGTTGACCATCGTGCTCGTCACAGTCGTACAGGGAGGGTACTGGGTAGCGGTGCTCGTGCTCTCGGTCCTCAACGTGCAAGGCGACATCCGTCTCGTCCGCGGGGCGACCCTGGCCCAGCGATCGCTTGCCTACGTTGAGGCAGCAAGGGTCGTGGGCATCTCACGGTTCAGCATCATGTACCGACACATTGCCCGCAACGTGATCACCATCCTTCTGGCGAACTGCGCCATCGACTTCGCAGGCGCCTTGGTGGCGCTTGCGGGGCTTTCCTTCCTTGGTCTCGGCGCTCCGCCGGGAACCCCGGACTGGGGTCTCATGCTCACCGCCGGCCAGCAGATCCTCTTCGAGAATCCCTTCGCGTCTTTGGCACCGGGCCTCGCTATCGTCATTTTGGCGGTGTCTGTGAACCTCATCGGCGACTGGCTCTACGAATGGCAGTCCCGAGTGGCATCCGGTCGGTAACGATGACGGCCGATACTCCGCTCCTCGACGTGGAGAACCTGCGCGTCGAGTACCACGACCGTCATGGCCGGCGTCGCACGATCCTGTCCGGAGTCGAGCTCAAGTTGTCGGCCGGCGAAACGGTGGGCATCGTGGGCGAGTCTGGGAGCGGCAAGTCGATATTCGCCAAAGCTGTGGCCTGCTTGTTGCCGCGCGACGTGCACGCCGACGGGGTCATCCGTTTCCGAGGTGAGGACGTGATGGCGCTCGCACCGCGCCGCATGGAGTCGTTGCGGGGCCCCGGCATGACCATCTTGTACCAGGACCCGTTCACCATGCTGAACCCGTTGCTCCGCTGCGGAGAGCACATATCGGAGGGACTTCCCGGTGGCTACAGCCGTCGCAGCCGGAAGGGGCGATTGCACTCCGACGCCGTGGCGCGGCTCGCGGAAGTCGGGATCACCAATCCGGACGTCGCTGATCAGTACCCGTTCGAGCTGTCCGGTGGCATGCGCCAGCGTGTTGCCCTTGCCTCGGCACTGGCGCGCGATCCATCCCTTCTCATAGCAGACGAACCTTCGACGGCGTTGGACGTGACCACCCAGGCGGAGATACTTGAACTGCTGGCTTCTGTGCAGCGGGCAAGGGGCATGGGCTTGATACTCATAACCCACGATCTCCGTGTCGCTTTCTCGGTCTGCTCGCGGATTTATGTGCTCTACGCGGGCTCGGTTCTGGAGACGGCACCGGCTGTGGAGCTGGAAGCCGAGCCGCTTCATCCTTACTCGCTCGGATTGCTGACCTCTGATCCACCTGTTGACTACCGTATTTCCCCGCTACCGGTGATCGAGGGCTCGGTGCCAGCCCCCGATGATGTGAAGGGCGTGTGCCCGTTCTCCCCACGCTGCCAATGGGCCGCACCGGAGTGCCTCTCGGAACAAGCGCTGCATCTCGTGGACGTCGGGCCGAAAAGGCGATCGGCCTGTGTCCGTCTCGCCGCCATCCGCCGCGAGCTCTCGAGTGAACACGCAGTTCTTGCGACCGCTTCCGCGCCGGTCGGTCCGGTGAGCCTCGACAGGCCGCTGCTTCGGGTGCGAGACCTCCGCAAGGTGTTCAACCCACGTGGGGAAAGGCCGAACGAGGCTTTGGGAGGTGTCTCTCTCGACATCGGGGTCAACGAGAGCGTCGGGCTCGTCGGAGAGTCCGGGTCGGGCAAGACGACACTTGCCCGCTGCCTGGTCGGTCTCGAAGTCCCCACGTCAGGGACCATCGAGATAGGAGGAGTCGACAGTTCCAAGCGCGCCCTCGGCACCTTGCACCGCGAGGTCCAGATCGTCTTTCAGGACCCCTATTCCTCCCTTGACCCCTATCAACCCGTCGGCTCGGCCATCAAAGAAACCTTGTCGGTCAACGGCTTCGACCGTTCCAGGATCCCAGAACGCATCAAGGAGCTCTTCGGCCTGGTGGGGCTTCCGGAGGCGTACATCCCACGCCTGCCTGCGACCCTTTCCGGCGGGGAGCGCCAACGAGTGGCCATCGCGAGGGCCCTTGCGGTCGAGCCTCGGCTCATCGTCTGTGACGAACCGGTCTCGGCGCTGGACGTGTCCGTGCAAGCCCAGGTGCTCAACCTGTTCTGCGAGCTCAAGGAGCGGCTCGGGCTCAGCTATCTGTTCATCACCCACGACCTCGCCGTCGTCAGGCAGGTCGTCGATCGCGTCTACGTCTGCTACCGAGGCCACATTGTCGAACAGGGTCCAGTCGCAGAAGTGCTCGAATCTCCCAAGGACCCTTACACGATAAGGCTGATCAACTCGATCCCACGGAGCACGAAACCGGACGACCCCCGCAACAGGGCATCGCAGCCGCCGCTCAGCCCGTCCCCCGCCTAGGGGTTCACCTTGCCACGACAGCAACTCGATTGCGCAGGTTGACCTTGAGAACGATCCGATCCCGAGAACTTCAATTGGAGGCGACAATGACAAGCCAGTTCGAGCCGGTGCCGGGCCTTTTCCAGGCGAATTTCTCACCGGCCGAGTTCACCGAGCGCCGAGAGCGGGTCCTTGCTCAGATCGGTGACGGCATCGCCCTCTTGCAGGGGGCCGGTGCCACCGGGGGAGTGAGCCTGTTCCGCCAGACGAACGAGTTCTACTACCTGTGTGGCATAGAGGTGCCGCACTCCTACCTCCTCTTGGACGGCGTCACCGGTCGATCGACGCTCTACCTGCCCCACCGTGACGCCATGGAGATACACGACGGGCCGCGACTGGCGGCAGAGGACGCCGACAAGGCGGTGGCCTTGACCGGTGTCGACGCCGTCGCCTCGACCGAGACGATGAGCCTCGACCTGCAGCGATTTGTGCTGAAAAGGGGCACATTCGCGTGCTACACGCCCTTCGCGCCCTGTGAACAGGGCGGCACACGTGACCAGCTCCTGAGGGCGAGGGGGCTCGGGGCAGCCGACGGGTGGGCGGAGCCCCTGAACAGGGAGGGGCACCTCGCCGAGCTGTTGCAAAGGCGCTTTCCCACCTTGCAGGTAAGGGACCTCACGCCCGTGCTCGATCAACTCCGCCTCATCAAGTCCGAGCGCGAAGCGGAGCTGTTGCGCCGGGCGGGACGGCTCTCCGGGCTGGCCACGGCCGAGGCCATGCGCTCGAGCGCCCCCGGTGTCACCGAGTACGAACTAGGCGCCCTCGCCGCTTTCTGTTTCGGTCTCGGCGGTGCCCGCGGCGAGGGCTACCGGGCGATCATCGCGAGCGGGCACAACATCTGGTTCGGCCATTACGGCCGTCTCGGCGACACCCTCGAGGACGGCCAGATGGTGCTCATGGACTTCGCCCCCGACGTCGCCTACTACACGAGCGACATCGGGCGCATGTGGCCCGTGAGCGGGACCTACTCGCCCCTGCAGAGACTTCTCTACGGCTTCATGGTGGAGTACCACAAGGAGTTGCTGGCCCGCATCCGACCCGGGGCCGAACCATCCCAGATCCTCAACGAGAGCGCCGAAGCGATGCGGCCCCGTATCGATGCGGCCGCCTTCCCGGAGCCCTACTACCGGGAAGCGGCACTCAGAACCTTGGCATTCCCGGGCCACCTCTCCCACACCGTGGGGATGGCCGTGCACGACGTCGGGAGCTACGTGAGTGCGCCTCTCGTGGCTGGGACGGTCTTTGCCGTGGATCCGCAGATGTGGGTGCCCGAGGTCGAGACGTATGTCCGGGTGGAGGACACCGTGCTGGTCACCGACGACGGCGTTGAGGTCCTCACGTCCGCCGCCCCGCTGGAACTGGACGATGTGGAAGCAACGATGCGCGAAAGCGGGCTGCTACAACTCGTCGGGTCTTCGCGCCCGGATTGGTTGATGGGGACCTGACTCACCGACGCCCGGCCGGCGGGCGCCGTGCCCACAGGACTCGGTCGGGGTCAGAGAAGGTATTGCGCAAGCGCCTCCTCGTCCAACAAGACGCCTAGGCCGGGGCCGTCAGGGACCGGGAGCATCCCATCGCTCACTGGCAGGCTGAGCAGCTTGTCGTGCGGCGGGGCCAAAAGGTTCGGGTGCAGGCCAAGTTCGGTGAACTCGACGGCATCGACCACAGACATCGTCGAGGAGGCGAGCTGAAGCTTCGCTGCCACCTCCAGCCCGAGACCGAAAGCGGTGCCGAGCACGCATCTCAGATCTGCGGCCTCTGCGATCGCAGCGATCTTCTTGGCACCGTAGAGGCCGCCGGCCTTGCCAAGTTTGATGTTGAGGACATCTGCAGCCTCGTGTCTGACGATCTGCATGGCGTCTTGTACCGAATAGCAGCTCTCATCAGCCTCAATAGGCGTGTCCACAGCACGTCTCACAAAGGCCATGCCGTCCAGGTCCCAGGCGGGAACGGGCTGTTCCAACAGCTCCAGGCCGACTCCGGCACGCTCGGCGAGACGGCACAGGCGGATCGCCTCCTTGGGGTTGTAACCCTGGTTGGCATCTGCGCGCAAGGAGACTTCTGGCCCCACCGCCTCCCTGATGGCGCGCAAGCGGTCCGCATCCTTGTCAGGATCGGCGCCGATCTTCGGCTTGAAAGCGCGGACTCCCTTGTCCATGAAGGCGAGGCACTCGCGCGCCATCTCGTCCGGTGGTCCACCGGCGATCTCGATGGCGACCGTGACGCGTGCCTTGTGCAGTCCGCCGATGAGCGCCCCGGCAGGAACTCCGAGTGCCTTGCCGATCAGGTCGTGAAGCGCCAAGTCCAGACCGGCCCGCGCGCAGGAGTTGCCCCGGTAGTCGATCAGTCCTAGCAGGTACTCCCGCTCGAAGGGATTCTTGCCGACCAGCTGCGGACCGAGATAGTCCTCGACGCTGGAGCCGACCTCCTCGACCGTCTCGCCGAAAAAACCTATGTCTGCCTGGGCTTCGCCGACCCCTACAAGGCCGGTGTCGGTCTCGATTCGGACCACGTTGTACTCGAGCATGGGCGTGGGCCGTTTAGGAGTGATCCGGCTTCGCTTTCCTTCCCAGTGAACCTTGGTACCGGCGCCGTCGGTGGCGTAAGGGGCGCTCGGCACAGGTAGCCGGACAGGGGTAGCGGTGACCGCTGTGATCCTCATCGCTCACCAACCGAAAGCTCATGGGCGTGATCGAGAAAGACGCTCAACAGCGACACTGTTGCTTCAATGTCGTCGAGGTTGCACAACGAGACCGTGGAGTGCATGTAGGGCACCGGCGCACCGACGGTCGTAGAGAGGGCGCCCAGTCTTGTCTGTTGCATGGCCGACGCATCAGTGCCGCCCCCGATGTTCCTTTGCACAGGGATCTGATGCTTCTCGGCGAGATCGAGCAGCATACGCACGAGCTGCCTGTTGCCTATCGTCCGCTTGTCCATCATGTAGACACCGGTGCCCTTGCCCATGTAGCAGGTCGGGTCGTTCGGATTCGGGTAGGGGCCCCGACAGATGCTCCCGTCGAGCGCGACGCCGACGTCGGCCTCTATGGCGTAAGCGGCCACGGGCATGCCTCTTACTCCCATCTCCTCTTGCACAGTGCTCACCGCGTAGACATCGACCATTGTCGGGCCGAGGCGCCGCATCACCTCCAGCAGGCAGTATGTGCCGATCCTGTCGTCGAAATTCCGACCCATGACGACCTTGTCGTTCAGCCGCGTGAACTCCTGGGTGAAGGTCACGGGATCGCCGACTTCTACGAGCCTAAGCACCTCCTCGACTGGCCTGCCGACGTCGATGAACATGTTCTCCAGCGCAGGCACCTGGTCAGGCATGGAGTGATTCGGCACCACCACGCCCCGAACCGGTTCCCTGCCGAAGATCAGGACCGGCTGGGACATGATCGATGGGGCGTGCAGACCGCCCAATGGCTGGCACCTTATGTAGCCCTCCGGGCTGATGTGCTTGACCATCATGCCGATTTCGTCACTGTGGGCAGCAAGAACGACCCGCAAAGGTCGGCTCTTTTCCGTCGGTGTCTGGGCGGCACGTTTCAGCCCTATAACGTTGCCGAGGCGGTCCCGGTGGGTCTCGTCACAGGACTCAGTGAAGATCTCCGTCACCAAGCCTTGGATCTCGTCCTCAAAACCCGGGATGCCCTTGGCATTGCTCACCCGCGCCAACAGTTCAAGGTCCACGCCTCTGCTCCTCACTCGACGACTTGCCGCCCGAGTGGCGGCATCCTGCGGTCAGCAACTCCTGAGCCTAGCCGCCGCCCATATTAAGGCTTCAGTTGATCCCGATATTCACGCGGTTTGCCTGAAGCACCGGGATCGCGACCTCTAAGAGAGTGTTCGGAAAGTCTTTGCCGATTGATGCCCAATTTGGCCGTTGTAGGGTGCGATTTTCGCATAGGCTGAGTCCGTGGATACCGATTCGGCCGCATTGGCACAGACCTGGCGCACGACCCATGGCGATATGACCGACAACGAGTGGGAGCTCATCGCCGATCTTGTCGCTCCGTATTGGACTCCGGGTGGGATGGGCCGGCCGATCAAGGTCGACCGGCGTCGAGTGGTCGACGCCATCTTCTACGTCGCGGCGACCGGCTGTCAGTGGCGAGCCCTTCCCGAGTGCTACCCGAACTGGAACACCGTGCACCGCTATCACCTCGAGTGGTCGAGGAACGGCACCTGGGAGCACATTGCCGCCCGTCTCGCCGCGGCTGTCCGCGAGGCCGAAGGTCGCGAGGGCGAGCCGTCCGCGGGGATCGTCGATGCCCGCTCGGTGCGGGCGTCCTCGACGGTGAGCAAGAAAACAAGAAGATTCGATGCGGGAAAGAAGATCAACGGTCGCAAGACCTTCGGGATCGTCGATACCCTCGGTCTCCTCGTCGCCGTCGTGGTCGTTGCGGCGAGCATCTCGGACAACGTCGGTGGGATCGCTGTCACCGATCGCGCTCGCGAACGCTCCGGGCGCTTCGCGAAGCTCTGGTGCGACGCGGGGTTCAAGGCCACCTTCATCGAGCACTGCCGCGGTCATCGCGTCGGCGTAGAGGTGGTGACGAGGATCCACGCGAGCCGGTTCGAAGTCCTCCCCAAGCGCTGGATCGTCGAGCGAACCTGGGCGTGGCTCATGAATAGCCGACGGCTCCAGGTCGACTATGAGCGCGATCCGGTCATCACCGAGGGATTTATATGGGCCGCCCACAGCCGCTACCTCCTCCGCCGACTCACCCAGTCACCGATCACCTGATCGCGCTGGGGAAACAAACGCGACAGTCACTAAGACGATGGCGACTGCGATTCCGGTCACTGTGAAGGGGCTTGCACCGTCCCGTTAGGCGTTGGGAGAGGGTCGAGACCGGTGCATATGAGACCTTTCCCGACTTGCTCGTCAAACTGGTCGAGAGGATCCGTTTTCTGACCGCCCAATGAACCCAGGGTCGAATACGGGCTGCTGAACAACGTGGTTCAGCTTCAGCGTGTTGGAGGGGCGTGGCGGCGTCGACACCCGCACACGCGCGAGTGCTCACAGGCGACAAACGGGGACCTGGCAGACTGGGCTACCACTTCGAACCGACCCTAATCGCCGACCTTCGTCGAGACGACTAGTTGATTCAGACGGACGTCTTCGGTCCCGTGATCACTGTTCGGGAGTTCCCAGACGAGCAGCCGGCAATACGCCTCGTCAACGACGTGGAGTTCGGGCCTGGCGCGAGCGCCTGGACAACCGACCACCAGCGAGCAATACGCTCTTCACAGGCGCCGGACTTCGGAACGGTCTGGGTCAACTGCCACTTGATCAATCCGGCCGGGATGCCGAATGCGGGTTTCAAACACTCGGGCGACGGGGCCGACTCCCTTGCCTGGTCTCGAGAAGTACCTCCGTCTGTCTCAAGCACGTGGTGCGCGCTCGAGGCGGCTGATGAAGAGCCTCGGTAGGGGTCTCACCCCGGCTGTTCCGTCCTGCGACCGTGCGTCGGCGTGGCGGCGGGCTGACCCGAGTCGACCCTCTTGCCGCGGCGCGGGTCCCACCCTTGTGTGTCCGGAGGCGGGTTGTTTTCCTTTCGCAGGGCAGTAGTCTCCGCGACATGGAATATCGTCAGCTTGGTAGTTCGGGTCTGAGAATCTCAAAGATCACCCTCGGCACGATGGGTTTCGCAGGGACTGGCTTGGACAGTCCTGTCGGGAACATCGATGTGGAGGGGGCTCGTCGGCAGATCGGTCTCTGTCGCGACGCAGGGGTCAACCTGATCGACACCGCCGACGTGTACTCGAACGGCGTGTCGGAGGAGATCGTTGGAGAGGCGTTGGGCAAGGATCGTGACGAGGTCCTCGTGGCGACAAAAGTGCGGTTTCCCATGGGCGCAGGACCCAACGATGCGGGGCTGTCGCGCCATCACATCGTGCGGGCGGCCGAGGCGAGCCTGCGCCGCCTGCGCACCGACCATATCGACCTGTACCAGGCGCACGAGTGGGATGGCCGGACCCCCTTGGAGGAGACGCTGAGTGCCTTCGACTCCCTTGTCAGGTCCGGGAAGGTCCGCTACATCGGTGCCTCCAACTACTCCGCCTGGCACCTGATGAAGGCCTTGGCCGTGTCGGAGAGGAACGGATTCGCCAAGTTCGTCTCGCAGCAGATCTACTACTCGCTACAGGCCCGCGATGCGGAGTCGGAATTGGTGCCTCTCTCGATCGACCAGGGACTTGGCATCCTCGTATGGAGCCCGATTGCCGGTGGTTTGCTGTCAGGCAAGTATCGCAGGAGCGGCTCCGGGGCCCCAGAAGGCAGCCGGCACTTGAGAACAGACTGGCACGAACCACCGATCCACGACGAGAAGAAGCTCTATGACACCATTGAAGTGCTCGTTGAGATCGCGTCGGCCAAGGGCGTGTCAGCGGCTCAAGTCGCCCTTGCCTACCTCATGGCGAAACCCGCCGTCACGTCTGTGGTAACAGGTGCGCGGACCGAGGAGCAGCTGCGCGACAACCTGGCCGCGTCCGACCTGGTCCTAACTGCTGACGAGATCGCACGGCTCGACGAGGTGAGCGCCCAACCGCTCCAATACCCCTACTGGCACCAGGCCGCAAACGCCTCCGAGCGGCTCAGTCCGGCTGATCTCACGCTCCTCGGCAGGCATATCCGCTAGGCCTTCTCGCGCGGCCAACCTGGCAGCGTTGATCAGGTCCGTGCGCGCACCTTTCCGTCCAAGTATTCCTTGATCGCGGCGAACTGGCTGGCGCCGTCAAGCCCGGCCTCCGCCAGCACGGCCGGGGCCCGGCCGCTGCCGAGGTACTGACCGAAGCGGTAGGGATGGAGAGTCGCCTCTCGGCCGTCGTCGGAGCGTACCCAGCGGTAAAGCGTCGGCAGCGTGAAGCCGGTGATGCCGACGGCCTCGAGCGCGTGCGCCTCGGGGAAGAGAGCGTGGCGACGCTCGAGCGGCAGCGCGTCGAACAGTTCAGCACTGGCCACGTAGTACACCCGGGCGTCGATCCCGTCCCTTTCAAGTAGGGGCAGCGTCTCGGTTACGAAGGCGTAGGTGACGGCGCTCTCCTGCAGCACGATCGTCACGTCGCCGGTCCCCCTCGGCGGCCGCAGCAAGTAGACGCCGGTCGTCGCGTCCTCGGGCTGCGCGAGTCCGAGAGCGCTGCGGCCGAGGACCTTCACCTCGGGCCGGGTGACGAACGGCGCGATGAGCACCGGCCGCCGCGCGAGAGCTGTCGCCAGAAGAGGCCAGATCTCTTGTGGCTCCCAGGGCGTGAGGGTGACTGCCGCGCCGGCTGGGAAGTTCTCCTGGAGGAGCTGCAATGCCTGCGGGTCGGCGTGGGTCGGGCCATCCTCCCCGGTCGCCAGTCCGGCATGGCCACAGATCAGGATCAGCGACCTGTAGGGCTCGCCCCTGGCGGTCAGCCGCGCTTGGGCGCCGATAGCGTGCAGCCGGGCAGCGATGTGACCGAGAGGTGCCATGAAGGCCCCATAGGACGAGCCGACGCCGATGGCCTGGCCGTAGGCCGCGACGCCCGAGAGCACACCGGCCATGGCGTCCTCGCAGATCCCGCCGATCGACAACAGCCGTGCCTCAGGGTTCGACCGGGCGTTCCAGTACCCGGGGGCAAAGCCTGCCGCGATCGTGGCCACACTGGTCGAGCCGAGCAGGTCGGCCGATGCAGTGAGCAAAGAGCCGCCCGAGGCCTGGTTGAAGTGCTGCAACGAACGTCCGAGAACCTCGCGCAGTGTCGTCGTCGCACCAGGCTCGAGGACCAGCTCGTTGGGGGTATCGGTCGCCGCCCGGGCAGCGAGCCGATAGACGGCCTCGACGCGCGGCGCCGCTTGACGCGGTGCTCGGCCGTGCCGTTCCAGGCGCTCGCGCGCGGCGGTGAGCCTCGTGCCCAGGACCTCAAGCACGAGCGGGTCCTCCTCGAGGCGGCGGCGCACGATCTGCAGCGCCTCCCAGAAGCACTCCTCGCGGACTTGGTCGCCGCCAGGCCCGGCGCATGCAGGGTTGGAAAGGTCACAGGTCGGCAGCGTCGCCTGTGCCTCCTCGACCAGTTCACCCACTGTTTCGTGGAAGCCGGGAGAGCAGAGCTTGTGCCCGGCGCCGTGCGAAGCCCGGCCTTCGACGCCGTAGCGCCAACCCTTGCGCGTCCGGTAGATCACAGCCGTGGGCTGACCGTTGTCGATCGTCAGGCCGTGGCGCTGAGCAGCCACGATCTGCTGGAGGTCGTGGCCGTCCGCGACCTGCACGACGTTCCAGTCGTGCAGGTAGAAAAGCTCGCCGGGTTCCCACTGGACGTAGTCGCCAGGCACGTCGCCCTCGCGGCACACGTGATCGCTGTCGATCGAGGCCTGGTTGAAGTCGAGGTGCACTGTGACGTTGCCGAGCGATGCCGTGCCAGCAGCTGCCAGAGCCTCGCTGACGCGTCCCGGTGTGAGGCCACCTTCGCCTTCGGCGATGTGGACGCGGGGGCAGTTCGCTCCGAAGTAGTCGCGCGCCGCAATCGCGAGACCGATGGAACTGGCGAGGCCCACTCCCGAGGCGCCGGTGGCAAGGCGTACGAAGGGCGTAGCCGGTGTGGGATGACCGTCCAAAGCCCGGGCGTGTAAGGCCGCGAACAGGGGCATCGTGGTCTTGGGGTTGCGGCGGAAGCCGAGCAGGTCCTCAAGACGCAAGCGGTCACGTTCGTCCGCGGGCAACAGCTCGGGCGCGGCCAGTCGCGCGACCTCGTCGCGCAACGCCCACATCGCATAAAGGCCCATCGCCTTGTGGCCGGCTGCGTACGACATGACGTCGGCGTCTTGGCGGTCGGGAGCGGCGAGGTCGTAGTCGAGGCCGTCGAACAGGATGCCGGCCACGCAACGTCCCGACGAGATCGAACCGCCGGGGTGGCCCGAGGTCGGAACGTAGTTGTAGAGCAACGCGCACAGGGAGCGATAGAGCATGTCGAAGGTCTCGAAGGCGGCGAGGTCCTCCTTCGCGAGCGGGCCGTCGCCCGGTGGCGTCGTCGCCTCGGCGGGCACGTAGACCGCACGCCGGGACATCACCGCGGGTCCCCCTCGAGATATGCCTTCAGGCGCTCGAGTCCCTCGACGATCTGCTCGACCTCGATGCCCGAGTAGGCGAGGCGCAGGTACTGCTCAGTTTCGCCCGGTTGCGGGCGGCCGAAGTGAACCCGGGAGCACGCGGACACGCCGGTCGCTTGGAGCACTGCGCGCCGGAAGTCCTCGACGTCGGTGAACCCCTTGTTCCGCATGGCTCCAGTGACGTTCGGAAACAGGTAGAAGGCGGAGTCCGGCGTGTAGCACCGGAGGCCGGGCGTCTCGTTCAACAGCCTGACGGCCGCGTCACGGCGCTCCCGGAGGACCGAGACGATGTGACGGGGACCGCTCTGGTCGCCCGTGAGGCCCTCGACACCGCCGTATTGGATGAAATGGGTCGAGCAGGACTCGTCGTTGGTGTTGAGCTTCGCGATCACCTCGATGACCTGCCGCGGCCCAACGGCAGCGCCCAGACGCCAGCCGGTCATGGCGAACTTCTTGGAGAATGTGTAGAGGATGACGCTGCGCTCGGCCATGCCGGGCAGCGAGACGAGCGAGCTGGAGGTGCCCGAGTAGCGAATGTCGAAATAGGCCTCGTCGCACAGCACCATGAGGTCGTGTCGCAAGACGAGATCGGCGAGGTGCTCCCGCTCTGCCGCGGAGCAGTCCGCGCTGAGAGGATTCTGAGGTTCGTTCACGATGAGGATGCGCGTGCGGGGGGTAATGGCAGCCTCGAGGACGTCCATGTCGATGTCGAAGCCGTCCTTGCCCTCGAGATAGCCGTAGGGCACGGCGACGCCGCCTTGGAACTCGATCTGCGACTCGTAGATGGGGTAACCCGGGTTCGGGTAGAGCACCTCGTCGCCCGGGTTCATCAGGGCCATCATGAACTTGCCGATGACGGGCTTGCCCCCTGGCTGCACGGCGACGTTCTCGGCGCTGTAGCTGAGGCCGTGTGAGGCGTTCAGGTCGGCAGCCAGGGCGGCGCGAAGCGCCGGGATGCCGGCGTTCGGGCAGTATCCGGTCTTGCCGTCCTTGATCGCTTTGAACGACGCCTCCACGATGTTGGCCGGGGTCGGGATGTTCAGGTCACCCAGATGGAACGGATACACGTGATGGCCCTGGGCAGCGAAGACTGCCGCCTCGGCCGATACGGCAAAAGCGGTCTCGGTTCCAAGACGGGCAATCCGATCGGCGATCCTGGGTGTGAGCAACGCCACCGCTTCGTGGTCCTTGTGGGAGGCAGACTCTGACGCGTAACTCTTGCTTTGACCCGAATCCATGTTGCCTCCATTTTTCGGCTGATACCGCACTAGGCACCGTCTCTGCTTGGCCTGTGGCGTTGCGAGACAGGCAACGCTCGACCTCTGAGTCTGCCACCCGGGCCGAGCTTTGTCGTGGTCGAGCAGGTGGACGGCTTGCAGGTGACATCACCGGGCGCGGTGGCTACATGCCCGTCGGCTGCTACTCGGGCATCGAGGTAGTCGCTCCGGAGGGATCCAGATTGAGTCGGAGCGAGCGTCGCGCCTACCACAGCTCGTGCTTCGTCCCAGGGGAGTCTCTCAAGCAACCGGGGACTCGCGCCGAAGAAGAAGACTGGAATACGAGGTCAGGGGGCGTGTGACACTACTGCGGACGAATGAGGAGTGTGATGTCGCCAGGTCCGTGGCTGGCGTGCAAAGCACGTCTCCACGTATCTGGCGGCAATTTCTCGTCCTCGAGGCCGTTTTCGCACTTGTGTACTTTCCTCTCGGATTGCCGTCCGAGAAGCCCCTCATCTTTGGTTGGCTCCCCTGGATGCAGTGGCCCGGCCAGGTCCCGGCATGGGCGCTGCTGGGACTGTCGGCCGTCGGGGCGATTGCCTACGGCGTGAAGCACAACCAGCCGAACTCTCGCCTGGCCTGGTGGCTCCTCGGCAGCGGTGTGCTCCTCCTTATCACGGGCGGCACGGCCTACAAATTCTGGCACCAGGTCATCGGCCAGCAACATGTCCCGTTCCCGTCGTTCATCGATCCGATTCGGCTCACGACGTACCTGGTGCTCGGGGCCGGACTGCTGATGCTTGCCAGAGCGCAGGTTCCCGACGGTGATCGGGCGGGCCTGCTGGACGGGCTCACGATCACCCTTGGCGTTGGCCTGCTGTCATGGGTCTTCCTGATCGGTCCCAACCTCCGTGAGCCTGGTGGACTGCTCGCGCCGCTCACGGGGGCCGCCTATCCCTTTGGCGACGTTCTTGTCATGGCCATGTTGGTCCGCCTTTGGAGTGCCGGTGGCATGCGCGAGGTCGGAGGACGGCTTCTCGCGACAGGGACATTGGGGATCCTCGTCGCCGACTCACTGTACGAGCTGGCCGAGCTCCACCAGGGGTGGAACTGGAACGACGGCAGCGTGGTCGACCTCGGTTGGATCGTCTTCTGCGCCTGCCTGGGCGCGGCAGCACTGCACCCCTCGATGCGTTCCCTGTCGGAGCCGCCGTCCGTCGCGCCACCGCGTGCCAACTACTCGCGGATGAGGCTGCTCGCCGGGGTTTCGCTCATCGCGCCGGCTCTTCTGCTCGGGGAGACCCTGCGCGGCGACACCGTCGACGGTCCAGTCATCGCGGGGATCGCCGGGATCATGTTCCTTCTCGTGATCAGCAGGATGACGAGGCTCGTCGGGGTGCACGGGCAAGCTGTGGCACGGGAGCAAGTCCTACGCAGGTCAGTCGCAAACCTGTTGGCGGTTTCGGACCGCGAGGCGATCTATCAAGCCACGGTCGCGGGCATCAGGGAGCTCGTCTTTCAGGCCGGAAGTGACTTCAAAGTGACCTTCGCGGTCGCGAACGCCGATGGTGAGCCGACCGTCGTCATGAGGTCGGGCCATGGACTGGCCGAGGGGCTACAGAGCTTGTCCGCCTTGTGGGAGACGGCGCGAAAGAACCTGGCCGACGGAGACGTGGAGAGTCATCTGATCCGGACGGGCAACTCGCGTGCAAGCTCTGCAGAGCAACGGGCGTCCGAGGAGCTCGTGTGTCCCCTTGTTGCCAAAGGCCAGCTGCAGGGTCTGGTCATCGTCACAAGCGCCGCCAAGTTCCCCTTCGAGCTGCGAAGTTCGATCGAGATTCTCGCGGCGCAGGCGGCAATGGCCATCGCCCGCGAAACGATGACCGAGGCCTTCCACGCGCGTCGAAGTGAAGCTCGCTTCCAAACTCTCGTGCAGAACGCGTCGGATGTCATCCTGATTGCTCGTCCCGATACGACCATCACGTATCAGACCCCTTCCGCCAACCGGATCCTCGGGTACGCAGACGGCTCCCTCGAGGGAAGACAGTTCACGTCTCTGCTCCACCCTGACGACGTCGAGCAGGCGTTGGCGGGATACGCCGATGTCGCGCTTCGGACCGGGACATTGATCTCGGCAAAATGGCGGATCCGGCACCGGGACGGTACTTGGCGTCACGTCGAGGTGACGACGACCAATCTCCTGCACGAGCCGACTCTCGAGGGCATCGTCCTCACGCTGCGCGACGTGAGCGAGCGCACTGATCTCGAGGAGGAGCTGAAGCATCAGGCCTTCCACGACGCGTTGAGCGGGCTCGCCAATCGCGCTCTTTTCAGGGACCGCCTCGAGCATGCCTTGGCACGTGCAAGCCGGTCGAAGTCGTCCCTCGCCGTCCTGTTCCTCGACCTGGACGACTTCAAGTTGATAAACGACAGCCTGGGCCACGCGGCGGGCGACGCCCTGCTGGTGGCGGTTTCGAGGCGGCTGTCCGAGTCCCTCCGCAGTGGCGACACGGTGGCCCGTTTTGGGGGTGACGAGTTCGCTGTGCTGCTTGAGGAGACAACCGGCCCGGAGGAGGCCTGTCAGACCGCCGAGCGCCTCATTCAGGCCCTGCGGGCGACGCTTGTGATAGAGGACCACGAGGTCCAAGTGAGTTCCAGCGTGGGGATTGCTCTCAGTCACGCCGGCCGCGAGGAGCCGACAGAGTTGATGCAGGCGGCGGACCTAGCCATGTACGCGGCGAAGACTCACGGCAAAGGCCGTTACGAGGTGTATCAGCCGGATCTCCAGGTGGCGATCGTGCGCCGATTGGACATGACCGCCGATCTCCAAAGGGCCTTGGAAGCCAGGGAGTTCGTCGTGTACTACCAGCCGATCGTGAACCTCGGCGGCGGCAATGCAGTTGGGCTGGAGGCACTGGTCCGTTGGCGCCATCCGGAGCACGGACTGCTGCTTCCAGAGGAGTTCATAGCGCTCGCTGAAGAGACCGGTCTTGTCATCCCGCTTGACCGTTGGGTCCTCAAAGAGGCGTGCATCCACACCCGTGAGTGGCAGTTCTGCCATTCGGACGCCCGTCGCCTGTGGGTCAGCGTCAACATCTCTGCCAGGCATTTCCAAGACGAGGGATTGGTTGCAGACGTCTCCACGGCACTGCGGGAGTCGGGTCTCGATCCCCAGTTCTTGGTGCTGGAGATCACCGAGGGCGTATTTGTCCAGGAAGCAGAGTCCGTCATTGAGCGCATGTTGGAGCTCAAAGCGCTCGGCATCCGCTTCGCCATCGACGATTTCGGTACTGGCTATTCGTCGCTCAGCTACCTGAGGCGCTTCCCGATCGACATCTTGAAGCTGGACAAGTCCTTTGTGGACGGCGTGGCCGTTTCCGCCGAGGACGGTGCGCTGGCCGAGACGATCGTCCGCCTCGGCAAGAACCTGAATCTTCAAACGATCGCTGAAGGCATCGAACACGCCCCCCAGCTGGAGGCCCTCCGTGCCTTGGGATGCCAGCTCGGGCAAGGCTTCTATTTCAATAAGGGGCTTAAGGCGAGTGAAGTGGACGACCTGTTGCTCCGGAATTCACAGGTCAAGTCCTTGGTGGAAGCCGTGTGGCTCGAGAACCCCCCCCTCCCGGAGGGAATCGTCACGTGAACTTGCCCGGCTCCTGCGGGCTCCGCCAGACCTCGACCGGCACACAGCTCCGTGTGGGATCGAGGTGTCCTCTCGTGTCCGTGCCTGGGGCGACAGTCCCCGAGCCCGGCCAAGGTGCCTTCGGGAATGGGTGCTCACGCCACTATGCGCCCTGCGCTACGAGCGTTTTTCGCCGTAGACCTCGAACGTAATCTCCGGCGGCGGAGCTGTGGAGCCGCCTTCGATACCGGCCGCCATCTTGGGTATCAGGACGCCGTCACGGAACCGCGCCCGGCCTTTCCGCGAGTCGTCAACCGAGATGATCGTGCAACCATCAGCCGAGGTGTTCGCCGCATCGAACAGCTGACCATCCAGCAGGCCTCGTGACCGGGATGCCCGGCGGCGAGCGACGCCTCATACCGCCCTTTCGTGCCAGCCGCGAACTCACGTACGACTCCTTACGCCTCTCGTGCCCCGTGTTGTCGAGTCTTGTCAAGATGCCTGGGCAAGAGTCCCGCACCGTGCACCATCGCCGACGACGCAACGAGCCGGCTTGCGGCGGAGGCTGGGCACGCGGGCTCCTCCGGCCGCCAAGCCGGCAGCCGAGCCGATCGACGGGGATCCAGAAGTCACTTTGCAATCCGCGCACGCTAACGTGCCTGGATGCTCGGCGGTGGC
Organism: uncultured Acidimicrobiaceae bacterium; assembly: GCA_963836935.1. Lineage (GTDB taxonomy): Bacteria > Actinomycetota > Acidimicrobiia > Acidimicrobiales > Bog-793 > Fen-455. The sequence goes on from CAWILM010000043.1 coordinate 45,813, forward strand.
CATCCCGATGACTCTGTTGGCGACGTCGCTCGCCCGGTGAGCCAGAGACAACGCCTGTTCGCGCGCCCGAAGCGGGACGCGGAGAAGGCGCCCCTGGGCGACCGCCTGCGCAACCTCGTTCTGAAGCCACCCGAGCCCGGAACGGTCTCTACGGACAAGGCTGCGGGCCGACAATCGCCCGTTGAGGAGCTGGAGGCCGCTGTCAGGTCAGCCAACGATAAGGAGCGGCTCATTGGGCTGGTGGCTGCGCCGCTGGCGGCGGCAATCGGGATCCTCGTGGTCAGCGCCCTGATCGTCAACGACCCTCCTGCCCGACTCAAGAGCGGTCAGATCGACGCGCTCCACGTCAGCTTGTCGCTCTACTACGACCTGGGCGCTGTGATCCTGGGTCTCGCCGTCTTGATGCTCGTGACTGCGATGTGGCGCAAACGCCTGTACCTCGGCATCGTCACAGCTCTCTACGGCCTCGCCATCTTCAACCTTCACTACTGGGGCTTCGGGATCCCCTTCATCCTGTTGAGCGCCTGGCTCCTGGTGCGGGCCTATAGGCTCCAGCGCGATCTGCGCGCGGCGAGCGGGGGCGGCCTTATGCGTGCCGGCGCCCAGAACGAGGGACGCAGTGCCCCACCGCTGAGGTCATCCCCGAAGCCGAACAGCCGCTACACGCCTCCGGCCGCGGTTGCCAGGCGGTCGTCAGTACCGAGACCAAGGAACAGACAGCGTGCCCGCTGACCGAGGGGGAATGCTTCCCGGGCAGTTCGAGCACGGTGCGGCCCGAAGTCTTTCGCCTCGGCTGGGTCCCGTCGCAGCGAGCTACGGAATCTGAGTCGACGCCCGGCGGAGGTTTCCTCGCCTCAAGACCAAGGTTGCCAAGGAAAGCCCGAGGAGGGCCAGTAGGACTGCCGGGAGAATGAACACCCTTCCTGAAACGTGCTGGGTCACCAGAGCACGAGGCGTTGCAAGCAGCGCCGGGTCTTGCGGGACGGCGACCGCTCGAATCCTCGTTCCGGGAGAGTAGAACGCGCTTCCCGGTATGGCCTCGTGGTAGCGATGGCCGGCGAGCGTGAACGCCCCTGTGCAGTCGTAGCCGGCGGTATTGCTGCCGCTGCCTCCCATCAGGCCGAGGCACCCGGACACTGTGACCTCGACGGGGACTCCCTGGTTGCGCAGACGGGTGAGCTGGGCGTTCTTCTGGACTCCGGCAACGAACAGGACGATGACCGCCGCGGCGAGAGCCATGAGACAAGCGCCCGCGACCAGACGCGTGACGCGGCGGGCGTCTGCGTTCACGCTGGCCCCCCGGAGGGTCGTGACCGGCTCGTCTGGCGTACGCGAGCCGCCCGTCACCTGGAACTTCGAAAGCTGTTGCCTCGCTGCCATAATCGGCCGGTCCACCTGATGCTCCCTCGTCCCTCGCAGCGCCACAGTTGGGCGATCGTAGCGGTGGACCGTGCAGACAGGCTCCGGTTCTGGACTGCCACGCCCAGTTTTGCCGGCGGCGAAGTTCTCGTTCGGCCGCAAGCAGATCACCCCGCCGACCAGTGGGCGCCCCTCACTCGTCCAGTTCACACACTGTTAACGCCAGCGTGACACTGCTGAAACCGCCGGTCTCCAATCTTGGCAACAAGAGGGAGGACGGGTCACCGGCCTCTGTCTTGCCGCACCCCCGGTGATTCGCACGCGCCGGACTCGGCGAGGATGCGGAACGTATTGACCAGGAGAGGGGTGCTCGAACCGTGCACGAGTTGTTCGCGACAGTTCCTGTTCCGTATCCCAGTTGGTTGAATCCGGCCGACAACACCTGGCAGATAACGGCCGCCACTCTTGTCGGGCTCATGAGCTTGCCTGCCCTGGCGGTGCTCTACGCGTCGACCGTGCAGAAGAAATGGGCGGTGAACGTACTAGCCATGATGTTCGCCGGCTTCTCGCTGGTTCTTGTCGCCTGGGTGCTCTGGTCTTACAAGATGGGCTTCGGTGCTACTTCGATCGGCGGAGGGGTGCGGAACGGCATCCAGACCCAACTCTCCGGCGTGGGGTGGGTGAAGCACCTGTTCGAGAATTTCGTCGGCAAGCCGGGCGGTATCACCGACAGTGTCGGTGAACAGGGACAGGCGGTGTCGGCCGCCAACACCGCGGTGCCTTTCCACTTTCCGACCTCGTCGCTTGCCTACTTCCAGTTCGTCTTCGCCGCGATCACTCCTCTCCTGTTCATGGGGAGTGTGCTCGGCCGCATCAAGTTCAGCGCTTGGTGCCTCCTCGTGCCGCTCTGGTCGACGTTCGTCTACGGCGTGGACGCGTTCATGCTGTGGGGTGGCGGCTACTTGGCTCAAGAGGGCGCGCTCGACTTCTCCGGTGGTTACGTCATCCACCTGTCAGCCGGTGTCTCCGGGTTCGTGGCGGCCTGGGTGCTCGGACCGCGGCTGCTGCGGGACCGGATCCACGCCATACCCAACAATCTGGTCATGGCCGCGGTCGGGGCTGGCATCCTCTGGCTCGGGTGGAACGGTTTCAATGGTGGGGACCCGTATTACGCCGGGGCGAGCATGGCCGCGGCCGTGATCAATACCAACCTGGCGACGGCTGCGGGCGTCCTCACCTGGATGGCCCTCGACGGCTGGCTCACGAAGGCGAAGAAACCAACGTTCCTGGGCGGCGTGAACGGCATGATCTGCGGCCTAGTCGCGATCACTCCCTGCGCGGGCTGGGTCAACGGCAGAGGTGCCATCTTTGTGGGCCTGATCGCCACCGTCATCGTCTGGGCGGCGTGGAACTACCTCTCCAAGGTGCAGCCGTTCTCTCGGGTGGATGACGCCCTCGGGGTCGTGTACACGCACGGGATCGCCGGCTTCACCGGAGGCATGCTGCTTGGCATCTTCGGTGACCCGAAGATGCTCGAGTACGGCTGCGGTCACCTCGATGCAGCCGGGCAGGTCGTCAACACCTCACAGTCGGCTTACGTGGCTGCGCACGGGGCCTGCGTCCCGTTCTCGGTCGCGGGCCTGATGTACACCGGGTCTGGCCATCAACTGTGGGAGCAGTTCCGGGCAGCCCTGTTCGTCATCTTCTGGTCAGCGGTTGTGACATACATTTTGATGAAACTCATCGGGCTAGTGCTTCGAGGTTCGCGCTACAGCGACCAGATCCTCGAAGTGGGCGACCTGGCCATCCACGACGAGGAGGCCTTCCCCGAAGGCATCAGTCCAGAGGACGCGCAGGTCATGGAAGAGGCCCTCGTCCACGCCGGCCTTGACGAGGGCTTGCCACCGGATCCTGGGCTGGCTCCGAGTACTCATCCGGAGGCGACGTCTGGCGACCGAGAACACTAAGGGTCCACCGCAAGTTAGTACGCGCGTAGTATTGTGAGGACGTGGAGGTCGGACCTGAGGAACTCGCGCGATTCTTCGAGGTCGTCCTCCCTCACCTGAACGAGCGCCAGCGCCGGGTCGTGGCCGGTGCCGCCTCAGAGATGCTCGGCCGGGGAGGCAAGAGCGCTGTCGCGGTGGCATCGGGCATGAGCCGCAACACCGTCATCAAGGCCGAACGCGAGGTCGCCTCCGGCATCGAGCCCTCCGAACGCCTGCGTGCTCTGGGCGGTGGTGACCGTCCTCTCATCGACAAGCAGCCCGGACTGGTCGAGGCGTTGGACGAGATCGTGCATCCCGACACCCGCGGCAATCCGATGTCGCTTTTGCGCTGGACCTCCAAGTCGACGCGCCATCTCGCCGATGCCCTTGTCGCAAAGGGCTTCAAGGTCTCCGACGACACCGTCGGACGGATCTTGAAGTCGCTCGGCTACAGCCTGCAGGCGCCCGCCAAGGAGAAGGAGGGCACCGCTCATCCCGACCGGGACGCCCAGTTCTCCTACCTGAACGAGCAGGCGACCGCCTTCGTGAACGACGACCAGCCGGTCATCAGCGTCGACACGAAGAAGAAGGAGCTTGTCGGGGAGTTCAAGAACACCGGGACCGAGTGGCACCCGACGGGCGAGCCGACGAGGGTGCGCACGCACGACTTCGTCGACAGAAAGCTCGGACGGGCCGTTCCCTACGGGGTCTATGACCTCGCCAACGACGAGGGCTGGGTCTCGGTCGGCAACCGGGCCGACACGGCCGAATTCGCCGTCGAGACGATCCGACGCTGGTGGTATTCGATGGGAAGGCCCCGCTTCCCCGACGCCACACGCTTGCTCATCACCGCGGATGCCGGCGGCTCGAACGGCTACCGGGTTCGTGCCTGGAAGAAAGAGCTCGCCCGCCTGGCCGAGGAGACCGGCCTTGAGATCACGGTCTGCCACTACCCGCCCGGCACCTCGAAGTGGAACAAGATCGAGCACCGCATGTTCAGCTTCATCTCGATGAACTGGCGTGGACGGCCGCTCGAGTCCTACCGGACCATCGTCGAGCTGATCGCCGCCACCACGACGAAGAAGGGACTGCGCATCCGCGCCGAACGGGACGAGGGCTACTACGAGACGGGGGTCAAGATCTCCGACAAGGAGCTCGCTGCCCTGCCCCTCACCCGGCACGAGTTCCACGGGGACTGGAACTACACGCTCACCCCGAAGACTGCTCACTCAAACGTGCGGTGAGCCCTTAGGATTCGGCGGCTCAGTGTCAGGATCCAAGGGCGCCACCAAGCCGTGTCAGGCTGCCACGACGAGGATCGCCGTGGCAGCCTGGCGGTTGCCCGAGAACGAAGGTGGCCAAGGGCAGGCGCTGACGAGGCGAGCAGATCGACGGACTGCGTAGGATCACGGTGAAGGTCGTCGGCGGCCCGGAGTTCGCCAGCTGCAGGGGAACCTCGACGGAGAGCTGCTCGGGAGCGACGCCAAGACACCCAAGGAGTGACGTGCCCGAAGTGGGAGAACCAGCTGCGACCAAAGTATCTCTCTACAAGGAGATCCTCTACACCGAGGCGGAGGTTGACGCTCGGATTGCGGCGATGGCAGTGGATATCACTCGGAGCTACAAAGGAACGGACACACTCTTTGTCGCCCTGTTGAATGGCGCCCTGCCCTTCACTGCCAAGCTCATGCGAGCCATCCAGCACCATGATCCGCACTTTCATCCGAATGTTCAGTCCATGATCGTCAGTCGCTACGGCTCGAGTCGCGAGGGGGGCCCGCCACACCTGGTCACTGACCTGCCTCCCGATTACAGGGTGCTAACGAAGCGTCACGTCGTCCTGCTCGACGATCTTGTCGATGGCGGAGGTACAACTGATTTCACGGAGCACCACCTGTACGGATATGGCGCCGAGACCGTTGAGCGGATCGTGCTTGTGAAGAAGCTCAAGAACCCGCCCGTCATGTGCAAGCTCGCCATGTACGGCTTCGAAGCACCGGACCTGTGGCTGACAGGAATGGGTATGGACAACGCGCATCTGGCAACGGAAGCGAATCGTTGGGCCGGGTGGATCGCGATTGCCAACACGGACTGACCCGCAGGCGTGTGCGGGTCCTGGCCCGCCGGCCGCTGCGCTTTCGATCACACGGAGAAACGGATAGTCGTCCCGGCCCTGATGTCGACCCACACCCGCGACACACCTTTGACGGCCCGGACACCGCCGGGCCGATTCGGTCACGCGGCGCGTTCGGCGTCCGTGGCCGTTGTCACCGAGGCCCGGAGGTGACTGCTCCGCCCGCTTCGGGCACGAGCGGTGCCGAGACTTGGGGCGGCTCCGGGCGCGAGCGCGCCACCGCGTTGTTGGCGCTTGCCGACGGGGAAGTGTTCGAGGGCGAGGCCATCGGGGCAGCGGCGCCTGGCGGCATGGCCAGTGGAGAACTTGTCTTCAACACGGTGCTGAGCGGGTGCCAGGAGGTCATAACCGACCCGAGTTACGCCGGCCAGGTCGTCGCCTTCACCTATCCCCATATAGGCAACCACGGTGTGAACCCGGCCGACGACGAGGCCCGGCAGCCGTGGTGCAGGGGCGTCGTCGTGAGGGACCTGGTCGCGCGACCCTCGTCCTGGCGTGCAACCGGATCACTGGAGGAGTTCCTCGTCCGGCACGCAATACCGGGGATAGCGGGTGTTGACACGCGCAGGCTCACCAGGCACCTGCGGGAGCACGGCGCGATGGGTTGCGCTTTCGGCACCGCCGGCGAGCCCCAGCTTCTCGCAGCAGCCGCGGCACAAACAGGCACCACCGGGCGCGACCTCGTCTCAGGAGTGACGACGGAAGCGCCCTACGAGCGAGGTTCGGGACGGCTGCGCGTCGTGGCTTACGACTTCGGCGTGAAGGAGACCGCGCTTCGGTTCCTGGGTGAGCTTGCAACCGTCACCGTCGTGCCGGCCTTCTTTCCAGCCGCGAGGACGCTGGAACTGGAGCCCGACGGCGTGTTCTTGTCGAACGGGCCAGGTGACCCCGCCGCGTTGGGAGGGTTGTCGGACACGACTGCCGATCTGCTGGGGAAGATACCCATTTTCGGCGTCTGTCTCGGCCACCAGCTGCTCGGCGCGGCCCTCGGGGCCCGAACCTTCAAGCTCCACTTCGGGCACCACGGGGGCAACCACCCGGTTCGTCGGCTGGACACGGGCCGGGTCGAGGTTACGAGCCACAACCACAACTACGCCGTCGCGAAGACCTCTTTGCCCGACAGTGGGGTCGCCGCAACCGAAGTGACCCATGTCAACCTGAACGACGGCGTGCTCGAGGGCCTCCGCTGCGAACGTCTGTCGGCTTTCGGAGTGCAGTACCACCCGGAGGCGAGCCCGGGCCCGCACGACAGCCGCTATCTGTTCGAGCAATTCCGCCTGCTCATGGAGGCAAGTGCCTGATGCCACGACGCGGAGACATCGAGACGATTCTCGTGATCGGATCGGGCCCGATCGTCATCGGCCAGGCGTGCGAGTTCGACTATGCGGGCTCCCAGGCCTGCCGCGTTCTCAAAGCCGAGGGATACAGGGTCGTGCTCGCCAACTCGAACCCGGCGACGATCATGACCGATCCCGAACTGACCGACAGAACCTACGTGGAGCCGCTCGACGCCGCGGTGCTCACCGAAATTGTCAAACGCGAAAGACCTGACGCGATCCTTCCCACGGTCGGGGGCCAGACCGCCCTGAACCTGGCGATGGAGCTTGCCGAGCTGGGCGTGCTCGAGGAGTACACCGTAGAGCTCATCGGAGCGAACGCCGAGGCGATCGTCACCGCCGAGGATCGCGGCCGATTCAAGAGGGCGATGAGCGAGATCGCGCTGGAGGTACCGGCGTCAGGTTTCGCCTCTTCTCTCGAGCAGGCGATGGCGGTCGGGGAGCGGGTGGGGTTCCCGCTCATGGTGCGTCCCAGCTTCATCCTCGGGGGCGCGGGCACCGGGACCGCGGACGACCGCGACGCGCTCGCGCAAGCTGCCGCGGAGGGCCTGGCCGTCAGCCCCGTGTCACGCATCTTGATCGAGCGCTCGATCGCAGGTTGGAAGGAGTTCGAGCTCGAAGTGATGCGTGACCGGGCGGATAACTGCGTCGTCATCTGCTCGATCGAGAACCTCGACCCCATGGGCGTTCACACGGGCGACTCGATCACGGTCGCTCCGGCGCAGACTCTTTCCGATGTCGAGTTCCAGGCTATGCGAGACGATGCGTTCGCCTGCATCAGACGCGTCGGTGTGGAATCCGGCGGGTCAAACATCCAATTCGCGGTCGACCCGGCAGACGGTCGCCGCCTGGTGATCGAGATGAATCCGCGCGTTTCACGTTCGTCGGCGTTGGCGTCCAAGGCGACCGGCTTTCCGATAGCCAAGATCGCGGCGCGTTTGGCGGTGGGTTACACGCTCGACGAGATTCCCAATGACGTCACCGGTGCCACGCTGGCGAGTTTCGAGCCCACCCTCGACTATGTGGTGACCAAGGTCCCACGCTGGGCGTTCGAGAAGCTTCCCGGGAGCGTGGACCGTCTCGGAACTCGAATGCAGTCCGTGGGGGAAGTGATGGCCATCGGTCGCACCTTTCCGGAGTCCCTCCAAAAGGCGCTTCGATCCCTGGAACAGGGCCGGGCCGGCCTGAACGCGGACCCGGCCGAGTCCGCCTACGCATCGCTCGATGACGACGTTCTGCTCGCGAAGGCCTGCGAGCCGACACCGGAACGGGTCTTTCACATGGAGTCCGCGCTCAGGCGGGGCACGACGCCCGATGTACTTGCGGAAGTGACCGGAGTCGACCGATGGTTCGTCGACGAGCTGCAGAGAGTCACCCGTGGCCGTCAGTGGCTCGAAGCGGTAGCGCGCGCCGGCACCGATGTCGAGCATCTCGACCGCCGGACCTGGCGACAAGTCAAGCGTCTCGGGTTCTCGGACGTGCAGATTGCGTACTTGCTCGAGGAAAACAGTCCGAATACGAGCGGCCGTGTGGACGAGGCGATCGTACGCGCGGCGCGCCTGAAGGCAGGCGTGCGCGCAACGTTCAAGACCGTCGACACCTGCAGCGCCGAGTTCGCGGCTCACACTCCGTACCACTACGCCACCTACGAGGACGAGGACGAGGTGCGCCCGAGCGACCGCCCCCGCGTCTTGATCCTCGGCTCAGGGCCGAACCGCATCGGACAGGGGATCGAGTTCGACTACTGCTGCGTGCACGCCGCGATGGCACTGCGCGAGGCGGGTTACGAGACTGTGATGGTCAACTGCAACCCCGAGACGGTCTCGACCGACTACGACACGTCGGACCGCCTGTACTTCGAAGCGCTCACCGTGGAGGACGTGGCGAACGTGATCGACTCGGAGCGGGCGGTGGGACGAAGCGACCGAGGGACGGATTCCGCAACCATCGCCGGTGTGATCGTGTCGTTGGGGGGTCAGACTCCCCTCAAGCTGGCGCACGCCCTCGACCCGAGCCTCGTTCTCGGCACCTCTCCCAAGTCGATCGACCTGGCGGAGGATCGCGAGCAGTGGAACGCGCTCTGCTGGCGCCTTGGGATTCCCCAGCCGCCAGGCGGTACGGCCTCGACAGTGATCGAGGCGCTGGGCGTCGCGGCGAAGATCGGCTATCCAGTGCTCGTCCGGCCGAGCTACGTGCTCGGGGGCCGGGCCATGGAGATTGTCTACGACGACGAGCACCTCGGCCAGGTGCTGCTCAAGCTCTCGGGCGCACTCAGGGGCGAGGGAGGTGTTTCGGCGCAGCGGCCCGTGCTCGTGGACCGGTTCCTCGAGGACGCCATCGAGGTGGACATCGACACGGTGCGCGACCGGTCGGGTGCGGTGCTGGTGGCGGGCGTCATGGAGCACATAGAAGAGGCGGGCATCCATTCGGGTGACTCAGCCTGCGCTTTGCCACCGCAGACCCTTCCCGATGACGTGGTCGCCAGGCTCGAGAGCCACACGCGGGCGATCGCCGAGTCTCTCGGCGTGATCGGGCCGTTGAACGTCCAGTTCGCGGTGAAGGACGGAGTGGGATATGTGATCGAGGCCAATCCGCGCGCGTCTCGCACGGTGCCGTTCGTGTCGAAGGCGACAGGTATTCCTCTGGCAAAAGTGGCTGCCCGCCTGATGGTCGGAGCGACCCTGCTGCAGCTACAAGGCGAGGAGATGTTGCGTCCTCCTGCCGCGGGCGGATGGGTAAGCGTCAAAGAAGCCGTGCTGCCCTTCAGTCGGTTCCCGGGAGTCGACAGCTTGTTGGGTCCCGAAATGCGCTCGACAGGCGAGGTCATGGGGATCGGGAGGACCTTCGGGCTGGCCTTTGCGAAGAGTCAGATGGCGGCGGGCAACCGTTTGCCGTCGGAAGGAACTGTCCTCTTGTCATTGGCCGACCGGGACAAAATGGCAGGGTTCGAGCCGGCCCGCGCTCTTGCCGAATTGGGCTTTGAACTCGCGGCGACATCAGGGACCGCGGCGTTCATGGAGTCGAGGGGCCTGCCCGTCGGGACAGTGGTGGGGAGGGTCGGTGAGATCGGTGTGGCGGACGCCGTCGCGCTGATCTCTTCGGGTCGCGTGCAACTGGTGGTCAACACGCCGCGCGGCCAAGGTTCACGCGCTGACGGCGTGCGCATCCGTTCCGCGGCTTTGCTCCATCAGGTGCCGTGCCTGACGACCGTGGCCGCGGCGCGGGCCGCAGCAGCGGGAATAGCCGACTGGAGGAAACACCCCCTGTCTGTTGCGAGTCTGCAGGAACTCCACAGCGAGGCGGCGCGCTGAGGGCGCAGGGCACACCGTTGGCGGAGGCGCTCTCTCGATCCCGTCCGCGACTTGCGATTCCCGGGACGAGCACGCGACAGCTGCAGAGCCTCGAGGTGGCCCACATGTACAGGGTCATCAGGTCGCGGTCACGCCAGTTGAAGTTCGCCACGACCTCGGACGCCGGCACCACTCCGAGGCAGTGGCCCTCCGGGCTCAACACGTGCCCGTCACTGGGGCCGCAACAGAAAAGATCCCCTCACTGTCCCCCTTCATCCCGTCGGGCACGCCGCGGCAAGGCCCCGGCCTCACTTCCACCGGAAGTGGACGACAGCTCCGGTAAATGCCTATTCACCTGGATAATCAGCTCTTGGCGGCAGCCTCATGTCCGCGTGATGTCCGCGCCGCTCCGAGCACGTCGTCGACCGCCTCCCGCGTTCGATCCTCGCTGTCGGGCCAGAGATGCGAGTACGTGTTCAGGGTCTCTGCCGCCGTCTTGTGCCCGAGTCGAGCCTGAACGGTCTTGACGTTCTCGCCGTGGCGGATGAGCAGCGAGGCGTAGAAGTGCCGGAGCGAGTGGAACCCAGTTCCGGCAGGCGCTCCACCGCGAGCTGTCGCCGGGCGCCACATCTCGCTGAATCGCCCGCGGCTGATCGGGTCACCCTTCGGTGTCGTGAAGACGAACCCGTCGGGTCCGGGCGGAAATGTCGCTAGATGGCTCGCCAACGCATCGGTGACCACCTGGGGGAGTGGCACGTTCCGGTAGCTACTGTCCGTCTTGGGCGGGCCGAGAATCGGTGTGCCGCTGCCGGGAGGGATAATGAGCTGTCGATCGACCGTGAGCTGACGTCGCAGGAAGTTCACCCGGTCGACGGTGAGGCCTAGGCACTCTCCCTGGCGTAGGCCCGTGCCGGCGGCGAGTACCACGAGCGCCCTGTAGCGCTCAGGTACAGCGTCGATGAGCCGGTCGACTACCTCAGTCGACAGTGGATCGACCTTCGTCGGCTCGATTCTTGGGAGCCTGACGCCGTTGATCGGAACGCTCGTGACCAGGTGGTCGGCCGCGGCGGCACGCAGGATGGCGACGAGCTGCTTGTAGACAATCCGCAGGCTGCTCGGGCGAAGCACCTCGGAGCGGTCGCGGACCCACGCCTGAAGGTCGCTCGGGAGGATGGACCCGAGACCGCGAGTTTCGAAGGTGGGGAGCATGTGTAGGCGCAGGTTCGCCTCGACCCCGGCAGCCGTGCTCGGCCTGTGCACTTGGATCGCCTGCCACCGCTTCGCGTACTCGCCGAACGTCGTGCGGCCAGCGCGTGGGTCTAGCCACTCCCCGCGGTTCATCACGGCGACTTGGCCGGTCGCCCAGCGGTCGGCATCAATCTTCTTCGGGAACGTCTTGGTTCGCTCGCGGCCATCGGGCCCGCGGTAAGTGGCCTGCCATGAGCTACCCCTGCGTTTCACTGTGGCCATCTGTAGGACTCCTTCTCGAGTTGAAGACGTACTTCGCGTTCGAGCTCTCTCGTCGCGTGGGCTCGGATCATCCGCGCCGAACGGTCCGAAACCTCGGCACCGATCCGGCCAGCGACCCGGCGCTCGCGTTCATCTGTGAGCGAGTGACCCCATAGACCGAAGGCCGCCATCCCTACGTGCGCCGCCGGCATGGCGAGCCGCTTGGCGACCCTTTGTTCGGCCTCGGCCTTGCCCGACTCCTGCGCCCGCCTGATCTCTCCGTCGGTCGCGCCCTGCATGAGGCTGAAGATGACCTTGGTCGCCGATAGCATCGCCTTGGCCGGAAGTGCACGCGCTGCTCGCGTCTCGGGTGTGTCGATACCACTGAAGGTCAGCTTGTCGATACCGGCGACAGCTTTGCGGAGCGCCTCAAGCTCGACCTCCGCCGAATCTGTGACACGCACTCGACCATCGCCAGCGAGCCAGCTCCTCCGGCAGCTTGGCGAGAGCCATACAGAGCAGCGCAAATTCGCCAAGGTCGAAGATTCCGTCCCGAGCGCTCGAGTGCTGCGACTGACGACCGCGTCATCTCGAAGCCGCCCTCGCGCAACCTTGCGGCGAGCCGGTCCTGACTCCACCCGTCGGCTTCCCGAATGCGCCTGATGTTGTGCCCAATCACCTCGGCGAGTGTCGGTGTCGGTTGCTCATCGTTTCGCATCATCTGCGATGGTACTCCTAGAGCGGTTCCTTGACAACTCTCTATGTTGAGCATAGGTTGGTTTACAGCGTTTTACTTTCAACCTTCTAAGGGGAGGCCGTGGGCAAGCTAACGGACGACGGACTGCTCAGTCCCGAACGACTGCGCCAATTCCTCGATATTCCGATAGGCACCATCTATCGCTGGAACTATGCGGGCACTGGCCCACGGGCGCTCTCGGTTGGACGTCACGTTCGGTACCGCGAGAGCGACGTCCACAAGTGGCTCGATTCGCAGGCGAAGGACCGCCCGAGGGCAGTCATGACCGCCACACACGGCCCCGCCGGGGCACGAATCCCGACGAGTGCTCAGAACATGGCGAAGGCCGGCTCTCAGCTTAGCGCTGAGCTGGGGCAACGCAGCGCGGCGCGTGTCCGCCCAAACTGCTCGCGAGCTTCGCTGTCTCCTCGAGGCCTATGACGCTGGCACGATCGAGTTTCCACAGTTCGCCTGCGACCGCCGACCTCATCACGGCCGCGCTGGCTGACATGACCGCACTCGACGGGTGGGCATCATGACCGCCAACGCGAGAGCCCGCGCGGAGCTCCCACGGCCGGATGGCCGGTGTTCCCCGCGCACGGCAAAGTTCCGCTCACCGAGCACGGACACAAGGACGGTACGACCGACCGCGCACCAGGTCACCCAGTGGTGGCGGCGCTGGCCTAACGCCAACGTGGCGGCCCACGTGCCCCGGACTCGCTCATCGTGGTCGACGTCGACCCGAGAGCAGACGGTCACCTGACGCTCGCCGCCCTCGAGGCCGAGCACGGCTGCCTACCGGCGACGCTGACGGTCAAGACCGGAGGTCACCCCGGTGGCAGGCATTACTACTTTCTCCGGCCGCCTGGTGCGCTCAGCAACGGCGCGGGCGAGCTCGGGCCCGGGCTCGACGTCAAATTCGCCGGTAAGGGCTACACGATCGTGCCGCCTTCCGTGCACCCAGAGACGGGGCGCCCGTACGAGTGGCTCGACCCCGAATGCCCGGCTCGCGCATGCCGGCCTGGCTCACGGCGCTCCTGCGGCCGCCTCCAACCCGGCCGGCGCCGGCAAGACCTGCTCTGCACCTCGTTGGTCAGCGACCCGGGGACCGTCTGGCGGCTTCGCTGTCGTGGGCGGACATCCTTGAGCCGGCCGGATGGCAATTCGCCGGCAGCAAGGGTCAAACGGGCTACTGGCGAAGGCCGGGAAAGCCTGCGGGGATCTCGGCGACCACGAACGCGCTCGGGACCGATCATCTGCACGTGTTCGCGGAGCTCGGCGCCGCCGTTCATCCCAGACGAGAGCTATTCGAAGTTCGGCGCGTGGTGCCTGCTGAACACCGGCGGGGGACTTCGTGGCCACGCGCGGCGGCTCCGGGAAGGTGTGCGATGACCGGCCAAGTTCCGACCGTGCCTATCGCTTTGCCGGATACAAACGGCTCCGAGGGCGAACGCATCGTCTCCATCGTGAAGTCGGATCCGGTCACTGAAATCGACCTCACCGGGGACCACCTCAACGCCGAGCGTTTCCTCAGCGAACACGGGGACAAGGTGAAGTGGTCGCCCGAAATGGGCCAGTGGTTCGTGTGGAACGGCACGTGGTGGGAGCAGGACAGCCTCGAGCTTGCACAGGAGCTGGCAAAGGAGACGATCGACGGGCTCCGGTCGTGGGTGGGAGAGGCTAAGGACAAGGACCAGTTCAAGCGGGTCGCGGCACTACTCCGACTCGACCCGATCGGGTCGCCGGGACGGACTGCTCGCGATACGCGCGAACCGACCGTTCGGTGGTCGTCGCCGTGAAGCAGCTGGACAAGGCTGCTCACCTACTTGCTTGCCGGAACGGCACGGTCAATCTCCGGACGGGCGAGCTGCTCCCCGCTGATCCCCTCCAGCTCATAACCCGTGGCGTCGATCTGGACTACGTGCCCGACCACGCGCTCCGAGACGTGGGAGCAGTTCTTGAACACCCTCTTCGCGGGCAACGCCGAGTTGATCCACTACGTGCAGGTCCTGCTGGGCTACGCCATGACCGGCGAAGTCGGTGAGCACCTGCTACCTGATTTCTACGGCACGGGAGCGAACGGCAAGTCGACGTTGGTCACGGCGATCACTGGAGTGCTCCGTGAGCACGCAGCGATAGCACCGGAGGGCCTACTCGTCGAGCAGAAGCACGGAGCAGCACCCCGAACGGCTCGCGATGTTGCGAGGTCGCCGGCTCGTCGTCAGCCTGGAGCTGGGAAGGCGCGCCGTCCTGGCTGAAGGACTCATCAAGGCGATCACTGGAGGCGACCGGATCTCGGCGCGCTACCTGTTCGGCCAGCGGTTCGACTTCGAGCCCACACACACCTTCGTGATCGTCACCAATCATCTCCCACGGGTGCACGGTACCGACGAGGCGATATGGCGCCGGCTCCGTGTCGTGCCGTTCACGGTAACGATCCCACCGGCCGACCGGATACCCGACTTCGGCAAGCTCCTCGCTGAACTACACGGTCAAGCGATCCTCGCCTGGCTCGTCGACGGCGCGGTGGACTACTACCGGAACGGACTTCGCGAAGCCGAACAAGTCCGTCAAGCGACCTTCGACTACCGCCAGAGCGAGGACGTGTTCGCCCAGTTCCTCGCTGAGTGCACGGTCGAGATCATCGGTAGGACGGCAGTCAAAGCCCTGCGACTGGGCGTGGGCCGACTGGGCGAAGAACAACGGCGCTGCGATCGGCAGGACTCAGGACTTCACCGACTGGATAGAAGCTCACGGCATCGAAGTCGAGACCTATCAGGGCGCCCGCTTTGTTCGCCGTGTTGGCACTTCCGCAGGTAGAGACGATCTCGTGAGGTCTCGTGAGGTCATATCCGGTAACTCTCAGCTAGCACACACACGTGAGGAAGTTTACGGACGAGACCTCACGAGACCTCGCGAGATTGACGAAATCGCAGGTCAACCGCCACAGCTCGACGACGCCGACCTCGAGCAGCTCTTTGCGGACGAGGAGAGCTTCATGACTTACGAGACGACGGAATGACAGGCCGTTCGATGCAGAAGGGTCGCAGTCATTCACACAAGAAACTCGGACCCGCCGACGCGCCCACATGTCAGCGGCCGTCCTGCGGCGTCGAGACATGCGGGATCAGGAGCGCAACGAGTCAACCGGACCAACGACGAAAGCGAGTCGCTATGAACATGGGCGCTGACCTGCGGAGACCCCCGGGGGTACCCTCGCCTTCTCGATCGAGTGGCGCCGACCCGCCGAACCCCCGAACGCGCAATCCCGCGAAAGTCGCAACCAGGGGAGGGCCATTTTGATCCACCCGGACCTGGCGCATCTTGCCACGCCCATTGCGTCTTTCTGCGATATGTACGAAACAACCCGAGGCGTGGTGATGTCGAGGCGGTCGCAAGGTAGTACTCGCAGTTCGGACAGCGCAAACCGATCGTCGCTCGCCACACCAAGAAGGGCGATGTCGTCATCGCCGGCGCCGGCAACCACCAACTCGCCGCCGCTCGCCAACTCGGTTGGTCCGAGATGGCGGTCGTGTGGGTCGACGACGACGACCTGACGGCCAAGGCTTTCGCTCTCGCTGACAACCACACAGCCGAGCTTGGCGATTACGACCTTGAACTCTTGGCGTCCATGATCTCTGAGGTGTCCGCGGACGCCGACCTGTTTGCTGCTACCGCGTACACGGCTGAAGACCTTGCGGACCTACTCGGTTCCAACAGCAAACTGCCACTGACCGATCCCGACGACGTGCCCGAGACGCGCCAGCGATCACCAAACTGGGCGACCTGTGGCTGCTGGGCAAGCATCGGGTGCTGTGTGGGGACTCGACGGTGCCCTCAGACGTGGCGCGGCTGATGGATGGTGCTGCTCCAGCGTTGTTGGTCACGGATCCTCCTTACGGTGTCAACTGGATCAGACGTGGCGTGACTGAGCGGGCCAGAACGAAAGGTAGGCTCGGTCGCCCATCGGGATGGGACATGAGGCAGATGGCAGGCCAGGGCATTAGCGGGGATACGTCGGGTGACTGGTCGGGGGCCTTCGGGTCGCCGAGTCTGCATGTCGCTCACGTCTGGCACGCTACGTCGCACATGCTTGAAGTCGGAGCGGGCCTCGTGACGATTGGTTTCGAGCTACGCCAGCAGATCATCTGGGTCAAGACGGTCGCGGCGATGTCGAGGTCGGCTTACCACTGGAAGCACGAACCCTGCTGGTACGCCCGTCGGCACGGACGAGCGGTGAATTGGCTCGCGGACGGACCAGATGACGGTCTGGGAAGCGGCGTCACCGAAGCACATCATGGGCGGGAGCAAAGAAGAGAAGCTGGATCACCCGACGCAGAAGCCTGTTGCCCTGATGACCCAAGCCATCGCCAACCACGAAGGCGACGTTTACGATCCCTTCCTGGGGTCAGGGACCACGCTCATGGCCGCAGAACTGGTCGGCGTCGCCTACTACGTGGAGATCGAACCTCGATACGTTGACATCGTGGCCCGCCGCTACCAGGACTTCACCGGCACCAAGCCCGTGCTCGAATCCACAGGCGAGCCGCACGACTTCACGGCGGAGTAGGCAATGGCCCGAACCGGCAGACCGCCAAAGCCCCTCGAGGTCAAGCGGGCGCTCTGCAATCCAGGCAAGCGCCCACTGCCTTCCCGCTCTGACCCGTCACGCTGGGAAGAAACCGGCCACGTCCACGCCGCCGGTCCCGATAGCACTTCAGGAGCCAGGCCGTGCCGCCTGGCAGCGCATCTGGTCGGCGGGCGAACGTTGGCTGAGTCCCGGCGTGGACTGGATCACGGTGAGAACAGTGTGTCCCCTGGTTGATGAAGTCACTACCTACCGCTCGCTCATCCGCCACGCCGGGCCACTCCTGAAGGAGCCGATCGTCACCCTGCTGGGATGGTGGTCGGGGACGAGATTGTCGCCAACCCCGCTGTCCTTCTACTCCGCAAGGCCGAATCCCAACTGGAGAAGGAGCTTTCGTCACTTGGTTTCAACCCACCGGCGCGTTCCCGCCTCGGCCTGGCCGAAGTCAAGCGCGTCTCGATCATCGAGCAGTTCCACTCGCAGCGCACGGGCACGGACGACATCCTCGACGCCGAAGAAGTCATCGACATCGCCCCCGACGCTTAGGGGCTGGCCACCGCTCTATCTGACTCCAGTCCCCGTCGAGGACATCCGCCGTGGCGACGGCCCGATGGTCATCAAGCGCATCGAGTCGCTCTGCACCATCTCGAAAGAGGGGTGCGGTGGGCACGCCGGCTCGCCGATCATCCTTCGGCCCTGGCAGCGCCAGCTCATCCTTCGCCTGTTCGCTTGCCGCCCCCAGATGGCAAGCGTCGTCATCGACTCGCGATCATCGGGATGCCCCGCAAGAACGGCAAGAGCGCCCTCGGCTCCGGGTTCGCCATCGACGGCCTGTTGTTCGACGGCGTGGGTGCCGAGGTCTACTCCGCAGCGGCGGAGATGGACCAGGCCCGCATCGTCTTCACCGAGGCGAAGCGCACCATCAACGCCAACGAGGAACTCAAGGAACTGTGTCACCCGATGCGGAACGTGATCGAGGTCGCACAGACGAACTCGATCT
>CAWILM010000044.1:0-23921 GCA_963836935.1 uncultured Acidimicrobiaceae bacterium
CCGCCAGGCGGCGTGGTCCGCGTCCGCCCGGCCCCGCCTTGGCGCCGGCTCGAAGACCTCGCAGTCAGCCGTCAGGGCCTTGACCTCGTCGAGAGAGCTCCAGACGCCTTCGGCGAGCCCAGCCATCAGGGCGGCGCCCACGGCCGTCGCTTCGGTCGTGCGGGGACGGACGACAGGCACTCCACACTGGTCCGCCTGGAGCTTGAGGAGGAGGTCCATCACAGAGGCTCCGCCATCGGCATGCAGCCGGACGAGGGGCTGATCCGCGGCCAGGGTCATCGCGTCGATCACGTCCCGGCACTGGTAGGCCATGGCCTCGACAGCCGCCCGGGCGAAGTGGGCTCGCCCGGTCCCCCGCGATATACCCACGATGGTGCCCCGCGCCTGGGCATCCCACCAGGGGCTTCCGAGGCCGGCGAAGGCGGGCACGAGGTAGACGCCGTCGTTGTGCGGGATCTGGGCGGCGAGCGGCCCGACCTCGGCTGCTTCCGCGATCAGTCCGAGACCGTCGCGCAACCACTGGATCGTCGCGCCGGAAGAAAAGACGGAGCCTTCGAGGGCGTAGCAGAAACCGTCGTCCGCGCCTGTGCGAGCGTGCTCGCCGAGGTCCCAGGCGACGGTTGTCAGAAGGCCCTCGGTCGGTCGCGGTTGTCTTGCACCGAGGTTCATGAGCACGAAGCTCCCGGTGCCGTAGGTGACCTTGGTGTCACCGGGCAGGTAGCAGCCGTGGCCGAAGAGCGCCGCCTGCTGGTCTCCGAGGATGGCGCTCACCGGGACACCGTCGAGGAAGCCGCCCGCGACACCGGCTGCCACCGGGGAGTATCTGGCGGCCGACGGGAGGATCTCAGCGAGAGACTGGACCGGCACGCCGAGGACTTCGCACAGTTCGGCCGACCAGGCGCGCCGGCCGATGTCGTAGCACAGGGTCCGGCTGGCGTTGGAAGGGTCCGTGACGTGCACGCCCGACTCGGCACTCCCGGTCAGGTTCCAGCAGAATCCAGTCGTCCACGGTCCCGAGCGCAAGGCAAGCGCGGGGCTCGACCCCGCCTTGCTCCAGCATCCACGACCATTTCGTGGCGGAGAAGTACGGGTCGAGCACGAGCCCGGTCCGCTCCCGTATGAGCGGGAGAAGCCCGGCCTCCGCGAGCTCGACGCACCGCGGCGCGGTTCGGCGGTCCTGCCAAACGATGGCCCGATGGCACGGTCGGCCTGTCGAGCGGTCCCACGCCACCGCGGTCTCCCGTTGGTTGGCGATGCCGATGGTGGCAGGGACGAGGGAACGCGCTGCGAGTTCCTCGCCGAGCTCCGCCAAGGTCGCCTCGACGAGGGACCAGATCTCAGTGGCGTCCTGTTCGACAAGCCCGGGAGCCGGAAAGTACTGCGTCAGCTCCCTGTAGGAAGCGGTCACGACCTGCCCGCCCTCGTCGAGGGCAAGCGCCGCGCACTCCCGATGTGCCGGCATCAATAGCGATCACGACGGCCACGGCGGCACGGTAGCCGGTCCGGCGGGGGAGTGCCCCGCCGGGCGCCGGGCAGGCACCCGGACGTTGGGACAGACGGTCAAGTCACGCGAGCAAGCGAATGAGAACCTTCGCGAGCGGCCCTTGAGCAGGGAGGACGACTGGGGCAGCCCGTTGACACGGCCGTAACTACGGTGCTGTAATTAGCCACCTATCTAGTAGTCCACCCTGGTTGTACCACAAGATATTGTGGTACACGGGAAATCGGACCGTGCCAGGGTGGACGGGCTCCGCCAAGGAGGGAACCAGGCAATGACTGTTGCAGGAGAGCGCCTCGGAATCGGCATCCAACGGCACTTCACCACGGAGTCCCGTCATCCCTACGACGAAGTTGTCTGGGAGCGCCGTGATTCCCGTATCAGCGATTACCGCACCGGGGCGGTCGCATTCGAGCAGCTCGGCGTGGAGGTGCCCTCGACTTGGAGCCTGAACGCGACCAACATCCTTGCTCAGAAGTACTTCCGAGGCACTGTCGGCATGCCGGGACGGGAATCCTCGCTCCGCCAGATTGTCGACCGTGTCGTGGACACGATCACGGCCTGGGGCCTGAAGGACGGGTACTTCGTCGACGCGGCCGAAGCGGCCGTTTTCCGTGACGAGCTCAAGCACCTCGTCGTGCAGCAGAAGGCAGCTTTCAACTCCCCGGTGTGGTTCAACATCGGCGTCGAAGGCGTGCCTCAGCAGGCCGCGGCGTGTTTCATCCTCGGGGTGGAGGACTCGATGGCCTCGATTCTCAACTGGTATGTCGAGGAGGGCACGATCTTCAAGGGCGGCTCGGGCGCGGGTGTCAACCTGTCGAACATCCGGTCGTCCAAGGAGCTGCTCAACGGCGGTGGCACAGCGTCCGGTCCGGTGAGCTTCATGCGGGGGGCGGATGCCTCCGCAGGCACGATCAAGTCCGGGGGTAAGACCCGTCGTGCCGCGAAGATGGTGATCCTGGATGCCGAACATCCGGATATCCAGGAGTTCATCTGGTGCAAGGCCCGTGAAGAGCGCAAGGCGCGTGTCCTCGCGCAGGCCGGTTTCGACATGGACCTGGATGGCAGGGACAGCCAATCGGTTCAGTACCAGAACGCCAACAACTCGGTACGGGTGACAGACGAGTTCATGCAGGCGGTGCTCGACGACGCCGACTGGCATCTCCTCAGCCGGACCAAGGGCACGGTGATAGGGACGGTCAGGGCACAAGACCTCTTCCGTCAGATCGCAGAGGCGGCGTGGGAGTGTGCCGATCCAGGACTGCAGTTCGACACGACCATCAACAAGTGGCACACGGCGCCCAAGGCCGGCCGGATCTCAGCAAGCAATCCCTGTTCGGAATACGTCCACCTGGACAACAGCAGCTGCAACCTCGCCAGCCTCAACTTGATGCGCTTCCTGAATGACGACGACACCTTCGACACCAAGGGGTTCGAGGCCGCGGTGACCGTCGTGTTCACGGCGCAGGAGATCCTCATCGGCAACGCCGACTACCCGACGGCGAAGATCGCTGACACGACGCGCCGGTTCCGGGAGCTGGGCCTTGGTTATGCGAACCTCGGCGCTCTGCTAATGGCCCAGGGCATGCCGTACGACTCGGACGAAGGGCACGCGACCGCGGCGGCGATCACGGCCCTCATGACGGGCGCGGCGTACGGGACCTCGGCACGGCACGGCAGCGCGGATGGGACCGTTCGCCGGATTCCACGACAACGCCGGTCCGATGCTGGACGTGCTGAGAATGCACCGGCGCGAGGTGGCCAAGATCGACGAGGAGAAAGTGTCGACCGAGCTTCTCTGTGCGGCACAGGAGGCCTGGGACACGGCCGTCGAGTTGGCTGAGGCCTATGGCGTACGCAACTCTCAGGCGACGGTGCTGGCTCCCACGGGGACGATCTCGTTTCTCATGGACTGCGACACAACCGGCATCGAGCCCGACCTCGGGCTGGTGAAGACGAAGAAGCTCGTCGGGGGAGGCACGATGTCCATCCTCAATCAGACCGTTCCCCGAGCGCTTCGGCGCCTTGGCTACAACATCGACGAGATCGACCAGATCGTCGCCTACATAGACGAGCACAATACGATCGTGGGGGCACCGAACCTGAAGGCGAGCCACCTGCCCGTCTTCGCGTGCTCGATGGGCGAAAACACGATCCACTATCTCGGCCACGTGAAGATGATGGCCGCGGTGCAGCCGTTCATCTCGGGTGCCATTTCCAAGACGGTGAACCTTCCCGAGCAGGCCACGGTCGAAGATGTCGAGCAGTTGCACATCGACGCCTGGCGGAGGGGTCTCAAGGCGGTTGCCATTTACCGCGACAACTGCAAGGTTGCGCAGCCCTTGGCGACGACGAAGCTGGCAGGCGCCGAGACGTCGGTCCTGGACGAGGAGGAGGCCGCGCGCGGGAGGCCCACGTCCGTGAGGGCGCGCTGCTCGAGCGGATAGCCGAACTGGAAGGGGCATCGCAGCAAAGCCACGTCGTCGCCCCTGCCACCACGACACGCACGCGGCTGCCCCGCAAGCGTCGTTCGAACACCTTCGCCTTCCGGGTGGCCGACTGTGAGGGCTATGTCACCGTTGGTGAGTACGAGGACGGCCGTCCGGGCGAGGTCTTCATGAAGGTCTCCAAGCAGGGCTCGACCTTGTCGGGCGTCATGGACGCCTTCTCGATCGCCGTCAGCCTCGGGCTCCAGCATGGCGTGCCGATGTCGACGTTCGTCCGCAAGTACACCAACCTCCGTTTCGAACCGGCGGGGATCACCGACGACCCGGAACTGCGGTTGGCTTCGAGCCTTGTCGACTACATATTCAGGCGCCTGGCTCTCGACTACTTGAGCTTTGACGAGCGGCTCGAGCTGGGGGTGCTCTCGACGGGGGAGCGGACCCAACCGACGCTGCCCGGTCTAGAGGACGTCGACCAGGGAGACGCCGAGCGGACCAATCGCGAACGGTTCGGCGCCGGGGGGGATGCAGCTTCAGGTCGTCGCCCGGGCGACGCAGAACAGCTGAGGCAGCCGGGTCAGATAGAGAGCAAGGATGCCCCGTTCTGTTACGCCTGCGGCAACGTCATGCAGCGCGCCGGCTCGTGTTACGCCTGCCCGAGCTGCGGCTCGACGAGCGGCTGCTCGTAGAAGGGTCTGGCCTCTCAACGGCTCGCGGTCGGAAGCTCTCGCGCCCTTTTAGTCCGTGTCGCCGACAACAAAGCGGCGAGGACCATGAAGGCCATCGAGGCATAGAACGCGGCGTGCAAGCCGGTCGTAAAGGCAACGGCGAGGTGGCCGTGCAGGCTCGTCGTGCCGACGAAGATGGCGAAGGCGAGGTGCTTGGAGATCGAGCGGGAGGCGACGAGGATCGCCACCGAGAACGAGAAGACCATCCCGATGTTGGCGAAGGTCCGGAGCATCCCCGAGGAGATCCCGAAGACGTCCGGCGGTGAGGCCTTCATCACCGCCGAGTTGTTGGCAGGGAAGAACGAGCTTGCCCCGATCCCGTTCACGACGCTTGCGAGTACGACCAGCCACAAGCCGCTCCCAGTCGAGAGCTGCGCGTAGAGGAACAGGGCGATGACCTGGATCCCGAGCCCGACGGTGGCGGGCAGGACCGGGCCCAACCGGTCTGAGAGGCGACCGGCGTAAGGACCGACGCCGGAACCGACCACGTAGCCGGGTACCAACAGCAGCGAGGCGTGGATCGGGGAAAGCCCTCGGGCGCCCTGGAGGTACATGATGACCAGGAACAGCACGGCGAAGTTGGCGAGCCCCTGGAACAACGCAGCCAGCAACGAGGGCGCGAGCATGGGAACCCTGAACAGCGACAGGTGGAGCATCGGGTCGGCTTGGCGCAACTCGACGAGGACAAAGACGCCGATGAGCACCACCCCGCCGATCAGGTAGCCGGCAACGGAGGCGTCGAAGCTGGAGGTGGCTAGCGTCGTGATGGCCCAGAGCACACCGAAGAGCCCGAGCCCGAGCGTGATCATGCCGACGAAATCGAAGTGGCGTCGGGCCCGTTGGCCGTGCTCGTATAGGACCTTGGTTGCCAGCACCAGCGCGGCGGTGCCGATCGGCACGTTGATCCAGAAGATCCAACGCCACGAGACGTAGGTGACGATGAGGCCCCCCACCACGATCCCGAGGACCGCCCCGAGGCTCCAGCCGACCGAGTTGTAGCCATAGGCGCGCCCGCGCCGCTGCGGAGGGTAGAGATCGGCGATCACGGCGCCGCTGTTGGCCGTCACGAAAGCTCCGCCGATGCCCTGAAGAATCCGAAAGGCGATGATGGCCGACTCGTTCCACGCGAGTGCGCAGGCGAGCGAACCCAGGATGAACACGAGGAAGCCCATCTCGTACATACGCACCCGGCCGAACATGTCCCCGAGCCGACCCGACCTGGGTCGCGAGCAGGGTGATGACGAGCAGGTAGCCGATGACGACCCAGATGACCGACGAGAGTGCCACGTGCAGCCCCCGTTCGATTTCCGGGAGGGCGAGGACGACGATCGTCGTGTCAATGGCGGTGATGAGGACACCGGTCATCACCACGACCATGGCGAGACCTGTGTGAGAAGTGATACCGGGTTGGGTTCGCGGGCCTCGCGGGGCCGTGGTTCGTTCCCTCTTCATCGTCGGCGTCTCGTTCGCTCGCTAGTGG
Source organism: uncultured Acidimicrobiaceae bacterium (assembly GCA_963836935.1). Taxonomy (GTDB): domain Bacteria; phylum Actinomycetota; class Acidimicrobiia; order Acidimicrobiales; family Bog-793; genus Fen-455. The sequence goes on from CAWILM010000044.1 coordinate 6,151, forward strand.
CCAGGATCATCGCCCGGGCGGCGTGGCCTGTGGTGTGCTTGCGCCAGGTGTGCCGGCCGGAGCGCTGTTCACAGCTGCCGGGACGAAGGTGGCGTCGCCTCGCCTGCCCAGCTGTCGAACCGGCGTCGGCCCGTGGTCTGCGAGCAGGTCGGGACAGCCGAACGACAGACTCACGTGAACACTCTCGCGAGACGGTGGGAGAGCGTCAAGCTGGCCTGCGGCCGTAGGTCGAGATTCCTACCGACGCCGGCGGGCCTACTGTTGGTAACCCTCCACGATGTCCGGTGGCCGGGGGCTCGTGGCCGTGATGTCCTGGTGGAATTCCCGGCGGGCGCGCCTTTGGCGCAGCAGGTCCCAGGACTGGTCGAGAGCCTCGCGGACCTCCCGGAGGCGCTGCTCCTGCTCGGGCGTCACCCGGGTCCCGATATGGCCTTCCTCGAGCTCGCGTTCTTCGGCGACGAGATCAGCTATGCGCTTGTGCAGCTCTCGGTCTTCCATCGAGTCTCTCCCTCGTCAGTCTCTGGTCACGATGTCGGACACCGGCGCTGGGCCATTGGCCGCTCAGGCCCGCTCAGCGGCGTGAGCGAGGTGTGGCACGACCTCATCGGCGATGTAGCGAAGATGGTCGAGGTCGCCGAGATCGAGGATCTGCAGATATATGGTCGCAGCACCCATCGCGCCGTAGCGGCGCAGGCTCTCGGCCACCTCCACGGCCGTGCCGGTGGCTCCGTTTTGGCGAAGCTCGTCGACCTCGCGCCCTATCACGGCTGCGCGGGCGCTGATCTCGTCGTCGTTGCGACCGGCGCACACGACCACCGCCGCCGACCTGCGGATCGTCGAAGGGTCACGACCGATCCGGGCGCACGCGCTGTCCAGTTCAGCAAACACCCGAGCACAGTGCTCGGCAGGCGCGAAGGGGACATTGCACTCGTCGGCGAAACGTGCCGCGATCGCCGGGGTCCGCCGCAAGCCCTTTCCTCCGACGATGATCGGCGGACGCGGCCCTTGGGTCGGTTTGGGCAGACCGGCATTGTCCACGATCTGGTAGTGCCTGCCTGAGAACGAGTAACGGTTCTCGGCTGCCCACATCCCCGACACGATCTCGAGTTGCTCCTCGAGCCGATCGAACCGCTCTCCCACCGAAGGGGGGAACGGGATGCCGAAGGCACGGTGCTCCTCCTCGAACCAACCCGCACCGAGCCCGAGCTCGACGCGGCCGCCGCTCATGGCGTCCACTTGCGCGACGATCACGGCAAGTTGCGCAGGGAGCCTGAAGGTCGCCGCGCTCAACAGGCTCCCGAGGCGGATGCGGCGTGTGTCGCGAGCGAGGCCCGCGAGGGTGATCCAGGCGTCTGTCGGGCCGGGCTGCCCATCGACCTCACCCATCTTGAGGTAGTGATCCGACCGGAAGAAGGCGTCGAACCCACACTCCTCGGCGCAGCGAGCGACGGCGAGGAGTTGTTCATAGCTCGCGCCCTGCTGGGGTTCAGTGAAGATACGCAGTTTCATCATTGCCTCCTGCAACGCGGGGGACCTGAACAAGCGTTGGACCCACGGGGTCGGAACGTCATTCGAACGGGCTCGAGGGAGCGAGGGACAGCCAGGTCACGTCACTCGAGGACGCGCACGCACAAGACGGGCGGAAGGTAAGACGTGACGAGCCGCCAGGACTCGCCGTCGTCCACAGAGGCGAAGACGTGCCCGGACTCGGATCCGAACACGAGCGGGTAGGGCTGGTTGGTGCCGATGCTGAATGCATCGCGCGAGACCGTCAGATGCGCGTCGGTGCGCGGTAGCCCCTCCGACAGCGCGTCCCAGCTGAGCCCGCCGTTCGCCGTCCGGTAGACGCGGCATCGGCCTTCGGCGGTGCAGGGGTAGACATCGGACTCGAGCGGCAGCACGTAGGCCGTGTCGGGCTCTTCAGGGTGGGAGACGATCGGGAAGCCGAAGTCTGAAGCCACGCCGTCGGGCTCGCCGGCATGGCCAACGGACTCCCAGTGGTCACCGGCGTCGACGCTCTTGTAGATGCCCCCGTGGCCTTGTGCCCAGAGGACGTCGGGGTCCACCGCATCCACGGCGAGCTTGTGGACGCATTGGCCCGATTCGGTCAGCGGCTCGGACAGGAGTCGTGTCTCGATCCCTTGGTTGCGAGCCACCCAGGTGTCCCCCCCGTCGTCCGAGCGGTACACGCCTGCGCTCGAGATGGCGACGACGATCCGCTCCGGCCGCTCCGGGTGGGTGATCACGGTGTGCAGGGCGAAGCCACACACGCGCCAGGCTCCCACGTTGGGCGGTCAGGTTGTTCGAAGAGGCCCCGGACGAGCTCGAAAGTGTCAGCACCGTCGTCGGAACGGAACAGTGCTCCCGGCTCGACGCCCGCCCACACGGTCTCAGTTGCGTTCGGTCGCCTATCGACGTGGAGCTGCCACACCGAGGCGAGAGCGGTTTCCCGTATCGGCCGGGAACGCCACCGGTCGTGCCCCCGGCTCGTCCCAGGTGAGGCCCCCGTCGTCGCTGACACGGACGTTCGCTCCGAGGCGGGAGTCCGATGGTGGCTGCGAGCAGGCGGCCACTCGGCAGCTGCGCAAAGGCGGATACGGCGTTGCCGGCCAACAAGGGGCCATCGACCGTGCTGTCGCTGACGAAGAACAGTCCCTTGGTACGTGCCGATCGCCAGGGCGAGATGGTCGACGGCTCTGGCACGAAACCTTGAAGTATTCACAGAAGTCACGGGGAGAGTATGTACCTGATGGGGGCGTCTTCGCTCGCTTGTTTCCACGCCGTGCCGCGTCGGGGACGTTAGGTTCTGGTACGTGGACTCTTCGGTCGAGGGGATCGTGGCGGTGGGCGACCGTCGCGGTCGCAGGCTCGGCTTCCCGACGGCCAATTTGAGGATCGGTCCAAACGTGAATTTGGCCGACGGTGTCTATGCGGCCGTGGTCGAGCTCGAGGACGGCACCAGGCATCGGGCAGCCGTTTCCGTCGGTCGCCGCCCGCACTACTACGAGGTCGGCGAGCGGCTCCTCGAGGCGTACCTGCTCGACTTCGACGGGGACCTCTACGGCGAGAGGGTCCGGGTGGAGCTCGGAACGCGTCTGCGGGGCCAGCACAGCTTCGGGACCGAGGATGAACTCGTAGAACAGATAAGGAGCGACGTCGAAGCCATTCGTACCCTGCAGGGCTGAGCGGCCGGGAACGGGCCTTGCCCGGCTTGCGGAAGACGACGGCCAAGCTGACGCGAGGAAAGCTCCGGTGCGGGTTGCAGGCGGTGCTGGGCGCCGGCATTCCGACACGGGCGAGGCAGCGATGCTCGGAGAGAGATAGGAGTTGACGTTGCACCGTGTTGCCACCTCATAGGACGACGGCCGACGTGTACCGATGACGACCATTGGTCCGGAGTCGGTGCTTGGGGAGCAGCGGGATCCTGCCGGCCGATGCCGGCAAGGTGCTTGCATGCGTCTCGAAGGACAGATCCCAGGCGACAAGTACGCTTGACTCGTAACGATCAGGGACGGTCGTCCCCGGCCTGTCGCTTGGACGTGGTCGGCAGATTCCCGCAGCACCAGGAGGAGCACTCGAGCTGATGGACTTGAACTCCGGTGGGCCGAACGAGGATGCCGTTGGCAAGATAGGCCGCGTCTCAGTACCTATTTCGCAGGGCGTCCCGGGCGAGGTGATCATCCAGATCCGTGGGGGCTCGGAGGCCTTCACGGCGTACACTGAAAGTGAAGAGCCGCTCGCGGTGAACACTCGTATCGTCGTCGTTGAGCAGCTGTCGTCGCGGACACTGCTTGTGACGAGCTGCTGATCCGCCGAGAGAAAGAGGGCGGAATGTTCTTCTACAGGATCCCATCGCCGAACGAAGCGATGGTCGTGTCGGGATCCAGGCGCGGCACCGATGGGGGACAGTTCCGCATCGTGACGGGCAGGGGGGCTTTCGTATTGCCTTGGAAGAACAAGGCTCGCTGGCTCTCTTTGGACCTGCGGGAGGCGCTCATCTCCGAGAGCTGTGTCACCAAGCTCCGCATCCCGCTTACTGTCGAGGCGGTGGCGGTGTTCAAGGTCGGCGACGACAGCTCCTCGATTGCCAACGCCGCGCGCCGATTCCTCGACCAGCAGCAGGGGATGGAACGGCTGACGGCGCAAGTGTTGGCCGGTCACCTGCGCTCGATCGTCGGTGGCCTTACGGTCGAGGAGATCATCGGTGATCGCAACCGCGTGGCGCAAGAGGTCAAGGCGGCATCGACCGACGAGATGGAGAAGCTCGGTCTCGTCATCGATGCCTTCCAGATTCAAGAGATCAAGGACGCGACGGGCTATATCGAAAATCTCGCCGCTCCGCATGCCGCCGCCGTCGCCCGCGACGCCCGCATCGCCGCTGCCCAGGCCGACCAGGCGGCCACCGAAAAGGAGCAGGAGGCAAACGCGCTGAAGGCGGGCTTCGTGCGTGAGGCCGAGATCAAGCAAGCGGGTTACCGGGCCGAGATCGAACAGGCGCAAGCTGCCGCGAGCCAGGCCGGACCCCTGGCGCAAGCCAAGGCGGCCCAGCAAGTGACCCAAGAGCAGACCAGGCTGGCCGCCCTGCAGGCCGAGAAGCGTGAGAAAGACCTCATCGCAGAGGTTGAGAAGCCTGCCGACGCCGACGCTTACCGTACGATTCGCCTCGCCGAGGCCGACCGGGATGCCATAAAGGCGAGAGCCGAGGCTCTGGCCGGTGGCAATCAGAGCCTGATCGCAGCCAACAGGATTGTCGAGCAACTGCCGGCTCTGGTGGAGGCAGCCGCCAAGGGGCTGAGCGGGGCGAACATAGTCCTCGTCAATGGCACCGAAGGAGTGACAGATCTGATTACGAACCTTGTCACCCAGGGCTACTCGATCTACGAGGCAGTAAAGGGAGGTGTCCCGCAGGCATTGATGAAGCGGGTCGAAACACCGGTCGGCGACGGACCGGCGCCGGTGGCGACGACCAACCGGAACAACCCTGCGTAGATAGAGCTCGGGGCGAATGTTCGAGCGCTTCACCGATCGGGCACGCAGGGTATTGGTCCTGGCTCAGGAGGAAGCACGCCTCTTGAACCACAGCTTCATCGGGACCGAGCACATCCTGCTTGGCCTCATTCACGAGGGCGAGGGAGTCGCGGCCAAGGCGCTGGAGTCCCTCGGCATCTCGCTCGAGGCTGTGCGTGAGAAAGTCGAGGAGACCATCGGACCCGCGGGGTCGGCCCCGACAGGGTCGCCGCCGTTCACGCCGCGGGCGAAGAAGGTTCTCGAGCTGTCCCTCCGCGAGGCACTGCAACTCGGTCACAACTACATCGGCACCGAGCACATGCTGCTCGGCCTGGTGCGCGAGGGTGAGGGTGTCGCCGCCCAGGTTCTCGTGAGCCTGGGCGCCGACTTGTCGCGGGTGCGTCACGAGGTCCTCCAGTTGCTGTCCGCTCGAACGGGGAGGGAAGGCGGGCTGATCGTGCCGACTGGTGGCGTTGCCGGCCCCCAGCGACGCAGGCCCGGCCTCTCGGTGTTGCCGGTCGGCAAGCAGTGGTCGGCCCAAGTTGTGCGCAAGGGACTACGGCCGGACGACTACGCGGGCGGTTACACGGAGTTGGCGGAGCTCGTCGGCGCGTTCGGGTTCGACCTCGACGACATGGATCCCGCGGAGATCACCCTGAGCTCGGTCGAGACAAGCGAAGGTCCCGGCTACATGATCGTCGTGACGCATCGGGTGGACGACGAAGTGTCGGGAGCAGGGCCGGTCTCTCTGTAATCAGGGGCTTGGCGGCGTGTCCAGTATGTGAGATGCGATCTCGACCGGGGCGCCGAAGGCGGCCCGATGGCTGGCTCGACGCAGCGCGGCCAGCACGGGGCGCCCGGCAACAAGGATCAGTCCGGCGTTGAGCGTGGCCCGGGGTAGGTCAAAGCCGAGCGATGTCGAGGTGTCGAACAAGAGGAACCGGACCAGGTTGTGAGCCACTGACGCTCCGGGCTCGAACGAGAGGGTTGCGGCCGTGCCCGCGCCGAAGGGCCAGAACCACAAGTTGAGTAGCAACCCGTAGACGAGGCAGGCAAAGGCCGCGTAGGCCGCCAGCACCACGAGCTCTCGGCGGCCCCGCAGGTGCGGGAGGCAGCCAGCGCCGTAACCCATCCAGGCAGCCGCCATCATCTGGAAGGGCAACCACGGGCCGACGCCACCTGTGACGAGAGCAGAGGCGAACAGGGTGAGAGCGCCGAGCAGGAAGCCGAAGTGGCGTCCGAGTACGTAGCCCGCCGGGAAGAGGAGGAAGAAGGCGGGTTCGAACCCTGCCGCCCCACCGGAAGGAAGCCGTAGCGCCGCGCCACAGGCGCCGAGCACACCGAGCATGGCGACACCCTTGGCGTCCATGCCCCCGGTGTTGAACTCGCCGAGCACCGCGACGAGTAACAGCGGCAGCAGGGCGGCCACGATCCAGGGCGCATCGCCGAGGTGAGCCTCGTTCAGCGACGCTCGGGCCGGGATGAAGAGAGGCCAGAGGAAGGCGACCGCGCCGATGACCGAGGCGATGGCGATGGCAAGCGAGCCGAAGCGGTCGAGTCCGACGGGCCTGCGTCCGTGCGAGGCGCTCATGAAGGCGTCCCCTCCCGGAAGCCCCGCCCGTTGAGAGCGGCGGCGACCTCCTCCACTGTCAGCCACTCCGCGGGAGCCAGGATCCGAGCGACCTGGGAGGCGAGGCCAGCCGAATGGCAGACAACCGATCGGGTGGGACCATCGGTGATCACCTCACCGTCCGCCAGCACGACGACCCTGTCGGCAACCTCGGCCACCAGTTCGACGTCATGGGTCGCCACGACCACGCAGTGGCCGCGGGCCGCGAGCTGGCGTAGCAGGTGGGACAGGCGCTCCTTGGCCCGATAGTCGAGCCCGCGGGTGGGCTCGTCCAGGAGCAGGATCGGAGGCGCCGGCGCCAGCACTATTGCCAGCGCGAGGGCGAGGCGCTGACCTTCGGAAAGGTCCTTCGGGTGTCGGTCGTCGGGGATGCCCGCGACAATCGACTCGAGCACTGCGTGTGTCGTCCCGCCGGCGAGCCCACGTTCGCGATCGGCGTCTCGGCATTCTCCCGCCACCGTCTCGGCGCACAGCAGCGCCCCGGGGTCTTGGGGCACGAGGCCGACGAGGCGGATCGCCTCGGACGCGCCGAGCGTCGCCGGAACGCGGCCAAGGACTTCTACGGCGCCCCGCTGGGGGCGGCGGAGCCCGACGAGGTGGTGGAGAAGGGTGGACTTTCCAGCCCCATTCCGTCCCATGATCGCCATCACCTCGCCCTCGTAGAGCTCGAGGCTGACGTCCGCCAGCGCCGGGATCGGCCCGTAGGCGGCGATGAGGCCCTTCACCTGCGCCACACGGTCAGCCCCGCGACTCTGCATCCTGCGGTCTGGCGCCCCGCTCGAGGCGGCGACGAAGCTCTGGCGCGAGCCGGCGGGCGTCGCGGACCGATAGCGGGACAGGCGACCATCCGGCCGCACGCGAGAGACGGACTACGGGCGGCGCCAGTTCGGCGGTGGCGAAGATGAGGGCCGGCGCGCCGCTGCGGACCGTACCTTGCCGCGCTACCGATCTCGACGACGACATCCGCGAACTGGACGATGCGCTCGAGGCGGTGCTCGGCGACGAGGATGGTCGTCCCTTGGTCGTGGACGAGGCGCGCAAGTGAAGCCAGCACCTCCTCGGCCGAGACGGGATCGAGGGACGACGTCGGCTCGTCGAGCACAAGGGCGCGTGGGGCGGCGGTGAAGGCGGCTCCGATGGCGACCCGCTGGCGTTGGCCGCCCGAGAGAGTCGTGATCGCCCGCTGGCGAAGCGGATGCAGGTTCAAGGTGTCAAGCACGTCCTCGACGCGTCGGCGCATTGTGGCCGGGTCCACGCCGAGGTTCTCCATTGCATAGGCGAGCTCGTCCTCGACCGTGTCGGCGACAAAGGTGGCATCCGGGTCCTGGCCGACGTAGCCGACGGCGTCGGCGAGGTCGCGGGGACGGTAACGTTCGGTGCTGCGCCCGTCGACCGTCACCGTTCCGTTGAGCCGGCCGCCGGAGAAATGCGGGACAAGGCCGTTCACACAGCGCAGGAGAGTCGATTTGCCTGATCCCGTGGCGCCGATGACGAGGGCGAGATGGCCTTCCTCGATTGTGAGACTTACGTTCTCGAGCGCGGGGGCGGGGGCACCCGGGTAGACGACCGTGACGCGGTCGAAGGTGATCACGCCAGGGCCTCGCTGAGCTCGGCACGCACCGACACCGGTACCGGAGCAATGGCCGAGGGCACGGCGGCGAGGAGGATGCTAACCAGCGCGACAACCGGGCTTGCCGGCAGGGCAAGGGGATAGAGGGGTTGCGCGAGCGCATTCGGGTCGTTGCTGCCCGTCGCCACGATCCCGGCGACGGCGGCGAGACCGGCCGCGATAACGAGCCATTCGGCGACGAGCCAACGATCGGGCCGGTAACGGCTCCTGGAGCCGTGGGACGAGGCGACGAGGCCTCCGATGACGAGGCCACCACCAACCAGGATGACGGCGAGACCGATCCCCGAGGCCGAGCCAGAGTCGAGAACCTGGAACAGGCCGATCCCGAGGCCGACGAGACCCCCGAGCGTTGCCGCCGCGGTCGCTTGGCGGTGCCTCGGCGAGGTGGGGCGCCGCCCGAAACCTCGGGCGTCCATTGAAGCGGCAAGCGCGACGGAACGTTCGAGGGCGCCGTCGAGAACCGGCACAGCCAAGCCGCGCCAGCCCTTGAGGCCGCTGGTGGCGCGACCTCGCAAGCGTCGGGCGTCTCGGACGCGGGCAATGGAGAGCACGATCTGTGGCGTGAAGGTGATCGCCACGGTGACCGCCACGGCCACCTCGTAAAGGCCCGCCGGCACGCAACGCAGGAGCCGAAATGAGCTCGCCAGGGAGTTCGCGGCGCCGAAACAAGCCAGGATCACGGCGATCTGTAGCCCCTGGCAGAAGGCCCCGAGCGCCGCCTGAGCCGTCACGGGGCCGCCGATCGTCACACCGGCGGCCCAGGACGGAAGGGGAACCGAGGGAAGGCTGAACCACGTGGTACCCGGCACGCGGTCACCGAACAGGACTTGGACGACGACACGAATCGCGATGACAAAGAGCCCTAGTCGCATGAGGGCGCCGAACGAGCGTGCCCAGGGACTGTTGCCGCGCCGCGTCGTGACGACCCAGGCGACTACCGCCAAGATGAGACCGAGAAGGAGGGGGTTGGTGGTGCGACTGGCGGCGACGGCCAGCGTCCCGGCCCAGCACCACCACGCGATCGGGTGCAGCGGTTGGAGGCGGGTTCTCAACATCTAAGTGGCGCGGCCGTTCGCGCGCCGCGAGCGAAGCAGCGCCCCCGCGCCGACGAGGAGGATGAAGGCCACGCTGACGAGAAAGGGGACCGGGCTCGTGCCCTTCCGGCTGCCGCCGATCGGACCGGCCGCATGGCCGCTCGACGGTGAGGGGGAGGTCGTCGTCACGGCGGTACCCCCCGCCCGCACCTCGAGTGCCGCCGCGCTGGACGCCGCCCGCGGTGGCGGGTCGGCCGGCGTAGCGCTCCCGTCCGGCTCGAACCGCCACCCCTCAATGTCACCCTTGACGACCTTCCACTCCCCGGGTCCTCCATTGGCGTACCGCCAGCGCTTCCCGCCGTGCCAGTAGGACCAGTAGGCGAAGTGGGCTTCCGACTGGGCCCCACAGCCGCGCGTCGGATAGCCGTCAATCGCGCACAACAGTCCGGACTCCGCGTAGCGGGGAGACGGGTATCCGAGGAGCCCAGCCTGCGCTTGCAGAACCTGCGCGCCACTCACACCCGGCTCGACGAGAACGCAGGTGACCAGGACCCTGCCGTTTGTCCCACCGAAGTCGGCGACGACGGCGACGACGATCTGGGCCTTGGGGACGCGCGTGGGGATCGTGCATGTTGGCGAGCCATCTTTCGCCGGTGAGGCTTTGCCTGCCGCCGCAGGCTGGGCCGCCCCTGTGGTCGTCGTCGCAAGCGTTGCCGCGGTCATGACCAGGAGGGCCACGGCCGAGCCCAGGAAAAGCCGAGTGGCGCGGGTGACCACAACACCTGTCGGTTCCGCGCGAGGGCGTCTCGCTGAGCCCGGTCGATCTCCGGTCATGTCGCCCTGAGCAGCCACGGCGCAGTCAGGTCGTGTCAGCCCGCGCGACAGCGGAGACTGGGCTCGGCGCTGGACAGGCTGCGAGGACTGATGGGCAGTGCCTGACCGGCGACGGCCGGTACCGCCTGCAACGTTGCGTACTGGCTCGGAGCTGCGTCGTAGGCGAACTCGCCCTGCTCCTTCGCCGGGGCGCCACAGCCATACTGGAAGTCCTCGAGAGCCTTCTGGGGCGTGATGGCGTCACGCACGAACTGTTTGTCGTTGATCGCTCGCAGCGCGATCAACGCCTGCACGACCTCGGCCGTCGAGTCGGGATCACCGCGCTGACCGTCGCCCGACACGCCGTAGTAGCCGAAAGAGCCGTCAGCCTCCTGCGAGCTGGTGAAGAAAGCCAGAGGGGCACGGGCAAACTGCCCGCCGGCGGCGACGATCGCCATGACGGCAAGCGCCGTCGAGTTCGTGTCGGGACCGGCATAGGTCTTCGGGTCCGCCTTGGCGCAGGGCGTCGTGAGCGAGTACTGCCAACCCCCGTCCGCGCATTGGCGGCGCGCCAGGTAAGCCTCTCCGAGGCGGATCGCGTTGCTGGGGCCCTTCACCGCGACGAGCGCGAGAAGGGCGAAGGACTGGCTGAACGCGTTTTGAGAGCTTGTCGTGCCGAAGAGCCCCGCAGACGCGCCGTTCAGGTGCTCTGTTGTCAGAAGCCTGGCGACCAGGTCGTTCGCTCGTGCTTCGCCGCCGAAGCGGATCGGGTCCGCACCTGCTGCCACCGCTGCGAGAACCACCAGCCCGAGCGCACCTGGATTGTCGCGGCCCTTGGCAGGGACATAGGAGCCGAAGTTGTGCTCGAGCCATCGCGTGGCGTCCTTGACCTGGGCAGATCCGTCGCCTGCAGCGACGAGAGCCAGGATGGCGTCCGCGGTGTCGCCCCGCTCGGCTTGTGGGAGATGGCGTCGACGAGCGCCCCGCTGGGAGCTCAGGTCGCGGGCGATCCAGCCTGCGCCGGCGGCGGCTGGCACGGTTGCGGGCGGGGACTGGCGCGCAAGTAACGCGTACGCACCCGGTTCAACCGTGGCGGCTGATGCAACAGGCACCGCGGCGCCACCGAGGCATAGCAGCGTTGCCACAAGGCAGGCTTGGCCTGCGCGACGGACGAAGCCTGGCATGTACGTCCTCTCCCGGATACTGGATCCCGGAGAAGCGCTGAGACACCGCGGCCATACCGGTTCCCAGTCCCCGCTTTCCTCGACGGTTAGTAGGACTCACCACCGACAGGTTTCCCGGCTTGCGAGGACGAGCCTCGCCTACGGTTGCGGGCCAGCGCCGGAGTTTGACCGGACTTCCCCTGTAGGCAACGGGACGGCCGAAGCCGTCAAGGCGAAGGGTAGCAGAGCCGGCCGGTGGGCCTCTCACTAGCCGCCCGGGGATAGATACGCCTGCCCGGCTCGACCGGACCTCCCGCCGCAGAGGTCTTGCGCAACGAGGGGTAGCCCCGTGGGCCGGGAGTGATTCTCTTTCGAGGACCGGCTGGCCGAGCACGGTATGGCTAAGCAGAGGAGGACCACAACCAGGTTGTTGAGTTCACGGGCCTCCTCGGCGGCGCTCGACGCCGGGACCCAGACCGTGGTGTTGACCGGTCTTCCCACCACAGTGAACCCTGGGTCGCAGCCGCCGAGCGGACGACGGTGTCTTGGGACCGCGCAGTCTCGTTAGTGACATTCTGGACTCGACATGCGAACCTGAAGCGATTGGAACCGATCCTGCGACGCGGAGCGTGAGAATGAGACGGCCAGAGTCAACAGGGTTTCGGCGGCGCAGAACCAGCGCAGCTCGATCGGGCGCAGTTGACATGGAGGCGACATTGGCGTCCCCTGCAGCCTTCTTCGGTCATGGCACGCCCATGAATGCTCTGGACCGCAATCGCTACACCGATGCGTGGCACGAGTTTGGTGCTGGGATTGCGCGACCACGAGCGATCCTCGTGGTGTCCGCGGATTGGTACATCAATGCGTCCGCTGTCACGGCGATGAGGCGTCCGAAGACGATTCACGATTTCTACGGCTTCCCGAAGGAGCTGTTCGATGTTCAGTACCCGGCGCCTGGCGACCCGGAGCTCGCGGACGAAGTTGCCGATATCGTCCGTCCCACCTGGGTCGGGAAGGATGCGGATAGTTGGGGTCTCGACCACGGCACTTGGTCGGTTCTGGCGCACGTCTTTCCGGCCGCGGACGTCCCCGTCGTACAGCTCTCGATTAATGGCACGAAGCCCTTCGAGTACCACTTCGAGCTCGGTGCCGCACTGGCGCCCTTGCGAGAGAGCGGTGTGCTGATCATCGGCAGCGGCAATGTCGTACACAACTTGCGGAACATCGACTGGAATCAACCCGACGCGGGATTCGACTGGGCCCGTGAGTTCGACGACGACGCCGCCGAGATCATGACGAGCGCGCCCGTGGAACTCGCGGCGCTGCAGAGCCACAGCGGCTTCTCGATGGCAGCACCCACCCCAGATCACTTCATCCCGCTGCTCTATCTGGCGGGCTTGGCGTCTGCCGCGAATGAGACAGCGCACGTCCTTGTGGATGGCTACGCGATGGGCTCGCTCTCGATGACGTCGTACACGCTCGGTTGCCGCGAACTCGAGCCGAATGGGCACGGCGGGGCACCGGCGCTGCCTCACGTCCCAGCTGACGAGACCAATATCTGACCGCCCATGGAGGATCGCTCCGCGGCGGCTTTTGCGTCGCCACGAGGAAGCAAAACGCGATGTCAACCTGTCTCCCGAAGGCAGGACGGCACCTTCTGGCCGCGGCAAGCTCCTGGAAAGTCCGTCCAGAAGTTCCTGACACTCCGCGAAAGTGCGTGCCGTCCCACCGACCGCCGCTGCAACGCGTTGGCGCAGGTTCGTGCCCGCCCTTGCGGTGGGAACGCCAGAGCCCTTTTTCGCAGAGCTCACTCGGAACCGAGGGTGGTCTAGCAAGGGAAGTAGTGCGCCCCCCGGGACTCGAACCCGGAACCTGCGGATTAAGAGTCCGTTGCTCTGCCAAATTGAGCTAGAGGCGCAGTCTTGCTGCTAGCCTAGTCGGTCCCAGGCGTACCGGAAAAGGGTGACCGAGGGGACTTGAACCCCCGACCTCCAGGGCCACAACCTGGCGCTCTAACCAACTGAGCTACGGCCACCACGACCTGGAGGCAATCCGCCTCCGGGTTCACCTAAAGCATGGCACAGTCGAGGAGGCAATCCGAGGCGGGACGGCCCCAGCGGACCCGCTAGGCGATGCGGCAGACGCAGAACTCGTTGCCCTCCGGGTCCGCCATGACCTGCCACCAGCCCCCTTCGCTTCCGGACATCGCCGTTCCGACCCGCGTGGCCCCGAGCGCGACAAGCCGCTCGATGGTCTCGTCTGCCTCAGTGGTCAGAAGGTCTAGGTGGAGGCGGTTCTTGATCGTCTTCGGCTCCGGGACTCGCTGCAGGTACACGACCGGCAAGACCGGATCTGGTGGGACAAGGTCGAGGTAGGTTCCGGCTCGGTCCATGTCTCCGACCACATATCCGAGCGCCTCCGCCCAGAATGGGGCGAGTGTCTCCGGCTTGACACTGTCGATTCCGATCTCGATGCGGACGGCCATTGGCAAGGCTCTCCTCTTGTTCTCCGACCTGACGGAGTTCAGGACAATCCGTTCACTGACTCATGCTCCCAGAGTAGGTGCCGACATCCCCTACGCTTGTGCGCAGGAAATTTGCTACTGCCAAGAGAAGCCCCCGTAGCTCAGCGGAATAGAGCAGCTGCCTTCTAAGCAGACGGTCGGAGGTTCGAGTCCTCCCGGGGGCGCTAACAGGGTGAGTCGTTCTAACTTGAGGGCCGCTGGACTCGCATAGCGTATCGAGACCCTTCCAGGGGTGCCTTCGGGCTGGAGCCAGGGGCGTCGGCCCGTTAGTCGTTGGCTTACTATTAGATAGGTAGCTATACTTTGGGATAGTGGATCTAGCAGACCCGACCCGAGCGATCACTCCGACTCTAGACGGCCCCATTCTGGCGGTTCTCGCCAGCGCCGGTCGACCGCTAACGGTTGGAGAGATTGCGGCCCAGGTGCCTCGGGGCTCGGAAATTGGTGTCCGCAAGGCCGTCGCCCGCCTGGTCGATCAAGGAATAGTTACCGCGATCCAGATGGGTCGGAACCTCGTCCACGAACTCAACCGAGAACACATCGCAGCGCCGGCGGCCGAGGCACTGGCTGGGTTTCGTGGTGAACTTTGGAAGCGGATTCGAGAAACCCTCGCCGGGTGGACACTGAAACCGGTGTATGCATCAGTATTTGGGTCAGCCGCCCGTCGCGATGGTGGTCCGGAGCGTGACATCGACCTTCTCCTGGTGCATCCGAACCTTCCCGGCGACAAACGTCCACCTAACCGCGAAAAGGGGCTCTGGGGACTGCTCAACGAGGTTGCGTTGGGCATGGTTTCGCAGGCTCCATCGGCTACCAGCGGGGCTCAGTGGCATGGCCAGGTTGATCAGCTAGGAGTGAAGGTGCAGCGCTGGACGGGCAACCCATTGCAGGTCGTTGACGTCTCGTTTTGGCAATGGGCAGAAATGCGCAGCACTGATCCCGCGTTGTTCGAACAGATCGCCCGCGATGGGGTGACAATGGCGGGGCAACCGATCGACTTCCTGTTTGCGGTTAAACACGCTTAAGTGATGTCGGCGTTCCGCGATCAAACTGTTACTGGTGGTACGAACGAGGCGAGAGCCCGCCTGCGCACGGCCGAGGCGTATCTCCGCACTGCCGAACTCGTCCTTGAAGAAGGGAGTACACAGGAGTTCTCGAATGTGGCGGCCGGCACGGCAGTGTTGGCTGGGATAGCCGCATCTGATCGGCTCCGAAGGTTGCAGCGGGGACAGGATCACAGAGGAGCCGCAAGGCTGCTGGAGGAGGCGACGCCCGACGGCAAGGCATTGGCGGCGACCCTTAGCCGACTACTCGACGTCAAGGACGCTTCGCATTACGGCACCGCCCTTGTGGCGAGCGGACGCGCCGCTGACTCAGTCAAGTGGGCTCGCAAGCTGGTTGACCGCGCCCGAGAAGAACTTGAGCGGTGAGCTGCTGAGCAACCAGTCGGTGCTTGTGCCGGCCACCGGCACCGCGCCGTACGCCACCAGGTTGGCTGCGTTGGTCAAGCCAGTGCGCGCGATGTTCCAGACGACACCGCTTCCGGCGACCATGCCGCCTGAGGTCACGATCGGCGGGCTGGAGCCGAACGGCATGTCCGGCACGTCACCGACCCAATTGAGCGAGACTTGCCCGTTGCTGACGACCCGTTGGTAGATGTCCATCTCTGCGTTGCCACCACTCTCGCCGCCAGCCGGGCTGGGAGCGGTCGTAATGTACACGTCAGACCTCTGGACATAGGCGCTTATGCGACCGCCTGGGACCGGTGCACGCCCGAGCGCTGGCGCGGGCGGCGTACCCTGTAGATCACCGGTATGTCGGTGCCCGGATAGGTCGCATCAATAGCGTTGAGATCGGCGACAAGGCCGTGCAGCGCTCTGCGATGAATCGGGGTGTCAGGGGGGTCGAGTGTCACCGTGACGCCTTTGTCGGTGGTCCGAATGTCACCCGCCAGCTCCGCGAACGTCCGTAACAAGTCGCGAATGTCGTTCGGGTTCGGATAGTGCTGCTCGAGATGCTCGAGTAGCCACTCCTCGGCGTTGTAGGCGGTGATCTTGATCCGGTCGACGATTGCCTTGTGCTCCCCATGTAGGACCATGCGACCCGTTCCCGACTCGGCGACGGTGACCTTCCGCGGGAGAGCCTTCTTCGTGGCCTTCAGTCGGCCGATTTCAGTTTCGAGCGCTCGCAGTCGGCCGACAGCGCCGCGCTGTGCAGTCTTCAACCCCCGGATGCTGCGCCCGCGATCCTTCTCGAGGACGGCATCGCCGAGAGACGCCTTGAGTTTCGCTGCGTGTTGGCGCACCTCGGCGATCTGACGCTCGAGACGCGTGATCTCGGGGTTGGGTATGAGCGTCTCGGGGTCGACCGGGTCGGCACCGTAGCTGATCAGTTGGTCAAGTCCGTAGTGGGCTCCCATGTACTTGAAAAGGTTCTCCTGGCGCCACCGGGCGGCCATCAAGCAAGCGAGACGGGGAGCACGTAGCCCGAGATTCGTGATGATCGGCGTCTGGTGGCCGTCCGTGGCGCGGAGAACGACTCTTCGCCACGGGCCCCGTCCGCTCACCCAAACGGTGTCCTCAGCCATGTCGAAGCGCACCCGCCGACCCTCGAAGCGTGTCTCCCGACAGGAGAAGGCGCTGTTAGCGAGGCCCGGTTCTCCCCGCTGGTAGGTGATGAACCCGATGCGCTCGCTGTCGAGCCACATGAACAGCTTGTGGTCGAAGCCGCCGCGATCGAAGACGACCGTAAACTTTCGCTTGCCGAGGACCTGACGGATGGCTGCGACGATGTCGGGCATGGCCTTGGCCAGATTGCCCGACAGCTTGCTCGTTCACGCACAGAAGCGGCCGGCCGTCCTGGTCGCCGACGAAGTAGGTGTGCACGCCTGGAATCGCCAGGCGTCGCTTGGTGCTGTAGAACTCCTGCACCGGGCGCTTTCCCGAGTACGACTTCATGTGCCCGTCCACGTAGAGGTACTGGGTGACGATGATCCCCACCTCCACCCAGCGACGTGCCAGATGCACTCCGAACTCGGTGGCACGCATCTGAGCCACCATCGCCTCCAGCTTGCGGCGCAGTGTCTTCACACAAGGAGCCCGGTCCGTCCCGACGAGAGCCCCGAACTCCCCCCGGCGCAGGTGCTTCGCCGACTCGACCGTCGGCTTTCGAAGCAATGTCATGAACAACAAGCTGAGAGTCACTGCCCGCACGCCGAAGGTGACCGAACGGGGCAGCGAGAAGGACCGGCGCGCCGCTTCGACTAGGCCGAGCGCCCTGATAGCGGGGAAGTACAGGGCGAGTCCCATGTACCGACCCCTCGCGTACTCGGGAGGGACGGAGGGCGGGTCGAAGCCCTCGATCTCGAGCGTCGCGCTCGTCACAGGCGTCGCGTTCGTGGAGGCCACCCGATACTGGCGGGGAAGGCTTCCCGCCGGGTTCCTCGTCTTCCTCGTCGCGCTCAGCCCTGACTGCCTGCAGTTCGTCGTCAGCGGAGCGGTCATCGGCTGATTCCTCGATGAGCTGCAGCTCGGTTACGGCGGGCCTGCAGGCGTGGACCAATCGCCGGACGTGCGACTGCGACAGGACTACTCCGGTCCGCTCCTTCACGAGGCAAGCGAGGGCCGGCACGCTCATCTGCGCGCTGCTGGCACGAATGACCTCGATCACCTCCGATGTCACCTTGTGGGGACCCTTCGGACCACGTCTCGCTGGGAGCACAGCTGTCACGCCCTCAGCACCCAGTCGCCTAGCCAGGCGACCCACAGTGTTCCGGTGACAACCGAAGGCACTAGCTATCGCCACATCGGTAGCCAACTCCGTTCTGGAGAGCATCGCGATACAGATAGCTTCCGCAAACTTGTCATCGGTCTCATAGACGTAGATAGGCAAGCCGTCGAGGCACACAGAGCGCTTCCCGTCAGTGTCGACCAACGTCAAACGCCTAGTGATCTGATGACCCTCTCTGTCC